>CAWHQH010000033.1:0-55305 GCA_963831465.1 Terriglobia bacterium | reverse complement strand
AATATTGCAGGTTAATGGCGGGAACGCCGTACTGCCGCGAAAGGAAATTGGTGACTTCCTCGTCGCTTACAAATCCCAGGTGGACCAGCGTGGAACCCAGGCGTGAATTTGGGCCGGACTCACGCTGCGTTTTTAGCGCCTTATCGAGTTGATCGTGCGTGATGATCTTCTCTTTGACCAGAAGATCGCCTAGCCTTTGCGACATTAGTAGCAGGTCCTGGATGAATTTGTCTCAAGCGCACCATGTCTCAAAGAGGCCGGGGGGGACAGCCGCTGGTAGAGGGAAGAACTTGAGTAGCCCGATTGTGTTGCCGGGGTGACGAAATTGTGATCGGGCCACTTTACCCTCTAAGGTTCATGCACTTACGGGAAGAGTAACCCCCTTTCCGGGAGCACTAAGGGGAAGCGCTCGAAGTGCTCTTGCCCAATATCACAAAGATGTGGGTTTTTCGGGGCGGTCGTCTTAGCAGGTTGGCCTTTAAGGGGGCTGGTGAAGGATCGGTGTTGGCGATATCGAATAGCAATTGGCCGAATGGTTCAGGGATTATTCGCCTTGGGATTGCAGGTTTTGCTGGTACAGGCTCTTGTCGCTCTGGTTTTTTGTTAAAGCATCCTTTTGTTAATGGTCCTGCTGCGATTGGCCAAACTAGGGGCAGGAATCTCAGTGCCGGGCCTTCCAACAGCGACATGGTAAGCAAGAGTGTCATAGTCCTAGCCCCAACCTTATCCACTCTGTTCAATTACAATTCGCACATTGTCGGAATGTGACATGAGGAATTCAGAGATATGGCTGATGATCAATTGTTGGAATTGTTGAAAGAGCAAGGAATAGAGCGATGGAATGCGTGGAGAGAAAAACATCCTCACACTCCTATAGATCTAAGCAATACCGATTTATCTGCGTGCAATCTAAGTAAGGCGAATCTCTCAAACGCAAATCTGCAAGGCACGAACCTTGTTGAAGCGCATCTTACATCGGTTAACTTGAGTGGGGCAGATTTGAGCAAAGCACGTTTAGGAGGGGCGGAATTAGATTATACAAATTTATACAAATCCAATTTAACGGCAGCCAACATGATTGCTGTCACTTTTTATGATGTCAACCTTAGCTATGCGAATTTGAGAGGGGCTGAACTCGGCGAAGCAAACCTGAGGGAAACATCGGTGACGGGAACAGATTTTTCTGAATGCAGGAGTCACATCCACAATGCTAGGGAATATAGATCTAAGTGACGCACGAGGATTGGCTAAAGTAATTCATTTGGGACCCTCCTAGCATTGGAATTGATACGATTTATCGTTCGAGTGGAGACATTCCGGAAGTTTTTCTGCGCGGCACAGGAGTTCCGGAGCCGTTTATCAACAACATGAAAGCACTAGTGAGTGCGATGTCGCCGGTTGAATTTTATTCCTTTTTTATCAGCTACAGCCACTCAGACAAGGCATTTGCGCGAAGGCTACATGACGCTTGCAAGCGCAGGGTGTTCGCTGCTGGCTGGATGAGCACCAGCTTTTGCCGGGCGACAATATTTCTAGCGAGGTTGACCGGGGCATTCGCCTGTGGGACAAGATGCTGCTGTGTTGCTCGGGGAACTCGCTCAAGAGCTGGTGGGTGGACAATGAGATCGGGACTGCGTTTGAAAAAGAGCAGCAGTTAATGAAAGATCGGGGGGCCAAAGTGCAGGTGCTGGTACCATTGAATCTGGACGGATATATGTTCAGCGACGAGTGGAAGAGCGGGTATCAGGCCCAGGTGCGGCGGCGTCTGGCTGCGGATTTTACGGACAGCGTGGATACGTAATTTGATGAACAGGTGGAAAAGTTGATCCGTGCGTTGCGGGCGGACGAGGGTGCGCGGGAGAAGCCTCCGACGCAGAAGCTGTGAGCAGATAACCACGCGCTCGAAATGGGGTGGCACTATGCATTACGGCAGTTTCTTTTGCTTACCCAGCACTTGCCCTCGTTCGCGTACGGGCTAACTGCGGGTCCATGCCGGGCTCCCATCATCCCTCCGCCAACCTTCTTCTCTTTTTTTTCCTGACACTCACCATACCGTGGTGCCCCGGTCTCCGCGGTGGAAGATTTCCTGATCTGCGCTATCTGCGGCGAATATTCTTTCTCCGTGTCTCCGTGCCTCCGTGGTAGGTGTTGCCTTTCCGATCACCCGATCTCCCGATCACGCGCGATCACCGATTCCTCCGTATCTCTTCCACCACGCTCTTCAGCTCAATCACCTCCAACGGACACTCCGGCCAGTTATTGATCCAGCACACGATTCCGTCGCACCCATCCAGCGGATGCATGTGCAGCAGAAAATTTTTGCTCTCATATTCCGCTTCCAGATAGACCGGCTGGCACTTGTTTGGCCCTACCTCGCGCATCGCCTCTATGTCCGGAAACTGCGTTTGAAGCCGGGTAACGGTAAGCCCTAGTTCATGCGCCACGCCGCCAAAGACAAATATCACGCCTTGCTCATTCGTCGGCGCGAAGCTGAACGGCGCAAACATTGGCTGCCCGTAAATCGGACGATCATGGTTCACCTGCGCTCTCCGCGTCGCTTTCCTTGGTTCCGACGTCTGTGCCTCTTTCCTTTCCGCTTTCACCTCCGCCGCCAGGATCTCAAGCACGTCTTCCCATTCCCCTTCCAAGCCTTCCTTTTTCGCGTACTCCAGCATCCCCGCCGGCACGTTCACCCAGTAACCAAATCGGCGCACCAGCGGCCTCGGGCTGTATTTGCTGTGCAGTTCATAGTCCGCTAGCGAGGGGCACTTCTTCATGTGCCGGACGACTCCTGCCCAGTCGGCAAAAAGAGTTTTCATCTCCACCATGTATCCCGATCCGCGCGCTTCCAGTCCGCTCGCCTCCAGCAGTTGCCCAAACGTGCCAAAATGCTTTCGGATGTGGCCTTTCCCTATTCCCGTCGCTTTGCGAAACTCTGCCACGCTGGGAACGTATCCAAGTTTGGTTGCACATTCCTGGACCGCTGCGATTACTTCTTCTTTCGTCATGGTCTTCTCCTTAAAGATCTTTCGCGCTTGAAGTTTTTCTGCTTGAAGCTTCGTTCCAATAAAAAAGCCACCCGTAAAGGTGGCCGAGGTTGCAGAATTTTGGTTTTACAAAAGTTTTTGGTGCGCAGGTCGAAAAATCTTAGTCGTCTCGCTCTGAATACAGTCGGCCTGGTCCGTCAAGAGGTTAGCCCACCTCTGCAGGCTGCAGAGCGTGCAACGCTTTGCTTGATGTGGGAGAGTGAGCCCTAGGGTGGGCACTTTCGAATATCAAGCTTGAATTTCAGAGTTGGTTTGTTGATGAGTGTCCAGCTGAGAACACTAGGCTAAGAGCTAACGAGGGAAAGCAAGTTTGCTAACGGCCGCTTTTTCGCACACTCCCGCGACCTATCCGATGACGATGTGTTGCGCAAGAATGCATCTCTTTAAGGACACACTTTAGGTCATCGGAGGCCGCGGTAACTGGGACCCAAACGGTAGGCCACAGACCACAGGGTGCAGGCCGTTTCGGGTTTCCCCATCAACCAGGCTTTTGTTGCCCAGCCGCTTATCCGCCGGCGCCGCTCCCGTCGGATTCAGCTTCAATATCGCATAGAAAAGAAGATGTTGTCAATAGACAAAAATTGCACGTTCGTCTGATAATACGCAGGTTTGTAAACTCGCTCAAAGTTATATGTCCGATAACACAACATGAGCAGGTTGGAAAGAATCTTGAATGAGAAATGAAGAGTGCCGTGTCTCCCCTATCCTTCGCTTTGCGCGAAGGATAGGGTCTTAACTCGGATCTAAGCAACTTCTTCGTCGACGTCCACCAGTTTATCTTTCAACGTCTTCAGGACCTTTTCAGGCATTACTTTGCTTTCCACTACTTCCGCTTCGCTCTCAAACGGGCGACTCTCAATGATGCGCCGCGCCGTTGCATCGCCAATTCCCGGTACACTCCTGAGTTTGGTCTTGCTCGCGCTATTCAGTACCTCAGCTACCGGGTCCTGGGTAGACTGTGTCTCCTGATTATTGCTTCCTTGATCGGTTGCTTGATTAATGCCTGCTTGATTATTGCCGGATTGCATCTGAGCGTTCGGTGCAGCCTCTTTCGTTTGTTCCTGCTGGGCCTCACCATCATCAGCCAGCTTTGCCTCACCCTTGTTTCCTAAGCGCTGAGCCAGGTCAGCGCCTCGTGTCATCAGTTTCTTGCGTGTTTCGCTGCCGGCTTCCGCGCCAGCCAGATCCCAATTGCAGATCCCAACCCGAGTCCCGTTAAAAAAGCTTTCATGCCCCACTCCTCTGTGTTCCTGGATTTCGTTATGTAGCTATTACGAAGCAATTCCACGGCAGAAAGATGCTTTATGCGGCAAGTAGGCGAGTATAGGTCTTGAGGCAGAAACTCCGGCTTGCGCGAAAGAGGTGACCTGGAATCCCGGTAAGATGTCTCTCTTCCGGTTAGATCACCACGGTTTCCTGATACTCACCGAAAACCTTACGCAGCGCGTCAGAGATTTCGCCGACGGTGCAGTAACTCTCAACGGCATGAATGATGTGCGGCATCAGGTTTTGGTCGCGGCGAGCAGCGTCTTCCACGGCGCGGATAGCGGCTTCCCACTTTGCTTTATCGCGACGCTGGCGCAGGGCGCGAACGCGCTCCACCTGGCGGCCTTCAAGAGCTTCGTCAATGCGCAGCACCGGCACGGATCTCTCGCCTTCTGTCTGGAAACGGTTTACGCCCACCACGACGTTTTCCAGCCGATCGACACCCTGCTGAAAATCGTAAGCAGCATTCTGGATTTCTTGCTGGATGTAACCCTGCTCAATCGCTCGCAGCGTTCCGCCGAGAGCTTCAATCTTATCGAGATACAATTGCGCGCGTTGCTCAATTTCATTGGTCAGTGACTCAATGTAGTAGGACCCTGCGAGGGGGTCGATGGTATTAGCCACGCCGGTTTCATGTCCCACGATCTGCTGCGTGCGCAGCGCGATGCGCGCGGCTTCTTCCGTCGGCAGTCCCAGAGCTTCGTCAAAGCCATTGGTATGCAGTGACTGTGTCCCGCCCAGCACGGCCGCCATCGCCTGTAATGCGGTGCGGACAATATTGTTTTCCGGCTGCTGCGCCGTGAGCGTCGATCCGGCGGTCTGGGTGTGAAAGCGCAGTATCAGCGACCTGGGATTCCTGGCGTGGAAATGGTCTTTCATAATGCGCGCCCACATCCGTCGGGCAGCGCGGAACTTGGCTACCTCTTCAAGAAAATTATTGTGCGCGTTAAAGAAGAAAGACAGGCGCGGCGCAAATTTGTCCACGTCCAGTCCCGCGTGCAACGCCGCGTCAACATAAGCAATGGCATTGGCCAGCGTGAATGCCACTTCCTGCACAGCGGTGCAGCCCGCTTCACGCATGTGGTAGCCGGAAATCGAAATGGGGTTCCACTCCGGCACGTGCTCATTGGCATAAGCAAACATGTCCGTGATGATCCGCAACGCCTGGCGCGGCGGATATATATATGTCCCGCGCGCAATGTATTCCTTGAGGATGTCATTTTGCACGGTGCCGCTGAGCTTGCGCGTATCCAACCCATTGCGCCGGGCCACGGCAATATAAAGTGCCAGCAGAATTGCCGCACTGGCATTAATGGTCATAGATGTCGAAATCTTTTCCAGGTTGATGCCCGCGAAAAGCCGCTCCATATCCTCAATGGAATCAATGGCCACGCCCACTTTGCCCACTTCACCAAGCGCCATGGAATGGTCTGAGTCCATGCCGATCTGCGTAGGCAGATCAAACGCTACAGAAAGCCCTGTAGTCCCGTTAGAGAGAAGATATTTGTAGCGTTTGTTGGATTCTTCCGCGTCACCCATGCCGGCATACTGCCGCATCGTCCATAGCCGGCCGCGATACATGGTGGCCTGCACGCCCCGAGTGAACGGGAACTCGCCGGGATAGCCTGCGTCCTTGTCATAGTCCCAGCCCTCGAGATCGGCAGGCGTATATAGAGGGTGAGGTGCAATGTCTTTGAGCTGCTCGGCTTCGCGTTCGACTTTGGTGTCCTGGGGCATCTTCAGGCTGTCTGCTGATTATGATACTCCGCCCAAAGGGGCAAGAGCCTTTCACCTTTCCCACATAAGGCCAGAAGAACAACGGGGCAGCTGGCCTGACTTATATGGTGCGCCAATTTACGCCAAACGCGAAAGTTGGCCCTCAATGACGGCAAAACAAGCCTAGATTGGCCGGTTTTGAGCAAAAACCAAGGAAGCTAAATCAAGTCCAACTGAAGCTATTTCCGTTTGAGAGTTCGGCTGGCTTTAATAAAGGAGTGGACAGTGAAGTAAAAGCAGACCAGAGTGAAGATGGTCTCAATGGTGGCGCGTTGATGGTCGGCGAAATGATCTTTATGGTACTGGCGCACCAGGGATGATGCCCCGAGAACCGTGAAAAGCACGAACATCAAACCGGTCGTCTGGAGCCAAAAAGCGTAAAACGTGCGGCTTACAGAAACGACAAACGATTTCCCGCCGGCAAAGGCCGCGTTGAGCAGGCGGTCTTTCTTTACAACGCTTTGCAAAGCATTTTTTACCGCGGAAATTTGTGCCATTTTGGACATTGTAGCGCGAAAACTGGCCGCTTGGAGTGTAAACAATAAAACGCAGGTAACCCGCCGGGCATCTAACTTAGCAGTGTTAGAGGAGTTTTCGTGAATCCACGATTAAAACAGCTGATGAAAGATCTGGGAGAGGCGATTAACGTGTCTCTCTCTGAATCGGACCAGATCGCAAACGTGATTGCCAGAATAAAAGACGAAGGATTTGACGTGTTTCTGGTGCTGGAAGCTACTATTGGCTTCAACAAGCATGAGGAGGAAGCCGCCGCTCCGCAACTGGTAAGCTCGCGCAAGAAGCATGTTGAACCTGAATTCAGCATCAATGCCCACGATGTGCGCTTTCTGAAGTCTCTACGCATTGCCACAGACGACGCTGCGTAGCAAAAAATTTGGACGGAATGCTCCGGCGCAAGGCGAGTGCTGCGCCGGTTTTTCTTTTTTCTGCTAGCATAAAATTTCGGTGTCCCAGAGTTTGGTGTCCCAGAGTTCCCCTGCTGTCCCGCAAAAGATGGTCCGCGAAAAACTATGAAGGATACACTTGGAGTATTACTCGCCGGCGGCGCCGGAGAACGCCTCTATCCACTTACGCGCGACCGCGCCAAACCGGCAGTAACTTTCGGCGGCAACTATCGCATCATCGATATCACTCTTTCCAACTGCATTAATTCAGACCTGCGCAAGGTCTACATCCTTACCCAATACAAAGCGCTCTCATTGAACCGGCACATCCGTGAAGGCTGGGGCTCAGTGGTGGCGCGCGAACTGGGCGAGTTCATTGAAGTGCTGCCGCCGATGAAGCGCGTGAGCGATAGCTGGTACCTTGGCACCGCTGACGCCGTCTACCAGAACATTTATTCCATTGGCTCTGAGCAGTCAAAGCACGTGCTGATCCTCTCCGGGGACCACATTTACAAGATGAATTATCAGCTGATGCTGGACCATCACTGCTCCACCGGAGCGGACGTGACTCTGGCCACGATCCTCATCGATCCAAGTGAATGCCATCACTTTGGCATCGTGGATATCGACCGCGGCGGACGCATCACCGGCTTTGAAGAGAAGCCCAAGGAAACCAAGCTGCGCTCGCCATATAACCCGGAGATGGTTTCCGGTTCGATGGGCGTTTACATTTTCAATACCGACGTGCTTTTGCCCGTGCTGCTGAAAGACGCGGAGGATCCTAACTCGTCGCACGACTTCGGGCACGATATCCTGCCCCGCATTCTCGACCAGTACAAAATCTTTTCCTTCAACTTTATCGACGAGAACATGAAAGAAGCGCAGTATTGGCGCGACGTGGGCACCATTGAAGCTTATTATGAAGCCAACATGGACCTGGTCTCGGTCTCGCCGGTCTTCAATTTGTATGACAAGCACTGGCCTATCCGCACGCATCAGCGGCAGTATCCGCCGGCCAAGTTCGTCTTTGGCGAGCCTGGGCGCACCGGCATGGCCATTGATTCCATTGTGTGTCCCGGCAGCATTCTTTCAGGCGGCTACGTGCGAAATTGCGTGCTCTCGCCGGATGTGCGCGTGAACTCTTATACCGAGGTTGAATCCAGCATTATCTTTTCCCACGTCAATATCGGCCGGCACTGCAAGATTCGCCGCGGATTATTGACCGCGACGTGCATTTGCCTGAAGGAACGGTGATCGGCTTTGATCCAGAGCAGGACGCAAAGAACTACATCGTGACTGAAACCGGTATCACCATCGTGACGCGCGATTACTCGCTGTTTGAAAGTCCGGTGGCAGTGGATTACTTTACGAGTGAGTAGGTCCTAGCAATGGTTCTCGTTCTCAGCAAATTTAAAGTTGCGAACGGAATGACGCCCCAGGTGAAGCAAGCGTTCCTCGATCGTCCTCACCAGGTCGAGTCCGCCAGGGGTTTCATACGGCTCGATGTGGTCAGCCCACATGATCAACCGGATGAGATTTGGCTTTTGACCTATTGGTCAGATTTTTCCAGCTACGAGCAGTGGCATAAGAGTCCGGCGCACCATGAATCTCACCATGGCATTCCCCGCGGGCTGAAGTTGGACCCGGCCAGCACGCAGGTCCGGGTCTTCGAACATATCTGTTCCTAGCATGTCAGACTATCGCGACATGTCGGCGGCGCTCGACTTCCTTAACCTGCAGGGAGACATGCTGGTGATGCAGGTAGTTGAGCGCCAATGCGCCATCCCAGGAGCGCCCGGGAACACGAGTCCGAAAGCGCGGCTGCGTTGTGTGGAAGACAACCGCTTCCATTTGCACTATCTCGCGGCCTCCATCCAGGCAGGAAATCCCCAGATTTTTTCAGACTATTGCGGATGGGTGAAGGTAGTGCTGGGGAAGCGCGGGATTGCCGCTTCCCACCTGGAAGATAACCTGGAGCACTGGAAAGCTGCACTGCTCGCGTCAGCCCCTGAAGCCGCTGCCGACGTAATCGTCGGCTATCTGGATGTCGCGCTGGAGCGTCTGCCGCAGTACCCGGACGAACCCGCTCCGGTTGTAGCAAGCGAACGTTTGAAACCGCTGCTCTCCCAATACATTGAACGGATACTGGCTCTGGATTCAGCAGGGGCGATGGAACTGATGGAATCAATGGCCACTGATGCCGGCTCCATTTTCGATCTTTACGTGCACGTACTGCAGCCCGCGCAACGCGAAATAGGAAGGTTGTGGCAGGTAAATTCCATCAGCGTGGCGGTGGAGCATTATGCCACCGCGACCGCCCAGCAGATCCTGCACAGGCTCTCACGCATGGTCCCGCCGCGGACCCGGCGAGACGCGCGGATCATCGGCATCTGCGGTGAAGGGGAGCATCATTGCGTGGGCCTGGAGACGGTCTGCAGCCTGTGCCAACTGGATGGATGGGACACATACTTCGTAGGAGCGAATACGCCCACCGCTTCCGCCATTGAGCTTGCGCGACAGTTGCAGCCGGAAATCATCGCCATTTCGATGACGACGCTGATTTCCCTTCAGAGCACGCGCATGCTGATTGCAAAGCTAAAGGAAACACTGCCGGAAACGGCCATTGTGACCGGCGGATACGCGGCTACTCTGGGACCGGACTTATGGAAGAGTTTTGGCGCTGATGCTTATGCGTCCGACGCTATCTCAGCCTTGTCTGCCATGGATCGTATTCTTGAAGACCGCAAGGCCGATCAGCACAAATGATTTCTCGTGGGGCGGTGCATGCGACACGTCCCATTCTGGCATTTAGAATTTCCTAATTTACACTCTTTTCATTCCCTCGCGCTCCGCAGGCCGCTACGATAGCGGTTGCAAGGAGAGCACGACCATGAAAGCAGGCAAAATTTATTCAATCATTTATGCTGTTGCGCTGGCATTCGGCAGCGTTTCCGCCCTTGCACAAACTACCTTTACCTTCACGCAAGTCGATCCTCCAGGAAGCGTCTCCACGGAAGCTGACCTCATCAATTCTCAGGGACAGATCATTGGTTTCTTTTTTGACGCGGCTGGGCGGCAGCATGGCTGGCTTTTTCAGAACGGCGCGTTCACGCAAATTGATTTTCCCGGCGCCAGCGGCACGCGCACCGTCAACATCAACAACTCCAGCGTGATTACCGGCTCATTTTTTGATGCAGCCGGAGTGCAGCATGGTCTGGTAGGTCCAGCAAACCAACTCACGCAGTTTGACGTCCCCGGCAGCACCTCTACGAACGGTGAAGGTATTAATGATCTGGGAACGCTGGTGGGCTCATTCACTGACGCTGCCGGGAAGACGCACGCTTTTGTGAAGCGCGGCGAGACGTTTACCACATTTGATTTCCCCGGCGGCCACGATACAGTTCCGGTCGCCATCAACAACCGTGATGATATTGTTGGGCTGTTTACTGATGCGACCGGCCTGACGCATGCCTTCACGCTGCTGCGCGGCATCTTTCGCCAGTTTGATCCTCCAGGCACTGTGGGCTTTTCAGCGGCGTTCGGCATCAACGCCCAAGGATTTCTGGTGGGCAGCTTCACGGACGCGGATGGCAACTTCCACGGCTTCTTCGACCGCCAAGGCGTCTTCACTCAGCTTGATTTTCCCGGCGCTACATCGACTGACGGGAACGGTATCAATGCGGTGGGGATCGTGGTCGGCGACTTTTTTGATTCCGCCGGCGTCAAGCACGGATACGTTGCAATGCATTGAAGCGCAATTGGCAGCTGTGTGGTGTCTCTCAAATGACTTTACAAAGGGTCTGCCAGTCCTTGCTTGCCCAAAGACTGTTTCGCAGCCAAGGGCGGCTGCGGTCCACAATGATTTTGTAAGTCTGATGCATTGTCAAGTTATTTCAGAGACACCACACTAGCAATGGCAAGGAGAATCATCGCGGAAGAGACGCGCTATCCTGGGAGCGGGATTCTTGTGGTTCGCAGCGCAACCGCACTATCGATGGTTTAATTGTCTTAATGAGTCGTACTATTTGGAGCCGAACAAGCCCTTCATCTTATTGAAGACCTGGTCAAGCTTCGTCAGGTTCACAAGCTTTTCCACGCGCGGGCTGAGGTTGGTAATTTCCATATCAACGGCGCGTCTTTGTGCGGCGGTCCAAACGGAAAGCAGAGCGCCCAGGCCGGTACTGTCGATGAAGGTGACCCCCGACAGGTCCAGCACGATGCGGTGAGTAACGTCAACGCCCTTGCCACGAGAGGTAGGAATCACGCGGTCGCGGATCTCACTTTGAAAGAACTCGGCGGAGTCCGCGGTGATTTTGCCATGGCAATGCACAACGGTTTCTGCCGCTGTTTCTACCAGCTCAAACCTGAGTCCGGGTGCGCTGAACGCATTGGCTCCCATGTGAGGCCTCCAAAAATGACGATTGATAAAGGTCTGTGTCTGAAATAGTTCTGGAGAACGTCACGATTCTATACCGGTTCCGCAGTATGCGACACTTCTTACTCGAGATACCCAGGTGGCGGAACGAAACCGCCCACCTCTTTCGCCAGCAGATCGCCAAACGTAATCGGAGTTGCATCTTCCCAGTAGGGTCCCATGATTTGGATTCCCACAGGAAGTCCCTGTGGCGTGCGACCCACCGGAGCCACAGTTGCCGGACATCCGGTAAGGGTTGCTGGAGCGATCCAGTTGAGCATATCCATGTAGTGACGAGGGCCGGCTGAGGTGGCGATAGTGCGCTGTTCCTGCGGCTCACTGTGGTCATGCGGAAACGCCGCGGTAAAAGCTACCGGAGAGAGAAAGACATCTATTTGATTGAAGTACGCCTGCCACTGCGCGCGGTATGCCAATCGACGGAAGTTTTGCTTTTGCCAGTCGGCAAATGAGCTCGTGGCGCCGGAGTTCTTATCGGCAACCATGTCACCAGCCGTTTTTCTTAGGCGCTCCTGTTCTTCAGGAGGCGCGGTGCTATATAGGAAAGCTTCCAGCATGAATTTGTAATTGGCCAAAAGTTCCGCGGGCTTCAGGCCCTCGGGCCAGCCCTGCTTCATTTTTGCTCCGGCGCGGCCAAGCTTCTCAACCGCATTTTCCAGCAAGGCTTTTACTTCCGGCGTGGGTGGAGCAATGGGATCGTCAATCACATAACCTACGCGAAAATCTTTCAAGCTCTGCGCGCGAGGCTCGGGCACTTGCCATTTCCATGCCTTGGCGTCCCAACCGGCAGGGCCACCTATAACTTTGAGTGCAGCCAGCAGATCTTGAGCGTTGCGGGCCAGTGGTCCGCCCACAGCCAGAAGCGTGGAAAAATCAGGCAAACCGTTTCCGCCAGGAAGGTGCCCTTGCAGGCTCACCAGATCCAGCGTTGGCTTATGTCCAAAGATGCCGCAGAAATGTGCGGGCACCCGGATTGATCCTCCAATATCGCTGCCCACGCTAAGGTATCCCAAGCCTGCGGCAAGACCGGCAGCGCTTCCGCCAGACGATCCGCCAGGACTTCTTTTTACATCCCATGGATTGTTGGTCTGTCCGTAAATTGGGTTGTAGCTTTGCCAATCGCCCAGGGCGACAGGCACGTTCGTAGCGCCCAGCAGCACGGCCCCGGCATCAGAGAGCAAATGATTTACAACGTCAGAATTTTGTGGCGCTTTGGAATCGCGCAGCGGCGGAAAGCCCCACGTGCATGGATGTCCCGCAACAGCAAAGCTTTCTTTTACCGTGATGGGAACGCCATGAAAGACGCCGGGCGCCTTACCTTGTGCCAGATCTGCATCGGCTCTTCTTGCCTGCGCCAGCGCATCTTCACGCAACTGGTAAGCAAAGACGTTCAGCTGCGGATTGTAATGATCAATTCTGGCAAACATGCGATCCGTGAGTTCGACCGACGAGACTTTTTTTGTGCGAATTGCTTCCGCCGCTTGCAATGCCGTGGCGAAGTCGAGATCGTGGGCGGCGGCGCTGGGCCTTTGATTCTGCAGCGCTGACGGCGAAGATCTTTGGGCAGCAGGGAACGGGGTGAACATTTCAGAAGCGGGCAGGGTGGATGCCGCAAGAGCCAGAGGCACAGTAGCCAGAAAGTCGCGTCGATTCATCTGCGAAATGGTAAAGGGAGGACAAGGAACGCGCAACATGGCCCAATCGCAGGTCCGATCTTGCAGGTCTGGGGCAACTGCGAACGGCTTCAGCACCCGCCTCCGCTCATTTTTTACTATCCACCCATATATATATTGTGTAGTATATATATTGTTTATGACTAATGTTGACTTCCACAAGTTTCTTCCACTTAAGACTCAGTGGTTCCACATCATGCTCACGCTTGCCGGTGGAGAGCAGCACGGTTACGGAATCATGCAGGAAGTCCTGCAGCGTACCACGGGGAAAGTTCGCTTGTGGCCGGCCACGCTGTATGGATCCCTCAAGCGGCTGATTGAGGCGGACCTGATTGAGGAGTCAGACGAAAGGCCCGCTCCGGAACTGGACGATGCGCGCCGCCGCTATTACCGGCTGACGGCACTGGGCCATACTGTGCTCGACGCGGAATGTGAACGCCTGAAGGAGCTGGTTCGCGCAATTCAAGTGAAGCAAGGTTTGGTGACCGAATGAAGATCGCGATGGTGAGGTGATCGAAATGAATATCGCAATGCGCATTTACCGTTGGCTGGCTCACGCGTTCCCGCACGAATTCAAATTGGCTTATGGCACAGAGGTAATCCAGCTTGGCGAGGACGTAGTGGCCGATATTGCCAAGAGGCATGGCGTTGCAGGCCTGGTCCCTCTTATTGCGGACATTGCGATCCGCGTGCCGCTTGAATACTTGACGGAAATGCGCGGCGATATGCGGTATGCATGGCGAGCTCTAGTCAAGTCGCCGGGATTTGCGCTGGTCGGCATTATTTCCATGGGGCTGGGAATGGGCCTGACGACCATGATCTACAACTCAAAATGGCAATTGATCTCCCGCGAGCTGCCGTCTGCGGCAAATGCAAAACGCCTGGTGATGCCCGAGAAGGTGCTCTCGTATTACTACGTGGAGCAATACCGGGGACAAAAGGACTTGTTCGCCGGAGTGGCCGCGCTTCAGACTGGAGTACCGTTCAATGTGAACTTCCAGGGTGATGTGAATGAGAAGCCGCAACGCATTTTTGGCCAGCTTGTCTCCCCCGATTATTTTTCTGTGCTCGGTGTTCCTGCACAACGGGGACGTGTGTTCAGCCCCGAGCTTGAAAAATCGGGCAACGCGCCGGTAGTGGTAATCAGCGATCGTTTCTGGCGCAATCGGCTCAATTCCTCTCCTGAAGCTGTTGGAGAGACGCTTCGCCTCAATGGACAGCCTGCAACGATCGTGGGAATTACGCCAAAGAACTTCAATGGCGCGTTATCCATGAATCCTGCCGAGGTTTTCGTTCCCATCACAGGACCGGCCGCGTTGGCTCCGGAACTCGGGAATGACGTGGTGCATCAACGCAATGCCCGCCAGTTCCTGGCCATCATGTGCATGGAGCCGGGCGTCACGATTGATTCCGCAGAGGCCGCACTCGATTCAATCACTCGCCGGCTCGACGACCAGGATCCATTCATCCAAAAACGCATCGACAAGGGCAAGCGCCTGAAGTTGTTTTCGGCGGGTACCATGGTGCCGCTTCCCCGGGAGTTGAAGCCCGTGCTGTCCGGACTCTTTGCCGTGCTGATGGGGCTCATCATGACGATTGCGTGCATGAATCTGGCAAACATGCTATTGGCGCGCGGCGCCAACCGCCGCAAGGAGCTGGCAATCCGCCTGGCCATTGGGGCCAGCCGGTTTCGTCTTATCCGGCAGATGTTGACTGAGGGCATTTTGCTGTCATTGCTCGGCGGCATAGCGGGATTCGTGCTGGCATATGCCCAAACAAGATTGAACGCCCGCTTTCTCCCGCCCACCACAATACCGATTGAAAGCGATTTCACTCCGGATTGGCACGCGGCCATTTTGGTGTTCGGGTTGTCCATTGTTTGCGGCATAGGCTTCAGTCTGGCACCCGCCTTGCGGTCCACCAAGGCCGACGTAACACCGGCACTCAAAGAAGGCTCAGCGCTTCAGTTGCCCGGGTACCGGCGCTTAGGGCTGCGCAACCTATTGATGGTCGCCCAGATTACCGGCTCCCTGATGCTGCTGCTGATCACTGGTTTCCTGGTGCTGGGAATCAAAAAGACCAGCGACGTTCAAACCAAGTTCGATGCCAGGACTATGTATCTGCTGTCTATTGATCCGGTGCGTAACGGCTACACGCCGGAAAAAGCTCGAGCGCTGTTTGACAAGCTCCCTGAAGAGCTCAAGAACTCTGGCGGGGTGCGTACCGTCGTCCTGTCAGCACAATCGCCTTTTTCTATTCAAGATGGAGATGAAGCCGTCCCGTTCATTGCGGAAGACTCCGGCGGGGCCTCGCGGGTGCAAATATCCGCGATTAAAGAAACTGTTGGTGCGGGCTATTTTTCCGCTTTGAGTGAGCCGCTGCTGGCAGGCCGGGAATTCGTGGAGCTGGATCAACGCGATCAGGCAGATGGATCAAAGACTTTGCCCGTTGTTCTGAATGAGAAAGCCGCCCACAAATTTTTCGGAAATGGCAATGCGCTCGGGCAGCATGTCAGGGATGACAAGCAGTCCTATGAAGTAGTGGGCGTGGTGAACGACTTAAAGAATGGCGTGGGCATCAGCCTGCCCATCATTTATTTGCCATTAACGGAACGCAATTTTGAGCGGCCGCCCGCCGACGGCATCACTATTATGGTGCGGTCAGATGCCGGTCCAGATACGTTGACCGGCATTCGTCGCCAGATCGCCGCTATTGATCCCAACCTGGACCTCTTTGATGTCCGCACGCTGGCAGATTATCTGGAGCTGGTCCGCTCCTCTGAGCGTTTTGCCGTGAGTATCTATGGCGGCATTGGATTGTTTGGCCTGGTGCTGGCCGCTATCGGACTGGCCGGCGTCACGGCCTATTCTGTTGCTCAACGCCGCAGGGAGATCGGCATCCGCATGGCGCTGGGCGCGCGCAAGGGGCAGGTGCTGCGGCTGGTGCTGCGTGAAGGCGCGGCGCTGGTCTGCGTTGGAACCGTCCTGGGATTTCTGGGCGCATTCGGGCTGGCTAAAATGCTTTCCGCGCTGATCAAGGTTATTTTTGACGAGCTGAACGTTGGCACCTATGATCCTCGATTCCTGGTTGGCGCTCCGCTGCTGCTGGCAGCGCTAGCGCTGCTGGCGTGTTACATTCCGGCGCGCAGGGCAGCAAAGATCGATCCGCTCAACGCCTTGCGGGAGGGGTAAGACAAGGGTTGGAGGGTGATGCTGACGCGGCCATGAATTGCCGTCTTTCCTTCGCGCCTCTCGATGCCGGGCTGGGTACCGTGGGGGGCGCATATCTTGATCAAACCGCTGGGATGGCACTGGGCCTTTCTGCCTACCTTTGCCGCAGAGCCAGAGATTCTTGATCCAGGACCTGCGCCGGCGAGAAGGGTTTGAGAGGATCGCCGAGATCGCGCGACATTCGCGCAACAGCTTGGTCTCAGCCTAGCGAAGAGGGTGCTTCAGCGCCATTAGAAACAAACCTAGGAAACAGGCCTGTGGGTAGCGTGCGTCTGCAAAATTTATTTTTGCCGCGAAATCATCAACTTAGCTCACCATTCGCAGGGCGTCTTTGTGAAACTGGCGGCTGGATCTGTACAAAGTAACAGCAGTTTGACTGCGAATTTAATTTGGAGCTACAACATGTCTTCCGATGAGGAGATTTACGAGTGCGAAGTCAAAAGACTTTTTAGAAATGGAGATATCAAGGAGTCGCGATGGATAGTGAGACCAGTTAAAGACGCCCTAGCCGACGGAGTAACTGAATTTCGCTGCAAAGATTGCAATGGGGCTGTCAAACTTCACGGCAAACACGTACCACATGGTCCAGCCCCTCATGTCGAGCATAAGTCCAGGCAGGACTCTGAATATTGCCCTTCCGGTTTTTATTTCAAAAAACACCCAGGACGTCAACCCCGCATCTCATCAAATCCCGTTAAGTAGCGTAAGTGGGCGATAAGTGATTCAAGGAGACTACAGAGTTCTCCTTGGAAAGCAAGGGGCAGACAGTTCTTAGCAGTAGATCGGGCAAGAACGGTCTAGAACAATAACCTAAGAAAGAGGAAGCATATGGCAATTTTCGGAATAGGCGCATTTCACAACAATAAAACAGATGTTACAAAGGACTTCCTTCGTTCGAGAGTAGCCTGTGTCGGCTGGAAGAAAGCCGACGCCCCAGCTCTTCACAATTTACTTCGGCGCGTTCAGACCGGCGATATTATCTATATCAAGGCGCACCCACCGGGAAGAGCTCTGATTGTGAAAGCAGTTGGCATTGTTAGGGACAATGAAGTAAAGCCCTGCAAAGAATTGGGACACGGAGTGAACGTACGTTGGATATGGCGTGGTGAAAAAATATTCTCTGAGAAAGCTGACGAACGATATAATGTGCGTAACAACACCCTTTATGAAGAGCTCAGTCCCGTGTTTCAAGCTCATATTGTTAAATTGCTGTTCACAAGGTTCAGGAAATGACAAACCGCTGATTCGGATAGGTGTCTCCTGAAAAGACTCAATACGCAACTCGAATGTACTGGTGCAGAGTTTTTAGTTTTGGGGAATCTATTGCTACAGGGAATTCCCACCTACAAGAGCTACGTAAACACGCAGCGGTTACGACCTCATCGCAACCAATCCTGATGAAAACCGATCGGCCAGGATTCAGGTTAAGAGCAGATGGCGTACAGATCCAGAAGGGTTCATCATAAAAAACTTCGATTGTGATTTTGTAGTCATCGCGCTGCTCAATCGTGGCTCAAAGAACGGAAAAGCCGAGATTCGGCCGCCCGAATATTTCATTCTTCCTGTGGAGGTGATTCGCAATCTGCCTCGCAGTCAGGGTTGGGGGAAAATATCATTTTCAAAGATTGACCACTTCTCGAAATATAAGGATCGTTGGGTTGATATTCGCAATTTCCTGACTACGCAAAAAATAGAAGCGGCGCTACTTGGCCCTTCCATTGATATCAAGACTATTGATTAGCATCGGCCCGCAAATGTTGCAAATGCTGCTTGAACATCGCCCGGAGATGCCGTTGCGACTTTATACTTGATTTCTTCAGTGTCCAAAAATGCATAGGCAGGTTGTGGCCTGAATGATTCAGGACGATCCGGATCGAACATTTTAAGATTCCCGAGTCGACGCTGGCTTGCGTGGGCATCGAACATTAATCTCTTGACTTCAATTTGCTGAGAAGTTGGCGTAATACGCACCGCGCCACTATCGTCAGCGGGGAACTCCTGAACATACTCTATTGCTTCCCTCCATCCATATATTGGCATTTCCCAAACGTCAATGGCGAACTCAGCCCCTAGCTGCGCAGCCAAAAAGCTGCAGCAGTCATGATCGGGATGTCCATGTTCATAAGAGTGCGTCAAAAGAAAATCGGGACGGAACGAATTAATGGAATGACGAAGTTCGTTAGCCGTTTCTAGCAAGGCTTGATACAAGGAACCGTCTAGCTTCCGGTGGAACTCTGGTTGGCACACTGACCGCGACCTCTTCAGAGCCTCCAGAGCCTCGGATTCCCGCATTGCGACGTAGTCATTGCGTGTTCTGAGGCCAATCCTTTGCCAAACAGGTTGAGCAATGGGTGCCCCGCCATCAGTACAAAACGAAACATGCATCGATGAATGACTCTGCATCAAAAACCCAGCACCGATGCTCTCGTCATCGGGATGAGCAACGATCACCATGGTCTTAAAATGTTTGCTCAGGAACTTGGTACCTAACTCACTCATCTACAATTTCTCTCTAAATGGAGCTTCTACCGGCACAGGGGGCCGTCATCATGTCTCGCGCCGCAAACGCATTTAGGAACCGGCAGCTCGTGGTTCGTGCCCATGAAAGGAGCCAGGCTTTCATGTCCTCATGGCGGATGTAGTGCCCGGACCTTATTTGACGGCCGGCTTGGCGGAGTTCCGCCAGCATCTTTCCCTGCTCGGCATCAGATGTACGTGCGTTCGCCATGAACACAGTTTAACGCCGGGTCATGATTTTGATGACAGAGCATTGGTCGAACTCCCTGATGCGGTATTTGCGAGATAAAAATCCTCGGGATCCGAAGAGTTCCCTCGACTTCGCTCGGGATTTCGCCTGCGGGCTCAAACGCCCGCAAGACGGCTCAACTTCGACTCCGCGCATATCAGTCAATTAAAGCGATTAGCGCGGCTAAAGCGATAGGATTAGCGCGGCGCTTCGCTCAAGAAAACAGTGGTAGAGAGCGATTTAGTAACGTCAGGCAGAGGGCCGCAGATTTTTTGTTTTGGCAGACAGCATTGGTGTTAGATTAGTTTCGTGCTTTGTTTGCACTGCTAAAGTGAAGGCATTTTAGTCAAAAAGCCACAGCCGAGGGCGGCTGTGCCACACAAGTATTGAGAAGGTGGCAGGCGAGTGCGCCTGCGATCCACAAGTTGTGTTTTTAATGCACCCGGCTTCGAGGCCGGGTGTTTGCATTTGGGGGCTGCGACCCTCTGCCGGTGCTCTCAGCCTTGGGTGACGTTCCACCCTACCACCCGAAAACCGCGCGTGTCGGGGACCCCGGTTGAAAGGGATCGCGGAACAGAGAGCACGACCTACTGCCGAACCCTTCAGCCTTGGGTGACCTTGGGTCGTCTTGGGTGGAATTGGGTCAACATAGGGGGGAGGGCAGGGGGTATGCGGAAAATTGCACAAATTTGCCGTGATTGCCAAGACGCCGGGATTGAAAAGCAAAGACTTACGGTCGCTTTACGCGGATGATCGCGGACAGAAATGAACCAAGAATGAGCGAAACGACGCACAAAAAGAGCAAATTCGAGCCAAAAGCTTCTTTACCACTGGCTAACACGGATGACACTGATAGGAAATCGGATTTGGTGATCGGGTGATCGGGTGATCCGGTGATCTGGTGATCGGAAACCGGTGAATTACCACTGATCAACACTGATCACACTGATAGGAATTTTGGAATCGAAAAGCCAAACGCACCGCGGAAACGCAGACACGCAGAGAAGAGCAAAGATCGGGGCATCTGAGCAGCTCTGGAGTATAATTTCGCCCATGAAAACCTCTCTTTTGCAGCGCGTTGTGTGTCTTTTGATGATCTATGTATTACTTGTCCCGCAAACGTGGGCGACATGTGGCGGCGGTGGTGGCGGAGGCATGGGCGGCATGAGCGGAGGCTCGAGCCAGCAGACCTACCAGGTGCCGTGGAAGCTGATTACGCCGCAGGAGCCGGTGAAAGAAGGCCTGGCGGTGTATTGGTTCCCCACGGGCAAGCAGGAGGTTGAGCGCTCAAGCCTGCGTGAGTCGCGCACGCTGCAGCTTTATTCCCAGCAGTGCGTGACCATGGGGATTGTGGATGTGCAGAGCGCGCTGGGGCAAAAGTATGTCCCGGATGGCAAGCTGCCCGTGGCGCTGCTGGTACAGGCCGATGGCACGGTGGTGACCAAGCTTGAAAACAAAGACGGCAAGCTCAAGGTTGGCGACCTGGAAAAGCTGGTGGAAAGCGAGATGAAGAAGCGCGAGTCGGCGGTGAAAGAGAAGATGGAAGCCGCCAAGGCCAAGGCAAAGTCTGGCGACAATCAGGCGGCGATTGCCGAGCTAAAACAGGTTGCGGAGCAGAAATGCATGTTCCCCGGCAAGGCCAAAGACGCGGTAAAGGAGCTGAAGAAGCTGGGCGTGACTGACATGAACGCCGAGGCAATGCCGGACGGCCCGAACTTTGATCCGGCAGTGGGCGCCAAGGTACAGAAAACGATGTCGCTGGGACTAATGGCCGAGAACGACGCCAAATACACGCTGGCGCAAAAGTATTACACCGCCGCGCACGGCATTGATCCCAACGATCCTACGCCGCTGCGCTACCTTGGCGAACTTTATCGCCACGAGACTGGCGAGTGGGACAAAGCGCGTGCCACGTTCAACCAGATTTTGGCGATGCCGGCTGATCCGCTGTCAAGAGCGGTGGCGCTGCATGGGCTGGGCAAAATGACGATCCATGAAGGCGACTTTAAAAAAGGCCTGCACCTGATGGAAGCTTCAACGCAGGAATTTCCGCTGGCGCTGGCTTACCGAAATCTGGCCGTCTATTGGAATTCTGAAGGCGACAAAGTGAAAGCCGATCAATATACGCGGCAGGCGCTGGCTTTAGACCCGCAGGAGCCTTTTAACCTGATTTTTGCCGCAGCGTTTATGGCCGGCAACGGACATGGCGACGAAGCTCTGAAAATCGCAAAAGATAACGAAGCGATTTTGTGTGCTAGCTATAACCTGGCGGCAATCTACGCGCAGTTGGGGCAGAAAGACAAAGCGTTGTCATTGCTGAAGCGCCACTTCTTTGAGTACGAGCGGTATCAGTCCGTCCGCAGCAAAGAGATGATGGAAGCGCGCGTGGATGCGGTGTTTGCGTCGCTCTATAAAGATCCGCAGTTTGTGGCGTTGACCAGCGGCGCAGATGGCCGTTTACCGTTGCCTGGGATGGGCAGCAAGCCTGCGGGAAACTAGCGGTCGCAGGGGCGCACAGCCGCGGATTTAGCGGCTAGCGAGTAAGAAATTGCCTGTTTGATAGTTCCCATTTTGGGAATGCGGAAAACTGAGGTAATCTCGTAATCCGCGCGCGCATTGGGTTACATTCAGCTTACTTTAATCAATCAGCAAGGTAAGTATGAAGACCCTCACAATTCTTGTAGCAGAAGATGATTTGCTCACCCGCATGACGCTGGAGCGGTCCGTAGTTCAATGGGGTTACCAGTTGGTTACCGCCGGGGATGGCGAAACTGCACGCGAGTTGCTGCGCACCCGCAAAATTGATATCTGCCTGCTGGGCTGGGACCTGCCAAAGCTAAACGGCATTGATCTTTGCCATTGGCTGCGGACGCACAGCACCAACCATGTTCCTTATATTGTGCTAATTACCGGCAGTGAACAGCCGGCGGACATCCAGGCAGGATACGAAGCTGGCGCTAATGATTACATGACAAGGCCATGTGATCTCAGGTATCTGCGGCGGCGAATTGCCTCAGTAGCGGACAAGGCAAACCGGCAGGAATTGCAGATGGAGAAAGCTGAAGCCGCAGGTGGAGAGCAACGCAGTGTGGCCGGTTTGAGCCCGCTGGATATTTATCTATCGGACCTGCGATTGATGCGGCGCAAGACATAGCTGGGCAGCGCTAAATTTGCGGCGGGCAAGCCGCAGTGTGCTATGCCGCGGAATTCAAAGATCGCTTTCCGCAATCACCGTCGCTTGCTTGCCCATGCGCTTGCCGACTTCAGCACACGCCGCAATGGTTTCGTCGTCGGTGAACCGGGCGCGCACGATTTGCAGATTCGTGCTGCTGAAAGCAGGATTGCCAAAACGCATCCCGGCGATCTTGGCCGAGCGATACGTTACGGAAGCAATTTCGCTCACGCTGAGAGCTGTGGTGTTCGATACTAGGATGGTTTGCGGACGACAGATTTTATCGAGCAGCGTGAAGATTTCGGTTTTCGATTCCAGTTCGTCTGGGACAGCTTCAATCACTAGATCGGCTTCGCGGGCCGCATGCTCCACGGTTGCGGCGTATTCCAGGCGATTGAATGCGGTCAGCGCTTCGGGCTTGCTGACTCTGCCAAGATCGGTGGCTCTGGACAGATGCTCGCGTAGTTCAGCAGCCGCGGTGCGCAAGCTGGAAGGAAGAATATCTTCCAGGATCGTACGATATCCGCCTAACGCGGCGGCAAAAGCGATTCCGCGGCCCACGGCTCCAGCGCCAATGACCGCAATAGTCCGGATTTCGGCCATCTAGCCTTTGTCCAGGATCTCCAGAGTTTTCATGAAACTGGGGTCGGAGTTGCGCATGTAGTCGGCCAGCCGTTTGCGTTCTTCCGGGGTCATGGTGGAAATTCCTACCGCAATGCGGCGGAGCGTGGCGGCAATGTCGTCCACGTAATTCATCATTCTAATCAGTTCACCGGTTGCTGGCATGCTGGATCTAGCTCCTTTATTTTCCAAAAATCTATTTTCAACTGTTCCGGCAAAATTAGCAAAGCGCCGGCATCGCGCCACACCGCGCCGGATTCGTGCATCCAAGTTAGTGGGAGTATTCCGCCCATAAGACTGCCTTTCGCAACCAGTCCCATGAGAGCCAATCCAGCGATATTGACGCCAGAAACCAGCGGCATCTCAGAGTGCCTTGATCGCCTGGCGTCAGGCAAAAGCCAGGCCAAGCCGCTTTCCACGTATCGCCTGCAGTTTAATGCCGGCTTCCGGTTTGAGAATGCACGCCGCCTCATTGGATATCTGCACGCACTAGGCGTCTCCCACATTTATTCCTCGCCTATCCTGAAAGCTCAGACCGGCAGCCAGCACGGTTATGACATCACAGATCATAATCAGCTCAATCCGGAAGTCGGAAGCTATGAAGAACTGCAGGAGTTGGTGAATGAGCTAAAGAACTATGGCATGGGCCAGGTGCTCGATATCGTGCCCAACCACATGGGAATCGGCCTGGGCGCAAATCCGTGGTGGTGGGACGTGCTCTCGAACGGACGCGCATCTGAATTTGCTGAATTCTTTGATCTCGATTGGGAGCCGTTGAAGCCGGAGCTGCGCAACAAGCTCCTTTTACCCATTTTGGGCGACCAATACGGCGCCGAGCTTGAAGCAGGTCACATCCGGTTGGTCAGCAGCAACGGCGCATTTCATATTGAGTACTTCGACAAACACCTGCCGCTTGATCCTCAAACTATTCCCATCATTTTTGAGCCACGCGCTCACGAACTACCGCAGGAGCTGCGCAATCTTTTGTCCGGACTTAGAAATGTGCCTTCGCACAACTCGTCGGATGGCGATCTGGTGCGCCAACGGCGGCGTGCTGTCACTTCTTTAACGGTTGCCTGGAAAGAGTTGATGGAAAAATCGCCGGAGTTGCAGCAGATAGCCGCTCACGCAGCCGCTGCAATGAATGGCCGGGCTGGCGATCCGCGCAGCTTTGATGCGTTGCATCGGCTTCTGGAAGAGCAGGTTTATCGCCTTGCTAACTGGCGCGTCTCCGGGGAAGAAATTAATTATCGGCGCTTTTTTGACGTCAACGATCTCATCGGTCTCAGTATGGAAAATCCGCGGGTCTTCGCCGCCACGCATCAGTTATTGCGCCACCTCCTGGCGGACGACATGGTGCAGGGTGTGCGAGTCGATCACTGTGATGGCCTGCTCAACCCACGGCAATATATGGTTCGTCTGCAAATGTTGTATGCCGCCAGCCAATGCAATGGGGCAATGCCGCGCGGAATGCTCGCGGAAAATGGGATTGAACTCGATCTCCAGCAGGCGTTTGGCCAGCATGACTGGATGAACCAACGCGCGATGCTTTACACGGTAGTCGAAAAAATTCTGGAACCCGGCGAAGATCTTCCGCGTGAGTGGCCGGTGGACGGTACTTCAGGCTATGACTTCACCACGCTGGTAAATGGGTTGTTCATTGATCGCCGGAATGAGCGGAGCTTCACAAACTTTTATCGTCGATTTGCCGGCGTAAGTCAGGACGTGGACGCCATCATCTACAACAGCAAGAAGCTCATCATGCATGCATCGCTTGCCAGTGAGGTCAATGTGCTGGCGCATATGCTTGATGCCATCTCCGCCACCGACCGCTATGCCCGCGACTTTACCCGCAAATCCTTGCGCGATGTGATTCGCGAGACCATTGCTTGCTTCCCTGTCTACCGCACCTACATCGACGAACGCGGAGAGATGACCGAGCGTGACCGCGGTTACATCCATGAAGCTGTTGCGCGGGCAAAACGCCGCAACCCGGATAAAGCCCCGGCCAGCTTTGATTTCCTGCGCGACATTCTGCTGTTGAAGCACAAGAATTCTGAAGACCAGTCTGATGTTTATCGCCACAAGCTCCGCTTTACGCTTAAGTTCCAGCAGCTCACCGGGCCTGTAATGGCCAAGGGCATGGAAGATACAGCTTGTTATGTCTATAACCGCTTTATCGCGGTAAATGAAGTAGGCGGATCACCGAAGCAATTCGGCATCAGCCCGGAAGAATTTCATACAGGTAATCTCAAGCGGGTGGAAAGCTGGCCATATTCCATGCTGGCTACCTCCACGCATGACACCAAACGCAGTGAAGATGTGCGCGCTCGTCTGGATGTGCTTTCTGAAATGCCCAAGACGTGGGCGGCGCACGCGCTACGCTGGCGTCGTGCTAACCGTTTACGCAAGCGAATGCTTCCCGATGGGCGTCAGGTACCGGATGCCAATGAAGAGTATTTCCTTTACCAGACATTAATTGGGAGCTGGCCGTTTGAGCTCAGCTCGGACACGCAGCGCCTGGAATACGTAGAAAGAATTCAGCAATACATGTCCAAGGCTGTCCATGAGGCAAAAATCAATCTGAGCTGGATCAGTGACGATCCAGCGTATGTGGAAGCTTTGCGGCAATTCATTGAAAAAATCCTGCAGCCCGGAACACCGGGACGGCCAAACACGTTTGTTGAGCAGATGCGCGCCTTCATGCCGTCCGTACATTTCTTTGGCGCAATCAATTCGCTGGCACAGCGCGTCCTGATGCTTACCTCGCCCGGCAATCCTGACATCTATCAAGGCACAGAGCTATGGGACTTCAGCCTGGTCGATCCCGATAACCGTCGCCCAGTAGATTACGCGGTGCGTGAGACGCTGCTAACGGAACTCGACCACAAAGCTGAAGGGGGCGATCTTCCCGCCTTGTGTGCTGAGCTTCTGGAAAATTATCAGGACGGCCGCATTAAAATGTGGACCACCATGCAGGCGCTGCGGTTGCGCCGCGACCGGCGTGACTTGTTCCATCCCGGTCTTTACCGGCCAATGCATGCTAACGGCGCCAAGCAGCAGCATGTTGTTGCTTTCGCGCGCGAGCATAATAACCAGATCGCAATCGTCGCAGTGCCGCGCCTCAGCTATTCCCTGGCAGGCGGCGACATGCGCATGCCATTGGCAGCCATATGGGAAAATACTGAGCTGCCGGTTCCATCGCGGTCTCCGGAGTTTCTGGAAAATGTTTTCACCGGAGAAAAAATCAGGGTCACGCCCCAGCGAACGCTGTTATGCCGCGAAGTCTTCGCGCACTTCCCCGTCGCCGTGCTGGTCAGCACTTAACGGTAGAGGTTTACGATCACACACAACCGAAAGTGTCGCCAGCTTTTCCGCCAATGCCTTTGTCACCGCATTCTTTTTAAAGCGCCAGCCCCAATTGCCATCGCTCAGTGATGGGGTGTTCATGCGGGCGTCGCTCCCAAGCCCCAGAAAGTCCTGCAACGGCACAATGGCCATCCGGGCCACTGAAGCGAACGCTGCCCGGATAAAAGCCCAGTGCATTCCATCAGCCGGCTCGCCAAAATAGTTGGCGGCAAAGCGCTTCTCTTCCTTGTTCGCAGAGGATTTCCACCAGCCTGCGGTCGTATCGTTATCATGCGTGCCGGTATAGACCACGCAGTTTGGCTCAAAATTTTGCGGAAGATAAATGTGCGCGCCGGGATCGCCAAAGCCGAATTGCAGCACCTTCATACCGGGAACGCCCAGCCGCTCACGCAGCGCATGCACTTCTTCTGTGATTAATCCAAGGTCTTCGGCAATGAACGGCAGATCGCCAAGGCTTGCCCGCAGTGCATGGAACAGGTCATCGCACGGTCCCTGTACCCATCTGCCATGCACCGCCGTGGGCTCATTGGCGGGAATCTCCCAATAACTTTCAAAGCCGCGGAAGTGATCAAGCCGGACGATATCGCACATCTCCAGCGTGCCTTTCATACGCTGGATCCACCAATCATACCCGCGTGCTTTGCAAACATCCCAGCGATATAGAGGATTGCCCCAGCGCTGGCCGGTTACGCTGAAGGCATCCGGCGGAACTCCAGCCACAACGGTTGGAAGCAGGTTTTCATCCAGGAAGAATAAGTCGGGATTGCGCCATACATCCGCCGAGTCATAGTTCACAAAAATGGCAACATCGCCCACAATCCCGATGCCGCGCTGGCGGCAGTATCGATGCAGGGCGCGCCACTGCTCAAAAAATGCGAATTGAATGGCCCGTTCAACTTCCAACTCCCGCTGGTGCTCCACGCCAAATTTGTGCAGGCCCTCAGCTTCGCGCACAGCCAGTTCTTTGGGCCATGAACTCCATGTGGCCCCTTGATGGACGTGGCGCATCACGTCAAAAAGCACAAAGTCTTCCAGCCACCCCGCGTGGGCACGCTTGAATTCTTCAAAACGGCCGCGTTCACCGTTAGCGCGCTCCAGAAAATTCTGGGCTGCCTGCCGGAGCAGCGGCATCTTGACGGCTTTCGCTTCCTCGAAATCCACCCGGCCATGCGGAGCAGGCAGTTGCTTTAACTGGTCTTTTCCAATCCAGCCGCGTTCGGCCAGCCTTTCCAGGCTAATAAGCAGCGGATTTCCCGCAAACGCGGAGATGGCGGAATAGGGGGAGTTGCCCAGTCCGGGTGGTGAAAGCGGAAGCACCTGCCACAGCCCCAGTCCGGAGCTGGCTAAAAAGTCCGCAAATGCATAAGCTTCCGGCCCAAGGTCGCCGATACCACCCAGCGAAGGCAGTGAGGTTGCATGCAGCAGTATTCCGGCTGATCGCTGGCACAACATAGTTTTCTATGATGCAGTCTTAGCTGCGAGATTTGGCAAGGTTGTCCATTTCTGTTTTGTTGATCTTTACTTTGCCTTCTTTTTCCAGGCGGGTATTCAGATCGTTGACAAATTGGCCCAGTATCTCTTGGCGCTTCTGTGAAGCCAGACGCTCGCGCAACTGATCGCGCTGTTTGGCAAACTCAGCGTCAGTTGGGGAGGGCTCTTGCCGTTCCACAATCTGTATGACTGCCTGGCTGGCGCCCAGATTAAGCGGGCCGCTGATCTCGCCCTGCTTCATCGTGAATGCCGCGCTGGCCGCCCCTGACATGCTCCCGATGTCAGGCACCTGCTGCGTCCGGGAAACCAGATCGCTGGTCTTCACCGTCGCGCCGGCTTCTTTGGCAGCTTTCGCCAGATCGTGCTCGGCGTGCGCCCGGTCCGCCATTTCCTGCGTCTTGCGCCGCAGAATATCGGCAGCGCGCTGGTTCTTGAAATCCGTGGTAACGCGATCTTTGATTTCTTCCAAGGATGGAGTGCGTGCAGGCTCGATTTTTGTGACTTGAAAGACCACCGTGCTTTGTGGCGTCTCGGTGGATTGCGGACCTGACTTCTCATCGGCAGAGAAGATCGCATCCATCAATTGAGGTTGCGCGCCAATGCCCGGCAACGCGTCATTTTTAGCGATCGGATTGCTGGTGATAACCTCAGCGCCATACTTGCTCGCCGCTTTCTCCAGTCCTTGCTTCTGCGCAATCGCTTCGGCATCCGTGGCAGCCTGGCTTACCATCCCCTTGATTTTTTCCTGCTTGATCGCTTCTTCAATTTGCGGCTTCACCTCAGCCAATGGCTTCAAGTGTGCATCTTCTTTATCTTCTGTTTGGATGATGTGAAACCCGAAAGACGACTGCACCGGGTCACTGATCTGTCCTTTGTTTTGGCCAAAGGCGACTTTTTCAAATTCGGGTACCGTCTGCCCCTTATTGAGCCAGCCCAGTTCGCCGCCTTTGTCTTTGCTGCCGGGATCACCGGAATACTTCTTCGCCAGTCCTTCCCAATCTCCAGTGGCTTTCACCTGCTTCAGCACATCCTGTGCTTTGGCGCGCGCCTCGTCCATGGCTTTTTGGTCCACCTTGCCGTCAGCTCCGGGCTTTGGCATTTCAATCAGAATGTGGCGGACCTTCACCCGCTCCGGTATGCGATATGCATTCTGGTTTGCGCTGTAAGCGCGCTGGATCTCCGCAGGATCCACAGTCACTTTGTCCGCGAAATTTTTGTCACTTAAAACAAAATATTTGATCTGCCGCTTTTCCGGAATCGAATTGGTATAGCGCGCCTTATTCGCCTCATAAAAGGCCTTCAACTCCGTATCCGTCGGCTTGATCGTTTTGGAGACGTCATCCAGCTTAAGAACCGCGTACTCAAATTTCACTTTGGTGTTCTGCTCTTTGTAAGCTGCTTCCACCTCGGAGTCGGTTGCCGTCGCGCTGGCGCCAATCAGGTTCACCAGCTTGCGTTGCAGCAGATCAAGCCTTACATCGCGCTCAAAGTTTTCTACCGTGGTGCCGCCCTGGCTCAGCATTTCCTTATACTTCGCCGCGCCAATCCACTTTCCGCCCGGGAAGAAAGCCTGCTTGTAAGGACCATACTGCAACTCGTCGCGAAACTCCTGGTCGGAAACGTTCAGCCCCATGCGCTCGCTCTCATACTGGAGCTCCGCCTGCTGAATCAGCTGCCTGACCGCCTGCTGGCGGAGGATGGGCAGATAAAAATCAGGGATTTGGTTTCCGCGCGCCTGTGCCTGGACCACCCGCGCTACTTCCTCGCGGTGAATTTCATGGCCCCCGACGGACGCCACAACTCCGGCTTCAGTCACTGAGGTATCAGTCATAAATCCGGGGATGAGGTAGGTCACCATGCTGGCGGCAATCAGCAAGAGAAATCCGGCGAGGAGATATTTGGCGGCTTTGTTGCCGCTTTGCAAAAACTTAATCATGGATGAAATGCTCCAGGAAAATTATGAGGTCAACTATCATTATTATAAAGTGATCTGCTGCTTTAACAAAACTTTACCCGTTAGCCGATGTCAAAATGCTCTGCGCGAGCATCTCACCCTTCGCGTCCCCCAAAAAACAGAGATTTTGCGCTGATAAAGACCCATACAGAGGGGGCGAGACAAGAAGCTTGCGTGAAGAAATAAGTGATTCCGGCCAGGAGACGTAGCACTGCCTCGTATCCTCACTATAAAAGCTAAGCTTTGTCCCCCGATTATTGATGTCATACTTATTCATGTGCGCGAGGTAGAACAATGTTCCCGGCAAAAAAACGTTTCATAGTGTCTATTGCTGCAGCCATCACTCTTATTACCATTGCGGGCTGTGGAGGCGGTGGCAGCATTAGCTTCCCTCCTCCTCAAGGTGGTTTTACGAATGCAAACCTGACCGGCCCTTTTGCATTCTCTTATACCGGCACTGACGCGGCAGGCTTTCTGGCCGTAGCGGGCAGCTTTGTTGCCGATGGCGCTGGCCACATAACTTCCGGCACTCAGGACATCAATAGCGGAGTGCCGGTGAGTCCCAATGCCGCCGTAAGCGGGACGTACCTGGTGCGAGCAGATGGACGAGGCACCATTACGCTCAACTCGCCTGTAGGTAATTCGACTCTGGATTTTGTGATTGTGGCTGGCGGCCACGCGCTGGTGACCCGTTTTGATGGTAATGCAACAGGCAGCGGCACAATTGACCAGCAGACGACCTCCGCTTTTTCCAATGCTGCGCTGGCTGGCCCGTTCGCCTTTACTCTCTCAGGAATCGATACCGGCGGCGTTCCAGTGGCAGTCGGCGGCGTTTTTACTTCTGATGCTTCAGGTAACCTTACCGCAGGCTCGGATGACTCAAATGATAACGGCTTGATTGTAGCCAATGATCCAATGACTGGATCCATTCCGGTTGCTTCCACAGGCCGCGGCACGGCCACACTGAACACATCGCGCGGCGCGCTGACATTTGCTTACTATGTGGTAGATGCCAACCACCTGAAAGTTGTAGGTACGAACACTTTCCCTGCTCTTGGTGGCGAAGCCTTCCGCCAGACCGGCCCATTCAGCAACGGCTCCGTCTCCGGCCCATTCGCATTCACGACGGCGGGAGCTGATTTGCTCAATGGAAACCCATTTGCCGCCGGCGGAGTTTTAACCTCTGACGGAGCAGGCAACGTAAGCGCCGGGTTTGAGGATTTCAATGATGGCGGTTCCGTCACCACAGCTGTTCCCATCACTGGCACATATGCCATGGCGGCCAATGGTCGTGGGACGCTGACCCTGAATACCACAGCCGGCGTCTTTAACTTTGCCATCTATCCTTCCAGCGGCGGCGTGCTTGCGCTTGAGATTGATACCGGTTTCCTTACCTCGGGCACCGCGCTGCAGCAGCAGACCACCGCGTTCACTGCGGGTTCTTTACAGGGGACCTACGGAATGAATTTCACAGCGGCTGCCGGCGGCGGCACAGAGCTGGATTCAATTGCGGAATTTACCGCTGACGGAGTAAGCAAACTCACCGGCATTATCGACATCAACAACAACGGCGGCATTACCTTTGGCCAATCCATGACGGGGACCGTAACCGCAAATGCTAACGGGCGCTTCGCATTGCCCCTGCAAACGCCGTTAGGCACCCAGAACGTGATTGCCTATCTGGTGGATGGCAACCGTGCACTTTTCATAGAAGCTGACGGCAACCTGGTTGCGGCGGGAGATATTCGTCACCAGTAGAAAACTTTGCAATAGACTTCTGGGGCGGCAGAAATGCCGCCCTTTCATTTGTTGAATTGATAGCTTTGCAGCAAACAAAAAGGCGGAACGCCTTCTGTTGCGCGTCCCGCCTTTGGCTCTCAGAAAGAGCTAACGTCAATTCTTAGTAAACCCAGCTGTACCCGTTCCAATAAAGCCAGCGATGTCCGTCCCAACGGCGATTGTAGTAGCCGTTGTTGTAACCGCGATCATATCGCCCGTCCCGGTCCACGTAGCGCCGGTCATCTCGGTCGTGGTCGCTATAGACTCGGTAGTTGTTGTAATTGCGGTCTCTGTCTCGATCCCGATCACGGTCTCTGTCGCGGCCCCGATCTCGGTCCCTGTCATGGTCGCGGAATGCCACGTTCTGTGGAACCATCTGGGCCGATGCCAAAGCCGAACCGCCGGTAATCAATGCCGCTCCAACCAACATCATTCGTAAACGATTCATAATCCCCTCCGATTTTTCGCCAGGCCCGACTTCTTTTCCCGCTTGGTTCAGGTCTTAGCTTTTTCGTTCTGTCTGTACAAACCCTGATTGCCAACCGGTGTTTTGAAAGCCCTGTAACGATTGTCTAAGCCCTGTAACGAAATGTTGCGTTTTGTAAGCCGGACAACCATCTGTAACAAAGGTGTGAATTATTCTGTTCTGAGTGGCCTATTGTCAGAGTCTAAGCATCCAAGGTTGCTTAAGAGGTGCTCCTTGGCATATTTTCCTCCGATCAGTGAATCTGAGCAGCTACTACATGCGCTCAAGCATTGCGGTGATCAACTGGCTCTGTGGATTAGCCAATCGCCAGCAAATGCCTGCCTGTTGATGGAAGATCCGGCCGCCGCTATTGAAGCTGCCACCGCGCCTACCGCCCTGGATCTCGATACCATGCGCGAACTAGAGTCAGTTTTAACCAGTCTCGCCCAGAAAATCGATCTGCCTGCGACCATCCGCTTTGAGACAGATCTGGGCAAGAGTTCATAAAAGCCGCCGCGCTTGCCGGGGCAGAGTCCGCTCGGCCAACCTAGCGCTTTAGCGATAAACAAACAAAATGGCCCGGGCTTTTGCAAGCTCGGGCCACCTCGTGATTGAGTAAGGGGGGTCGTCCTACTCAAACCTTAAAGCTTCTATTGGGTCCAGCATCGCCGCTTTCCGCGCCGGATAAAACCCAAAGAAGATTCCCACCGCAGTTGAGAACACCACTGCCGCTCCCACCGCCACCGGGGAAATCAAGATGCTCCATCCCAACACCCGGGTAATGGTCATGGAAGAAGCCACGCCAAACAGGATGCCCAGAATTCCTCCCGCCATGCTCAGCACCACTGACTCGCTCAGGAACTGCCGCAGCACGTCAGACTCCGTCGCTCCAATCGCGATTCGTATGCCGATTTCCCGCGTACGCTCCGTGACTGAAACGAGCATGATGTTCATAATCCCAATGCCGCCCACGATCAGTGAAACACCCGCAATCGAAGCCAACAACAGCGTCATCACCTTGGAAGACTCGTCTGCCAGTTGCGCTACGTCCGCTAGATTGCGCACGCTAAAATCATCATCCTGACCGGGACGAATGCGATGCCGGTCGCGCAGAAGTGAAGTGATCTGCCCCTGTGCCGCATAGCTGGCCGGCTGAGACGTGGCTGAAGCCATAATGTATTGCAGCCAATCCTGCCCAGTGATCTTCTTCTGCAGCGTAGTAATAGGGACAAACACGCCGTCATCCTGGTCCTGACCCATGCCTGATTGCCCCTTGGCCTGCAACACGCCGACGACCTGAAACGGCAGGTTGCCGATGCGTACAGTCTGGCCCGTGGGATCGCTGTTTCCAAATAGGTTCTGCTGCACCGTAGCGCCCAGCACAACCACGTTGCTGGCGCGGGTCACATCGTCCTGCGTAAAATTCGCGCCCTTGGCAAAGTCCCAGTTGCGGATATCAAAATATTGCGGCGCAGTGCCGGTAATGCGCGTGCTCCAGTTTTGATTGTCGGCGACTACCTGCACGCTCGCTCCGGCTCCCGGCGCAACCTGCCCAATCGTCGGGACCTGTTGCTGAATCGCCTTCATGTCGTCGTACACCAGCGTCTTGGTGGCGCCGCCACCCAGCCGTATGCCGCCTTTATTCACGCTGCCGGAGCTAATGTAAAGCAGGTCCGTTCCCATCGACGCAATCTGGTTCTGCACCTGCTGTTGCGCTCCCTGCCCCAGTCCTACCGTGGCGATCACCGCACCCACGCCGATCACTATTCCCAGCATGGTCAAGAGTGAACGCATCTTGTTCCTCGTTAACGCTCTCACCGCTATTTTCAAAATCGCTATGAAATCCATATAACCCCCGTTGTAAAAACCCAATGCCAAAATTGCCACTACTGCCAAAGATCGCCGAAGTTGAAATTCTCAATCTCGTACTTCTCCGTGTCTCTGTGCCTCCGTGGTAGGTTTGCTTTTCCGATCACCGGATCACCGGATCACCAGATCACCAGATCACGCACGATCACCCGATCTTTTAGTCCTCATCGACCGTCGGCATGTTCTTCAGCACTTCTGCTGCACGTGGCCGATTTTTTACCGCATCGTCGTGTCGTATCTTTCCATCACGAAACACCACGGTCCGTTTCGCAAACTGCGCGATGTCAGGTTCGTGCGTGACCAGCACAATCGTGAGTCCGCTGTCATTCAGGTCTTGGAAGATCTGCATGATCTCCACGGACGTTCTGCTGTCCAGGTTTCCCGTGGGTTCATCGGCCAGCAGGATTGCCGGCTTGTTCACCAGCGCTCGCGCAATCGCCACACGCTGCTGCTGTCCGCCGGAAAGCTGCGATGGAAAATGGTCCATGCGCTGGCCCAGTCCCACTAGCTCCAGCACTTCCTTGGCCCGGGCTTGACGTTGCTCTTTGGCCATCTGCGCATACAGCGTTGGCAACTCGACATTCTCCAGCGCCGTGGTACGTGAAAGCAGATTAAATCCCTGGAAGACAAATCCGAGCTTGCGATTGCGAATGGCCGCCAGCTGCTTCTTGTCCAGGCTGGAAACGTTCGTCCCTTCCAGCATGTATTGCCCGCTGCTCGGCTTATCCAGGCAGCCCAGCATATTCATGAACGTCGATTTGCCGCTGCCGCTGGAGCCCATGATCGCCACAAACTCTCCCGGCTGGATAATCATCTCCACCCCGCGCAGGGCGTGCACCTTGGTTTCTCCCAGAGCGTAAAACTTGTGCACATCCTGCACCTGAATCACTGGATTGCCACCTACCTGAAGTTCCTGCTTCATCACTTCATTTTTCAATTCGACTTGTGCCAGCGCTGCCATAAGATCTCTCCTGTTTCTCGCTTTATGCCCGATCTACTCGCAAAGGTCGTTCTCTTTTTTTTGCGTCCTTAGCGACCTTTGCGGTAAATCGTCTTTGTCCGTGTCCCCGTGCTTCCGTGGTAGGTTCTATCGGCCTACTCGGCCGCCACCCGCTCCACGCGTTGCGCCCATGCCCGGAGCAGCCGCAGATGCGCTCGCCGTCTTAGCCGTCGCAGCTGAACCGGTCACCACCTGGTCTTGCGGATTCAATGAACCCTTCACCACCTGCGCTACTTCCGTCGTGGTGTGGTCAGTGATGCCCAGCTTGATCTGTACCGGCTCAACTGACTTGTCAGCATTCAGCTTCCAGACGACTGCAGTAGTGGCCTGCTGGCCATTCGTTTGCTGGCCAGAGGCTTGCTGCGTCCCCTTTCCGCCTTTGCGTGCTCCGCCCGTCGCCGCGATTCCAGCTTTCTGGTAAAGATCGCTGATCTGCTGCGCCGTCAAGCTAGGAGTAAAGCGAAGCGCTCCGTTCGGCACCTTCACCACATCAGTCGCCGTGGCAACAGGGACCGTCACATAAGCCGTCATGCCCGGGAACAATTTCATTTCCGGATTGTCAAAATCCACAATCGTGGTATAGGTCACCACGTTCTGCACGGTCGTCGCGTTCAGCCGTACTGCGGAAACTTTTCCCTTGAATGTATCTTTCGGAAACGCATCCACTTTAAAGTTCACTTCCTGGCCGGCTTTGATCGTACCCACGTCACTTTCATCGGTGCTCACGTAAACCTGCATCTTGGTCAAGTCCTGCGCGATGGTGAAAAGCGTAGGCGCCTGCAATGAAGCAGCAACGGTCTGGCCCACGTCAACGCTGCGGGCAATCACCGTGCCGTCAATAGGTGAGCGAATGGTCGTGTAGTCCAGGTTCGCCTGCGCAATCTTGACTGCCGCAGAATTCTGCTGCACCTGCGCCGAAGCCTGCGTTACCGCAGCCTTGGCCGCACCGACTGCGGCATCTGCGCTCTGCGAAGTCGCGCGTGCGCTATCCAGTTGCTGCGTTGGAACTATCCCTTGCTGCGCCAGCGTGGTATAGCGATTAAGGTCCAGCTTCGCCTGCACCGCTGCTGCGTCAGCTTTGTCCAAATTCGCTTTGGCAGCCACCAAATTTGCCTGCGCATTTGCTAAATTAGCCTGCGCTTGCAGCAACGCGCCTTTGAACAATGCCGGATCAATCTGTGCGATCACCTGGTTCTTCTTCACGTGTGAGTTAAAATCCGCTGAAAGCGTCTGGATCGTCCCAGACACCTGCGAACCCACCTGTACCGTGGTCACCGCATTGATGGTGCCCGTGGCCTGGACGACGTTTTGTATGTCGCCCTTCTGCACCTTCTCAGTGAAATATTGCGGCGTGTTTTTGCTCTCATATTTGAAAGCCGTGAGCAGCCCGATCGCCGCCAGAAGCACGCCAATAATCGTCCATTTGTTTTTTAAGAATTTCATTTCCAACCCCCAGGCCGCTTCACCTCTTCCGGCCTTTATAGGATTAGACCCATCCCAGCCCGTATCGGCGTAAATAGTGGGTAAGATGAGGGTTAAGAATTATCTAGATGGTTAATTCGTAAGACTAATGAATTTGTGAGAGGGTTAACGGAACTTTACGATGGCTGCATCCTTGCCAGCAATCTTCCCGCATCGAGCCCCCCTTTCCTCGGAAGGTGCTGTCCCGAACCGAAGCACATCGCGCCGTATAAGAGTTCGAGCAACCCAGGCGCGGAGGTGAGGGATCGGCTCCGCTGCTGCAAGGCGAGAGCCCGCAGGCTGCGTTACTTAAAATTTAATCTGGGAAGCATGCTTTTTTACGAGGCATTGAACTTTCAGCCGGACGAGGATGGGAAGACAAGTGTCAGGCACGACTTGAGCGGGAGCCAAGGAGTGAGCGCAGCGAACGACGGGCTGCGAAGTCGTGCCGTAAAGATCTGCAAGAAGAAATTTTCCTTGCGCCGCAGGCCGGCGCGCAGCGAAGCCCAAAGCGACTAGAATGATGGTCTGCCTCGGCGAAAAAAGCGTGCAGACGGGCATCCATATTAATCTTCCTAATCAGCTTGCCACGCGCATCTTTGCGGGTTATAGTTCGCTCTTGATGGCCTCCCCTGGCTCACCAAACCCGTGCTGTTGCCCGCCGTGTTCACATGCGCACATCGGCGGCTGGGGGCTATGAGTTAAGAAGGGTTTTTTAGCAACGAAACAACGCCTCCCGCTGCCAAAGCAGCGGTTTTTTATTTAGGAAGCGGCACTCACTGGCGTTTGAAACGCAGCGAAAGCAACCGGCGGCGAGGCCGCCCACGCGGCCTCGCCGCTCGCGTCAAGACTGAAAGATGTGTACTAGCAGAAGGCTCATAAAGCGGTTTGAAGCGAAGCGACAAAAATGAACGACGGATCTATTAATCACCGTGCACTGCTCGTGAATGCCCGCCGCCTTGTAATCAAAGTCGGCACCGGCGTGGTGTGCAACGCGGACAATGAATTTGACCCGCTGCAAACCGCCGCAATCGCCGGCAGCATCACCCGACTGCTAAAGGAAGGCCGGCAAGTCGTGCTGGTCAGTTCCGGCGCGGTAACTCTGGGCGCGGCGGAGTTGGGAATCCACCGCAGCCGCCTCAAAGAGGCCAGCATCACTCGCGCCTGCGCGGCCGTAGGCCAGTGCAAGCTGATGCAGGCTTACGCGGAATCATTTCGCCCACATGGAATCAAAGTCGCGCAAGTGCTTGTAACAGAAGATGACTTCAGCGACCTCAAGCGCTACAGCATCCTGCGTCAGACTTTTGAGCGCCTGCTGAAGCTTGGCACTGTGCCGATCGTGAACGAGAACGATACGGTCACCAATATCTACACCGAGCAAGCGCCGGTCTTTCGCGACAATGACCGCCTCGCCGCCCTCGTTCTAAGCAAGCTCGATGCCGACGCATTGGTCCTGCTCTCGAACGTAAATGGCCTTCTTTACAGCCCAAACGGCGATCTGGCGAATGCCACAGTCGTTACTATGGTGACTGAAATTACCGCCGCAGTTCGCGCCTCGGCACGCGGCACTTCAGCCACTGGACGCGGCGGCATGGCCGCCAAGCTCGATGCTGCCGAAATCGCCATGCAGGCCGGAGGCATGGTCGTAATCGCCAACGGAAAAGCTCCGGGCATTCTGGAGCGGGTGTTCCAAGGCGAAGAAGCGGGCACGCTTTTTCTGCCCGGATCGCGCATGGCGGGCAAACGGCGCTGGCTAGCGTTCGCCACTACTGTCCGTGGGCAGGTCTGCATCAACACCAATGCGGCGAAAGCTTTGCTGCACCGGCAGGCAAGCCTGCTGGTTTCCGGAGTCACGACGTGTGATGGCGAATTTTCCGCAGGACAGGTGATTGCGGTGCTCGATCCTGAAGGGAATATCATTGGGAAAGGGATTGCGGAGATCAGCAGCCAGCAGCTTGCAGCGAAGCTCTCTTCCGGCGAACACCGGCGTGGCGTGCTGGTGCGCCGCGAAAATTTTCTGATCCTCTCGGCGAAGGAAGCGAATGTCCAGCGCAGCGGAGTCTAAAAACCCGGAGTCCATCTCAGCTCAGGTGCAGGCCGCACGCCGCGCATCCCGCGAACTGGCGAGGCTCTCAACTGATCAGCGAAACCAGATCCTGCTTGCCGCCGCTGACATGATCGAAGCTCGCGAAGGTGAAATTCTTACGGCAAATCAGCACGATTGCGATGCACTGGAACAAGAAACCCGCGAGCTGGCATCTGGCAGCTCCTCTGCCGCGCTCATGAAGCGCCTCAAGACGTCCTCTGCCGGCATCGAGGACATCGCGCGACAGGTTCGCGATGTTGCCAGGCTGGAAGATCCTGTGGGCCGCGTGCTTGCAACCACGGAACTCGATGACGGCCTCACATTGCAAAAAGTCTCTTGCGCTCTGGGCGTGGTAGCAGTGATTTTTGAATCAAGGCCGGACGTGGTCCCTCAAGTCGGCTCACTGGCCATCAAAACCGGCAATGGCCTGGTGCTCAAAGGCGGCGCTGAAGCGCGGGAGACAAACCGGGCGCTGGTTTCCATCTGGCATGATGCGCTCGGTGTTGTCAGCCCGTCGCTGCGTCCTGCAATTTGCGCTCTTACTGACCGCGCTGACGTGGCGCGCATTCTTGAAATGGACCGCGACATTGACCTGGTCGTCCCACGCGGATCCACGGAATTTGTTAGTTACGTTTTTGAGCACAGCAGAATCCCGGTGCTCGGCCACGGCAGTGGCATCTGCCACATCTATGTTGATTCCGCCGCCGATCTAAAAATGTCCAAGGAAGTCATCGTTGACGCTAAAGTCCAATATCCAGCGGCGTGCAATTCCGTGGAGAAGGTCTTAGTGCATCAGAGTGTCGCCCAGGAATTCCTTCCAGCGCTCGTCGGCGCGTTGCAATGTGCGAGGGTCGAAGTACGCGGATGCGCCGGCACGATCAAGCTACTGTCGAACAGCCAAATCGTTCCCGCCACAGAACAAGACTGGCACACCGAATATGGCGACCTCACAATTACGGTGAAAATCGTAAACGACATAGCTGAAGCTATTGAGCACATCAACCATTACGGATCGCGCCACACAGAAAGTATCCTTACCAACGATGAAAACGCGGCTGATCTATTCATGGATGAAGTTGACGCCGCCAGCGTCTTTCACAACGCCTCAACCCGCTTTGCCGATGGCTTTCGCTATGGCCTGGGCGCGGAACTGGGCATCAGCAATAGCAAGCTTCATGCTCGCGGGCCGGTCGGTTTGGAAGGCCTGCTCACCTACAAATACAAGTTGCACGGAAGCGGCCAGACCGTTACCGACTACGCTCAGGGAAAGCGCACGTTCAAGCATCGGCAGCGTTAAAGAGATTACTCTCGTTTCGTAGGAGCTTGCGCAGGTTCAATCTGCACAAACTGCCAGCCAAAGCGCCCTTTAATGCAGAGATTGCCGTGCGTCACGGAATGGTCCAGGGGCGAGGTGACCTTTACGATTTTGTCATCCTGCTCATGCACGGTGAGATTGCAGCCCACGCCGCAGTAAGGACAGATCGTCGTCGTCTGTTCCTGGCGTGACTCATCCCATGTGCCGGCCTGGCGCATATCGTATTCACTTTTGAACATCAGCGCGCCAGTGGGACATACGCCGATGCAGTTTCCGCAATAGACGCAAGCGGATTCCGGTAGAGGGACCTGGAATTCTGTGGCAATCCCGGCGGAAAAGCCGCGCCCGGAGACGGCGATAGCAAAGGTGTTCTGCGCGTCCACGCCGCAAGCCTCAACGCACTTATAGCAAAGAATGCATTTTGAGTAGTCGCGGACGTAAAGATCGTTATCGATCTTTACTGGCTGCTCCACCGTAGCGGCGTTTTGGCCAAAGCGCTCCGGCTTGGCGCCATAGCGTTCCATATAGCCGGCAAATTGCGGTGCGGTGGAAACATCCACAGACGATGCCAAAAATTCCAGCACCATTTTGCGCGAAAGACGCACCCGCTCTGAGTCAGTCTTTATGGACATCTTCGGTTCAACCTTGCGCGAGCATGCGGGAACCAGCGTGCGCGAGCCTTCCATCTCAACCACGCAGACGCGGCAAACATTGACCGGAGTGAGGCTTTCAAGGAAACAAAGTGTCGGCGTATCGATGCCAAGCTTGCGCGCAGCTTCAAGAATGGTGGCCCCCTCCGGCACTGAAACCGGCTGGCCGTCAATGGTGATTTCGACCATCCGGCGTTCACGCGGTGGCGGCGCTTGCGGCACGGGCCCTGGTGGAATTGGTTTCAGCGGGGCAGGCGCCAATTCCTGGGGTTCTGCTTGCGCCATTGTTGGTGTGATCTCCTTCATGCGAATACGCTCCACCTTTGCAATGCAGACTCCAACGCGCTGGCCGCCGTCTGTCCCAGGCCGCAGATGGAAGCATCACGCATGGCCTGCGCCATCTCCTTCAGCATAACCAGTTCGTCCGCCTTCGAACCGAGAGGACGGTTATCGACCAATCTCTGCAAGACTTCCTGCTGGCGGACCACGCCAACGCGGCAAGGCACGCATTGTCCGCAGGTTTCATGACGGAAGAACGCCGCAATGCGCAGCAGAATACGCTTGAGATCAATGCTGTCATCAAACAGCATCACCACGCCCGAGCCCAGCGTTGCACCGATGGCGCGTGTGCCTTCAAACGTAAGCGGTACGTCAATCTCTTTAGGCGAGATGAATGTCCCGGCTGCGCCGCCCAGCAAAATCGCCTGCAAACGCCCAGTGCCCGCGACGCCGCCTGCCAGCGTGAGCAATTGGCGCAGCGTTGTGCCCATAGGCACTTCATAAATGCCGGGGCGGACTACGTGTCCGCAAAGGCAAAAGAGCCGGGGGCCAGTGGAAGCTTCCGTTCCCACGCTGGCGTAAACTGCGCCGCCCCGATTGATGACGACAGGAACATTGATGAGCGTTTCAACATTATTAACGACGGTCGGTTGGCGGAAGAGACCGGCCTGGGTGGGGAATGGCGGCTTGTTGCGCGGCTCTCCACGATACCCTTCAATAGAATTGAAAAGCGCCGTTTCTTCACCGCAGATGTAAGCACCTGCCCCACGACGCAGTTCGATATTGAAACTCAGGCCGCTCCCGAGAATGTTCTGGCCGAGAAAGCCTTCCCGTCGTGCTGCCTCAATGGCCGCGGCAAGGCGCTGTGCTGCAAACGGATATTCGCCGCGCAAGTAGATATAGCCTCGCTCTGCGCCGGTAGCGAGTGCGGCAATTGTCATGCCTTCTAAGACCGCGAAAGGATCTCCTTCCATAATCAGACGGTCTTTGAAAGTGCCGGGCTCGGATTCATCAGCATTGCAGATCAAGTAATGCTTGCGCCGGGGATCCTTCTTCAATAAGTCGCGCTGCAGGTGCAACGCTTCCCATTTTTTCGCCGCCGGAAAAGCCGCGCCGCCGCGGCCCAGCAGCTTTGATGCACTCATCTCACGCAGCACGCCTTCAGGGCCAAGATCAAAAGCCTTGCGGAGCGCCTCATAGCCGCCCAGGCGCTGGTACCCATCGAACTCTGGCGCATTGTTTTTGCCTACGCGGCGCAGCAGGACCAGTTTTGGCGAACCTTCCTGCGGCACGGAAAGCTGAGGATTCAGGACGTCAGGCGCGGCCGGCATCACGTCATTCGCAGCGTCATTGATCAACGACTGAATGCGCTCCGGAGTGGCAGGAGCGAGCACGCGCTGCTGGGGCTTTTGGCCGGCTTTGATTACCAGAGCAGCCGGCGCGCGTTCACACAAGCCGAGGCAACTGCTGCGCACCCACATGGCCCGGCCACCCGCGCACGGCAAACTTTCGGGTCCCAGCCGCGTGTCCAGCTTGTCACAAAGTTCTTCTGAGCCGTGTGCCATGCAGGCAATGTCATCGCACACGTGGGCCACCACAGCAGGACGCGGCTGCAGAGAGAACATTCCGTAGAAAGAAGCCACGCCATACACTTCAGCCGGTGGAATATCCAACCGGAGCGCCGTGTAATTCATGGCGCCGTGGCTGATCCACCCAATGCGGTTCTGGATGGCGTGCAGCACCGGCAACAAGAGATGGCGTTGCGATTTTGCTTTATGGTTTCCGCCGTTCGCAGACCACGTTTCGGGTTCTTCGCTGGGCGCGCCGCCTTCCCAAACGGACTCCGGTGCGCTGCCCAACTCCAAATCAACAGCAGCTTTTTCTTCAAGTGTCGGTTGGTCGCCGGTGAGATGAAGGTCCAATTATTGCTCCATACACTTTTCAATGCGGATCGCTGTCGCCTTGAATTCTGAGGTCCCCGACCGGGGATCAACCGCATCGATGGTGAGATCGTTGGTGGCAACCTGATCAGGAAAATGCATGGTAAGAAATGCCAGTCCCGGCCGCAGTCCGGAATCAAAACGCACCGGCGCGATCACCGAGCCTCGGCGCGAGGTCACGCGCACCTTCTCACCTTCATGCAGATTGTATTGGCGGCCATCCACGGGTGAAAGATCGATTGTCTCTCCATCGCGCAACGGAGATTTAAGATGCCCGCTTTGCACACCCGTATTGTAAGCGTCGAGCCGGCGGCCGGTGGTGAGGCGAATAGGAAATTGCGCGTCCAGCGCGTCGACAGGTCCAACATTCTCCGTCACGCTGAACGGAGCGCGTGGGCCAATCAAAGGATCGCTCCACAACCGTCCATGCAAAAACATTTCGCCAGGATGCTGGTTGTCATAGCAGGGCCACTGTATGCCGCCATGCTCTTCCAGCCGCGCATAGCTCATGCCTGCATTCATGGGGCTGACAGAACGAAGTTCGTTCCAGATGCATTCTGATTTTGGCTCACCCCAGTTGTGTCCCAGGCGGCGGGCAAGATCAAAGATAATTTCAATATCGTCGCGCACACCCGGCGGCATGGGAACAGCCGCACGGACGCGCTGCACGCGACGCTCGCTGGATGTCACGGTGCCGTCGCTCTCACACCAGCCTGCGGAAGCCGGCAGAACGACATCTGCCAGTTCAGCAGTCTTGGTATAGAAGAGGTCCTGCACCACCATAAATTCCAGTCCGTTGAGCAGCTTGAGCGCGCGATGGCGGTCAGCTTCAGAGTCGGCAGGATTCTCGCCCAGGCAATAGAGCGTTGTCATCTCGCCCCGCTCCATGGCGTCCAGCATGTGGCTGATGTGCCAGCCCTTCTTGGGTGGAATCTTTGTGCCCCAGACTTTTTCAAACTTGCTGCGCAACGCATCATTTTCAACATGCTGGAAGCCCGGCAGGCGATCTGGGATAGCGCCCATGTCACCGCCACCCTGCACGTTGTTTTGCCCGCGCAAGGGGCAAACGCCGCTACCGTATCGGCCCACATGGCCTGTGAGCAGCGACAGGTTGATCAATGACAGCACATTGTCAACTGCATTGTGGTGCTCTGTAATTCCAAGCGTCCAGCAAAGCTGTGCGCGTCCCGCACTGGCATAGGCATGCGCTACCTGTTTGATAGCCGCTGCGGGAACTCCGGTTTCGCATTCAGCATGCTCCAGCGTGAACTTCTGCACGTGGTCGCGATAGGCTTCAAATCCGCTGGTGGCGTGCTCAATGAATTTCATGTTCGCCAGGCCGGAATTGATAATTTCCCGCCCCATGGCGTTGGCCAGATAAATGTCTGAGCCCACCTCAAGTCCAAGCCACGTGTCAGCCCACTGCGCAGAGCTGGTGCGCCGAGGATCGATCACATACAGCCGTGCACCGTTGTGAATGCCCTTCAGCACATGATGGAAATAAATTGGGTGCGTTTCCCGCGCATTGGAGCCCCAAAGCAGGATCACATCCGTGTCTTCAGCTTCACGATAGGAACTGGTACCGCCGCCCGCTCCAAAAACCGCCGCCAGACCGGCGACGCTAGGGGCGTGTCAAGTTCGATTGCAGCTATCAATGTTGTTTGTCCCCATTACGGAGCGAACAAATTTCTGCGCTATATAGTTCAGCTCGTTGGTGGTTTTGGAGCAGCTGAACATTCCAAAATCGCGCGTATCGTTCTTGGCGATCGATCTCTTAAACGCCGCGGTAACGCGATCCAGGGCTTCGTCCCACGTGGCAGGACGATGTGCGCCGTTTTCGCGCACCAATGGCTGGGTCAGTCGGCCTTTCAACGGAATAGGCATAATGGCCTCAAATGCACTCTATACAAAATGGTAGCACTTAAGCCTGGAGTCCGCAGGCCGGGCAAACGTTACTACCTTTTGCCTGCGAACCAGTCTCCCGCCCCAGGCGGCTTACTTGGGACTGGGGGCCGTAACAGGCGCACTATTCGTTGGCGCAGTCGGCGCACCAGGCGCTGGGTTCGCAGGCGCGGTGACCGGTGGCGGAGACTGAAAAAGCTTCCGTGCATTTTTCCAGAGCTCGGCGACTCCCCATCCCCAGGGAATTCCGACAAGCAGCCATGCTAATGCAACGAGCGCTACAGGTGTTTTTTTGACTGAATCCATCTTGTGCTCCTTCTGCCTTAGCTACGCACTGCTGCCGGGCTCGGCACAGCTACGTTGTTGTTAGCGTCTTCTGCCTTGTACCAATACTTGGAATCAACCGGCCGTACCGCCAAATTCGCCAGGAGCCCAACCACCAGCAATCCCACCATGACGTAAAGGACCGTCGAGTAGGAATCGGCAAGCGGAACGCCTTTGTTCTTTTCATATTCGCGGATGTAGTTGACCAGCACGGGGCCAAAGATACCGGCAGCAGACCATGCGGTAAGCAGCCGGCCGTGAATTGCGCCCACTTCCATGGTGCCGAACAGATCTCGCAGATATGCCGGGACGGTCGCAAAACCTCCGCCATACATGCTGACGATTACTGCGGCGATGATCACGAAGAGCGGGATGCTGTTCAGGCCGCTGGCGCCGGTGCGCGGCGCAAGGTAATAAAGGATTATGCCCAGCACAAAGAACACATAGTAAGTGTTCTTGCGGCCAATATAGTCAGAGACGCTGGACCATATAAAGCGTCCGCCCATATTGAACAGGCTCAGCAAGGCCACAAAGCCTGCAGCGGCGGCAGCGTTGATCCTGCCCCGGAACAGCTCCTGAATCATCGGAGAAGCCTGCTCCAGGATGCCGATACCTGCAGTCACATTCATGCACAGCACAATCCAGAGCAGCCAGAATTGCAGGGTTCCAAAGGCCGTGTTGACTTCAACGTTATGCGCGGTGACAAGGGCCTTGGGTTTGGCGGGTGCAACCCAGCCCTCAGGCTTCCATCCAGCCTGCGGTACTCGAACAGTGAATACGCCAAACATCATGGCAACAAAATAAATAGCGCCCATCACCACGAAGGTCTTTCCAACGCCAAGGTCATGCTCGCTGCGGAAGGAATCCATGAGATTTCTGGCCAGAGGAGAGCCGATGAGTGCGCCTCCGCCAAAACCCATAATGGCCATGCCTGTCGCCATACCCGGGCGATCAGGGAACCACTTAATCAGCGTGGAAACCGGAGAAATATAACCAATGCCAAGCCCGATGCCGCCAATCACGCCGTAGCCAATGTAAATGAGCCAGAGCTGATGTATTTGGACGCCAATGGCGGAAATAAAAAATCCGCTGCAGAAGCAAACGGCGGATGCGAACATCGCCTTGCGCGGCCCCGCGCATTTCCAGCCATTTACCAAACACCGCCGCAGACAAACCCAGGAATACGATGGCCAAGCTGAAGATCCAGCCCAGATCGGTAAATTTCCAATCTGCGGGGTTCGGGCTGTCCACCCCGGGAAGCCCCTTAAGGCCGCCTCCCACTGTGGCAACCTGGATCAGGTAATTCAATGGTTTTTTGAACACGCTGAACGCATAAACCTGTCCAATGCAAAGGTGAATGGCAAGCGCAGCCGGCGGAACAAGCCAGCGGCTAAACCCCGGTTTTGCTACGGAGTAACTGCGGTCCAGAAAAGATAGCGCACCCATGATGACACCTCATTCGTGAAATGGCCTTACCTAACGAATGCATTGAGCTGCGGCGTGCGATTGGAACTGGCTGCGAACTACCCGGAAGTGGGTTCGGTTATTTTACAACAGCGCAAGCCCAGAGTGGTCTTTCTTCGCGGCAGAAGATTAGCACGTCGCGACACGAGATATCAAGAGCGTTCTTAGACGAGTGTCAAGGCTCGTTAGAAATGTTTTTTCCTTGTTTTTGTTTGGGTTGGATTACACGCGGAGCGCGTTCAGGCGAACCGGCAGTCTTGCTATCAGCCTGCCCGCGCCGGTTGTGTGCTGGAATCCTCAGTTAAGGGGAGTTATCAAAAGCTTCAACAAAGCTTTTACGCTGCATTGAATGTGCAGCCATCTACCTGGCAGGATGCGCCATCCCATAAAGCATGGGCTGGATACAGGACTATCGCAGCAAAACTTCTCAGAATTCTTACGATCAATCAGACTCCGAAAGCCAGTTTGCCGCTGCGGCACATTCGCGCTGGCGTGAACTGGGCGATGAACTGCGCGCGGATATGGAGGAGTTCAACAAGCAAGGCGCAGGGGCTGAACTGGTGGTTGAAGGGGAAGATACCTATCAGGTCAGGAACTCCGGCTCTGGACTCGAACTGGTGCTAAAAGCCGATTTTGAGAACCATTCCGTGAGCTACGACTATAGCGCCATCAACCAGTTGAGCGCCGGGGTTCCTGAAGGCGGCATGCTTTCCATGAGGAAGTCACGCCGGGGCGATGTGGAGTTTTATTCCGCCGACGAGCGGCTTACATCAGAAGAAACCCGCCAGGTATTGCTGGAGCCTCTGCTGTTTCCGAAACAGCCGGCTGCTTAGCTTTACGGCCTTGCGCCAGTCAGCAACACAGAAAGTTCCGCTACCGAGCTGACTTGGAAGTCCGGTTTTGCCGTCCCCGGCTTGGCCGCTCCTGAACCGGGCCTGATGGATGGCCGGTTTACCCAGACGTTGCGGATGCCCAACGCATTGGCGGGAGCGATGTCATGGTAGAGGCTTTGGCCGGCATGAAAAACATGGTCTTTGCCGAGGCCGCTGCGTCGGATAGCTTCCTCAAAATTTCTTTGCGCGGGCTTATAACTCTGCATCTGCTGCGCCGTCACGACAACATCAAACTCAACCGGCGTTAGTTTCTTGCCGGTTTCGGCAAAAAGATCATCATCGACGTTGGAAACAATTCCCAAACGAAATCGCTTGGCCAGCGATTGCAATGCAGGCACGGTATCTGTGAAAGGCTTCCACTGGGCAAGCGATTCGGCAAACGCCCAGCCTTCTTCATCTGACACATCTACTCCCAATCGGCTGCCAATTCCTCGGACTGTCTTCGCAAGTATCTGCCGGTAAGGCAGGTACGGGCCTGCTTCGAGATCCGCCTCAATCTCGCCATAAAGCTGCAGTATCTGCAGATCGGAAACGCTGTGACCGACCCGAGATAGGACTGGACGCAAGGCCACCAGCATGCCGCTTTCCCAGTCAATCAAAGTGCCGTAACAATCAAACGTAATCATGCGGATGGATTCGAAAGACATTCCGAGAGGATAACGACCGGGATCCTCTGCTGTCTAACTTTTGGGGTGTTTATACTTCTCGGGAAGGAAGCGCCATGAATTTAAGATTAACGAGCTCCATTTCCGCGGTCCCCTGCCTTCGCGTTCTGGCGGTCGCCCTTACGTTGGTTCTTTCAGCAGGCTGCTTTGCCCAGGAGCCGCCGCTAATCCCACGCAACGTGTTCGATGCTCCAGCCGAGCACGATCTTCTTACCATCTCGCCGAACGGAAAGATGATTGCCTATACAGCGCCTTCCGACAAAGGCGTGAACAACATCTGGGTGGAAGACCTGACTACGCACCAGAAACGCATGGCGACGCGAGCCACGAGGGGGATAAATGGTTATCAATGGGCATACGACAATGCACATCTGCTCTACCAGTCCGATGAAAACGGCAATGAAGACTACCACCTGTATTCAGTTGATCTGAAGAGCAGCGCAATTCGCGACCTGACGCCATTTCTTGGCATCCGGTCAGAGCAAATCCTGCTTGCGCCCTCGCGGCCTGACGAACTGCTGGTCGCCATGAACCTGCGCGATTCGAAGGTCTTTGACGTTTATCGCGTCAATCTGCAGACCGGGGCAACCGTGATGGATGCTCAGAACCCGGGAGACGTGATCGGCTGGACAGCCGATCAGAATCTGGTGGTCCGCGCGGCGACTGCCTTCAACGACAATCTGGAAACGGTAGTACGCGTCCGTGATAGCGGCAAAGCGCCATGGCGCGATCTGCTGAAGATTCCATTTGAGCAGGCGCCTTTTCTGGGACAGGTGAATGGCGGAAATATCATTGTTGGGTTTTCGCAGAACGGAAAAAAGCTGGTCGTGGGTTCCAGCAAGGAATCGCCAACGAACCGCTTGGTGGAACTAGACGTGGCCACGGGCAAGGAACTGCGCGTTCTTGCTGGCGATCCGCAAGCTGACCTGTGGCAGAACTTTGCTACCAGCTTTGTTTTGTTGCGCGATCCCCGCGATCAACACGTGCAGGCTGCTGCCTTTGACTATCTAAAGCCCGAGTGGCGCGCGATTGATCCTGCCGTGGCCGCTGACCTGAAGTATCTTGCAGCATTACAAGGTGGAGCGTTTATCGTCTCCAGCCAGGACATGAGCGGCCAGAAGTGGGCCATCTGGTACTTCACTGACAATGGGCCAACCTCTTTTTACTTATATGATCGGGCGGCGCATAAAGCCCAGCTTATCTTCCAAGACCGGCCGCAGTTGACGCAGTACAAATTGGCCGAAATGCGTCCCATGACGATCCCCGCGCGTGACGGATTTAAGCTGGTGAGTTATTTGACGTTGCCGCCGGGAAACGCAGCAAAGGGACTGCCGCTAGTCCTCTTTGTCCATGGAGGCCCGTGGGCGCGAGATGAGTGGGGCTTTGATCCGCTGGGACAGATGCTTGCGAATCGAGGCTACGCGGTCTTGCAGGTAAACTATCGCGCATCGATTATCAATGTGCCTTACATGAACGCCGCCAACGAAAAGATTGGCACCCTTACGGACGACGATCTGACCGACGCGGTGAAATGGGCGATCAAGGAAGGGATTGCCGATCCAAAGCGAATTGCGATCATGGGTGGATCCTTTGGCGGCTACTCTGTGTTGCGAGGAGTAACGCTGCATCCTGATCTTTATGCATGCGGGGTCGATGTTGTTGGTCCGGCGGATCTGGCCACGCTGATGAATTCGATTCCCGATTACTGGAAGCCGGTCAAGAAGAGATGGTTGCGCCGCATTGGCGACGTGACAGCCGACCAGGCGCTGAATGAAAAGCTCTCTCCGCTTTACCATGCTGCGGATATTCGCGTTCCGCTGCTGATCGGCCACGGACAGTTTGATCCCAGGGTAAAGCTGGCGCAATCAGAAAAGATCGTGGAGACAATTCGCAAGAATGGCGGAAAGGTCACTTTTGTAGTTTATTCAGACGAAGGGCATGGCTTTGTGCGTCCTGAAAATAACCTCGACTTTGATGGCCGTACGGAAGAATTCCTGCACAGCTGCATGGGCGGAAGGTTTGAGCCGTGGGAGAAAGTTCCGGGCTCCACTGCTGAAGTGAAATAGAACATTCGCGTGTGGGTTTGGTGGCGCAAGAAATCCCGCGATTTATTACAGGGCATCACACTCAACAGGGAGGAAACAATGCCCGATAAACGAACTCTGGAACGCGCTGAGCAGGACAAGCGCGAAGGTAAATCACCCAGCACACAGGCCGGTGAATTTGTACGCGAAGAAATTCATCACATTCGTGAAGGCAAACATGGCGCAGCTTCAGCCAAGCAGGCCATTGCCATAGGCCTTTCTAAAGCTCGACGAGCGGGAGTTGATCTGGCTGCGCTGAAGAAAGGCAGCGTCTCAGAGAAAACGCGCAAGTCAGCAGTTCGCGACAGCAGCCGCGGCCATAGCCGCAGGAAAAAAGCCGTATCGGCTAGGCGATCACGCAGCAGCGAAGCGGCGTTGAAACGTGAGCTTCGCTCAGCGGCTTCTCACAAAGCCCTTTCACGGCAGGCAAAGAGCGCAGCACGCACGCGCAAGAAATCCGCAGCAACAACGCAATCGAGAAGAACGCAATCGCGCCGCAACGCGGCTTGATATTCGCGCGTGAATCGAGACACGCTTATTGATGGAACATTGCTGCTGAACCATTCCGGTTCTTCCCATGAGCGAGGTAAGGCGGCATACTAGAACCGATGCTTACGCCCGTATCGGACAGCCCTTTTGCCGTCCTCACGCTGATTGCCGCTCCAGCCGTGTTTACCAATGCGTCTTCAGTGTTGGCACTGGGAACCGGAAACCGGCTTGCGCGGGTGGTGGACCGCACGCGAGCGTTGGTGAAAGACCTACACGGAGGCGAGATTAGTCCTGCTACGCGGACATTGTGGATGAGCCATCTGGGGCGTCTGGAAAAACGCGGCGCTTTGCTCGTGCGCGCGATGAGTTTCTTTTACAGCGCCATCGGCTGTTTCGCAGCGGCCAGCGTTGTTTCCATTCTGGGCGCCAGCGTGGTTTCCTCAAATTACAAGTGGCCGTTTGAATCAATTGTGGTCATCAGCTTTGTGCTGGGCACAATCGGGTTTGTTGGTTTGGCTGTAGGTTGTTCCCTGCTGGTGAATGAAACCCGGCTGGCCTTGCGATCAATCTCTGAAGAAGCCGAACTCGCGCGCAGCCGGTTCACTAGTCCGTAAGGGTCAATTGCTTCCTGCAGCGGCCATCCTCATCTTTTGCAATTCTTGCCGATCCGCCGTGGGCGGACAATTTTCCCGCAACTTGCTGTAATAATTTTCCGCCTTGCTTGAATCACCGGCCATTTGCGCCGACGCGGCAGCGCCATAGAGGTCGTTAAAACGGTTGGGCGACATTTTAAGGACAGATTCATATTCGCCGAGCGCCTGTGGGGGCTCATGCAGTTCCATGAGGAGATCGGCCAGCATCTCTCGCGCAGGCACGGTAAAGTCGCCGGAATCTTCTTTATCCTGATTGTCAGCGGCTGCGCGCATGAGCTTTACAGCTTTTTTATTGTTACCCTTGGAAAACGCCACCCAGCCTTCAACTTCCTGGCGGCGATAATCTTCCAACCGCGTGTCTCTCCCCCGCTTCTGTTTCATGGTCTTTTTCAGGTTCTTATAATTCTCCTCCGCCGTATGAGAGTCGCCGGTGCGAGCTGCGGCGATAGAGCGCAACGCGTAAACCAACTGGAACTCGAAAGGATCGCCTTGAGGAGCAAACGTAAGAGCTTCTTTCCAGCGATGCAGCTCCAACAGATTTCGGGTTGTAAGAATCACACGCAAATTCTTGATCCATCCTTCTGAAGCGCCAGTAACTTTATTCAGGTCTTCAACAACCTGCCGCGCTTTGGCTTCTTCGCCCAGTTGCAGGTAAGAGAAATCAAGAAAATCCATGGCATGAAACTGATACTGGGCCTCGCCCATGTGGTTTTTGGTGGCCTCAGCCGCTGCGGCAGCAGCGGTGAGATTGGAGTCGACCGATTCCTGCCACAATCCCAGCCGAATAAAAATGTGCGCAGGCATGTGCAGCGCGTGCGAAGAATCGGGAGCGATTTTGGCGTAGCGTCTCGCTGCTTCCAATCCCTGCGGCGCAAGCTCAGAGGTGTCTGCCGCGTGGATCAGGTAATGGACCGCGCCGGGATGCACCGGCTGCGCAGCCATGAGCTTGTTCAAAATGGCGATTACCTGCTCGCGAGTTTTTGTGTCGTCATGCGGCAGGGCGAGCACAGACAAAGCGTAGAAAGCCTGTGCTTCACCATCGCCGGGATAATGCTTAGCAATTTCTGCCATGGCGCGGCTGTAGGCCGCAAGGCGTTCGTCGCCCAGCCTATGATTGTCACCAAAGATGATTGCAATCGCGTCGATGTATTCCTGCTCGCGCTGGCTGACGGGCCAGTCTTTCTGGATTTGGTCAAGGAAATGCCGGCCTTTGTTGAGAGCTTTTTGGTCCGCTCCATCCCATAGTGGGCGGTAGCTGGACATCGCCAAGCCCCAATACGCTATGGCGCAGTTGGAATCCGCACGGGTGGCCTCAGTAAAGGCGCTTTCAGCGGCCGCGTATTGGAAGGAATGAAGTTGCGCGATTCCCTTCAAAAAAGGTGCCTGTGCCGAAGAAGAACAGGAATTGGGAAAAACGACTTTTCCCAGACCTCCTGAAGTTCCCGGATTGGCGGAAACCTGTTGGGCATGGGAAGGAGAGAGCGACGCTAAAACCAGGAAAATTAGTGAGAATCTTAGAGGTAACATCTTCATTATTATCCACAGGCTGAAAGGTCCATTTCAGACCATATTCTCTTGGTTAAGTTATTTAGCAACAGCAACTTACCAACTTTGCGGGCTGTTTCTAAAGAAATTTGGGGCAGGTAACCTCAGGACAAGTCCTTAGGGTATATGGCTGAGAGCGCCAAATGCCGAAATAATATGTAATGGACGTGTAAAGAGTACCATTGTGGAACAGGAATTAGAACTTCCTTAAGCCACGCGGGGCTTGCTATGCGTCGACTCAACCCTCGAGAGACTGTAATTCGGGGTACAAGGAAGGTTCCCTAAATGATCGACATTATTCTTGCAATTGCGCTTACGGTAGGTTCGCTCGCGGGTCCGATCGTTCAAGGGCCTAGTGGGCCAATGGGTCCTGTTCCAGCGCCCATGCCGCCGGTAAGCGGCGCGCAATAAACTATCGATGAAACATCAACTGCTTACGTTTGATTACGTGTTCTGGTACATCACCATTGTTTGTCAGGTGGTGGCGTGTTGTGCTCTGGTCAGACGTAAGCAGTTTTTCCAGCACTGGAAGATTTTTGCTTATTACCTTTTCTATAGCACTGGCGTTGCAATCTTTATGCTCGCCATGGCGCTTTTTGCGAGCATCAACGCGTTTGCAACTGCCTATTCAATACTAGGTTTTGTCGAGGCAATTTTTCTCAACTTAGTCTTGCTGGAAATTCTGGTCAAAGTTCTAGACCCATTTGAGTCTCTTCCGGGCCGCACCGTGGCCAAATTTTGTTTCTGGGCAGTGCTGGGCATTTCTACCGCAGTGGCTTTCTCTGTAATGATGCCCTCCGGAAAACATGGTCCCCTGTATGACATCCCAGTTACCATTGAACGGACCATCTTTCTGGCCGACGCTGCCCTGCTGTGGATCATGCTGGTACAAGCCAAAAAGCTGGGCATCACGTGGAAATCTTCTGTAGCAGAGATTGCCATTGGCTTCGTCTTGTATCTCACCGTACAGTCCACCACGCAATTCGTGGCAAGCATTTACAGCGGCCAGATGCTGCGAAGCATTTCTACCGAGGTAGGACAGTTTGCCTTCCTCATAGCCGTGCTGGGCTGGATATGGACGATAACGCATCGCGATCCTCTGGATACGCCGCTGTCGTCCGAGGCCGTGGCTAGAATCCAGCAGCCGCATGAAGAAGATGAAAGTGTGACCAAAGAGCGCATTTTTGCCGCAGTGGGAATCAAGGTGAACAAGCCAGAAGAGAAATTGGAAGAACCCGCCAAAGAGGAATGTGGCGCCAACCTGCACTAAAATTTCATTCAAACCTTAATCAAGTTTGCAGATCAAGTTTGGGCGCTTTCTTTCGGATCCTGAATCCTGCCCTTCCATTCGCCGCCGCGCCCTCTCCAGTATTTCCAGGCTGAGTGAAACGTTGCTCCTACATAGAAAACCGCCGCCAATGGGAGAGCTAACGCCCACAATGGATTGAGTCGATAAAGACGCAGAACGGGCACATAGCTGATAACCATGAGCAGCCATGCCAGGCCTGCCAGAACAACAGGTGCCATGCGATGTGCCGCAAAGACGAGCGCAGGCGGAAACAGGTATGTAACTGCCATTCCTACTATCGATAAAAACAACAAGATATTGGAATGGCGCAGCTGGTTGAATGCGGTGCGAGAGATCATGCGTCCAATGCCGGAAAAGCCCTTATAAGGACGTATGCTGCGTGTAGTGGCTGAAGCGCCAAGCCACAAATGACCACCATTGCGCTTCACGCGCGCGGCAAGCGAGCAGTCATCGATGACTTCCTGCCGGATGGCCTGAATGCCACCGGCTTTTTCCAGCACTGCGGGACGAATGAGAATGCATCCACCGGCGGCTCCTGCATTTGGGCGGTGTGGATTGGCGATCCACGCAGGCGGATAAAGTTTGAAGAAAAAGTAGACGAACGCTGGAATCAAGATTTTCTCCGTCATCGATTGGCAGTGGAGCTTCACCATGACTGACGCCAGGTCATACGCGCCAGCCTGTGCAATTGAAATGAGCTTGTCAACGTTATTCGGCGCGTGCTCAATGTCAGCGTCAGTAAATAGAAAGAAATCCGGCACAGTTTTGCTGGCCTGCTCGATTCCCTGCTGCATCGCCCACAGCTTGCCCGACCAGCCAGATGGAAGAGAGGCTCCAGGAACAACAGTTAGATTTTGCGCTTGCCCTGTGGCGATTGCGGCTGCGCGCGCGGCTTCGGCTGTGCCGTCCGTACTGCCGTCATCGACCAGAAAAATGTGAAGTGTGTTGTGGCCGGTTTGCTGCAGCAGAGACTGAACCGCCCGTCCAATGACGTCTGCTTCATCTCTGGCGGGAATGATCACGGCGATTTTAACGGCGCTTGCGACCTCGGGATTCGCGACCCCAGGACTTTGCTCCGCTGGCGCGATGGGATCGATGCGCCAAAAGCCGCCGCGCGCGAACACAAGATAAATCCAAATAGCAAGGCTGAGAACTCCGGTGGCGATGAGCATTTGCCGCTATTGTACGGCTCAGCCCATTTCCAGCGCCGGTCTTTAAAATTTATGTCCCTGGATTTATGCGTCGATTCATGGATGGCCGGATTGCGCTGCTGAGGCAGCCGAGCATGATGCTACAACTCACATTTGCGAAGCAAGTTTACGGTGACAGAAAGCAGGGTAAATGCGTCAATCTCCATTCGCCCACAATGGCTATGGCTTCGCGCTGCCGCTCTGCGTAGATCGAACACGCAGCAACTAAAGACGCGGCGAGCGTCCCATAGAGCAAAAAAACC
>CAWHQH010000032.1:0-231924 GCA_963831465.1 Terriglobia bacterium | reverse complement strand
CGGCGACCCTGTGGGCCTGCAACTGAAATATGACGTGGCTGAGTGCGAAGAGCGCGGCATGACTTATTCCGCGCCGCTCAAGGTCACGATTCGACTCACGATTTACGACAAAGACCCGGAGACCGGCAACAAGAGCATTCGCGACATTAAGGAGCAGGAAGTGTTCTTCGGCGACATTCCGCTGATGACGCAGAACGGCACGTTCATCATCAACGGTACTGAGCGCGTGATCGTGAGCCAGTTGCACCGTTCACCCGGCGTGTTCTTTGAGACCGCGAACAACCGCACGTATTTCCTGGGCAAGATCATTCCCTATCGCGGATCATGGGTTGAGTTTGAATACGACCAGAAGAACGTTCTCTATGTCCGCATTGACCGCAAGCGCAAATTCCTGGGCACGATCTTTTTGCGCGCCCTGGGTCTGCGTTCCGACGAAGACATTCTGCGCACGTTCTACACGGTTGACCGCATCAGCCTGAAGGACAAGAAGCTGCGCTGGACGCTGGAAAGCGCCATTGAGAAGCCCACGAACCTGCTGGGACTGAAGCTGGCGCACAGCATCAAGGACAAGAGCGGGCATGAGATCGCGCACTCCGGCCGCAAGATCACGCCGGCAGTGCTGAAGGAAATCCAGAAAGCCAAGATCACTGAGATCGATATCGATACCACTGATCTGGAAGGCGCATTCACCGCGGCTGACATTGTTGATACCGCCAGCGGCGAAGTGTTGCTGGAAGCCAACAGCGAAATTACCGCCGACAAGCTCAGCAAGATCATGGACGCAGGCGTGGAAGAAATTCACGTCTTCTTCCCTGAGCGTGACGATGTGGGCAACGTGATCAGCGCAACGCTGCGCCGTGATTCAGTCAAAACGCCGCAGGAAGCGTTGATTGAAATCTACCGCAAACTGCGTCCGGGCGATCCGCCGACGCTGGACACGGCGACTGCGCTCTTCCACGGAATGTTCTTTGATCCGCGGAAGTACGACTTCAGCCGCGTAGGCCGCTTGAAGTTCAACATCAAGCTGTATGACAAGAACGAAGCGACCGGTCTGGACAAGCGGACGCTTGATCCGGAAGATTTTTACGCGACCATCCGCTACCTGCTGAAGCTGCGCAAGAGCATTGGCGCGGTGGACGACATCGATCACCTGGGCAACCGCCGCGTTCGCGCGGTAGGCGAGCTGATGGAAAACCAGTTCCGCATCGGCCTTGTGCGCATGGAACGCGCGATCAAGGAAAAGATGTCGGTCTACCAGGAAATGTCCACGGCCATGCCGCATGACCTGGTGAACGCCAAGCCGGTAATGGCGGCGATCCGCGAGTTCTTTGGATCATCGCAGCTCTCGCAGTTCATGGACCAGACCAATCCGCTGTCAGAGATTACGCACAAGCGCCGTCTCTCAGCCCTTGGGCCGGGCGGTTTGTCGCGTGAGCGCGCCGGATTTGAAGTCCGCGACGTTCACCCAACGCACTATGGCCGCATCTGCCCGATTGAAACGCCGGAAGGTCCGAACATCGGCCTGATCAGCTCGTTGAGCTGCTATGCCCGCATCAACGACTACGGCTTTATCGAGTCACCTTACCGCCGCGTGAAAGATTCGCGCGTGGTGGATTTTGTGACGATTGTGAATGCCGGCGACAGCGAATACCGCGTTGGCGATCACATTGAACTGAAGGAAGCCGAAAAAGTCATCGCCGACCTGAAAGACCGGCGCAAGAAGACGCTCGAGGTCGAACCGTTCTCGTTCTATCTCTCGGCATGGGAAGAAGACAAGCACGTCATCGCCCAGGCCAACATTGAGTTGGACGACAAAGGCAAGATCGTCGGCGAGATCGTGGATGCCCGCAAGAACGGCAACTTCGTGCTCGTGCCGCGTGATGAAGTCGATTACGTTGACGTGAGCCCGAAACAGCTTGTTTCCGTGGCCGCATCGCTTGTGCCGTTCCTTGAGCATGACGACGCGAACCGCGCGCTGATGGGCGCCAACATGCAACGCCAGTCTGTGCCGCTGCTTCGTGCCGCGGCTCCGCTGGTGGGAACCGGCATGGAAGGCGTAACGGCACGCGATTCCGGCGCCGTGGTTCTGGCCCGCCGCAACGGCATCATTGATTCCGTCGATTCTGAGCGCATCATTGTGCGCGTGGAAGGCGAGCATCATCCGACGCAGCTGTCACGCGAAGTCGGCAGCGACATTTATCAGCTGACGAAGTTCAAGCGCTCCAACCAGAACACCTGCATCAACCAGAAGCCGGTGGTCAAGAAGGGCGACCGAGTCCTGAAAGGCCAGGTCATTGCTGACGGGCCTTGCACGGACAAGGGCGAACTGGCTCTGGGACGCAACGTGCTGGTGGCTTTCATGCCCTGGCGCGGTTACAACTTTGAGGACGCGATCCTGGTCTCAGAGAAGATGGTGAAGGAGGATTACTACACCTCCGTCCACATTGAAGAGTTTGAGATTGAAGCTCGCGATACGAAACTTGGTCCTGAGGAAATTACCCGCGACATCCCGAACGTAAGCGAATCAGCGCTGCGCGATCTGGATGAAAGCGGCGTGATCCGCATTGGCGCCACGGTAAAGCAGGGCGACATCATTGTGGGCAAGGTAACGCCGAAAGGCGAGACCCAGCTCACACCGGAAGAGAAGCTGCTGCGCGCGATCTTCGGCGAAAAAGCCGGCGACGTGCGTGACGCTTCGCTGACGTGTCCTCCGGGCATCGAAGGCACGATCGTCGACGTAAAAATCTTCTCCCGCAAGGGACAGGAAAAAGACGAGCGCGCCAAAGCCATTGAGGCTTCGCAGATTGAGCGGCTGGAAAAGAACCTGGCTGACGAAATCCGAATCCTTACCGACGAGCGTTTGAAGCGTCTTGAGGCCATCCTGGGAAATAAAGAAGTCCAGGCTGACCTGCATGACGAGCGCACGAACAAGCGCCTGTTGACCAAGGGAGCCATGCTTGATCGCGAGACGATTGAGCGGATTTCCACGCGCAACCTGAAGCGCATTAAATACGCTGACAAGGACCCGCGCGTTAACGAGCAGATTGACGAAATCGAAGAGATGACCTCGCGCCAGATTGACGTGCTGCGCAAGATCACCAACGAGAAAATCGGCAAGCTGCAAAAAGGCGACGAACTTCCTCCCGGCGTAATCAAGCTGGTGAAGTGCTATGTGGCCATGAAGCGCAAGCTCAGCGTGGGTGACAAGATGGCAGGCCGTCACGGCAACAAAGGCGTGATTGCCCGCATTCTGCCTGAGGAAGATATGCCGTATCTTGCAGACGGCACTCCGGTGGAAATCGTGCTCAACCCGCTTGGCGTACCCAGCCGTATGAATGTGGGCCAGATCCTGGAAACACATCTGGGCTGGGCCGGTCATCAACTGGGCGAGCGCATTGCGGAGTTCCTGAAAGAGAATTCGCGCGAAGAAACGATTCGCCGCGAACTCAAGAGCATTTTCAAGGACACTCCGTTTGGCGACAAGATCGCGGCTCTGGAAGACGACGAGCTGATGCACGTAGCCAAGACACTGACCAAAGGCGTGTTCTTTGCCTCGCCGGTGTTTGACGGTTCGCGCGAAGTGGAAATCAAATCGATGCTGCGTGAGGCCGGCCTGCCTGAATCGGGCAAGACGGACCTTTATGACGGCATGACCGGAGACAAATTCGAACAGCCGGTGACGGTGGGCTACATCTACATGCTGAAGCTCTCCCACCTGGTGGACGACAAGATCCACGCCCGCTCCATTGGGCCGTACTCGCTTATCACCCAGCAGCCGCTGGGCGGCAAGGCGCAGTTCGGCGGACAGCGCTTTGGAGAAATGGAAGTCTGGGCGCTTGAGGCATATGGCGCGGCTTACATTCTGCAGGAGCTGCTTACCGCGAAATCAGACGACGTATTTGGCCGTACCAAGATTTATGAGGCCATTGTGAAGGGCGAAGCCGCCATTGAACCGGGCGTGCCTGAGTCATTCAACGTGCTGATTCGCGAATTGCAGTCACTCTGCCTGGATGTGGAGCTGATCAAGACCGAAGGCGGCAGAAAGCAGATTGCCGCGGCGGCTGACTAACTGAAGGATGCAGGGCGCAGCCCTGCACCGCTTCTATCGTCAGCCCATCTCAACTCCGGACCGCTTCCGGCCGGGGTTGAGAACAGAGAAAGAAATCAGCAGCAACCGGAAGCCGCAGCGCGGCGCGCGTTAAGCGACGCAGGAGGACACCTTGTACCGTTCAAGTCCATTTGATCTGGGCAACACGATTACTGATTTTGATTCCATCCGAATCAGCCTGGCCTCGCCGGAAAAAATCCGCAGCTGGTCTCACGGCGAAGTGACCAAGCCGGAAACCATCAATTACCGCACCTTCAAGCCGGAGCGCGACGGCCTGTTCTGCGCCCGCATCTTCGGTCCGGTAACGGACTGGGAATGCCTGTGCGGCAAATACAAACGAATGAAACATCGCGGCGTGATCTGCGACAAGTGCGGCGTTGAAGTCACACTGTCAAAAGTCCGCCGTGAACGGCTGGGCCACATTGAGCTGGCTTCGCCGTGCTCGCACGTCTGGTTCTTTAAGGGCCTGCCTTCACGCATTGGCCACTTGCTGGATATTTCACTGCGCGATCTCGAATCCGTTCTTTACTTTGAGTCTTACGTCGTAGTCGATGCGGGTGAAGCGCCGGTAAAAGAGCGCGAAGTCATCAAAGAAGAGACAGCGCTTCCGCGAGCTTGACCAGCAATACCGCGCTACAGGCTTTAAGGCCATGATGGGCGCTGAAGCCATCAAGGAAATTCTGAAGCGCGTGGAAGTGGAAGAGCTCTCAGTTGAACTGCGCGAGAAGATGAAGCATGAAACTTCTCTGCAGAAACGGCTGAAGTATGCCAAGCGGCTGAAAGTTGTCGAGGCATTCCGCAAGAGCGGCAACAAGCCGCAATGGATGATTCTGGACGTGATCCCGGTCATTCCGCCGGAGCTGCGTCCGTTGGTTCCATTGGATGGCGGCCGCTTTGCCACGTCCGATCTGAACGACCTTTATCGTCGCGTGATCAACCGCAACAACCGGTTGAAGAAGCTGATGGACCTGCACGCTCCTGAAGTGATCGTGCGCAATGAAAAGCGCATGTTGCAGGAGTCAGTGGACGCGCTGTTCGATAACGGACGCCGTGGCCGCGTGCTGCGTGGCGCGAATAATCGTCCGCTGAAGTCACTCTCTGACACGCTAAAAGGCAAGCAAGGCCGCTTCCGCCAGAACCTGCTGGGCAAGCGCGTGGATTACTCAGGCCGTTCTGTGATCGTGGTTGGTCCGGAGCTCAAGCTGCATCAGTGCGGGTTGCCAAAGAAGATGGCTCTCGAGCTATTCAAGCCATTCATCTATCACCGCCTGGAACAGACGGGCCACTGCACCACCATCAAGCAGGCAAAGGAAATGGTGGAACAGCAGGAACCGATTGTCTGGGACATCCTGGAAGAGGTCATTAAAGACCATCCGGTGCTCTTGAACCGCGCTCCAACGCTTCACCGCCTAGGCATTCAGGCTTTTGAGCCCGTGCTGGTGGAAGGCAAGGCCATCAAGATCCATCCGCTGGTTTGCACGGCGTTTAACGCCGACTTTGACGGCGACCAGATGGCGGTACACATTCCGCTTTCTCCGGAAGCGCAGGTTGAAGCCAGCGTGCTGATGTTGTCATCGCACAACATTCTCTCGCCGGCATCAGGCCAGCCGATCACCGTGCCTACGCAGGACATGGTGCTTGGTCTCTATTACCTGACCAAAGGGAAGCCGGGAGCCAAGGGCGAAGGCCGAGCTTTTGCCAATAGTGAAGACGTGCTGCTGGCGCTGGAAGCGGGCGAAGTGGAAACGCTGACCCCGATCCGCCTGCGCTATAGCGGTGAGGTCATTGACCTGACCGCGGCTTATGACGACCAGGACATTGTGCATACGGAGCCGGTGAACTTTGAACGCCAGTTCATCAATACAACTGTGGGCCGCACGATCCTGAACGATCATTTGCCGGAGCAGATGCCATTCATTAACGGCTTGCTCAAGAAAAAAGGCATTGGCCAGCTGGTGAATTACACCTACCTGCGCTTTGGCCTGGAGACCACGGTCAAGATGCTGGACGAAGTGAAGGAGACGGGCTTCCGCTATGCAACGCGCGCGGGCTTGTCTATCGGCATTGACGACATGGTCATCCCTGAGCACAAGAAAGGCCTGGTGAAAGACGCCGAGAAGCAGGTGATCGCTGTGCAGCAGCAATACCTGGATGGCGCCATCACCAACGGCGAACGCTATAACAAGGTGATTGAAATTTGGTCAAACGTGACGGAAAAAGTTGCGGACGAGATGTTCAATAACATGCAGGAGCTAGACAAGGTCGGGCAGCTGAACCCGATTTACGTTATGGCTGACTCTGGCGCTCGCGGATCGAAACAGCAGATTCGCCAGCTTTCCGGCATGCGCGGACTGATGGCCAAGCCGTCCGGCGAAATCATTGAAACGCCCATCACGGCGAACTTCCGTGAAGGGCTGACCGTGCTGCAGTACTTCATTTCCACGCACGGTGCGCGTAAAGGACTGGCTGACACGGCGCTTAAGACCGCCGATTCAGGCTACCTGACCCGCCGACTGGTGGATGTGGCGCAGGACGTAATCATCAGCGAACAGGACTGCGGAACTGTCGACGGCATCTACGTGGGTTCCATTGTGGAAGCGGGTGACATCATCGAACCGTTGCGTGACCGCATTGTGGGCCGCGTATCGCTGGAGAAAATCAAGGACTACGAAGGCAACGTGATCGTGGACGTAAACCAGGACATTACGGAAGAGCTGGCCAGCGCAATTCAGGCTGCCGGCATCGAGCGGGTAAAGATCCGCTCCGTGTTGACCTGCGAATCCAAGCGCGGCGTCTGCATCGCCTGCTACGGCCGCAACCTGGCTTCAGGTCGCATGGTTGAGTTGGGTGAGGCAACAGGCGTGATTGCGGCGCAATCCATCGGTGAGCCGGGCACGCAGTTGACGATGCGTACCTTCCACATCGGTGGTACGGCATCGCGAGTGTCTGAACAGTCTCGACTGGAAGCCCGCACGGCTGGCAGCGTGCGCTTCATCAATCCGCAGACCGTCAAAGCAAAATCAGGCGATCTGGTGGTCATGAATCGTGCAATGTCTATCGCCGTGGTGGATGACAAAGGCCGCGAAAAAGAGCGCTACTCAGTGGTTTACGGCGCACGGCTCAAAGTCCAGGACGGCCAGCAGGTTGCCGTGGGACAGGTGATGGGCGAGTGGGATCCTTATACCTTCGCGATCCTCACGGAAGTCGGCGGCACCGTACAGTTCAAAGACTTGCAGGAAGGCGTGACGCTCCACGAAGAAGTGGACGAAGTCACCGGTCTCTCTCGCCACGTGGTGGGTGAGTCACCGGACGAAAAACGCCAGCCGGCAATCGTGATCAAGGCGAAATCAACCCGGCGTTACCTCATGCCGTCACGCGCACACTTGATGGTGCAGGATGGTGATGAGGTTCATCCGGGCGACGTGCTGGCGAAGATCCCGCGCGAAACCACCAAGACCAAGGACATTACCGGTGGTCTGCCGCGCGTGGTTGAATTGTTTGAGGCCCGCAAGCCGCGTGAAACCGCCATCATCAGCGAAATTGATGGCGTGGTGAAATTCGGCGAGGTCTCAAAAGGCCAGCGCAAAATCTACGTGGTGGCCGACAACGGCACGGAGAAGGAATACTCGGTGCCGAAGGGCGTCCACATTAACGTGCAGGAAAGCGAGCGCGTCCGGGCGGGTGAACCGCTGATGGACGGGCCGCTGAACCCGCACGACATTCTGGCCGTACTCGGCGAGAAGGAACTGCAGTCTTACCTGGTGAATGAGATCCAGGAAGTCTACCGTCTGCAAGGCGTCACCATCAGCGACAAGCACATTGAAGTGATTGTCCGCCAGATGATGCGCTGGGTGAAAGTGGAGGATGTGGGTGACACCACGTTCCTGCTGGAACAGCAGATTGATAAGTTCCGCTTTACCGAGGAGAACAACCGCGTGATCGCCAACGGTGGCCGTCCGGCAACGGGCCGTCCGCTGCTGCTGGGCATCACGAAAGCGTCACTCTCAACCGAGTCATTCATCTCCGCGGCGTCATTCCAGGAGACCACCAGGGTGCTCACAGAAGCCTCAATCCAGGGCGCTGTGGACCACCTGCGCGGACTCAAGGAAAACGTGATCGTGGGCCGCTTGATTCCGGCCGGCACGGGCATGGACCACTATCGCAACGTGAAGCTGGCTCCGGAACTCGAGCAGGCTGCCGCCAAGGTGCAGGAAGAAGTTTCCCAGGCATACGCCGAAGCAGAGCGTGCGCTGGAACTTCTGCGCCAGGAAGGCGAAGCCGAAGAGATGGCTGCCGAGTAAACAATGCATTGAGCAAAATTGATCCGGGCCGGCGAAAGCTGGCCCGTTTCTTTAACAGGTAAATGCAAAGTAAACATTGTTAAATCGCCATGCATGATTGGCGCAAGGATTTTGTTTGCTGCGCCAGGCAGGCTTCCTGAATCTTCGGCAAAGGCTGCTGAGATGGCAGCAAGTCCACTTAAAAGAACCGCCAGCATAGACAGAAAAGAGCGCTGCATATCAAGTCCCTTTCGCAGCCAGGGCCCTTGTTTTCACTCTAAGGATGTAAATTGAGATCATTTTTGCGGCTAAAATTGGTACTATCCGAACTATGAGCTCTGGGCCCAGGCCGGCTGAAGCAAACGCACTCTCTCTGCGCGTTCTCTTTGAGAAGAGCGGAGGCGAGCGCTATGGCCTGACCCTGCAAGCTTTTGGCGTGGTGCTGGAACAGGTAGCGGTCAAGTACGTGCCACAAGCATCTCCGCAGCAGAAGCTTGAATTCTGGCGCGACCTGAAGCTGGAAGAACTGGCGTTGGCCCGCGCCTGCGCTGCCGGTCACGATGCGGCCTGGCAGGCCTTTCTTACGCGATTTCGCGAAAAACTCTATGATATTGCGCGCGGCATCACCAAGGAAGACTCCAGCGCGCGCGATCTGGCCGATTCCCTTTATGCCGATCTATACGGCACCTCTGAAAAGGAAGGGCGTCGGGTTTCCCGGCTGAATTTTTATATGGGCCGAGGAAGTCTGGAGGGCTGGTTACGCACGGTGCTGGCCCAGGAATTTGTCAATCGTTACCGCAAGACCAAGCGCCTGGTAAGCCTTGAAGAACAGGCGGAAGAAGGGGTACAGTTTTCCGCAGCGCCCTCGTCTCAGCCCAGCAGCCCGCTGGATAGCCGCCTGGGGGCAGCCCTGGACGAAGCTCTTGGCCTGCTAAGCAGCGAAGACCGGCTGGTACTGGGATCGTATTACCTGGACGACCGCACGCTGACCGAGATCGGCCGCATGGTGGGGGTGCATGAGTCCACCATCAGCCGCAGGCTGGAAAAGCTGCTTAAGGTCTTGAGAAAGCAGGTCTTGGCTGGGCTGGTTTCAAGGGGCATGAATCGGGTGCAGGCGGAAGAGACCCTAGAGGCGGATGTGCGTTATTTACAAGTGGATGTAACCAGAAAACTGCAAGAAAATCGTCCTGCTGCGTTCCAACAGGATAAGGGATCAGATTAGCAATGCCTGAATTACCAAACTTGTTGCGCCAGAGGCTCGCCGTGACTCGACCGGGCGAAACCCAGGCGCATCCCGATGCTGATACGCTCACCGCCTATATGGAGCAGTCCCTGCCCCCTTCGGAGGGCGACACTGTAGTTGCGCACCTTGCCGTGTGCGAGCCCTGTCGCGAAGTCGTGGCGCTTAGCCAGGCGCTGATGGTTCAGCCGGACACGCAAACCGTTCTTACGTCCGCCCGGGTTCCCCGCTGGCGACGGATGTTTACCCCGGTTTTTGGCATGGCGGCGTCCGTGGCTGCCATGGCGGTTATTGCCTTCATGGTGATTCAGCTTCCACAAAGACATCCCCAGCAGTCACAGAGTGCGACGACGAATAATCCGGCGAACCTGCCGATTTCGCAACCTGCGCAAGAAACGCAACAGGCAAAAGCTACCGTGGGCGATCAAGCTGCGTCTGTCGAATCTAAAGCAGCTGCACCAACACAGCAAGCAGACGCGCGACTAAGTTCCGCACAATCGGATTTGGCTACGTCAGCCAATGAAACCCACGCAAAGCTGGAAGATTCCGCAAGAGCCAGAGCAGCAAAAAGTCTCGCCCCTGTAAGAACGTCTGCTCCGGCCACAGCCGCAAAGGCTCCTGTCCTTATAGCCGCCTTGCCAAAGAAGGATTACGTCAATACCAATTTCTTCAACTCAAACGGTCCTGACAAAATCATGGTCGAGAGTCAGGGAAATAACTTGCCTCCTGCTCCGCTGCCGCAACTTGGCGTTACCAATACAGCTTTTAATACGGCTAACAATAAGATCACAATATTCGCTGATCTCCCCACGAATGCTGCCGGCAAATCGAATGTTCGCCTGCTGACACCGGCTCCGTCGCCCCAGCATCTGGGCTGCACCGTCTGCAAGATCGTGCAATCCACAGCGCATACTCTGGGGTTACATTCTCCGGTAAGGGCTCCAGTTCTCCGCGCGGGCGCGCTCAGCAGCAGCGCTTTGGGAGGCCCGGGAATGTTCAGCGGAGCCATAGAAAAAAATCAGCCCGCTGAGTTGTCCGCCGCGCCTGCAAGGGCAGACGCTGACAGTTTCGCCGCTTCCAGTTCGCTGAGCGCTAGTGCCATGGCCCCATCGCTTCATAAGGCTGACGCTACCCCGGCAACATGGAAGGTGATGAATGGCAAGCTGATGAAGTCTAGCGGCCCATCTCAATGGGAAGACGTTTACCCCGTCGCCAGCAACACCATGGAATTTTCCTTTGTAAATGCCCGTGGAAATGACGTTTGGGCCGGTGGCAGCCATGCTTCATTGATCCATTCACGCGATGGCGGCCAGACCTGGGACACAATAAAGCTAGGCGATAAAGCCAGTGGCACGATAGTCAGCATTATTGCTGGAACCATGAGCGTACAGGTCAAGACTTCTGACAACCAGACATGGGCCAGCTCCGACGGCGGCAAAACCTGGACGCCGCGCACCGACTAAGCATCCCCTTTAAGAAACCAGCATTGCTCCGCGTGAGCTGCCTTTCTTTGCCGCAGCTTCGAGTGATCGCTGGATGTATAATCCGCGCCAGTGATACTCAAGCTTGCTCTACTCATGTGGTGTATCGCGCTCTTCCTTTCGTTTGTGGCCAAAGGCAACGGGAGGACATGGATGGCGCGGCTTTTTGTCGGCGGCTTCTGCCTCCTGCTCTTGGGATTTTTTCTGAAGCTCATTTCCCGGGTTCTTTGAAACAATCAACGATCTGCTTGCTGGATGTGCCATAAACTCAGACGATGCTGGATCTAACATAACCAGGTCGACATTTTTATTGTGCAGCCTTTTAAGATGAGATTCGCGGACTGCTTCCCGCCGACTGAAGCAGCTCTTTTGCTGCGCGCAACCCTGTAGCTATGGCTCCGTGAACGGTGCCGCTGTAGCCGTCGCTATTGGTAGCTTCTCCGGCAAAGGAGAGCGTGTTTGCAACTGGCGCTGCAAGAGTCTTTGCAGCTTCCATGCCTCCCACCGTTGTATAGCTATAGGCGCCACGTGAGAATGGATCCGTCTGCCAGTCATGAGTAAATGATCCCGTCATCCGCTTGCGAAGCTCAGGTTCAGCAATCTTCATAATCCGGGCCAGCGACTGCACCGCGCTCTGGATGATTTCATCCTTGCTGCGCCCGGTGTGTGCACCTGCATTCGGCCCTGCAGCCCAACCAGTAAGCATGGGATAAGGGAGAGCATTACTTGTCCACCAGGTTGGAAATTCAGGATCGTCAGTAAACAGAAAGCTCAGATCATCTAGTTCAGCATCATGCTCCCAGAATTTTTCCTGAAAACACAGGCTCACACGGATCACTGGGCCCATTTTCAGAAAGCCCATGGCATTCTGCTTTTCCGGCAAGGCAGGAGAAAAAATAACGCTGTTTGATTTCAGCACGCCGAGCGGAAGTGTAACAATAGCCCGTAGACCCTGATATTCCGCTCCCGCAGCGTGAGCAATGACTTCTCCCGGACGCCATGTAATTTTGTGAATCGGAGTGTTGAGAACAATGTTGCAAAGTTTACGATCGATTCGGTCTGCCACGGTTTGCACAAGACTTTCATAGCCGCTGGCAATCCGGTATTGATGGTTCCCCTTGATAGCTTCTTCAGCTTCACTGTCCCGCCGCAGAGAACGGGAGCTAATAAGCGATGGATCGGCGGCATGGAAGCCTTCCACATATTTGAGAGCCTGCTGTTTTACGTCTTCATCTTCTCCGCTGCGATCAAGATAGTACTGAAATGATTCATCGGGCTCTTTGGTGGGCAGTTTGGAAAAAAGCTTGTCAACTTTCTCCATCAGACGGCCCGCTTCAGCCACTTGCCATTCATCTTCCGGCGAAAGTTGCCCTGTACCGGGACCAGCGGCGCCGCACCCTCCGCTGCAAGCGCAAGAATTTCCTCGGGACGCCCATGCACAAACTCGGCTCCCAGTTCCACTGGAAATTCTGCCGTGAAGTGAGTGTAGATACGGCCACCAAGGCGGTCGCGCGCTTCCAGCAGCGTGACGTCGAGCCCGGCCTCGGTAAGATGGCGGGCGGCAGTCAATCCGGCAATTCCACCGCCAATGATTAGCGCGTCCATAATTGTGCAGCCGTCTCTTCCTGTTTTGTGTCGCCGGAAACAGGCATGGGATAAACACCCAGCGCACGAGCAGCGCCGATATCGACGGTGAGGACCTCATTCTGCGGAGTCTTCTTAAGCCACGCCTGAGCGCGGGCGATTGCCGCGGAAAACGTACCGCGTGGCAGCACAGTTAAATCAAGATAAAGAAAGTCCGGCGAGTTCGGCCCGAGTCGCACTCCCGTAAACGCATGGCCGGGCACAATCACGATGACTGGCTTCATCCCGAGGTTTTCTACGGCAGAAGCAAAGGCTACGCTCACGTCAATGCAATTGGCGTTGCTAAGCTCCAGCGTCTCTCTGGGCAGGCGGATGCGCTCCGTTTCGTCAGGATAATTTCCAAAGGTATAAATACTGCTCACGTAGCTGATTCCTGATCGGCGCATGGCTGCAAAAATTGCGGCAGCTTGCGCACGTACTTGATGGGTCAAATCAACTCCGGGCACAAGGTTATAACCGCGCATACGACCGCCGGGAACCAGGCGCTCAGCTCGCGCTACCAACTGCAGGACTTTTTCGTCATGCGGGGTTACCCACCGGGCCAGCAACTGCGCATTGGCAAATTTTCTTCCCCAGAAAAAATCAGAAGCGCTATGGATAAGCACCGCACGCTGCTGCGCAAACGTGTGTCCGGTTGCGGGGTCCTGAACTTCAACAACCAGCGTAGCGGGATGAATTTCGCCATTCTCGTATGCCTTGGGCAGCAACTCAGGATCGAGATTGAAAGTCCGCACTTCATGCGGCCCGATCACGGCGGTCTGGCGCAGCTCTGCGCTCCATCCTCGGACTTGCGACGAGATGATCTGCAAAACCGCTTTGTCTGACGTGTTGGCAATGCTTAGAACTGCCACAGGCCAGTAATCGGCGGCGTGCGCGGCAGCAAGCGCGGGAAAAATCTCGCCTCGTCCGGGCATATTCAGTTGATATTGCATTTGCAATGGCGATGCCGGGCCGGAACTTACTTGCATTTTTGCCGGCAGCGACGGATCAGGCAGAGGTTTGAGCGCCAGTTTGGTGACAAAGATCCACGTCCAAGCCAGCGCGCCTGCAAAACCCAGCGTGGTACACAGAAAGACCCACGCCAGCACACGCGCAGCTCTCCCTGGTTTTTTGGAGTTCGCCATCTAACCAATTGGGTGATGAAGAGAGCTGATGGGTTGCAACATTTTTACGCCGGCGCAAGGCAACCGTTTGAGTCTCAGCGTGTTGCTGCCGGGACCTTGTTGTCAACAAAGGCCACTGCTTCCTCAAGAATTTCCTGTACCAGTTCCGGCGAAGAGGCTTCCACATAGATACGCATCAGGGGCTCCGTGCCGGAAGACCGCAGCAACACCCATGCGTCAGCCCCTTTGTCTTTGATAGGAGCGTCAAGGAAGAACTTGATGCCGTCGAGATTTTCTTTGCGCAATACTTTGTAGCGCCCAAGTGACGTTGTTTCACCACTTCCGGCCCGGGAGATGGCCGCGTCTTTCACATCATTCGGAATACGCAAGTCGCGCCGCGCATAATAATGCGGACCGTACTCGGATTGCAGTGCTGCCACAAGCTGGCCCAGGCTCTTGCCCTCATCAGCCATCACGTTGGCGAGTAAAAGGGCGTTGAGCAGCCCATCGCGCTCAGGCAGATGGCGCTGGAAACCGATGCCCCCGGATTCTTCACCGCCAATGACTATCTGCCTTTCCAGCATAAGATCGCAGATATATTTGAAGCCGATGCCACATTCCAGCAGCGTGCGTCCATGCTTTGCCGCAATACGATCGAGCATGCGCGTGGTATTAAACGCGCGCGCCACGTCGCCCGGCCAATCCTGATGGCGCGTTACCACCCATTGCAGCAGGATGGAAAAGATCTTGTGTGAATCCACAAAACTTCCATCTTCAGCGGCCGCGCCGATGCGATCGGCATCGCCATCAGTGATAAAAGCTGCATGGCATTTTTCTTTGACTACAATCTCCTGCGCTGCTCGCACATGCGGCTCAATTGGCTCAGGGTTGATTCCGGGGAAAAGCGGATTTACCTCACTACGAATTTGCACATGCTGGATTCCGCGCTTCTGGAAAATATCTGCGAGTACGTTCCGTCCCGCGCCGTACATGCAATCGATGGCAAACTTAAAATTGGCTTTGGCGATCTTGTCCAAATCGGCAAATTTGCAAATTGCCTCGATGTAGGGCGTTTTGAAGTCTGCTTCTTCCACCTTGCCTGCTTTGCCTTTCGGCATGGCCTCTTCACGGACGTATCCTTCAATCTGCTTGATGATTGCAGGTGTTGCCGACCCGCCATAGGTAGCTTTGAACTTCACGCCATTCCAATCCCACGGATTGTGGCTGGAGGTGATCATCACGCCACCGGCGGTTTTCAGTCTCCTTACGGCATAGGAGAGCGCTGGCGTAGGGGTGTAATCGTTTGAGAGCTTGATGGAAATGCCTGCGGCGGCCAGCACTTCCGCGGTGGCCTGGGCAAAACGGCGCGAGCCATAGCGTGTGTCATAGCCGATAACCAGCCCGCGGCTGGGATCTTCATTTTTTAAGACGTAAGCGGCAATGGCTCCGGCAACGCGGCGAACATTTTCAAAGGTATAGTCTTCGGCAATAACGCCACGCCATCCATCCGTACCAAACTTAATGTCCTCAGCGGCCATTCATCCTCTCTAGATCAGCTCAGTCAATTTCTTTTCACTCAAGTATTTCACAATTTTGCCAACGTCCTGGGAATGCTCCCGCGTGGTCACCAGAATTGCATCTTTAGTTTCCACCACTACCAGATTGTGGACACCCACCGTTGCCACAAACTTTTCGGGCGCATAAACATAGTTGCCGGTAGCATTCAACACAAAGGAATTTTTGCCATGCAGCACGTTCGTTTCATCTTCCTTCTGCAAAGCCGCATGATGTTCATATAAAGCCGCCCATGAGCCAAGATCGTTCCAGCCAAAGTCGGCGCGCAGGCAAAAAAGGTTGGACGAATGCTCGCCCTTGGCTGAACGCGGCTCCAGGACGGCATAATCAATGCTGATGTTTTCGCACTTGGGATAAAGCTGTGCAAACGTCTTATCGAAATCCTTGGTTCCCCATGCCGCAGCAATTTGTTCAAGGTAGGGCGTTGTTTCCGATAGGTGCTCCCGCAAAGCCCGGGTAAGCGTTCGAGCGCTCCACACAAAGATTCCGCTGTTCCAGTAGTAATTGCCGGCAGTAAGAAACCCTTCCGCACGCTGCTGGTTCGGTTTTTCCGTGAAGCGTTTTACGTGGAACAGCTCTGACTCAAGCTTTTCTCCGGTCTCAATGTAGCCGTAGCCGGTTTCTGCGCGGGAAGGCTGCACTCCCATCACCACGATGTGGTCCTCGCGACTGGCGATCTCAATGGCGCGTTGAAGCACCTTGCGAAACTTTTTCTCGTCGCCGATCACGTGATCTGCGGGAAACATGCCAATCACAGCGTTAGGAGAGATCCTTTCCAGCAGAAAGGCCGCCAGGCCGATTGCAGGCGCTGTATTGCGGGCCTCAGGCTCTGTAACTACCTGGCGCGGAGGAATTGCCGGCAACTGCCGCTGAATTTCTTCGGCGAGAAACTCATTTGTGATGACCCAAAAATCTTTCTCTGTACCCATCGGAAGCAGCCGCTCCATGGTTTTCTGGATCATTGTCTGTTTGCCATCAAGCGCCAGTACCTGCTTGGCCTGCTTGCGACGGCTTCGCGGCCAGAAGCGCGTACCGCTGCCGCCGGCAAGAATCACTGGATAAAATGGCTGTTTGCTCACACGCACCCGCAGGGCAGAAGCCCGATGTTTTCAACCTGCCGCAACAATCGGCTTTCTCGCTCAACGCTGAAGCGTTGAGAAACTCTTTTCTAATAATACAGTGGCCGGCTGTTCAACTCTTTCGACTGGAAGCGAGGCGCAGAGAAATTCCAGCTCCCACTGCGGCTTCAGCAGGAATTTTTCCACCGCCGCTGGAATAACAATCGCTTCTCCGCTCGTAAAGGTTACTGGGGCCGCGCCTTCACTCTCAATTAGGCCGCATCCCCGCGCGGCGACCAGGCACCATACGCTGTTCCTGGCATGTCGTGGACGCCGAAATTCCCACGGTCGCTTCATCTTGAAATGATCGACGATGAAGCACGGCGAGGTCACAAGATTGACCTGCTCTTTGCCGTGGTCAATGTGTGGCTGCCCGGCAACCGCTTTGCCGGCATGCGTCTGTTCTTTGGTCACGCGCAGACCGTCTTCAATATGTAGCTCACGCGGACGGCCATAATCATAGAGCCGGTAGGTGGTATCAGAGTTTTGCTGCGTTTCTACGATCACCGCGCCCCCGCCAATGGCATGGACTGTGCCCGCATCCACGTAGATCATGTCGCCTTCATGGACGTCAATCCAATTCAGCAGAGGCTCCATTCGGTTTTCCCGGATCGCGGCTTCGACTTCCGCCTTGCTTGTTCCCGGTTTCAACCCTAGTCCTATTTGGGCTCCGCGGTCGGCCTGCAATACATACCAGCATTCCGTTTTGCCGCAGGGTTGACCGACTTTGGCGGCGCTCTCGTCGTCCGGATGTACCTGCACGGAAAGCTTTTCCGTGGGAAAGAGAAATTTGATCAATAGCGGAAAGCGGCTTGCATCCCTGACTGCGTCGCCCAGAAACTGCTTGCCGAATTTTTGTGCTAGGTCGGCTAGAGTCCGGCCGGCAAGTGGCCCATTGACAACCGTACACTTGTCGCCGGTAAGCCACGCTTCGCCAATTGGACCGCCCGTAACTTCGCGTGTATAGAACGGTTTCAGGTCTCGGATGCCCCAGACGCGCTCGTGAAACTGCGGTTGCAACAATAGTGGGTAAAGTTCAGGCATGCGAGTTTTGGCGGCCGGTGGCGATGGAACCTTGAAAATCTTAGACTCGCAAAACAGGCTGGGTGTTGTCCAGCAGCTTGGGTCGTCGACCCAAGCTGCTGAGTATCAGCGTCTAGCGGTTCGCTTGCGAAACCGCCCGGGCCCCAGCCCAGGACTTTACTCCTGGATGAGCGGAACGAATAAAGACGTTCATTGTGTTAGCAATGAAGGCAACTCAGACGTCCGGCTATCTAAAACTAAACCCAGCCCGGTCTACAGCTTGCCGAACCACTCCTGCATGCGCTCCAGGCCGCGCTCAATCTCGGTGGGCGCGGTTGCGTATGACAGGCGAATATGCTCGCGCGTTCCAAAAGCCTCGCCCGGAACGGCAACAACATGGGCCTCATGGAGCAGGCGCTTGGCCACGTCGGCAGCCGAATTGACTCCGGATTTGCCGAAATAGGCCGAGACGTTGGGATAAACGTAAAACGCCCCTTCCGGCTTTACGCAGGTCACGTCCGGAATCAGGCTGAGATGACCTAGCGTGAGATCGCGCAGCTGGACGTAATCCTTCTTCATCTTTTCTACGCAATCCTGCGGCCCGGTAACAGCGGCCAGGCCAGCCATCTGAACCATATGCGCCGTGCTGGAAGTGCTCTGGCTCTGCAGCTTGGTCATGGCGTTGATGATCGGGGACGGAGCCATGGCATATCCCAATCGCCAGCCCGTCATGGCGTATGTCTTGGAAAGCGAGCCCACAATGACCAAATGCTGCTTTGCATCTGTGACTGCACCGGCGGAGAATCGCCGTTCCGTAAAATTCAGGTAGACGTAGCATTCATCGGCAATGACATAAATACCGCGCTTATGCGCCATCCGCAGAATGGCTGCGAAATCGGCCGGGGCAAGCACCGCACCGCTGGGATTGTTTGGCGTATTGATGATGATGGCCCGCGTCCGCGGTGTGATCTGGCGCTCAATCATCTCTGGCGTAAGCCGGAAATTATCTGTCTCGTCCGTTTCGACAAAAACGCATTTTCCTCCCGCGTACTCAATAATGTCTTTGAATGAAACCCAGTAAGGCACCGGGACAATGACTTCATCGCCGTGGTCCACCAGCACCTGGAGCGTATTGAACAGGGCAAGTTTTCCTCCGGTGGAAACCATGCATTCACTGGGGTGGTACATGGAACCGAAATCGGCAGCGTGGCGGCGGACAATTGCTGTGCGCAACTCCTGTATGCCGGCCACAGCCGTATAACGCGTGCAATTGTTGTTGATGGCGGCGATGGCCGCGTCCTTGATGTGCTGCGGCGTGGGAAAGTGCGGCTCGCCCGCGCCGAACTCCACCAGATCAGCCCCGTTGGACTTGAGCTGCGCCGCTTCTGCAACCACCGCCATGGTGGCGGAAATTTCAATGCGGTTAACGCGGTCACTAAACTGCTTTACTGCCGGAAGCGTCGCCATTTTTACCTCTTTTAAATTGTGGCTGCGGTGCCATGGAATTTTTCCCGCAGACGTTGTTCCACCAGTTCCGGCACCAGCCCGCGCACGGAACCGCCAAGGCGAAAAATCTCTTTGACCAGCCGCGAACTTAAGTAGGAATAAGCTTCCGCGGGCATCATAAACACGGTTTCCAGTTGTGGCTGCAGTTTGCGGTTCATCAGGGCCATCTGCAACTCATACTCGTAATCGCTGATAGCGCGAATGCCGCGCAGCACCGCCTTGGCTTTCTTCTGCATGGCGTAATCAACCAACAGGCCTTCAAATGTTTCCACGCGCACGTTTTCGTACTGCTTGACCATCTCTTCCAGCATCTGCCGGCGCTCTTCAAGCGTGAACAGCGGATCTTTCTCTGAGTTGCGCAGGATCGAGACGATCAGTTCATCAAAAATCTTGCTGCCGCGTTCAATCAGGTCAAGATGACCGTTGGTGAGCGGATCAAATGAGCCGGGATAGATGGCACGAACCAGATTCAATTGAGTTCCTGATTTTGGCTGACTTCAGTGATTTTATTCCGGAATGAATCGTCCGGCAATGTGGGATTTATCTCATTTGGACTGAATAAAAGCTGTAAGCTTCGGCAGGCCGGCTTTCGTCAAGAATAATCCAGCCCAGTACCTCCCTCCGGCTTCGCTTTACATCTCACAGATGAGGCGAGTATGGTTAACTCGCGGCAAGAGCCCCTCTTTTTGAAGGACTTAATCAACAGCATGCTTTCCAAGCCATCGCGCAGTGAAGAAACACTGTTATTTGCGAAAAATTTTCTCCAACATCCCAGAATGCTGGGCTCACTGATTCCGAGCTCCCGTTTTCTGATCGACCGCCTGCTCAGCCGGGTTGACTGGAAGCGCGCCCGCACCATTGTCGAATATGGGCCGGGCGTTGGAACCATCACAGCGCATATTCTCTCCCGGATGTCACCGGAAGCCCGCTTGGTCGTCTTTGAAATGAACGAAGATTTCGTCAACTATCTTGCTCGCGCGTTCCCCGATCCCAGGCTCCATGTCGTTCACGGCTCGGCAGAAACGGTGCAAAAAGAATTGGACCGCCTGAAACTGGATGGCGCAGACTACATCATCTCCGGAATTCCCTATACCACCATGCCGGTGGAACTGCGAGAGAAGATCATGCGTGAATCGCGAGAAGCGCTTAATCCCGGCGGTGCCGCCTTGGTCTATCAATTCACGCGCGCGGTGTTGCCATACCTGAGAAGCCACTTCCACCAGATTGACCAGGAATACGAACCGCGTAACATCCTTCCAGCACGGCTGTTCTACTGCACATAGAGGACTGGCTGCGGAGTTTCCGGTCCCCCTGAGTTCCATTCCATAGACCATCCTAGGGCTTCCTCCGCGTCCTCTGTGGTGGAGTTTTGCTTTTCCAATTACGACGATCACGCGCGATTCAGGCGATTTCCCCACCCTCCCCCATTTTTTTTACTTTTGCTGCAAATGAAGATACTTACGCGAATCGACGCCTGCTTGGCCCATGGGCGACGCTTGCGTGACGCTTGGGTCACCCTTGGGCCACCCAAACCCAGACCCAATCGGCAGAGGGGCGTAAGCCCTTGCTGGTAGCCAGGAGCTAGGATCTAGCGGCTTCTTATGTCAGAGATCGTTCAACACACTACTTTTCGCTCTGGAGCGAATCCCAAAATTTACCATTTGTTCGCCACGGCGTCAAGACAAATCCCGTCGTGTGGCTCTCTAAATAAGGCTCTGTATACTGTCCATATGGCCGTGATCAATCCCAAATCCGTCAAAGTCAACGTCACCACGGGTACGGGAATGGACATCGAGTGGGACGACGGCCATCACACGCACTTCGGCTTTCAATGGCTGCGCGACGCATGCCCCTGCGCCACATGCAACGAAGAGCGCGCCAACCACCATCGCAGCCTTGGCGAACCCGCCAAGCAAGCCGCCAGTTTGCTGCCAATGTATAAGGAACCGGCCAAGCCCAAGGAAGTGAAGCCGGTGGGCCGGTACGCGCTCAATATCGCCTGGAATGATGGCCACGCCAGCGGCATTTATTCCTGGGATTACCTGCGCGAAATCTGCCAGTGTGATGAATGCCGCATGAAGGCCGCCAGCTAGAGCATTTCCAGGTCAATTTTTTTTAAGCGCGTAATCGGGCTTAAAGCGCTTTATCCGGCTTAAAGCGCGTCATGCCGACGGCCGTTAGCGAGCGCGCATTTCAGGGCCCCTATTCGCTCCCGATTTTGGCGTGAATGGGCAGACCAGCGCGCGAGTAGGACCATGGACCTTGTGCTTGCTGTTAAGCTTCACAATATGGAAAACCGCAAGCTTGCTTCTTGAGCTAGTAGCCTCTCTAGATTCACAATCCCTTCGAGCGGCTTCCCTGCTCATGCCACAATACCGTAGCATCGATTTCCGCAATCGATCTTCTTCCCGTCAATGCCATGGCGCGTTCCAACTCGTCGCGCAGAATCGTGATCACGCGCTCCACCCCTTTACCTCCGCCGGCAGCCAGGCCATAAATATAGGGCCGTCCGATGAACACAGCCTTCGCGCCCAGCGCCAGCGCCATCAGCACATCCGTTCCGCGACGTATGCCGCTATCCAGCATCACTGGGATTCGTCCCGCCACGGCTTCCACCACGCGTGGCAATGCGTCAATTGTCGCTGGAACAGTATCCAGGTTGCGGCCTCCGTGATTGGAGACGATCACGCCATCGGCGCCACGCTCCACCGCACGCTTGCCATCTTCCGCTGAGAGCACGCCTTTCAGGATCACCGGCACCCCCGCAACGGAGCGCAGCCATTCCAAGTCGCTCCAGTTGAATGATGGATCAAAAATCGTGTCGTAAATGCCGGCGCGCTGCGTCTTGTGGCCCTGGGTTGCTTGACTAACGCCCGGCCCTGACAGCGTAATAAGGCCGCGCATGTGTACGCACTCAAGTTCCTTTGGCAGCCCGAAGGACAACTGGCCATAGCGATTGCCCAGCACCGGCGTGTCCACCGTTAGGCATACGGCCTTGCAGCCTGATGCCACCGCCCGCTGCACCATATCTTTTGTGAATTCCCGGTCGCGCTGTACATAAAGCTGGAACCAGATTGGGCGTTTCGTGTTGCGGGCAATCTCATCAATGGCGGTTGTGGTGAACGTGCTGATGACAAATCCCGCGCCCGCCGCGCTCGCGCCCTGCGCCGTGCCGATTTCGCCTTCGGCATGGTACAGCCGATGGTAGGCAACCGGCGCCAGCAGGATAGGCGATTCAAACTCGCCGCCAAAAAGATTTACGCGCGTATCGATCTTTGAGACATCCACCAGCACGCTGGGCGAGAGTTTCAGGCGCTCAAAGCCCGCGCGATTTTCCCGCATGGTGATCTCGTCTGCTCCGCCGGACCGCACATAGTCATACGCCATCTGCGAGAGATGCGGCCGAGCGAGCGACTCTAACTGCATCACGTCTGCCGTGGGCAGATTCATCTCTAGGAGCTCTTCCCGTTTTGCTGATCGATCCATCTTCGTCTTCGCTCCTGTGCCCCTTTTTCCTACCTGAGAAATCACTGTGCGCTGTAGCCGCCATCCACTGTAATCACGCTGCCGGTTGTCCACGCTGATTCGTCGCTGGCCAGGAAGACCGCCGCGCTCGCTATCTCCGCAGGCTGGCCAAACCTTCCCATCGGATGCAGGGCCACACGCTGCTTGCGCGCGTTTTCGTCCGTGCTGAACCTGGCTACCATTTCGGTTTCGACAATCCCCGGAGCGATGCAGTTCACGCGGATCTTTTCCGCCGCATGGTCCAGCGCCATCGCCTTCGTCATAGCCATCACCGCGCCTTTTGAAGCGGAATATGCCACGCGGTTCCGCGCTCCCACCATGCTCAGCACTGAACCAATATTCACAATCGATCCGCCACCGGCCACGCGCATGTGCGGCAGCACCGCGCGAGACGTCAACCACAGGCCTTTCACATTGATGTCAAAGGTCTGGTCAAAATCTTCTTCGCTGAGTGATTCCGCTGTTCCCGGCAGCAGAACCGCCGCATTATTCACGAGGATGTTGATGTGTCTGAATCTGTCCACCGTAGCGGATACCAGTTTCTCCATGCTCGCGGCGTTGCTCACATCGGCGCTCACCGCCAGACAATCCGGGCCAATCTCCGCTGCAGCACGATCAAGCCTCCTACCGTCGCGCCCGGCGATTACAACTTTTGCGCCTTCGCGCACAAACGCCATGGCAATGGCTTTGCCAATGCCGCTACCGCCTCCGGTGATGATTGCAACTTTGCCGCTAAGACGCATAACAAATGTAAGAAGTTCCGAAAGCGCCAATTATAGCTGGCACACCGTTTGACCCTTTGTTTCCCGCTTCGCTAGACTGAAAGATCATCTGCCACGGTCGAAAGCGGCTGTGCCACAACACTTTTTATGGCCCAAAGCATTCAAGTCACGCTTCCTGACGGAAGCAAAAAAGAAGTTCCCAGCGGCACCACGCCTCTCGATATTGCCCGCTCCATCAGTCCTCGGCTGGCGGATGCAGCGCTGGTGGCAAAAATCAAGCCGTCAGCAATCAGCAGCCAGCAACCAGCCACAGCGCAGATCGGCGCAGCAGGGCAGCAAGCTGTAAGTGACGCAGAGAAGACTCCCGCCAGCATGCACGCTCCGCAGTCCAAAGATAGCTGGGAGTTTGCCGATCTCAGCAAGCCTTTGGAGCAAGACGTTAACCTGCGCCTGCTCACGGACCGCGATCCCGAAGCGTTGTACGTCTATCGCCACTCTTCCGCCCATCTGCTGGCGACGGCCGTGCTTGAGCTGTTTCCTGAAACCAAGCTGGGCCACGGCCCGCCCACCGATACCGGATTCTTTTATGACTTCTTCCGTCCTACGCCTTTCACGCCGGAAGACCTGGAAAAGATCGAGAAGCGCATGACCGAAGTGGCCGCGCGCGACGAAAAATTTGAGCGTGAATTCATCCCGCGCAATGAAGGGCTGGCACGCTTCCGCGCTGAAGGCGACTTCATGAAGGTCCACTTCATTGAGCAGTTCACCAAACAGGGCGAACCTATTTCCACGTATCGCAACGGCAAGTTCGTGGACTTCTGCCGTGGTCCACATGTGCCTTCCACGGGCAGGATCAAGGCTTTCAAGCTGACGAGCATCGCGGGCGCTTACTGGCTGGGCGACGAAAAGAACCCGCAGCTCCAACGCATTTATGGCACGTCATTCTTCAACAAGAAAGATCTTGAACAGCATTTGCACGCCATAGAAGAAGCCAAAAAGCGCGACCATCGCGTGCTGGGCAAGCAGCTTGATCTGTTTAGTATTCAGGAACTCGCGGGTCCGGGACTGATTTTTTGGCATCCCAAGGGCGGCCTTATCCGCAAGGAAATGGAAGACTGGATGCGCGATGAGTATCTCAAGCGCGGGTACTCGCTGGTCTATACGCCGCACGTTTTCCGCGTGAACCTGTGGAAGACCAGCGGGCATGAGGGCTATTACGCGCAAAACATGTTCACGCCCATGGAACTGGACGACGCGGAATATCGCATGAAGCCCATGAACTGCCCCGGGCACATCCTTATTTATGCGGACTCGCTGAAGTCATATCGCGATCTGCCGGTGCGTCTGGGCGAGTTGGGCACGGTGTATCGCTACGAACGCTCCGGCGTGATGCATGGCCTGCTGCGCGTCCGCGGCTTTACCCAGGATGACGCGCACATCTTTTGCACGCCGGAACAGATTGAAGACGAGATTGCCGGCTGCATTGAGTTTGCCTTGGCCGTGCTCAAGACTTTCGGATTCGATGAATATCAGGTGGAGCTGAGCATCTGGGACCCCACGGACAAGAAAAGTTTTGTCGGAGGCGAGGAGAACTGGAACCGGGCCATCAACTCGCTGGAAAAAGTGCTAAAACAGCTGAACATTCCTTATAAGACGATTGTTGGCGAAGCGGCTTTTTACGGGCCGAAAATTGACATCAAGCTGGTGGACGCGATTGGCCGCTTGTGGCAACTCTCAACCGTACAATTCGATTTCAACCTGCCTGAGCGATTCAAGCTGGAATACGTAGCGGAAGATGGCACGCGCAAACAGCCGGTGATGGTGCATCGCGCGTTGTTTGGGTCAGTGGAGCGCTTCTTCGGTGTATTGATTGAGCATTACGCGGGAGCGTTTCCTGTATGGCTCTCGCCGATTCAGGTGGGCATTGTTCCCATTAGTGAGCGACATTCCGAATACGGCAGGAAAGTAGAGCAGCAATTAAAAGATGCCGGCATACGCGCGTTTCTCGATGATCGCGCGAAAAAATGAACGCCAGAATTCGCGACCTGACCTCGCAGAAGATTCCGTTTCTGCTGATCGTCGGCGACAAAGAAGCCGAAGCAGGCACGGTCAATGTGCGCCTTCGCGGACAGATGCAGGCGGAAGGCACCATGCCGGCAGAACAGTTTGTGGAACGGGTAAAGAAGTTGATCGCGGAGAAATCGGTGAATCTTACCACCGATAAACCCTGATACCGCTAATCAGACAGCACCAGACGGTCACACCGCCCAGCGCAGTCTATTGGCCGGTAACGCGCAATTCAATCTTTATGCCGCTTTCCAATTTTACTGTGTGTTTCTTAGAGACAATCGCTTGAGGGCCGCCGTTTGCTGGGGAATCCAGGCTCAATCCCTCAATGTCAGTCGGCCCAGTCTGCGCAATCTGCCGGTCGTGTGATTTCATCGGACTGTCCAAAGACGGAGTGACCCTGTGTGGAGCGTTGGATCCCTGCGGTGATGGCATTGGTCCTTGCGCGGAACTTCTCATTGACCCGGGCGCGCTGGGTATCTCAACAACGGGGTGCTCGCCGGGGCGGATTGCCAGAATCAGCGATTGAATTGGAACTTCCCCATTTTTCGTAATGACCTTATTGAAAACGATTCCCAGGCGTGACTCAGGGCTGTCTTTACTGTGGGCCTGAGCTTCAGTGACATGCCCCACAAGCTTGGAGTCGTGGCGGGCGACGATTTTTCCGTGTGCCAGAACATCAGCCGTCAGAATGGCAGAAACTGGATCCCCCACTTTTGCTTTCTTTGCATCCACGGTTTTGGTCAACTCTGCGTACAAAATAGAGCCGCTTTCCAGGCGAGTTGGCGACTGTGGTGGTGCTGCCTGAAGCAATATTGTTGTGCTCAGGAAATTCGTCGCTACATTCCTCGGACCTGCAAGCGCAGCTAGAGGCACAAATGCCAGCAACACCAAAATCTGCTTCGGGGTCATATACAACCATGCTCCGGCAAACCACCTGCACTGTCAACAACATCTATTGAGCCTGCTTTCTGATAGCATTTGCGTATGAAGCGTTTGCTGGTAATTTGCGGGATTGTCATCGTCGTGCTTCTGCTCGTCATCATCGCCGTTCCGTTGTTTATTAACGTCGATAGCTTCCGCCCTGATCTAGAGAAGAAAATCTCTGCGGCGCTAAACCGCCAGGTGCATATCGGTAAGCTGGATGCTTCTCTGTTGAGCGGAGGCGCAACCGCCAGCGACATCACCATTGCTGACGATCCGGCATTTAACAAAGATCCATTCCTGAAAGCCGCTTCGGTAAAAGTGGGCGTGCAACTCATGCCGCTGATCTTTTCCAAACAGCTCAAAGTCACGTCGCTGACCATACAGAAGCCTGATATCACGCTGCTGAAGAATGCCGCGGGAAAATGGAATTACTCCACGCTGGGCACTTCACCGCAAACCGGATCGTCTGAGCCCTCAAAAACCACGCCTCAACCTTCAAAACCCAATCCCACGCCTGAGCCTTCCGGAAAATCCTCGCCTGACGTTTCCGTTGATAAGTTTGAGATCGCCGATGGGACAGTGCGCGTGGGCCATAGCAGCGGCCACTCTGCAGCAAAAGAAAGCATTTACCAGAACGTAAATCTGGTGGCGCATAACATCTCCGCCACCAGCGCAATGCCGTTTACACTCTCTGCGGGATTGCCAGCCGGCGGTACCCTCAACCTTGAAGGGACCGCAGGCCCCTTGAATCCCACTGACTCAGCCAAGAGTCCGCTTGACGCCAAAATTACTCTAAAACACGCCGATTTGGCGGCCACCGGCTTTGTCGATCCCAGCTCCGGCATTGGCGGCATACTGGATTTTGACGGAGAGATTAAGTCTGACGGCCACAAACTGCATTCTGAAGGCAAGGCCAAAGCCGCTGACCTGCGCGTGATCAAGGGCGGGCAGCCTGCAAAAGAACCTGTCGCGCTGGATTACAAATCCGACTACGCTCTTGATTCAGATACAGGCACAATCAACGCGAACCTGCACACAGGCAACAGCCTGACCAATGCGAGCGGAACGGTCAACGCCAAAGGTGAAGATACGCTGGCGAATCTGAAGATCGTGGGCAAGAACATGGCAGTGAATGATGTTGAGGGTTTGCTGCCTGCCTTCGGCGTGGTGCTACCCGCTGGCGCCTCATTGCAGGGTGGCAACATCAACATGGACTTGAATGCAACTGGCCCGCTGGATCGTCTGGTGATTGATGGTCCGCTCAAAATTGAAGGTACGCATCTTTCCGGTTACAACCTTGGCTCAAAGCTCGGCGCGATTGCAGCGTTCACTGGCAACAAATCTGGCACAGATACGCTGATCCAAACCTTCAGCTCGGCCTTGCGGGTTGCGCCCGAAGGCATAAAAGCGGACAACATTGTGCTGGATGTGCCCTCGCTCGGCATCGTTACCGGCAATGGCGTAATTTCCGGCGATAACTCTCTCGATTTCAAAATGCTCATCAAGCTTTCCGGGTCCGCCAATAATCTGCTGGGAAGCCTTACTGGGGCCTCTGCATCGGCCCAAAGCAAAGGTCTGCCTTTTCTGATCACGGGCAAGACATCAAACCCTGTGTTCCGTCCTGCATTAGGCGGCGCCGTGGCCGGTGATCTGCAGAATTCTTTGCTACAGGCTGTTCAGGGCAAGGGAAACAAGGCCAATGGCCAGCAGAATCAGAAACCGAACCTGCAAGATGCGCTCGGCGGCCTCTTGGGCAAGAAGAAAAAACCGCAACAATAGCGCGCTCGCGCGTTCTGGAAATTGGAAGCTTCTTGTCCCCGCTGCTAAAATAAAGGGAATAACCCCAGTCTTTAGGTAGAAGGTCTTTCAATATGCCCAAGAAATTTACTTTGCTTGCCTGTGTGCTGCTGCTGGCGGCAATCGCTCTCCGTGCGGATGACATTGTTGACGAAATCATCGCCCGCGTCGATGACCAGATCATTACCCGGTCTGACATGGAAAAAGCGAAGGCGACCCAGTTGGAAGAGTTAAAGCAGAGATATCCCTCTGACTGGCAAAGCCACGTAGCAAAAGCCCAGGCAGATACCCTGCGCGACCTTATTGACCAGCAGCTCTTGCTGGAACGTGGCAAAGACCTGGGTATCACCGGTGAAACGGAATTGGTGAAACGGCTCAACCAGATGCGGCAGCAGATGGGTCTGGCCAGCATCGACGATCTGGAAAAAGAAGCGCAGAAGCAAGGTGTCTCCTATGAGGATTTCAAGGAGCAGATCCGTATTGGCGTGGTTACGCAGCAGGTAATCGGCCAGGAAGTCGGCGGCAAGCTGCATATTTCCAATGAGGATATTCAGGACTGGTACAACAAGCACCAGAAAGAGCTGGAAGGGCCTGAAGAAATTAGCTTAAGTGAGATCATGGTCTCCACCCAACCCGCAAAAGAAAATGTAGAGAGCAAAGACAAGCCCGCTGCTGAGCCGGACAAGAACCTTCCGGAGGATCCAGCCAAAGTCGCGGAAGCCGAAGCCAAGGCAAATCAGCTGCTTGATCAGCTGAAAAAGGGCGCGAATTTTGAAGATCTGGCCAAGAAAAGTTCTGACGGCCCCACAGCTGCCCAGGGTGGAACGCTGGGCACCTTCAAACGAGGCGAGCTTGCCAAAGACCTGGAAGAAAAAACATTTTCACTCAAGGCAGGAGAAAATACCGGCGTAATCCGTACCCGGCAGGGTTTTATTATCCTGAAAGTTAGCGCGCACCGTCCTGCCGGTATTCCTCCGTTGAAAGACGTCTCTGACCGCATTCGAGAGGCTATTTACTCAGAACGTCTGGAACCAGCGGCACGCGCCTACCTCACCAAACTGCGTGAGCAAGCGTTTATTGATATCAAGTCCGGCTATACCGATACCGGAGCCAGCCCTAACCAGAGCAACAAACCAACAATAGTGGCCGCCAACAATGAAAGTAGCGTTAGTCATCCCGGTAAGATCAAGAAAAAGAAGAAGTTCTTGGTTTTCTGAGGTGAATCCAGCCACCTGTTTATTCACCTGATTAGCTTGATGCGGTTAGTTCCTCGTCTCTCAATCCAGAGCTTCACAACCCGCGTCGTGCGCACGGCGTCAAACTAAGTGATGGATGCAAAATCCTGGATAGCGATTGTGGCGAACTTCATCGTCATTGCAGGGCTGATCTCCTACGGTTTCAACCTTTTTGCCGAGTATCACGCCACAGGCCGGTGGGCGAAGAACATGACGGGCCTACTGGCAGGAATAGGTATGCTGGCGCTTGCCGCATCCATGCTGTTAACGCCGCGTAATGCCCTGGTTATCCTGCAGGTGGCGCAAACCGGCGCTGCGCGTGTCTTCCTGATCATCAGCAGCGTACTCTTGATGGCTGCCATTGCCGCCTTCGGCATCATCAATTACTCCCGGCCGCTTCGACTCTGGCATCAGCGGCGTATCGGCAGAGACTTGCGTCGCGGGCTGCCTCGCATCCCCTAGTCGGTTAACTCCCCAACTGGATTTTCAGGCCTATCTTTTCATTGGCATTCGTGCGGCCCACGTCTAGAATGTCTTTCCTATGCGAAAACTTTCAATCGTGACATTGTTCGCCATCCTCGCCTTGACGGCCTGGACCCAGCAGGCGCAAGCGCCCGTGGAAATCACCTCTGAACCCAGCCATCACCTTGTGTTTGAGAACATGTTTGTTCGCGTGTTTGCCGTCTCTGTCGATCCCGGAAAATCGACGCTGATGCATCACCACGGCCATGACTATCTTGGAATTACGTTGGGCGACTCTCAGATCACGAATACCAAGCAGGGCGCGCAGCCTGCGCAGGCCAGTCTAAAAGATGGCGACACCAGGTTCACCCCGGCCGGTCTGGTGCATGCCATCACGGATACCGCCAGCACACCATTTCATAACCGCACGATTGAATTGTTGCAACCCACTACGAACCAGAAAGCCTGTACGGAGTCCTGCGAAATCCCGGTGCCGTGCGACTCTGCGGACAAAACCAAGTGCGCAACAGTGACGAAGCTCATCACTTCTGATCAATGGTCAGTCACTCAGGTGACATTGCCTCCGGGAGCAAAGTATCCGCAGCACACGCATCTCGCGAACTTTCTTACCATCCCCCTCACCGATGCGGATGTCACCATGAAAAATCAGGACCTGCCAGAGACCAAGGTCCACTCCAAGACCGGTGAAGTCACATGGAACAATCCCGTGGTCCACACGGTCACAAATTCGGGGAGCGGCACCGTGAAGACTATTGTGCTGGAATTCCGTGGCCGCCCTGCTGGAGAGGGCTCGGAGTCCATGGGACCACAGTCCAAAGAGACACCCAAGCCGCACGACCATCACTAACCAGGAGGCGAACGAAGCTGCGAAGGTGGAAGGGTTTGCACAAAAACCTCACCACCGATAACACTGATGACACTGATTTACACGGAGCAAGAACGTTCAAATTGGACCATTTTCGATTTGTAAATCCGTGCATCCGTGTTCATCCGTGGTGAGATTTGCTTTTTTGGGCCAAGCCAAGCGACAGAAAACAAAGACTCAGGCATTTACCAGCTTGCAGGGTGTCACAGGTTATTTTTACAATCTTTATATGAGAAAGTCCCGCGCCGCGGGCCTGTTGTTTCTGGCCACAGCCGCTTTGGCCCAGCACCAACAGTCCGTGGAGATCACATCTGAACCCACTCATCATTTAGTTTTCCAAAATGAATACGTGCGTGTGTTCAACGTGACGGTTGCGCCCCGGGCGACGACTCTTGTTCACAGGCACAACTATGACTATTTGTTTGCGACGCTGGGCGACTCAGACGTGGTGAGCGTACGTCCGGGCGAAAAGCCCGTGGCCTTAAAACTCAAGGACGGCGAAGTGCGATTTACGCCGGGAAACTTTGCCCACGCCGCAGTCAACCAATCCGACCGACCTTTTCACAACATCACGATTGAGCTTTTGAAGCCATCAAGCAACGTCAAGACCTGCACGGATTCCTGCGACGATCTCTCGGATCCTTGCGCAGGCATCTGCACCCAGCGCAGGAAGCTCATCTCCTCTGACCAGTGGAGTGTCTGGCTGATTACTGTTCCACCTACGGCGCACGCCGAAAAGTACCTTCACGCCGTTCCCCAGCTGATTGTGCCAGTCTCCAATCTTGGGTTCGGGGCAAAAGACGGCTCTAATGACACGCCGATCATACGCGGTTCCGGTCAAATCGACTGGTTGACCGGCAGTCCCATGCACGCGCTCATTAACAATGCCAAGACATCTGCCAGCTTCATCGCTCTTGAGTTCAATCAGGGGAAGCAATGACAATCGCAGAGACCAACGTGCATCCAGACAATCCAGAAGCGCGTGACTACAATCGCGCCCGCCGCTGGCTGGAGCTTGGGGATTTGGCCGTCAGCTTTGGATTCCTCATTGTGTTACTGGCCACTGGCTGGACGAAAACGCTTAGCGGCCTGGCGACCCGCATGGCCCCGGATCACTACTGGCTGGACCTGTTTTTTTATGTAATGTTTCTCAGCATCATCAGCAAGGTATTGGGCTTCACGCTGGACTTTTACGGCTTCCGCCTGGAACACCGCTTCAATCTTTCCAATCAGCGCCTGTTTTCCTGGATCACAGACGAAATCAAAGGCTGGCTGCTGGGCCTGGTATTTGCAACCGTGCTGGCGGAGATTGTCTATGCGCTTATCAGGACGTCGCCGCAGTACTGGTGGATCATCGGCTGGCTGATCTTCATGGGCTTGTTTGTCTTTTTCGCGCAGATTGCGCCCGTGGTCCTGTTCCCATTGTTTTACAAATTTGTTCCATTGCAGAACGACGAGCTGAAGGCCCGCCTTATGCGCCTGGGCGAACGCGCCGGCACTCGTGTGCGTGGCGTCTACGAGTGGAAGCTTTCAGAAAAAAGCAAAAAAGCGAACGCAGCGCTGACGGGGCTGGGCAACACTCGCCGCATCATTTTGGCGGACACTCTTCTGCAAAACTACAGCGACGATGAGATTGAAGCAGTGCTAGCCCATGAGCTCGGGCATCACGTTCACGGCCACATGGTAAAGATGATCGTGGTACAGGCGCTGGTCACGCTGGCGGGATTCTGGGCGGCGAATTACGTGTTGCGCTACGCCATTGACGAGCAACACATGTTCCAGCATCTTGCGGATTTTTCCAACCTGCCGCTGCTGGCGCTGGTTGCCAGCGGCCTCTCATTGCTGCTGATGCCGGCCCTCAACGCCTACTCGCGCTTTACCGAGCGCCAGGCCGATCTTTACTGCTGGAAGAGCGTTTCTGACGTTACGCCTTACATCAGCGCCATGGAGAAGCTGGCGCGGCAGAACCTGAGTGAAAGCCATCCTTCGCGGCTGGTGGAATTGCTGTTCCATTCCCATCCGCCGATCTCCAAGCGCATTGCCGCTGCTGAAGCGTGGGCCAAGAGCCATCGTCCGAGCCTAGCGACATAGTTAATTTCCGCAGAAAAGCTTAGCCGCAAATTGCGCGAATGAACACGAATCTGATGAAATGATCCGCGTATTTCGCGTTGATTCGCGGCTGGATTTTTCTACTCTCCACTCCGTAAGACCTCTTCCACCCGCCGCAGATCTTCTTCTGTATCCACCCCGACGGTATTGAATGGCGTCTCTGCCACATAAATGTCGATACCATTATCCAGGAATCGCAATTGCTCCAGCCGCTCCGCTGCTTCCAGTTTTGATTCTGGCAAGTTGCAGAAGCGGTCGAGCGCCGCGCGCCTGTACGCATAAAAGCCCAGGTGCTTGAAGTAGCTGACACCGCAGGTTTTATCGCGATCAAACGGAATCGTCGATCGCGAAAAATAAAGCGCGCGCCCATTTAGGTCTGTGACCACCTTCACGGCGTTGGGGTTATCAACATCCTGCGGCGGGCAAGGCGTCTTGATGGTGGAAACCATCACCTTGGGGTCCTGCATAGGCTGTAGCAAAGCGTCCAGATGCTCGGGACGCGCCAGTGGTTCATCGCCCTGGATATTTACATAGACATCGGCTGGAATGCGCTGTGCCACTTCATACACGCGATCAGTACCGCTGCGATGCTTGTCCGATGTCATTTGCGCTTTCCATCCGCGCGCCTCTGCGAACTGCACGACCTCGTCTGAGTCCGTAGCGATGATCACGTCGCGCAACAGCGGAGACTGCTTCGCTGCTTCATACACGCGCGCGATCATCGGCTGTCCGGCAATCTCGCGCAGCACTTTGCGCGGCAACCGCGTAGAAGCGAGCCGGGCAGGAATAATCGCGATAGCAGAAAACCTCGGCATGAAAGCCTCGCCTAGCGTTTTCTCATCTGCTGCAGCTTCTGTGACTTCTCCTCGACGCTCTTTACCAGCTTGCCTTTCATCTCTTTCAGCTTGCCGCCAATGGTGGTATTGCTGAGCCCGATAATCTGCGCGGCCAGGATTCCGGCGTTCGTCGCGCCTGCCTTGCCGATTGCCGTAGTCGCAACAGGAATCCCCGCAGGCATCTGCACGATCGCCAGCAATGAATCCATGCCATTCAGCGGCGTGGAAGGAATGGGTACGCCGATGACCGGCAACGTCGTCTCGGCGGCAATCACGCCAGCCAGGTGGGCCGCTCCGCCAGCGCCGGCAATAATGACCTTGATGCCCCGGCCCGCAGCATTGCGCGCGTATTCTGATGTCCGCGCCGGCGACCGATGCGCCGAGGTTACGTCAATTTCATAGGCAATGCCAAAGTCATCCAGCGCTTTGGCGGTTTCATTCATGATTTCGAGGTCGGAATCCGACCCCATCACAATCGATACAAGAGGGCTCTCTGCCATAAAGGTTATTTTTCCTGTGAGTTTATTTCGGTGCTTTCAACGCTCGAGCGCCGATATCTTTGCGGTAGTACATTTCTTCAAAGCTGATCAGCCGCACGGTTTCATACGCGCGTGTAATTGCGTCCTCAAGCCTCGGCGCGCGCGCAGTCACGCCCAGCACGCGTCCACCGCTGGTATAGAAAACGCCATCGCGCTTGCTTGTCCCGGCGTGAAAAACCTTAACATTGCTCAAGCTGCTCGCTCGGTCCAGGCCGGAAATCTGTTTGCCAGTCATAAAGCTTCCCGGATAGCCGCCTGAAGCGACGACTACGCAACAGGAAGCGTCGCTCGACCACTTGAACTCCCCCGGGCTCACGCGGCCTTCCACCGCGGCTTCAATCGCATCCAGCAGGTCGCTATCCAGGCGCATCAAGACTGCCTGCGTTTCCGGATCGCCAAAGCGGCAGTTGAACTCCAGCACCATGGGGCCGCGCGCCGTCATCATAAGGCCGCAATACAAAATGCCGCGATACTCCGCGCCCTCTGATTTCATGCCGTCGATCACCGGCCGGGCAATGTGATTCAGCAGCCACTCGGTCATGCCTTCATCGAGCAGCGAACTGGTGGAGTAAGCGCCCATGCCTCCGGTATTAGCGCCTTTATCGCCATCGCCGATGCGCTTATGGTCCTGCGCCGGTACCAGCGCGGCCATGCGCTCGCCATCGCTCAACACCAGAAATGAAACTTCCTCGCCTTCCAGAAATTCTTCCAGCACCACATTGGCCACGGGCGTCCCGAGCAGTCGACCGTTCAACATTGACATACCTGCGACAACAGCGTCTTCTTTGGTCGCAGCGATAATGACGCCTTTGCCGGCGGCCAGCCCATCGGCCTTGACGACCACCGGCGTGGAAAACAATCCCAATGACTTGCGCAAGTCCTCTTCTGAAGCGCAGACCGCGAAATGTGCCGTGGGCACCTGGTGCCGCTGCATGAACTCTTTGGCGAAGCTCTTGCTCGTCTCCAACTGCGCGGCCCGCTGTGTGGGACCAAAAATTCTTAGACCGCGACGCGTGAATTCGTCCACCACGCCGATGGACAATGAAATCTCCGGCCCCACTACGGTCAGGTCCGGCTGTATCTGGTGCGCCGCAGAAAGCACGCTGGCCAGACTCTTAGGATCGCCGGGCATACAGGTGGCTTCGTCACAAATACCGCCATTCCCAGGCAGGCAGTACACCTGCGAAACGCGCGGCGACTGGCGCAGCTTCCACACCAGCGCGTGTTCCCTGCCTCCACCGCCAATTACCAGAACCTTCATAGATAAGAAAGAGTATTACCAGAAAAGCTTAAAAAGCCAGACCAGTGAGGATATAGCATTTGACGCAGATTCGTCAGCCCACGGGAGACGAATGATGCAGCCATACTCTAAACTACGGCCATGGCTGACACTATGTGCCCTGACTGCGGAATGGAAATGCAGCAAATTGAAAAAACTACGTTTACTGGCCGCGAAATGCGCGAATATCAGTGTCCGAAATGCGGCCGTACGCAAATCATCGATTGCGGCGAGGCGCTGTGGCAGATCCTGTCAGAGGCAAATGAAGAATCAGGCAAGGACTAAAGAATTTGCAATTTCCAATACGCCGAGAGTCTCTGTCAGCCTTGATTCCTATTCGCGCCTTTTCCGGTCGATTCGCGGCGAAACCTCTTTTTGCAACCAAGCCAAAATCTGCGTCCATCTGCGCTAATCTGCGGCGACCTTCTTTCCTTTGTTTGCCAGCAACTGCCGCAACACGTATTGCAGGATTCCGCCGTGCTCGTAGTAGAGAATTTCCTGCGGCGTGTCGATCCGCACCAGCGCGCTGAATTCACTAGCGGTTCCATCAGCGCAGGTGGCCTTTACCTGGACCTGTTTTCCATTGGCAAACTTGGCAGCCAGCAGCGCCGGCAACCCAACGATCTCATAGACCTCATCGCCTCGCAGACCAAGGGATTCGGCATTTTCCTCCGCAAGGAACTGAAGCGGAAGAATGCCCATGCCAACCAGGTTCGAACGGTGTATGCGTTCGTAGCTTTCGGCGATCACGGCGCGAATGCCCAGAAGGAGAGGGCCTTTCGCCGCCCAGTCGCGCGATGAGCCGGAACCATATTCCTTGCCTGCCAGCACGATCGTCGGTACGCCGTCAGCAATGTACTTTACTGAAGCGTCAAAGATTGACATGATCTCGCCGCTGGGAAAATGCTTGGTGATGCCGCCTTCCGAGCCCGGCGCTAGCTGGTTGCGCAGGCGAACGTTGGCAAACGTGCCCCGCACCATTACTTCATGATTGCCACGGCGCGAGCCGTAGGAGTTGAAATCGTTTGGCGGCACGCCGTGCTCCTGCAGATATTTTCCCGCCGGGCTGTTGGCTTTGATCGATCCTGCAGGCGAGATGTGGTCCGTGGTTACGCTGTTGCCCAGCTTCGCCAACACTCGCGCACCTTTGATCTCTTTCACCGCCGCCGGACGCGCCGGCATGTCGTCAAAATAAGGAGCACGCTTGATGTAAGTCGAGTCGTTGGCCCACAGATAAGTCTCGCCCTCAGGGACCGACAACCGTTTCCATTCCTGGTCGCCCTCAAAAATAGTTTGGTAATTCGAGGTGAACATGCCGGAATTGATGGAGTGGCTTACCGCGTCCTGCACTTCTTTTTGCGTGGGCCAGATGTCGCGCAGGTAAACCGGCTTTCCTGCCGTGTCCGTGCCGAGGGGATCGTTGACAAGGTCAAGATCGATACGTCCGGCGAGCGCATACGCCACCACCAGCGGTGGTGACATCAGATAGTTGGCTCGGACTTCAGAATTAATGCGGCCTTCAAAGTTGCGATTCCCGGAAAGCACTGAGACCGCGACCAGTTGTTTCTCCGTAATCGCGTATGAAACGTCTTGCGGTAGCGGGCCGGAATTTCCGATGCACGTGGTGCAGCCATAGCCAACCACGTGGAAGCCCAGCTTTTCCAGATAAGGGATTAGTCCCGCGTTGCGGTAGTACTCAGTCACCACGCGCGAGCCCGGAGCCAGAGAAGTCTTTACCCAGGGTTTGCGCTTCAAACCCTTCTCCACCGCCTTCTTCGCAAGCAGTCCGGCGGCCATCATCACCGAAGGGTTTGATGTGTTGGTGCAACTTGTGATGGCGGCAATCACCACTGAGCCATCATGCAGGTACTCAAAAATATTGTCTCCCACATCTTTATGCGCGGCAGGAGCATTGGGATCTTCCGCCAGAGCTACCGGCGTGCCGCCTTCACCTTCAAACCGTTCTACCTGCTGCGGAGCCACTTTGCGCGCTGGCTGCGCGGGTCGCGGCCCAATCAATGTCGGCATCGCCGCTTCAAATGATTCCTTGGTCTTGGAAAGCAGAACGCGGTCTTGTGGACGGCGCGGCCCTGCAACGCTAGGCTCCACGGTGCTCAAGTCGAGTTCTACGACCTGCGAATACTCTGCGTCTTGCGTTTGCGCGTTGTGAAATAATCCTTGCTCTTTGCAATAGGCTTCCACTAGCGCAATCTGGTCAGCGGGACGGCCAGTGGTGCGCAGATAGCCCAGCGTTGTTTCGTCCACGGGGAAGATGCCGCAGGTCGCGCCATATTCCGGCGACATGTTGGCGATTGTGGCGCGATCAGCCAGCGGCAATGACGACAAGCCAGGACCAAAGAATTCCACAAACTTTCCCACGACCCCGGTTTTGCGCAGAATCTCGGTGACCGTAAGCACCAGATCAGTGGCCGTAGAGCCTTCACGCAACTGGCCTTTTAACTTGAAGCCCACAACCTGAGGCAACAGCATGGAAACTGGCTGGCCCAGCATGGCGGCCTCGGCTTCAATGCCTCCAACCCCCCAGCCTAGCACGCCTAGGCCGTTGATCATTGTGGTGTGCGAGTCGGTACCTACAAGCGTGTCCGGATACGCCACGTTTGCGCCGTCGCGCTTTTCAGAGAAGACCACGCGCGCCAGATATTCCAGATTTACCTGATGGACGATTCCCATGTCCGGCGGCACGACCTTGAAGTTCCTGAAGGCCGATTGCCCCCAACGCAGGAAGGCATAGCGTTCTTTGTTGCGTTCAAATTCCAGATGGGCATTCACTGCGAACGCGCCGATGGTGGCAAATTCATCCACCTGCACGGAATGGTCAATTACAAGCTCCGCAGGTTGCAGCGGATTGATCAGTGTGGGATCGCCACCCATCTTCTTCATGGCGTCGCGCATGGCACCAAGATCGACGATGGCGGGGACGCCGGTGAAGTCCTGCATCAGCACGCGCGCAGGTGTGAAAGCGATCTCTTTTTCTGGAACGGCCTGCGGTTTCCATCCGGCCAAAAAACGCACATCGTCTGCAGTAACGCTGCGACCATTTTCTGTCCGCAAGAGATTTTCCAGGAGAATTTTTAAAGAGAAGGGAAGACGTTGCGGAGCGCAATTATGCTTTTCCAGCGCGTCTAAACGGTAGATTTCGTATTCCTGATTACCGGCGCGCAATTTTGAGCGGCTGCCGAAACTATTCATAAGTTCACCTTTTTATTGGATTCATTTGCTTTGGCGAACGTTTCATAATGCCGCGTACTCAGGCCAACTAGAACTCGCCGCCAATCATTCGGTAAATCAGCAGAACATTCAGCCCGACAATAATTATCGTGACCAGGTATGCCATGTAGTTTGTCCTCTGGCTATTCACCAAGTCGGACATCACGGCCCTGGAGCGCGTCAGCAGGACCAGCGGGACCAGAGCAAAAGGAATCGCGAAGCTAAGCACAACCTGTGATAGTAACAAAATTTTCAGAGCGTCGAGGCGTAGCGCGATCACGATGAGCGCGGGGATGATTGTCAAAAAACGGCGCAGAAACACGCTGAACTTGATATCTAAAAATCCTTCGATAATTACCTGCCCGGCCATGGTGCCCACCGTGGACGATGATAGCCCGGAAAACAACAACGCCAGGGCAAACGCAGTGCCAGAAACAGCGGGCAACAAAGGATGAAGCGTGAGATGGGCCTCGTCAAACGTGAAGTTCACGCCCTTGTTGTAGAACACGGCAGCAGCCATCACAATCATGGCTGAGTTGATGAGCCAGGCGCCATTCATCGCCGCCAGCACGTCCCACAGCTCATAACGCAAGTGCCGCATGGTGAGCAGCCATTTTTCAGGATGGTCACTGGCTGCATCTTCTTTTACGCGATGCTGCACCAGCGCCGAATGCAAATAGATCACATGCGGCATTACGGTGGCGCCCAGCATGCTCACGGCAATGTAAATGCTGTCTGAATTGATCTTTGGCACCAGCACGCCGTGGGCCACCGCTCCCCAGTCTGGACGCACCAGGAACATTTCAAATGCGTAGCATGCCGCAATGGCAAAGACGAATACCATGATTAGCTGCTCCAGCCGCCGGAAGCCATAGAGTTCCACGGCGAGCATCAGGAAGACCACCACGGCGGTGAGCAGTGCGGCAGGAAACAGCGGAATGTGAAGCAGCAGGTAAAAGCCGAGTGCCGCACCCAGAAATTCCGCAAGATCAGTCGCCAGAGCGGCCAGCTCCGCGGCAACCCACAATCCAAAATTAACTTTTTTGGAAAAATAAGCGCGGCAGTTTTGCGGCAGCGTTTTGCCTGTGGCAATGCCTAACTTAGCGGAAAGATACTGGATCAGGATGGCCATGGCGTTCGACCACAGAAGCACCCACAGCAGCGTGTAGCCGAATTTGGCCCCGCCTTCAAAGTTGCTGGCAAAATTTCCTGGATCGATATAAGCGACGCTGGCCACAAACGCCGGGCCGAAGTAGCTCCACATCTCACCGCGTTTAAGCGTGGGGAGAAGCTTAAACCGAAATTTTTGGGGTGTCTCCGGACCTGCGGATGACGACATAAAAGAGCCATCCAGTATACGGGATGTGAGCTGAATCTTACCGGAAAGAGGGAGAGCCCTCATCCATTCGACTGTGTCTGCGGAGCCCTCGAAAGCCGGATCGGCTTCAAACCTCACTGAGTCGGGGCGCGGTGAATACGATCCAGAAAATCACGAGATTCATAAAGGCTGTAAGCATAGCGGCCAGCAGCATGCCTTTGGCTGTTCTGGGCTTTCCTTTTCGTCGCAGTACCCGCCAAATCGGGACGACATAGCCCACCTGCACCAGGCCAATCGCGCCGACCAACACGTAGTAGGCAGGAAGCATGCGCACGTCGGCGACCAGCAGCAGCCAACCCACGCCAAGTTGCGCCACGTTGAGCAGCCAGCAGATCCCCATGCCGGCAAGAATACTTCCGCGATCTTGATCCATGAATGCAAGTTTATCCAAACGTAGAAAGGGCCGGCCGGCAGGCCCTTTCCTTGACCAATTTCCCGACCATTCGGTTTTTTCAGATGCCCTCGGTTTAAAATAAGCTAACGTGTCGACGCTCGAAAGCCAGCGACGACACGTTCTGTTCAATTAAAAGCAGCTTTCTACTCGAATGAGAGATGTTGCAAGGCTCGGTCTGGATATTTTGATTTCGGCAGCGTTCGCGGTTTCTGCCGCTGCAGTCGGATTTCTGATTGGATTGGTTTCGGCTCTTGTCATCGCGCCTGTGATATTCCGTCTGTTCTTTCCTGACTGTGAGTGTCCTGGGCTCGGCATTTTCGTGCTCCTGATCATAGCGTTGCCCACCCTGATGGGTGGAGTGTTCGGTTTTCCGCTCTGCGGCATCTGGCTCGATCAGAGACGCCAGCGCGCATCATCGCCGTAATCTGGAGCTCCTCCCCGCTCCGCAGGGCTGGGAAACCAACAGGATTGTCCCAGGTTGATCCATGCGTCTTTGTAATTCCGGCGATTTTGGCAATTTCCAAGCCCTTCCCAAAAGGCGCGTCCAGCGGGATAATATCTGTTTAACAGGCACTTATCTTGTCCCGCTGGAGCCCCGGACCCTCTTGACCAACAGCTAGCAGTCCAAGTAGAACTCTTTCCGATTCGAATTCGCCTGCTAATCTGGCCGGGCCCGTTTGTTGAAGGAGGCACTTTGAAGGTTTACGAAGGCAAGGACATCCGCAATCTTGTGGTGATTGGGCACTCGCACTCCGGCAAGACTTCCCTGGTTTCCGCGATGTTGTATACCGGCGGCTCCACGCCCAAGCTTGGCCGCGTTGATGACGGTTCCACCGTGACTGACCACGATGAAGAAGAGATTTCCCGCCAGATGACCATTTCCACTGCGATTGCGTCCGTGGAGTGGCACAACACCAAAATTAATCTTTTCGATTCGCCCGGATTCACCATGTTCGCGCATGAAGCCAAGGTCGCCATGTCCGCTGCCGAAGCAGCGCTGGTTGTCGTGGATGGCGTTTCCGGCGTTGAGGTGGTGACGGAAAAGGTCTGGCAATATGCCGACGAGATCAACCTGCCGCGCGTGATCTGCGTGAGCCGCATGGACCGCGAACGCGCCAATTGGGAAACCGCGCTGGAAAGCCTGGTGAACGCCTTTGGCCGCCTTGTGGTTCCGGTACAAATTCCGATCGGGAGTGAGAAGAGCCTGAAGGGCGTGGTGGACCTGGTGACTATGAAGGCTTACACCTACGAGATGGGCGGAAGCGGCAAAGGTAAAGAAGGGCCGATTCCAGCCGAGTTGGAAGCCGCAGCCCGGGAAGCCCATGAAAAGCTGGTAGAGATCGTGGCCGAAGGCAAAGACGAGCTGATGGAAGAATTCTTTGATAAAGGCACCATCGCGGAAGAACACCTGATCCCGGCGCTGCACGAAGCCATTAAAGAAGACAGGATTTTTCCGGTGCTGTTTGCGTCCGGGTTGGGCAATATTGGCACGGACCACCTGCTGGATTTCGTAGTCGATTATTTCCCCACGGCAGCGGAACACGCCGCGGTGCATGCCGACCCGGCCACCTCATCAAGCAACAGCCACGGAATCGACCTTAAGGTAAGCGACTCAGCTCCCACTTCTCTCTACGTCTTTAAGACCGCAAACGATCCTTTCGCAGGCCGCATTACCTTCTTTAAGGTCTTTTCCGGGGTGGTGAAGAATGATGCCACGCTGCAGAATTTCACTCGCGGCACGTCAGAAAAACTTGCTCATCTCTCCGTCCCGCAGGGCAAGAATCTTGTGCCGGTATCGGAACTGCACGCGGGAGACGTAGGAGCGGTCGCAAAGCTGCGTGACACGCTTACCGGCGACACCATGGGAGACAAGACCAATCCCATCCGCTTTGCCGGCGTTACGTTGCCGGAACCAGCGATTACGTTCGCTATCGAGCCGAAAAGCCGCAACGATGAAGACAAGCTTTCTAACGGCCTGCACAAGCTCATGGAAGAAGATCCCATGGTGCGCTTCTTCCGCGACGAGCAGACCAAGGAGTTCCTGATCGCCGGGACCGGCCAGCAGCATATTGAAGTAATGGTCTCAAAGCTCAAGAAGCGCTATCACACTGAAGTTGTATTGAAAGCGCCGAAGGTTCCATATCGCGAGACCATTCGCGGCAAGGCGGACGTGCAAGGCCGCCACAAAAAGCAGAGCGGCGGCCACGGCCAGTACGGTGACTGCAAAATCAAGATGGAACCGCTGGAGCGCGGCAAGAACTTTGAATTCGTGAATGACATCTTTGGCGGGGCCATTCCCAAGAACTACATTCCGGCGGTTGAAAAAGGAATTGTGGAAGCTGCCGCGCGCGGCTATCTGGCCGGGTTTCCCGTTGTTGATTTCCGCGTGATCCTCTATGACGGCAGCTACCATGATGTAGATTCGAACGAAATGTCATTCAAGACAGCGGGCCGCATCGCTTTCAAAAAGGCCATGGAGCAGGCCAAACCCACGCTGCTGGAACCGATCATGAAAGTTGAGATCACGATTCCTGACGAATTTGCCGGCAGCATCATGGGCGACCTGAATTCGCGGCGCGGTCGCATACAAGGTATGGATAACAAGGCCGGCAAGACCGTGGTAAAGGCCGAGTGCCCCATGGCGGAGATGCTGACCTACGGCGCCGACCTGACTTCAATGACTCAGGGTCGTGGCAGCTTCAACATGGAAATGTCTCATTACGATTACGTGCCGGCAGTGTTCCAGGAAAAGATTATTGCGCATTACAAGGCAGAGCGCGGAGAACTGGTGGAAGTGGAAGAGTAGCCTTATCTGGAATTTGGGCCGCGAATGCACGCGAAGAAACACGAAGAGGAAATTGCGGATGCAGGTGAGATCTCCTGCCACTCACATGGAGTGTTATTCCCTTTTGCCGTTGTCAACATCCGCGGCTATCAACAATTCAAAGCGCACTTCATCAGCGCACTTTGAGCACGGCGGAAATTGGTCTCCCGTCTTGAAGCTCGCCCGATGAGGCAAGCGGTGTTCCGCGTGCGAGACTCTATATATCCCCGCCTTGGGGACTGCTTGACCAGGTTTGTAAACAGTCTTGCTGGAATCGGAAGCCATGCGCTCGACCGAGTTGCATGGGGAACGTAGAGGTTTGAATCTGCATCTTGAGGCTTGGGTTGTCCGTTTCAGGTGGTTCTTCCTGAAAGTCTGGATCTTCCGAAATGTGCGGGACTAATTCCAAAATTTTATAGCGCACCATGTCTCCGCAGCGGCGGCAAAAAGGGAAGATGGTGTTTCGCATCAGGATCACGCTGGCGCGCGGCTCGTCCTGATGACAGATTTCGTAAATCCCTGATTGCTCGATCAGATCTCCCGGAGCCAGCGTGCAATCACTTTGATTGAATGTTTCAATAATTGTTTCGACGTTGGTGTCCTTCAATTCCATATGTTGCCCTGTTTCTGTTCCTTCCTGCAGCCCCGGACCGCGCCTGGGAGCAGCTTGCCATTCAAAACATGGGATGCGTTCAGGGTAGCCACAAGTTGGAGCGCAGCTGTTGCCAGGAGGAGTTTTGCTATTTTCTTTTGAGACAACCCCAAGCTGCACGCGGATACAGCAGCTCTGCAATGTGCCAGCGCACCACGCGGTGAATATCAAATTTGAAATTTTGTATTTACAATCATCCCCTATGTCTGCCATCAACCATCAATTTCGTCTCGCCGCCCGTCCGGTGGGCCTGCCCAAACGCAGCGATTTCAATTACACGGAAGAGCCTGTGCGCGATCCCGGCGTCGGGGAGATTCTGGTCAAGATTCTGTATATCTCTCTTGATCCGGCGATGCGCGGCTGGATGAATGAAGGCAAGTCATATATTCCCCCGGTTGGCATTGGCGAAGTGATGCGCGCAGGCGCTGTAGGGAAGGTGATCGCGTCACAGAGCCCAGGCTTTTCCGTAGGCGACCACGTGGTGGGCATGTTCGGGATGCAAGAGTACGCGCTTTCAGACGGCAAGGGCGTGACCAAGGTCGATGCTAAGCTGGCGCCGCTTCCTGTCTATCTCGGGACGCTCGGCATGCCCGGAATGACGGCATACTTTGGCTTGCTGGAAGTTGGCGCGCTCAAAGCCGGTGACAGTGTGGTGGTTTCCGGTGCGGCGGGCGCCGTGGGCATGCCAGTAGGCCAGATTGCCAAGATCAAAGGCGCGCGGGCCGTGGGGCTGGCCGGCAGTCAGGAAAAGTGCGACTACGTGGTAAAAGAATTGGGCTTTGATGCCTGCATTAACTACAAGACCGAGGATGTGAAAGCGGCGCTGCGGCAACACTGCCCGACTGGAATCAATGTTTATTTTGACAACGTCGGGGGCGAGATACTGGACGCAGCCCTGGCCCAGCTGGCGCGTGGCGGGCGCGTGGTGATTTGCGGAGCAATCTCACAGTACAACTCCACCAGCGGAGTAAAGGGCCCGCAGAACTATCTTTCACTGCTGGTGAACAGCGCGCGCATGGAAGGGTTTGTGGTTTTCAATTACGCCGCGCGATATGCAGAGGCGATGCGCGAGATGGCAGGTTGGCGTGCCGCCGGAAAACTCAAGTCGCGCGAAGACGTGGTAGAAGGACTTGAAACCTTCCCGGAAACGCTGCTCAAGCTCTTCACCGGCGAGAATTTCGGCAAGCTGGTGATTAAAGTTGCAGAAGCGCCTAAGCCTAAGCTTTCCCGCCGTCCAGCACCGCGCGAATCTGCTTCGCGTACTCCGCGCTCTCGGGGTCGCCGGTAACCAGTTCAATCTGCTTTGGGCTGCTTACGCCGATTTTCAATTGCACGGCGCGCGCAATCTGCTCCTGATCGAAGATTGCGCCCTGGCTCACTTCCGGCGTGGTGCCAAAATGCCGCAGCAAGGCCACACCCACTGCGTCGATGGCTACCCGGTCGGTTCCCGCAAGAATCACGTTGGACTGCACCATCTTGCCCTGATCAGGGCCGCCGTTGGTGAACGCCTGAACTCCATCCAGCAAGATGAGGTCAGGCTTATAGGCGGTATTAATCTCAGCAATCATGCGGCGCTGGTTTGGGGAGGAGTGCAACTCCCGCATGAAGTTATAAGAATTTCCAGGGACCGTTTTTGCCGCGAAGCCGACGGAATTCTTGAGCGACAGCGTGAAGTGGCCGCCAAAGCGATGCGTCTTGAGGCAGCAGGTCTGGACTACGCCTCCGGCGTTACGCACAACGCGCGGCAAGGCGAAGCCTTGTTCCCAGTGGCTGTCTTGCGGCTTGAGCAATTCCCAATCGTCAGAAGCGAGCTCATCAAAGACCACTACTTTTGCGCCGAGTTCCTTGCCCATCTGGAATGCGCTTTTTTTGCCCATGACCTCACGCGTGTTGCCCATGCCGCTGCGGTCGCCCAGCGTGAGCGGCCCCGCGCCCATAGCTTTAAGCTGGCGCAGCAACGCGGCCAGAGTTTCTTCACTGGTTGAGCCGGGAGTGGGATCAGAGCTGTTGAAGTTCGGTTTGATGAACAAATCTTTGCCACGGAATTTATCCATGCCCAGCAGCTCGATGGCGCGTTTTACACCGGAGGCGCGGTCCGTGGTCTTGACGAAGGCCACGTGGGAGACAGAAGGCGTGGTATCAAACCCGTGCAGCAGAGAAGGCGCAAGGCTTGAGGATGCAAACCAGGCTGCACCCAGAGTAGTGGAAGCATCTTTAAGGAACTGTCTGCGATTCATCGGGCATATCCTCCGTAGATTCGCTTCTGATATTGGACACCTGTCGGCGGTAGGAAGGCAAGGGACGAGATGCAGCCCTCAGTTGGGCTTTATGTGGTCCAGCACGCTCTTCATCAGTGCAGGCACATTGCGGTTCCACTGATTCCAGTCATGGCCGCCAGCAGTGGTGTGAAATTCATAGCTGAAATGTCGGGCTTGCAGCATGGAAGCGAATCTGCGATTGGTGGGTAATAGACCTTCCTTATCGCCACAGGTAAGGAAGAGATACGGGGCTGGGGCCGGATCGACGGAACGCACGAGGACAAAAGGATCGCTGGCACGGCGGCTCTGACTTCCCCAAGGCCCGAAAATGGAACTGTGCTGCCGATATTGGCCGATGCGTTTGATGGAGAATGGACGGCTGGGAACATCGAGTGCAGAACTCATGCCCCCGGCAAAGATGAAAAGATCAGGATGTTTGAGCGCCAGCACGACTGCGCCGAAGCCTCCCATGGAAACACCCGCGATCGCTCGATGTGCGCGACCAGCAGCGGCAGGAAGCCTTTGCTCCACGTCAGTGACTATGTCATGCACGATGTAGTCTTCGTAACGATCCTGCGGATGGTCGGCTGAGTTTGTGTAATAAGAATTGTTGCCCTCCGGCATTACCAGAATCAGGCCACGCTCGGCATAGCCGGCAACGTCAGAATAATTGGACCAATCATGAAAGCCGCCGCCTCCACCGTGCAGCAGGTACAGCACTGGAAGTTTCTGGTTTGCGGCGACGCTGGCTGGAAGGATTGCCCGATACTGCATGTCTCGGTTGAGCGCGCCTGAGTGGAACGTCACGTCTATCATCTTCACGCCGGTGGTCAAACGGGGATGGTCTGGCTTAGGTGATTCCTCATCACTGCCACACGAAATCATGCTTAGACACGCAATCAGGATAGCCGCGTTGAGGGCGTGGAAGAGCCTGTTCATAAAGGTAGAGGAATTCTAGCTTGAGTGTTGAAGTTTAGACGGATAAAGTTGCCGGATGTTACCTCGGCGCAGATGGTGCGAATGGAGCTGAAGATGCCAGATGATCCTGTGCTGTTTGAAGTGCGCGACAACGTTGCCCATGTGACGCTGAATCGTCCGCAGGCCGGTAATGCGCTGGATTTGGAGATGGCGAAGCAGCTCATGGGCGCGGCCCTGCGCTGTGAATCAAATCACGGAGTGCGGGCGGTCTTGCTGAAAGGCGTGGGCAAAAGCTTTTGCGCAGGCGGCGACGTGAAAAGTTTCCTCGCACAAAAAGAGTTGCCGGCCTACCTGCGTGAAATTACGTCGTATTTGCATCTGGCAATCTCGCGCTTTGCACGGCTCAATGCGCCTGTCATCGCGGCTGTGCAAGGATCGGCCGCGGGCGGCGGTTTCAGCCTGGCGATTTCCTGCGATCTGATAATTGCTGCTGAGTCCTCCAATTTTTTGATGGCATATTCGAAAATCGGCATGGCACCAGACGGCGGATCGACATACTTTCTTCCTCGGCTGGTAGGACTCAAGCGCGCAATAGAACTGGCGCTGACGAATCGACTGCTGTCGGCGCGGGAAGCATGCGAGTGGGGAATCGTCACTGAGGTAGTGCCGCAGGAAAATCTAGAGTCGCGAGCGGAAGAGCTGGCGCGATCATTAGCGCAGGGCCCGACAGGCGCATTCGGATCGGCCAAGAGGCTGCTACATAGCGGATGGAACCAGACATTGGAAACGCAGATGGAGCAGGAAAGTAGGGCCATCGCTGAAACGGGTGAGACGGCGGATGGGCAGGAGGGGATCAGGGCATTTGTGGAGAAGCGGAAAGCGAAGTTTGTTGGGAAGTAGCGGGTCGGCTCAATACAGATTAAACCCGACGCTGACAGGCTCTCTTATGGCTATAGGCTCGCCGTTTCGGCTGCCGGGAATAAAGCGCCAGGTTTTAATTGCTTGCATCGCGTGTTCATCGAGCCCCTGGCCCAGGACTTTATCGACCCTGATTCTGGCGACATTCCCTGCTTTGTCCACCACAAGACTTAAAGTCACTTCTCCCTGAAATTTCGCCTTGCGGGCTTCTTCGGAAAAATCAGGTTCGGGCGTGTATGTAGCTCTGGGAGCTTTAACACCATCTTGATGGTAGTCGTAGATTTGATCGTCGGGGATGATGTCATCGGCGCGGCGAAGCTCAGGTTTGGCATGGTCAGCGGCGTCTGCGCCAAGGAAGAACACGCGCCCCATGACGGCTTCCGCATCATCAAGAGACTTGAGTGGCTGCTTGAGGTGGATTTCTATTCTTTGCGACTTGCTGAAGCGGACGAGAACCGGCTTGCGATCCTTTTTCTCATCGGCGAATGCAGCGAGCGGGCCTTGCAGCCTCAAGGTGTCCCGCAAGAGGTTTAGCTTTTCGACATAGATTCCACCGTAAAGAAGCCAGGGCCCAGAGGGGCGAGCATTCAAAGGCTGGCCGGCAGAATCAACTTTCTGGTCGTACCCTGCGGTGAATGGGGAACGCAGCGCGAGAATCTGGTTTTTGTATTTGTGGTTGAGCGCGTCTTTGACGCTCTCGGCGTGGGCGGCAACGGTTTGAAAGAGGAGAACAGCCAGAAAGAAAATGCTGGTTTTGCGATACATGGCGGCAACAAGTGTAAACGGCCTCTGTTGACTTGTAACTTGGAGAGTTTTTGCGGTCATTATTTTTGACGCTTCGGCTTCGCCTGCGCGCATGCCTACGCAGTAAGGAAGGATTATTTTCTTTCTTTACCCGTCACTTGTCCTCGGCGCGGCGTAGCGGGCCTCGGGCCCGGGCCGGGCTACTATCTGCCGTCCCAATAGCGCGGGCTGGAACATGGAGCGCCCAGGACGGTGTTCCTGCAAGATGAATTGTCACTTGGCGGAGATGGTCATCCCCAGAACTGAAAAGGCGGCCTTGGTTGGAGGCCGCCTTTGTTCCTAAAATCCTGTTTGCGCTTACAGTACCTGCACGTTCTCTGCCTGCCAACCCTTAGGGCCTTTCACGACGTTGAATGAAACCGCCTGGCCTTCTTTCAAGCTCCGGAAACCATTCGATTGAATGGCGGAAAAATGCACGAAAACATCTTCACCGTTTTCCCGGGAGAGAAAGCCGTAACCCTTTGCGTCATTGAACCACTTTACTGTTCCTTGTTCCATGTGTAGCACGCATTCCTTGTTCCTGAAATTTGCGCCTTTCTGAGGGATAGTGCAGGCAGGTTGCAGGGGGTGCATTTTGCTGCTGTACAACGCTCTGAAACAACGCGAGGGGTATTATACCCTTGGGAATCCTGAGTTGTCTCTACTAATTAAGGCGTGGATTAGAATCCCAAAACCAGCCATATGATACCTTGGCATAGTGAGCTAAATGATTGTAGGGACAGGAGTTGACATCACTGAAGTGGGTCGCATTCAAGCCGCGGTAAAGCGCTTTGGTGACCGCTTTTTGAAGCGCGTATTCACCCCCGCCGAGGTCAGGTATTGCATGGGTAAGCCCAACGCCCCGGAACGTCTGGCTGCCCGCTTCGCCGCCAAGGAAGCCGGAATGAAGGCCATTGGAACTGGGCTACGCCATGGCGTCACCTGGCAGGATGTTGAGGTCCTTCGGCTCCCCGGCCAGCGCCCGATCTTGGAGTTTCACGGCAAGGCGGCAGAGTTTGCCGCACGACTCGGCTGTAAGCGCACTCATCTCTCTTTGTCGCATACCAAGGAGCAGGCGATTGCGTATGTGATTTTGGAGGGAGAATAGTTAGGTTCATGGTCCAGTCATGAGCGTAATGCCGATGCTACGCCAGCGTACAAGTTTAAGGCTGCTCACCAGAAATTCCTGTGCTGGATGACGATCAAATGCGGATTGGCGACATTCAGCAGTGTGCCATCTTTGGTAAATCTCACCTGCACGATGTACTTCTTGCCGGCTTCTCCCGCAAAACTACCGAGAGACTTGTAAATGTGCTTATCTTCAAATGCGCATGTGCAGCTATCGGAAATCGAGCCGTTACCGACGAGGTGTTCGTCATCCCACACTGTCCAGTCCGCTTGAAGGAGTGGATCATTGCTACTGCAATCCTTCGAGTCGAGCGGACTCGACGTGACGCCCATCATGCAAAGCATTTGAAGGAACGGAAGGGGCTTCTCTACCTGGACGATGATGTCATACCATTCCGAGGTGACGGAGAACTCAGGCGTTTGAACAGTTCCCAGTACGAGCGATACGGGCATATCAACCTCGGAATGCCTATACTGCTGGTGCTTGCGATTTCCGGCAGTATCCAAACCGGCAAGAGCATCCCTCGGATTAAGCTCCCTCTGAGGAAGTACCGTTTCACGCTTCTCCTGATACCCAGGTTGTAGCTGAATATCGATAAGTTTTTCTTTTGGCGCAGTATGCGAAACCACCACGGTTCCAACGGTTGAATGGAATCCGTCCTTAGTGGCTTTGAATCGGTAGGTGCCGGCGGAAACGGCAGAACCACGGATTATGTGATGCAGGCGAGGATGTAATAACGCGCCGAGTGGATCACGCGGGAACATAAGTTTGAACGAGCCATCCCTGTCGGTTGTTGTGCCTTCCTCAATCCCATTCTCCAGCCGAATCCAAAACGTCGCGTCTTGCAAAGCTGCTTGTTCTGAGGAATGAATCGTTCCCTTAATCTCTCTAACGACAAATGGAGTTTGTATTTCTACGTCTGCCAATTTAGGCTGCTTCGCTTGCATATCAGAAATCTGCTGCGAATGAAGCTTAATGCCGGGCCCATAGAATAATGCCATCAACAGGATACAAGGGAGAAGCCGTAAGGCTCTTGTCCACATGAGTGTCGCATCCTTTCACGGAAGCTAGGCCAGAGTACCCTGGTGCAGGTTGGCGCACAAGCGGCAAAGAACGGCAAACGACGATAGAACCGTCGTTATTCCAAGTAATTGGCGTGATCAGGCGTTACCCTCGCCTCAGCTATGCAAACTTCCAGGCTTATGAGAACCTGAATCCAGATGGCCCAATCCACTCTCGCTGCTGATCCTCAAATTGCTCCAACCGAAACTCCGTTACGTTCCACCATGCTGGCCGTGGCCCTTGTCAGCCTTTCCAGTCTGTTGCTGGAACTCGCGCTTACACGGCTGTTCAGTGTTGTGCTCTTTTATCACTTTGCTTTTTTTGCCATCTCCGTGGCGCTGCTCGGTCTGGGGTCGGGCGGAGTGTTTGCCCACATACGACAGGAATGGCTGGCGCGCTTCAGCATGCGGACACTCGGGACATGGCTCTGCCTGCTGAACTCAATCTTTATTCTGGCTTCGGTGGAAGTCGTCCTGCATACGCCTGTTTCACTGGAGGTCACGGGCCGGAACTTTGGCAAACTCACGATCATCTACCTTGCCGCTGCCGTTCCCTTCTTTCTGACCGGATTATTGTTTTCCGTGCTCTTTGCCCGCTCATCCCACCATATCTCGCAGCTTTACGGCGCCGATCTTGCCGGAGGCGCAACCGCCTGTCTGGCCGTTGTTCCATTGCTGAACTTTATCGGCGCGCCCAACGCACTGTTACTTGCTTCAGCGTGCATGGCAGTTGCCGCTGGCTTATGGGCAGACCAGATCAAGCTGCGTCGCGCGGCTTACGCTTTGGCCGCGATTTTTGTTCTGCTTATGGCTGCCAACTATTCCGGCAAGATCATTGACGTGATTTATGCCAAGGGCGTCTATCGCGATCCCAAGTGGATTGAGTACTCCCGCTGGAATGCTATTTCCCGCATTGAAGTGGATACTCACTTAGGCGGGCGCTACGTTGTCATCGATGCCGATGCCACCACGGCAATCATGAACGTGGATCCGGCTCGCTGGGAGCAGAATGGCACTGCCACGCCCATGTACACGGGTCTGCCGGAGACATCAGGATTCAACTGGAAGAGAAGCCTGATGTCCGCTGCGCCTTCGGTGGCCAACGTTCTGCGGCCTCATGGCGATTTTGCCATCATCGGCCCCGGCGGCGGCGTGGACGTGATGCGCGCCGTGGCCAATGGCAGCCCCAACGTGACGGGAATCGAAATCAATCCCACGATCGCCAACAATGTAATGCGGGGCCGCTATGCGGATTACTCTTTCCATCTTTATGATCAGCCGCAGGTCCACATTCACGTGCAGGACGGCCGCTCGTATATCCGCAGCTCGCACGAAAGGTATGACGTGGTGCAGATGACCCTTGTGGATACCTGGGCCTCAACCGCGGCGGGCGCTTTCGCCCTGAGCGAAAACAATCTTTACACCATTGAGGCTTTCCGCGAGTACTTCGACCATCTCAAACCCGACGGCATGGTTGCCATTACGCGTTGGGAGTTCAAGCAGCCGCGTGAAGCCTTGCGCGTGGTCTCGCAGGGGATTGAAGCTTTGCATCGGATTGGAGTGGCCGATCCGCGCCGGCATTTTGTGCTGATCGCCGATGGCGGGTTGAATGAAGATGGCCGCCCGGTGCTGGTGCTGGCCAAGAAAACTCCGTTCACCGCCGCTGAGTATGCATCTGTCGCGACGCACGTGCGAGAGAACCCCAATTTATTCTGGCTCAACCCCACTGCTGAATACGCCGGCTTGCAGCCACTTCCGCCTGCCGCTGCGGCGTTCCGCGATCTCATCGAATCCAACGATCCCGTGGGCTTTGCGCGCAACTACGCCTATAACGTCTCCCCCGTCAGTGACAGCGCTCCGTTTTTCTTTTTCACGTTGAAAACGCGTCACGTCATCGAAAACATTTTGGCCGGGACAGGCCGCGGCATGGACTGGCGCATTAACCTGGGCGTTGTCGTGCTGGGGATGTTGCTGATCATCTCGATTGTGGCTGTGCTGGCGTTTCTGATTCTGCCTCTGGCGCTGCATCGTCATCGCCAGTATGCGCCGAAGACGGGGATTGTTGCTCTGCTTTACTTCATCGCCGTGGGCTTCGGATTTATTCTGGTTGAAATTTCTCTAATCCAGCGCTTTGTGCTTTTCCTGGGACATCCCACCTATGCTCTAACGGTGGTTGTGTTTCTGCTTTTGCTCTCCAGCGGCGCTGGCAGTGTTGCGGCGCGCAGCAGGATTGGCAGCGGCAGCAAAATCCTTCCGCTGCTCGGATTGATTTCATCCATTATCGTGATCGACGTAGCCCTGCTCCCATGGCTGCTCTCAGCCGCCATCGGGCTGCCCTTCATTATCAAGTTGCTTCTCAGCGGCATAGTCTTGGCGCCGCTAGGGTTCCTGATGGGCATGCCTTTTCCCACCGGCCTACGCCTGGTAAACACCGTGGAATGGGCTTGGGCGCTCAACGCGGCCGCCAGCGTCCTTGGATCGGTAATGGCCATGATCATCGCGATTCACTTCGGGTTGACGGTTACTTTGCTTTGCGCCGCCGCAGCTTACCTGCTGGCGGGCCTCTGCTCACGAACGTGGAAAAATGCGGCTATCACTACTTAGGGACCCTGGCTGTTTAGCGAGTTACATGATCATCGCTTACGCGATGACATCTCCCGAAAAACCCGCGATTCGCGAGCGAATCGCTAGACGCTGATACCGGCAGTGGTTCAGTTTTTAAGCTGAACCACTGCCAAAACTGTCTGGTTCTAGGGACTTACGGCCCGCTTCTGCTATCATTTTCGCGTAGTTACTTCATTCCTTTGCCTAGTCAAAAGCAGCTCAGGTGGTCTGAATTAAAGGTCGGGATAACCGTAATTGTCGGTTCAGTGACCTTGGCCCTGCTTGTCTTCCTGATCAGCGGGACAGGCGGCCTGTTTACCAAAAAAATCACTCTCATCACATACTTTGACAATGCTGAGGGGATACGCCCTGGACAACCCGTGGACTTGCAGGGTGTTGCGATTGGCAATGTAAAGACTGTCCGTGTTGTCCCCGGACGCCCGCTCAGCCCGGTGCAGGTTGTAATGCGGGTGAACAAGGATTTTGACAAGTTCATTCGCGAAGATTCCAAAGCCACTATTGAAACTGCCGGTATACTCGGCGAATCATTTGTCGATATTGACAGCAAAACCGCTACGAAGCCAGTCGTGAAAGATGGCGCAGAGTTACAGCCGGGCAATGCTCCAGGAATTAGCGACGTAGTGAAAAGCAGCCAAACTTCACTACAAAACATCGATATTCTTGTAAAACGGGCGGACTCCATCTTTGCCGAGATCCAGAACGGAAACGGCTCGTTGGGAAAATTTATTTACGATCCCACCATGGTCAACAAGATCAACGTGATTCTAAACCAGGTGCAGGGATTGTTGAATGACGTAACCAATGGCAAAGGCACGATCGGAAAATTCTTTGCCGATGACAGCCTGTACCGGAAAGCAGACGCTCTGGTCACCAAGGCCGATCAACTGGTAGATGAGATCAACAAAGGCCAGGGCAGTCTGGGTAAATTGGTAAAAGACGATGCACTCTACAACAATGCCAATCAGGCGATCGCTACTTCCAACAAGCTGCTCGCTGACCTCAATGCAGGTCGCGGCCCCGCGGGAAAATTGCTGAAGGACGAAGAGCTTTCTCGCAAGCTGCAAAACATCGTTGAAAAACTCTCTCTCATTTCCGATCGGCTGGAAGCGGGCGAAGGCAGCGCGGGCAAGCTGTTTAAAGACCCGTCTCTTTACAACAACACCGATCAAATGCTGATCGAGACGCGGAATCTCGTTAAAGCAATCCGCGAAAATCCCAAGAAATATCTCACGATCCGCTTCCGCGTGTTTTAGAAAAACCCGTAGTTTTGGCTTTCGGCCATTTTCAGTACGTCCAATTCTTGTTAAGGGGCAAAATCGAATGCGCTTATCTCGAATGCTGATCGCAATAATTTTTTTCATGACCGTGGCTGCGCAGCTCCCGGCACAGGAGAGCAAGGCTACTCCCGAATCGATAGTCTCCTCCATGGACAAGACTGCTGATCCTTGTGTGGACTTCTACCAGTTCGCATGCGGTGGGTGGATCAAGAACAATCCCATTCCCGCCGACCAGTCAATCTGGAGCCGCTTTGGAGAGCTGGCGGAACGCAATCGGGAGGAGTTGCGCGGCATCCTGGAAACTGCGGCCAAGGCGTCGAATCGCGACCCGAATGAGCAGAAGATCGGCGACTATTACTCCACATGCATGGATGAAGCTGCCATTGAGAAGAAAGGCATCACTGTCCTCAAGCCGGAACTTGACCGCATTAATACCCTGGGCGATGAGTCCGCGCTGCCGGCGTTGATTGCGTATCTGCACGGCCAGGGAATCAGCGCGCTGTTCGCCTTCGGCTCCGGGGCCGACTTCAAAAATGCCAAGCAGGTCATTGCGCAGGCGGACCAGGGCGGTCTCTCTCTGCCTGACCGTGACTATTACCTAAAAGACGATCCCAAGTCAGTGGAGCTGCGCAAGCAGTATGTCGAGCACGTGACCAACATGTTCAAGCTGCTGGGAGACGCGCCGGACAAGGCTGCCGCCGAAGGCACAGCCGTAATGAACGTGGAAACGGCACTGGCCAAAGGCTCCGGCGACCGCGTGGAACGGCGTGAGCCCGAACGTGTTTATCACAAGATGCCGGTCACAGAGTGGCAATCGCTCGTGCCCGATTTCAACTTTGCCAAGTATCTGACCGATGTGGGCGCTCCCCCGCTGGATAGCCTCAATGTGGCGGAACCCGACTTCTTCAAGGCCCTTGGCGCCGAACTGAAGAGCGTCAGCATCGATGACCTGAAAACTTACCTGCGCTGGCACTTGGTGCACTCGCAAGTTGAGTCGCTGCCCAGGGTTTTCCAGGATGAAAACTTCGATTTCTACGGGAAGACGATGCGCGGGGCAAAGGAACTGCAGCCCCGCTGGAAACGTTGCGTCGCCGCCGTTGATAGCGATTTGGGCGAGGCGTTGGGCAAAGTTTTTGTAGAAAAATATTATCCGCCGGAAGCCAAAGCTCGCACGCTAAAGATGGTCAATCAACTGGAAGCCGCGTTGCACCAGGACATTACCGAGCTTCCCTGGATGTCTGAGGTCACAAAGAAGCAGGCGTTGGTAAAGCTGGCTGCCATCCAAAACAAGATCGGCTATCCCGCCAAGTGGCGCGACTACACTGCGCTGAAAATTGAACGCGGAGACGCGCTGGGAAATTCGCTGCGGGCAAATGCGTTTGAAGTCCATCGTGAACTGGCCAAGATCGGCAAGCCCCTGGACAAGCAGGAATGGCAGATGACGCCGCCCACGGTGAACGCCTATTACGACCCGACGGAAAATGACATCAATTTCCCTGCGGGCATCTTGCAGCCGCCCTTTTATGACTTCAAAGCTGACGACGCGCTTAACTTCGGCGGTATGGGCGCGGTGATCGGCCATGAACTCACGCATGGCTTTGACGATCAGGGCGCGCTGTTCGACGCCCAGGGAAATCTCCACGACTGGTGGACACCGGCAGATCAAAAGGCCTTCAAGGAACGAACACAGTGCATCGTCGATGAGTACGATCAGTTTGTCGCGGTGGATGACGTTCACGTGCGCGGCAAACTTACGCTGGGTGAGAACACGGCCGACAATGGCGGGCTTCGCATCGCGAATATGGCGCTCATGAAATCTCTGGCCGATGCCGCCAAACAGCCGGGGAAAATTGACGGCTTCACGCCGGAGCAGCGTCTCTTTATCGGGTGGGGGCAGATCTGGTGCCAGAACCAGACGGACCAAACAGCCCGCCTGCTGGCCTTGAATAACGAGCACTCACCCGGAAAATATCGCACGAACGGCGTGGTGCAAAACATGCCGGAATTTCAGAAAGCCTGGGGATGCAAAGCCGGTCAGCCAATGGTGCGGGCCAATGCTTGCCATGTGTGGTAGCACAGTGCTATGCCTTTTTTGGCGGCGAAGCCGGCTTGCGCGCTGAGCCGCCTGCGGCAGGAGCAGAAGTTCTTTCAGGGCATGTGGAACTTTTAAGCGGGGTGGAGCGGAGCGACAAAAATAAGTCCTGTTGATTCCGCCTGCTCATGCGCGTGATATGACGAGCGCACCAGCGGACCTGATTCCACATGACGAAAGCCCATCTTGAGCGCCTCAGTTTTCAGGAAAGCAAACTCTTCCGGAGTGTAATAGCGCGTCATCGGCAGGTGATCTTTAGAAGGCCGCAGATATTGGCCCACGGTGAGGATATCGACTTTGCGCGCGGCCAGGTCGCGGAAGACTTCCAGCAGTTCGTCTGTGGTTTCGCCAATGCCCACCATCACGCCTGTCTTTGAAACCATCGTTGGAGCAAACCGCTTTACGTTGCTGAGCAGATCGAGTGTGCGTTCATAGCGCGCGCCGGAACGCACCGCGCGATAAAGCCGCGGCACCGTTTCAGTGTTGTGGTTCAAGACCTCTGGCTTTGCATCGACCACGACTTTCAGGCAATCTTCACGGCCTTGGAAATCCGGGATCAGCACTTCAATCTGGCAGCCGGGGGCCTGCTGGCGAACTTGGCGGATAGTTTCGGCAAATATTTTCGCTCCGCCCATATTGTCGTCATCGCGATTCACGCTGGTAACAACAGCATGCTTCAAGCCAAGGGTAGCCACGGCTTCAGCCACGCGACGCGGCTCGTCCCAATCCAGCGGCTCCGGTTTGCCCTTGGGCACGGCGCAAAAACCGCAGCGCCGGGTGCACAAATTGCCCAGCAGCATGAACGTAGCAGTCTTGTGGCTCCAGCACTCGCCAATGTTGGGGCACTGCGCTGACTCGCAAACGGTATGCAGATCCAGCGTTCGCGCCAGCCGCTTGAGATCGTGGTAATTGTCGCCCATAGGGGCACGCGCCTTGAGCCACTCCGGTTTCTTTTGCGGACGCCGGGGTGCAAGGTCAATCTGCACGAGTTCTACGGAACTGGCCATTCAGGTCTTAGATGTGAATCTCTATTGTACGATGCACGGGCCGCTCCAGGCTCGATAGCGCACCGAGGTAACTTTAAATCGCCGCAGAATGGCTCTAAACTGCGGATTCTGTGAGCGAAAACATACGCGCAACTATCCGATGGCTATCTTCAGTCCACGCTCCGCTGGGACGCTGGGCGCCGCTGGCCGGAGCCGCTCTGCTCACATGCACGCACCTGTTTCATTCCGGCTTTCTGAAAGCTCTGGCGTACTCTGGTGCGGCGGTTCTCGCCGTCTTGATCGCCTCCGACTTTGCCCAATCCTTTATCGATCCGCATGCATTCCCGGATCGAAAAAGGAACCATGCCCCTGTTTCATTTCTTATGCAGGCTATGCGGGTCCTGCTCTCTGTCGCTCTGGGCAGCCTGTACAGTTTCCTGATTCTTGCCGGTATCGGGCTGTGGATGCCGTTCATCTTTCTGCCGATTATCTTTTTGGCGTGCTGCTTTATCGCGTGGCGAAATGTGAGTCTTTGGTATCAGCAGGGCGAAGAGTTTGAGGAATCTCTGGTAGACGCGGAACACAAGAAAGACACAGCGCTGCCGAAGGTTTCTGGACTGCACGCTCAATAGAGTGCCGAGCTCCCTCTATCATCGACGGGTGAGTATGAAAAGTTTCTGGGCCAGACTCTTTTGGAAAATCATTCTGCCGTTTGTTGTGGCGTTCGCCCAGGCGACTGTTTGGGTGCTGTTCGGTAGAATACCTACCTTCGGCATCTCTTCTAGGAGTCCCAATATCAGCGTTTATGTCAGTGCCGCGACCTTTGTCGTGTGTCTGGTCGTCGCCTTATGGAATACGCTCCGCTGGAGCAGGGAAGCGGAAGTATTTGAATCCGAGCTGAAAGAAGCGGACAAGATCGAGAAAGAGCGCCGGCGCCGCTCTGAATGGATCGAACGCTGAGTCAACAATCCGGACGGGTAACTCTATAGCGTGTGCAGATAAGCAATCATTTCCTGCAACTCCTGCTGGTCAAGCTGGCCGCCAAATGGCGGCATCATGCCTCGACCGCGAACAATGCTTTGCATCACGTGTTCGTCGGTCACTGTAAGGCCGCTGGGCAGGTAGGGCTTCTGGTAGAGCTTCTTCAGGCCCGGTCCCTTGTTTCCGCTGGAGGAATATGCGAAATGGCAGTTAACGCAGTAGATATTGAAGATCTTGCGTCCGTGGGATTGTTCAGCATTCAATCCCAATTCAGCATCGGTCATCTTGGCGGGATCTTTGCCGCAGCCGGACAGCAGTACGGCGACTACCGTCATCAGAAGAATGGACGCTGTTCGACTCAAGTGACTATTATGTCTCTAGCGTGGCGTTTTGAAAACCCCTGGAGACAGTACTGCCAAAGAGTCCATGCCGGTTGAAATCAAGCGCGCTTATGACAAACCCTCACTCTCTGACGGCCAGCGTGTGTTGGTGGATCGCCTCTGGCCGCGTGGCATTAAAAAAGAAAAAGCCCGCATCGATCATTGGCTGAAAGAGCTCGCCCCGTCTGACGGGCTGCGTAAATGGTTCCACTCCAGCGCAAACTGGATCATTTTCAAGAAACGCTACTTCAAAGAGCTGAACACTCCTGCAGCTTCAGCCGACTTGGAAACTCTCTATGGGCTTTTGTTCGAGTACGACCGTGTGACGCTGGTCTACGCTTCCAAAGATTCTGAGCGCAACAATGCGGTGGCGCTCAAAGAACTGCTCGACGGAATGAAGAAGCCGCCATCCAGCAGCGGTCCAGCCAGGGCCATGGCGGTACCGCGCCGCATGGCCAAGAGACGTTCAAGCTGATGATTCTGCGTCCGCTTAATCCTATTCCTGCCAGCAGCGCTGAATTTCTGCCTGTCTGGGGCGTGGTGGAGGAGACACAACGGAAAATAGACGATGGTTGCTGGATGATTACGCAGCCTTCCCACGCCGCGCTGGCCGGGGAGTTCGCCGCCAAGCTTACTGGAGTAGACCTGCCGAACCTGGATGCTCCGATCACACGTGCAATCGGGCTGCATGATGCCGGCTGGGGCATCCCGGACGCTCAGGCCATCATGCGGAGCCGTTCAGTGCAGCGAAGTTGCCCGGAATCGTTCACAACTTGCGGAGTGGGCGAGTCCATCAATATATGGGAGAAATCCATCGATATTGCAGAATCGGTTAATCCGGCCGGGGGATACATCGTGAGCCGGCACTTCGTTCGCCTTGCTGAACGTGGCAATTCCGGGTCTTCTGACGTCGAGAGCCAGATAGTGGCACGATTCCTGAAAAATGAAGCGGCACGGCAGGTGAAGCTAGCCGCCAAACAACAATATAGCGCTGAAGAACTGGAATCGCTTACCGATGCTTTACAGTTCTGTGATCTTCTCTCGCTGTACGTCTGCTGTGGCGCGCGCCAACCTGTGGAGCTTCCAGAATATTTTGGAATAAAGGTGCGGCTCACGGCAGAAGATAATAGGTATACGCTTCACCCAATCCTGATCGAAGCGGGAACAGAATTTAGTGTGGCCGCCTTGCGGCATCCTGCGAAGAAGGAAGCTTCAGGGAAAGAAATTGAGATCAGGATTGGATAGCTTTCGGAAGTTCCGAGCGCAGCGAGCAATCCCTATTAGCTCCAAGTTGTACTGGACCAAGGCAGCGCTCTGGTGTTGCGCAGGTAACAGAACTTGAGCCAGGAACTTGCATGGGAATCTCTCACTAAGTCGTGATTTTACTTCATATCTCCATGATCATGGTGCTCATGCTCCGGTCCCAACTTGTCTTTCAGCTGGCGCTCCACGGACCAGATTTCGTCCGGCGTCTTCTCCCACGGATACATATGCACCATCCAGCCAAACACATGCGGCATGAATGTGCCGCCAGCCGCTTCGCAAGCCTCCTCGGTTGAAATGGAGCCGTTCAGTCCGAATTTGGCGTCCTTTCGAAGCGCTTCAACCTCCCGCCCTTTCGGCGGCTTGCACATATTCACATGCTGGTGCCATTGCGTCATGCTTAGTGGAATTCGCTCGTCGAGCTGCTGCTCACTGAAGCGTACCGGCGCGGTGTACATGGCCCCAATCAGCGTGTAATCGTCTCCATGCTTTTCATATAGAAGAGACGTAGGCTTGGTGGGATCAAAGCGGAAAGCTTCACCAATGGCATTTTCATAATTCGTGAAGTGGTACATCTTCTGCGGGACATTGGGGAGAAAGATCCTGAAGTTTTCGGCAAGAGCAACTTTGTAGTCGCGATATTTTTCCAGCGCCGGACGCGCCTGCTCAACAACCTGTTGCGCTTTGGCTGCGTCTCCTGCGTGGACCGGCCGCAACTCTGTCATGTGCATGTGTGCGGCCATGTGATGGTGCTCTTCATGGTTGTGGCCATGTCCCATAGCTTCAGTAGTGGCATTCAACTCGAACTGGCCGGCGGGCGATTGCTGTCCCTGGTGATCGTGCTCCTGGGCAAAAAGGAAAAGCGCTGCAAGACCAAGCGCTACGGAAATCACATATTTCTTCATGCCAATCTTCCCCCGACTGTGCGATCCAACCCAGCAAACCCGAAACAAACGCAAAAGTTACCTTTGGGTGATTGAAAAGAACTTCGGCGACCCTCAAGGGTTAGTATGAGGCGGGAGGAAAGACCATGCAACGATTTTGTCATCGTATTGTAATTGCGGTACTTACGTCGCTGATGCTGATACCGCTCGGGATGCAGGCGCAGGAGCAAAGCAAAGATCAAAGCAGCCAGCCGCAAAGTGGCAGCCAGACTGATGGTAAGCAATGGAGCGGACGCCGCGCCGCCGCGCAACGCCAGCGGCAACACATGGCGATGCTGGCCGAAAAACTTGGCCTTACTGATGCGCAAAAAGCGCAGTTTCAGCAGATCGGCCGAGACATGCGAAAGCAAGGAATGGCAATCCGGCAGGACAGTTCGCTGACCGAAGATCAGAAGAAAGAGAAAATGCAGGAAGTACGCAAGCAGTCGCACAAGCAGATGTTCAGTGTTCTGACGCCGGAACAAAAAGAAAAGCTGAAGCAGATGCGTGAGGAGCACAAGAAGGAGCAGGATAAGAGCAAGGCATCGGGCGATCAGGCATCAGCGAAAAAGAAAGCTGGAAGCGCTAGCGAGGATGACGATCCCTTTGCCGGCATGAGCAGTGATGATGACGATGGTCCGGGAAATGGCGGTAGCGTTCTGTAACGCGCGTTTAAGAAGTATGAGCAGGCTCTTAAGGAGTGTGCACGGGTTCTTCATGCTCGAACAGCGGCTTCCATGATTCGTCCAGCGAGACCCACTGGTCAAACTCCTGCCAGCTGGATTTCATCTCTGGGACGTGGAGCAGGCCGTGACCATCGGAGCAAACCAGCTCCGTTCCCCACCAATCCAGCAACAGATAGCTCGGCGTGCCAACGGACGCCTCATTGCCGAGCCGCCTCAGACAAAGGCGGCAGCGGCGGCCCTGGTCATGCAACGACCATGAGAGTGCCACCATCGCCGTGACCAGGAAAAGCCATGTCGCGAACGGTCCGACAAGCGGATGGACCGATCCAGTGAGGATGATCGAGGCGCGTCCTGTAAATTCGAGCGAGCCAACAAAGCACAGCGCCAGCAGCAGGAGGGTCTTCAGCGAGAAGAATCCCCACCAGCGTAGAGTGTTGCGCCAGTTTAGCTTGAGCTTGCGCGTCTTTGCGCCGCCCAGCCGGCTGCTGCCCAGCGCGATTCCGCCGAACAATGAGAGCACGGTGAAAAACAGGTACAGCTTTACGCCTTGTCGCGCGCGTGAGACAAAAGATTCCAACTGCGGCTGCGAGTATCCGCCAGCCTGGGCAAAGCGCCGAAACTCCCGTTGTGTTTGCGCCAGGGATACATGTGGATTCATCCGCAGAACGGCGCCCGTGCGATCGGCAAAGTTGTTGGTGGCTTTGCCCCAGCTGGGCAGCATCCACACAGACCCATCAGGGAAAGTAAATACAAAACTCTCGGGAAGCACACCGATCACGATGCTCGGGCGATCGTCCACAGAGATTGTCTTGCCCACAATGTTGCGGTCTGAGTCGAATTGCGTCTCCCACAGGCGATGATTGATTACAATGCAGCCTGCACAACTCATTTCATCCGCTGCGGTGAAGAGCCGTCCCATTTCAGCCTTGTTGCGTAACAGATCAAAGAAGTTCGGCGAAACGCGAGCGCTAAAGTCATTGACATGACCATGGGTGGACCTGATAGAGACAGGATGCCAGGAGTACGCAGCAACCATTTCGGTTGTTTTGCTGTCCTTCGCCCATTTCGCTGCTTCACGAAACAGATTTGGTTCGTCGTATTTCACAAAACTGCCATGCATTGAGAGGTAAGCCAGACGATCAGGCTGAAGGAACGGCAGCGGTTTGAATCCAGAGCGGATGGTGGGCGCGAAACCAGTGATGACTATAAGACCGAGAACGGCGAACAGGATTGCGCTCAGGCAAAAACGCGCCGAGCGCGGCTCTTCGTCCAGTACGCGCGTCACTTTCTTGTGGTCAAAGCGATGGAATGCGGCGTCAGGGAATGCGCCCCAGCAGTGCCTTGTGATCTCCATGGCGGTATGCGAGTTCAGGCGACCGGACTCAGCCAGGAAGTGGAGCCAGTGCCACATCTCTCCATACCACTCCTGGTACCAAGCGACGCGCTGCGCTTTGGGAACCAGCAGACTTGCGCTGCGCAGCAGGAACTTACATTGCCAGAGCAGGAGTCGGATTTGAGGGTTGGGCTTCACAACATTTCCTCAATTTATCGGCGCGTTACCTTCTCTTCCGGGGCCAGCTTGGCCAAAAGCGGATACCGCTCAACTGCGTTCATGAGCGCATCTTTGCCCTGGCGTGTAAGTTTGTAATAACGGCGGGGCGGGCGATCCTGGCGCAACGCAATCTTGCTGTCTTCCCAGTCGCCGCTCACCAGCGATTCTTTTTCCAGGCGGCGCAACGCGGGATAAATAGTCCCACTGGGCAAGCCGGTGACTTCCATAATGTCAAAACCGTAAACATACCCTGACCGGATGGTTTGCAGGATCAGCGCCGACGTGTGAGAAATTCTTGCCGCGGTTTCCATATTCGGAATTGCAACCCTATGTAGTATTCTCTATATGTAGTATTCTTGCCTGCCTTGATTCTACTGCAATCATTTTGGGCTGTGACAGAATTATTTATTGCTGCAGCTCTGGAACTTCAAGCTCGGGAACGGTGTCCTCATCGGCGACGCCGCGCCTGGGAGAATCCCTCCCGGACGCTCCATTTGAGGTGTTGAACCTTTCCGGGCATTGATTAAAATCTATTTTCTTTGAAACACTGGAAGACATTCCGTCACTAGCTAAACAGGGTCTAACCGAGGAAATCTGCCGCGCCAGACTGTGCGCCTTGCAAGGAGTGTTATGTCAAAATTGCGTTCGCTTATCGCCGTTACATTGTGCCTTGTTCTTTTCAGCTCAACCTCGCAGGCATGGTGGGCATTAGGGCACATGGCCGTGGCCTATGCGGCGTACCAAAAGCTTACTCCGGAAAAAAAGATACGTGTGGCCAAGCTTCTCAAGAAGAACCCGTATTACAAGACGAAGTGGAAAGCAATGATTCCCGCTGGCACGCCCGCGGACCAGCAAGACCTGATGTATTTCATGATCGCGGCCACATGGCCCGACCAGATAAAAGATAAGAACTCAGGCTACATCTCTGATGGTACGGACGGAGGAAACCGTCCGCCAGCCGGCCCTGAAGCGTCGCAGAACATTGGTTATGGCGACAAAAACATGCATAAATACTGGCATTTTGTCGATACTCCGTTCACACAGGACGGCACAAAGCCGCTGCCGGGAATCCCGCAGCCCAATGCCGAAAGTGAAATTGACGTTTTGCGGCAGACGCTGGCGTCTAACAAGTCTGACGCAGTGAAGTCATACGATCTGGTTTGGTTACTGCACCTGGTAGGTGACGTTCACCAGCCACTGCATTCATCCACGCGTGTCAGCTCGGCTGATGCTCAAGGAGATAACGGCGGCAACAACGTCAAGCTGTCCGACGCCAGCAAAGAATTGCATGCGTTCTGGGATGGTCTGCCCGGCGATAGCTCGAATGTTGCTGACGCAATCACCTATGGAAAGACCTTGACGGCGGCCGATCCCTTGCTTGCCCAGAAACTTGCCGCGGCCGATTGGATCAAGGAAAGCTTTGAGATCGCGGAGGCAACTGTTTATTCCACCCCAATTGGCACGACCGATGGACCATTTACGATTACACCAGCGTACAAGGACAATGCGCAGCAAATTGCGGCCCAAAGAGTTGAGCTGGCGGGTGAGCGCCTGGCGAACCTCATCAACAACGAACTGAAGTAAGTAAGGTGGCTAGCCGTTCATGTGCAGTTTGTCGCGCTTGCGGCGGTCCGTACGTGCAAACTCGATGATTTCCGCAATCATGTCCGCATAGGAGCGGCCGGATTTTTTTGCCGCCATAAAGAACTCTGAATTGCTGGAAAGCCACGGATTGGGATTGGCCTCAATCACGTAGACTTTCCCCTTGTCCGTAAGCCGCATATCAATGCGGCCGTAGTCGCGCAGCTTGAGAATGCGATACGTGGTGAGCGCTGTGCTGGAAAGCAGTTCCTGGGTTTCTTCGTCCAGGTCTTCCACCGGTGCGGACTTGGTAAGTTTGTAAGCTTCGCTGTCTTTCTCCCACTTTACTTCCATCCCGGCCACCTTGGGCATACCTTCAGGCAGCTTTGAGAGGTCAAGCTCCACCAGCGGCAACACTTCAGGATTCTGATTGCCGAGAATGCCTGCATAAATTTCGCGGCCTTCAATGTATTCTTCAATCAGCGCGGGGGAATTGAACTCTTCCTGCACATAGTGGATTCGTTCCATCAGCTCTTTCACGCTACCCACAACCGCGCCCTGGTCGATGCCGAGCGATCCATCTTCGGCTTCAGGCTTCACGATCAACGGAAAAGAAATCTCCTGGGAGTGGTCCAGCTTGCCCTGATAGCAGGTGGCAAAGTATGGCGTGCGGATGTTGTAAAACTGAAACAGCTTCTTAGCCAGGCCCTTATCCTGCGCCAAATAGAGACCTTGCGGCCCCGCGCCGGTGTAAGGACGGCCCAGCAAATCCAGAAATGCCGCGATGTGCATTTCCATTGTGTCGTCACCCGCGTATGACTCCACAATATTGAAGAACAAGTCAGTCTCCTGCTTGGCCAGCGCCAGCAGGGATTTATCTTCCCCGTCCAACATCATGTAGCTAGGCTCGTGGCCCAGCTTTTCCAGCGCTTCAAAGATCTCTTCGCGATCGTGCTTCTCGATCTTCTTGCGCCGCTTCTTGGCGCCGCGCTTCTTCTTTTCCGGTTCTGGAGCGACTTCTTCTTCCTCGTCTCCCCAGCTTTCGTAAAGCACCGTGATTTTCAATTTACTGTCCATAGTGGTTCCCATACAGATTGTTGGTCAGGCAGATCAAGCTTGCGATGGATTGCCAGCGCTTATGTCTGAACAAATTTTCCTCGCGTTACGTAATTCATGGCCAACGCCGTTGCGTAAACCGTTAGCTCCGTCAGGCACTCTCTTTCCTGTTTTATATTCACTCGCAGGTCCATTTCGCCTACGCGGGTTTCAATTGACTCCACCAGTTTCTTGATAAGCGATCGTGGCACGCCGCTCCAGTAGGTGAGCTTATCGACGAGTGATGTGTGGTTCTCCCGCAGAAGTTCCGCTGCGGGACGCACGCCTTTCTTCCGTCTGCGCCCGGCATTGAACATGTCCTGAAGATCAGTGTCGAGAGGCAATTCGCCGGGCGAAGGTTGTTCGCTCAGCACTGACTCGTAAAAGTCGCCTACCGTGGTGTCCATTTCTTCCACAGTGATGTCGGTGCGTCCGCGCGGGCGCACAGGATCTAAGCTGCCCAGCTTTCTGAATGTTCGGTCCACATAGCGCAGCTTCTCCAAGGCAGGCCAGCCTTCATATTTCTGCCGCCAGCGTGAGCCGGGCGTTAGCCAAACAGCAAACGTCTCAGCAAAATCTTCGTCCGGATGCTTCTGCGCGTACCAGCCTTCCATGTGGCGGACAAAGCTGCGGGAAAAAGGAATTGGCCGGTACGCGTCGCGATAAGGTTTGCGATACGGGCCGAACAAATGCTTCCACTCAGGAGTCTTGTGCAAAGCGTAAGCGTAGTTGATGGCGTGTCCGGCCTCATGGCGCAGGTACATCATGATCTGGCGGGAATCTTCCAGATCGTTCATTTCCTTTTCCAGGCGTGCCAGCTTGGGATCGGCCAGGTAAAAAGGAATTCCAATGATTGGCTCGCCTGAGGGACATCCCCACTCGTCGGTGAGGTAGCATGACGGACGAAATTTCTTGAGACCTTTGCGCTCAAGTTCGCGATAGAGCTGCTGCACAAAGCGCTCCAGCGGCGATCCTTCCAGCTTCAGCCCCAGGTCGCGAATGGGCTTGCCCAGAATTTCCTGGACTTCCGGCGGTGCTTTTTCAAAGGCGGCGCGCAAGCTAACTCCCTGAAAAGATTAGCATGAGGACTAATATCAGAGGAGTTACTAGCGGCATACGCCCGGCAGGTATGTGGTGAGTAGACAACTTTTAGCGATGTTCCAGATCTCTATTGTTTTTCCGGTGGCTTGCCTGGAGGGTTACTCGTTTCTTCTTCGATCTGGCTCAGAATCTTGCGCCCTGCATCGGCTTCAGGCGAGTGGGGTGCAAGCTCGATGAATTTCTTAAGCTGAGCGGCTTCAGCGGCGCGGTCGCCCTTTTGTTCGTAAATCTTTGCCAGCAGGAAGTGCATTTGCGCCCTCTGCTCACCGCTGCTTTCGTCGATCGCCCGCAGCCCGCTGCTCTCTGCGGCAGGCAGACGCTGGAGATAAAAATTTGCCAGACTGTTGTAATAGAATATTCCCGGCGACCTCACCGGATGCAGCGCCGCGGCCTGATCAGTAAGGTCAGCTACTTTTCTCCATTCTTCCTGGTGGGCTGCCAGATCAGCCAGGCACAGATAGGCGGGCAAATAGTTTGGGTCAGTCGAGTGGGCGCTGCGTACAGGATTCCACAGCTTTTTCTGCCTTGTTCTGTTCGCGCTCGCTTTGGCCCAGCAGCACCCACGCAGCCGCAAACCGCGGATCAACTTTCACGGCATGTTCCAGGCGTTTCTGCGCCTCCGCCAGATCGTTTTTCCGTACCGCCTCGCATGCCTGGACGAAATCCGGCGGGCCTGGTCCGCGGTATTCATCCCGTTCACGCTTACCGTTGAGCTCAAGATTGGGTTGAGCGGCCAGTGAAAGCATGGTGGCTCTTCATTTTTTGTTTTCGTCTGCTCAGCCGTTCGTGGTCTTGTGATGTCATAGATCTCAAAAGCGTCCCCGGTCGATTGTGGATCGTACGGCCGGGTGGAAGGCATGTTGGTGTGAATGCTGCCACTGCCTTTGCCTCCGCTTTTTTGGGCCAAAGCCGGGGCCGCCAGCAGAATGAGTACAAAACTTGCGGACAGAATGTGGCTGGAGAACGTCTGCATCTCGCACTCCTTTATAAAATTTTAGCACTGGCTGCGCGCCGGACGTGCCACCTTTTCCGCAATGATTTCGGGCACCTGCTGTTTGTCCATCGGCCAAGATTGTTTCTGTTGCCTCCTTGCCTCGAATAAAGCACAATGATTAACAATGCCTTCCTGCAAACTGTTTCTTACATTCAGCTTTTTGTTCGCTGCTTCGGCTCTTTCCATTGCCCAGACTCAGATCAGCGATCCTGGCGCGAAGCAGATGTGCGCTTCAGTCAAAGACGTTCAGCTTCCTGCGGCTGACCATCCTACGCCCGCTGAAGAAAAGGCGCTGGCAAAGTGTGTGTCTGTTGATATCTATTACGGTTTTGGACAGACCGCCGATCCCGCCAAAGCGCGGAAATGCGCCTATGCAGAGATGGATCGAAATGACAAAGCGCCGATCGGAGGCAAAGCCATTCTGATGATGGTTTACGCGAACGGCACTGGCGCGTCGCGTAATTTTGACGTCGCCCTCAAACTGGCCTGCTCGCTCGGCGGCGCTCCGGGAGATGATGCGGGGCGCGTCTATCAACTTGATCGGCTCAAGAAGCAAAACTGGGCGGGCAACAATTTTAGTGTCTGCGACCACAGCAGCGGTCGCGAAATGTATGAGCAATGCGCAATCCTGGGTGAACGCTTCGACAAGATTGAACGCGACCAGAAGTTCAACGAGCTTACGGCGGCGTGGAAACCGGCCGAGAAAAAAGCTTTTCAAACATTCATGCAGGAGGCAAACAGGTTCTTTGAGGTCCAGGCGAAGAACGGCGTAAATCTGGAGGAACGTTTGAAATTCAGGAAGAGATATTCTTTAAAAACAATCTGCTCTCTTCCATGCAAGCCCTTGAGCGCGGCGAACTGCCCAAGTACACAGCGGAAGAATTCCAGCGCGCTGAAGCTGCCGAAAATGCAGCTTATCAGCGTACGCAGACAGGCGATGTTACTCAATGGGGAACGGTGACGCGGCAGAGCGTCCAGAAAAGCGAAGACGAGTGGCGTCGTTATTGCAGTGCGTGGATTGCTTTTGCCCGGCAGAAATATCCAGGCGTTTCCGAGCAGAGCTGGAAAGCCTGGCTGGATACGGACCGCACCGTGATGCTGAACAGGTTCTTACACTAGCAAGCTACGCTGGGGCTGGGATCATCATCGTTATCAAAGAAGCTGCGATTGCGCGCGTCGCGATTTCCTGAAAAGAACTTCTGCAATATCGCTTTGGCCAATGCGAGGAGCGATCTGCGCGACGCGCCGGATGCGCCGGCAGCCTTTTCATTCTCGATGCCGCTCTTGCTTTCCCATTCATAGCGCGAACTGCGCACCTTTTGCGCTTTTGCCGCGGGGGCTTGCGCGGCCTGAACGGGAACGATCGGTGTTTCTTGTTTTGGTTCGTTCATTAACTAAGTTTTTTGCTCCCTCATACAATCATTCCGGACGTTTTGATGAGGCAGCAGAGCTGATTAGTTGCACGGAGAGCAACTGGTTGAAAACAGGTGGTTGTGAGTTTCATTTTTCGAACGCGCAAAAACTGCATTGTTTTACACAACTCAACAACTCAGCTGCAGCATCCAATTCGCGGTTGGCTTGGGTTCATTCATGAGCAAGCGGAAATTGCGTCTGGTCAAATCGCAACAAAATATGCCAAAGGAAGCAAAGCAATTCCGCTGCGGTGACAAAATACTGGAAAGCGGGATCTACCGCGTTTACCACGGAAATCACCGTCTGCCGCACGAGGTTACACTGCTGCGCGACCAGCTATTTCCCAAGTGCGTTAAGTGCGATAACTCAGTTTATTTTGAACTGGTACGCAGCGCGCCCGATATTACTCTTGCGCCATTTAAAGTCGCGCTTTATGCCCTGCCTGAAAACGACGAAGAAGAAGATTTCACAGTCGCCCTGTAAGGGTTTGCATTTCCCCCCTCTTTTGCAAACAGAAAAAATTGTGCCATACGATTGACCGGCATCATCTTTTCATAAGAGATCATTTGCTGATTTCATATTCCAATCTTGAGGGAACTTCATGGCGGCAACATCTCAGCCGGTTGACAATCCCGGCCGACAACTTTTGCGGCACACCCTGGCAACGCAGGCGTATCGTGCGGGAAAGACATTGCGTGATGTTCCGGAGAGTTTCGCCGGGTTCGGGACCGGCGAAAAGGGCCGTACACCTGCCCAGATCCTGGCCCACATGGGCGATCTTTTTGACTGGGCGCTTTCCATCGCACAGGGAAAGCAGGCATGGCATGATTCTGAGCCGCTGCCATGGACAGAGGAAGTGAAACGATTTTTCAAAACTCTGGAGGCCTTTGATGGCTACCTGGCTTCAGGCGCTCCGCTGGCTGCATCGCCGGAACAGCTATTTCAGGGGCCAATCGCAGATGCTCTGACCCACACGGGGCAAATGGCAATGCTGCGCCGCATGGCGGGCTGCCCAATGCGCGGTGAGAATTACTATCGCGCGGAAATTGCAGCCGGAAGAGTTGGGCCGGACCAGGCCGCACCCGTCCGCGAGTTTTGATTCCGGGCCACTGCACAAATTAATCGGGATGAACGTATACCGCGTTCATCCACCCTCAATACCGGCCAAGTCTCACCGCGTAACTTCCGCGGCGTTTCTGCGTATTATTAGCGTCCAAGGCCGCCGATGATGGATTTCCATAGCCTCTACCAAAGCTATGCGCCGCAGGTGCATCGCTTTGTGCTGTTCCTTTGCGGCGATGCGGCCCTGGCGGATGACGTTACTTCAGAGACGTTTGTGAGGGCGTGGACTTCACGCGGCAAGATCAGGGAAGCCACGGTCAAAGCCTACCTATTCACCATTGCGCGGAACCTGTACCGCGACCATCTGCGCCGCAACAACCGTCTGACTGAGCTGGAAGAGTCCATACCGGATCCAGCTGTAGGGCTGGCGACGCGGACCGAACACAAAGCCGAGCTTTCCGCAGTGCTGGGGGCGTTGCGCCAGCTCTCTGAAGTTGATCGCGCGGCGTTGCTGATGCGCGTGCAAGAAGAAATGCCGTATGAAGAGATTGCACAGGCCCTAAAGCTGCCTGTGACCACCGTGAAAGTCAAAGTTCATCGCGCGCGATTGAAGCTGATGCGCGCAAGAGACATATTCCAGGAGGTGCGCCCATGAAACTGGAGCGCGAAGTCATTATCGATCTTTTGCCCGCTTATTTTTCCGGCGAAGCCAGTGCGGCCACACGCATGCTGGTGGAAGAATTTTTTCGAGAGAACCCGGATTTTGAAAAATCTGCCCGCTCCGCCGCCGGCCCGCTGGAAAGCTTGAAAGCTGCTCCGCCCCGGCTGGATCTAGAAAAAGAAAAAATGGCACTGGAGCGGGCCCGGCTGGTGACGGAAACGCGGACCTCATTCTTCTGGCTGGCCGTCATCAGCACGTTGATGCTGTTTCTCTTCCGCATTCAAAATGGCAAGCTCATCTGGATCGTCTGGGGTGGTTCGGGTTCCGGTTTCGGGGGCCGCGGGGCATTATTCATCGCAATGGCGGTATTCTTCTGGCTCTTCTATTTTTATGCCCGCAGCCGTACTACTCCGCTGCCTGCACATACAAAGTTCTTGTGGATGGCAACTTTCTATAGCCTTCTGGCCGGCATCTTCAAGATCGAGAACCATAGGATCGTCTGGGTCCTGTTTCAGGGTGATCCGAGCGCGGGGATCTTTATCGTTGCGTTTGCAGCCGCTCTCTGGGGCATCTACTTTATCCAGCGGTGGCAATTTAAGCGAACAAATAAATAAATGTTGCCTAGGGATTGGTCGTGATTTCGCCGATGTTTGCCACAGCGTCACCTTTCTTCATCGACGGCACGCCGCAGATGTAAAGCACCACCCCGGCGGCTGGCGCGTGAGCTTCATAAATCGTCTTGCCGAAATAATCTGTGACGTAGCCGATCTTCATTCCCGCCTCAACATAAGTTCCGCGCTGCACCAGCAGGATAAAAAACTCCGGGCTGGTCGCTGGCCACGGTATCAACTTTGCCGAGCCACACGGGATGCTCCACCATCGCGGGCGCTCCCGGCAGCATTTTTAGATAGCGCATCAGGCTCAACGTTCCGTTGACCAGCAGCGCGACATCGTCGGTTTTGACGGTGCCGGAGTAACCAGCCTCTACGGCTATGGCCGGCTTGCCACGCGTGTTGGCAGTGTTATCGAGATAGCGGGATGCAGCAGGATCTTTGGGGCGATCACTCCAGATAATGACGTGATCCAGGCCGAAGGCAAGCACCATATCCCGGGTGATGGCATCGTGTTTCGTGTCGCCTGATTTTGGCCAGTAAGAGTATGGACGCAGATTCTCGTCAATGTCGCCGCCGTGGTAATCGACTAAATAATCACAACGCTCGACGACCTGTTTTGTGATCGCATACGAAACGCGCTCGGTCTGCGTGCCATCCTGCTTGCCGGGATAAAAGCGGTTCATGCTCTTGCCATCCACAGGGTTCACATGCGGCACTTTCTGCTCAAATGATGCAATGTTTACCAGCGGCAGGATGATGACGGTGCCGGAAACCTGCGCGGGATCGAGTGTCTGAATGACTTTTTCCAGCGCGATGATGGAAGCATACTCGGTGCCATGCGCGCCAGAAACCAAGGCCAGCACAGGACCGGGCTTACTCCCCCGAACAACCACTACGGGAATCGACGTTGCGGCGTCAACTCCGGCAGGAATGTCCAGAGTGCCAATGGCTTTTTGTCCGGGACCGGCCGTGGCGGTGCCCACAGTGAAGCTATTTTGCGCCAGCACGCCAGCGGAGAACAAAAAGGTGAGAGATAACAAGCAGGGGATGCGATGAAGTTTCATGGCGGGAGCAGTATAAGCCACGCGGGAAATAACTGCCCAGGCAGCCAAAAAGCAGCCCCCGAATCGTCGCAATCGTCGCGCAATTCGGGGGCTTTTTAATTACTTACGCTGCTTTATCCTGTGAGGCACAAGTCGGACAATCTACTATGATCTTGTCTCGGCGGGAACGAAGGTTCTGCTGGAAATCGTTCCATCTTCGGCCTCGATTAATTTCCTGCCGTTCAGTGGGGCCGGCGCCCTGCTCGGTTTCCACGATGGGATCGACTCTATAAACGCCAGGCTCGCTAATAGTTTCAGAGCGGACGCCTTCTGAGCGGAGCTCTTCCCGTTGAAATTCCGGCTCTCCGCTCCTCGCGTTCATGCCTTCGCTCGTCTGGCGATTACGCTGCATCATCTCAACGTCTTCTTTTCCGCCAATAGACGGTTTCTTGGGCCGCAGCGTGGTTTTGCCCGTGCCGGACGCAACACCCAGCAAGTCATCTTCTTTGCCCAATTTCTCCGGCTTCAGATCCAGCCTTCTGCCGCTGGCAGGCGCGCTGCTGCCGCCAATCGCGGAGCCTTTTACTTCCTCAGGCGCCGGCGTAATGATCCGGCCCGTGTTCTTGTTGTACATAACTTCGCCATCATTCCAGCGCTTTTCATAATCCTTCTCAAAGGTGGACCAATCTCCCTGCGCCTTCATGGTGTCTTCATTAAATTCAGGCAGCATCTCCAGGCGTTCATTGTCCAGTTCGGCATAGAACTTGTCGTCATGGTTTCCGTAAGGCTCAACGCGGTTGGCCGAGACCATAACTTTCTTGCGGGAAAGCATGCCTCCGGTCTTAAGCACGATGTAGCGAATGTCTCCGCTGGAATGATCGAAAATCACGTCATCGATGGTTCCCAGCTTTTCGTCGTTCACGCCGTAAACGTCTGCTCCGCGCAGATCGTCAACATCTTCCATCTTGTGATCATGAAGAATGCCGTAATGAGGCATAGCTGCTCCTTATTGAATGTGTCTTTATTTAAGATGCTGCGGCGGAATGTGGTGAGGCTCGAAATCGGGAGCTGCTGGTTACAAACTCAATTTAAGAATCTCAAGCGCCTTAATAAGATCTCGATCATCCTCTTTCAACACTTCAGTTCGTTTGGACAAAATTGTAACCGGCTCGAAAAACGCCCAGTTTTCAAGATCATGTCCGAATCTTGAAAGATATCTGATTCCTTCCGCGGCGCTCTCGTAAGCTACTCGTGAAATCAACTGCGTAAGGCGCCTCGGACTGCTTTTTTGCAAAACAGAGGCATCGATGTCCGTTAATCCAAACTCTTTTACGAAAGGCAGGAGTTTTGTTCTGAGTTTGGCGAGCCACTCGGCGGTTCCCAGATCGACACATTCAGCTTGCACTCTGGCGATTCCAATTGTGCGAGTACGCAAATAATCCGGCGGCACTTTTCCTCGCGGGTAAAAGTCATCGTCGCCGACGATTGCGGCCAATTCGGCGGCTGCTAACATATCCACCCGGTAGCACGCCAAAGTAAGCAGCTTAGGCGCTGCGTAGATGCGTAAATAACGCGGTATCTCGCCTGAGGATCGTCATATCGGTTATAGAATGTTCCGTCATCGTGTGCCCATATCCAGTCAAGCAGCGCCCACGGATCTGGCTTGCGTGCGACGCGATACACCTCATTCGGCGGTTGCAAAGTCGACCTAGCCTCCAGCCAAGAATGCTCGCCCCGCGCCCAGGACGGCGGTGGCCGGCAATCGCAATGTCCTCATCGCGCAAGAGTCGGGCTGGTGAAACGTCACCGAGTTGAGGATTTAATCCGAGAATCCAGCTTTGTACAACTCTGTTCGATTCGTAGTCGCTTAGCAACTTGACAAGATGATAAGTCGCACGGAGCTTTATCTCCACGCCTTTGTATGGCTCACCCCCTTCAGTCCATCGATCCACGGTACGGACATCCTTGGCGTTGCATATATAAGCAATGATCTTCTTTCCCAAAATCTCAACCAGCCCGGCGACGACCTTCGGAAGGGGTAGGGTTACCGATTCGCGTTGCGCGATTAAATCTGGCTTTGCCGGTGGGTGAGCGATAACTGCCATCTGGCTACCTCGCTTAAAGTTTGATCTTTAACCAGCATACAATAAAAAACCATAACAAATCCGTTAAAATATACAATATAATGACTCAGTAATATAGCAAATATATCAAACAAATCAACAGTCCTATTCATGCATCTTATTGATTATAAATAACAGCATTTTGCCTTGATCCGTTTGGCGTTCCCAGCGTTTTATCAGTGATTGCCGGTCTGCTCTAATGCTGCCATGTTGCGATGGCCGCTGCCCAAATTTCCCACGGCTTCCCCACCGCAACGGGCCAAAAACGGGCTCGCTGGGCCGCCGTCGCAACAATCTCTTGAGACTACAGCCAGGCTGGTTCGTCCCTCCGGGGCTGGTGCATGAATGTAAGCAGCGAACGGCCAGCGCCTGGGCAAGGAATAGGGGGCACGCGATCCACACCACGCCTCCCGGCGGGGAAGCCGGCATTTCCCTTGCGTGCAATTGGGCGCACGATTTTGTTCTTCAAGCCCGTTTTCCCTTGACACAAAGGCGAACAAATGGTAAAGTTCTGAATCGTCCTCCGAGCGAGGATGCACTTGTGCGAGTGGTCTTTGAAAATTAGCAATCAGTGCTCAGCAATCAGCACTCGGCCAAGAAAGCCCGCTCGACCCTACGCCAATTGATGCCGGATCGCTTAAACCTACGCCAATCTGGGATGAGCTTGGGATGATTGCGCTCAAGTCTACGCCAATCTGGGATACCCCAGGGAGGGGTGGGGTGGGAAAGGCAAAACCTACCGCTGATTAACGCTGATCGGCAATGATCAGAAGGGGCGGGAGCGGAAGACCAAACCTCGCACGAGGCGCGGAAAACAGCCAAGGTCGAAGCCCAGGAAAGGCGGTCCCACATGAAGCTCAGAATTTGGAACGTAATTTCTGATATGTGGTTTGCAGATCTTCCGGCAGCACGCGCGTTTCACCCACGGCGGTCATAAAGTTTACGTCGCCGAACCAGCGCGGAAGAACATGCATGTGGATGTGACCGGCCACGCCGGCGCCCGCGGCTTTGCCGATGTTCATGCCCAGGTTGATGCCGTCGGGACGGTAGAGTTCGCGCAGGACGCCTTCAAGCCGTTGCGTCAAGGCCATCATCTCTTGCGCTGCGGGTTGTGAAAGTTTGGATAATTCGTCAAGGTGCTCATATGGCACGACCATGGCGTGACCGGAGGTATATGGGAAAGCATTGAGCATGACAAAACAGTATTTTGCGCGATGGACGATCAGCGATTTTTCGTCGTCTTTGGCGTGGTGGTTTTTGGGCTGAAGCAGGCCGCAAAACAGGCAGTCGCCGGGGGCATGTGCGCCGGTGATGTAGGCGTATCGCCAGGGTGTAAACAGGTGGTCCATGCGCGTTAAAACGATACCAGAAAGGATTAGGGGTTTAAGCCAATTTTCCCATTTTGGAGCGTTTGACAGCGTACTAAGCGGTTGTTATAGTCGAAGGAGTCTTATGGCCCTTTCAGGACTGCCGTAAGATCCGGCCGCTGGTTTACGAGCCTTCTGAAATTCGGAAGCAAATCATGCCAGTGGGACTCGGGGTCCCGAGTCCGCCTTCAGCACTACTGCCTCTCTTCAGTGAGTTCCAGCCGTGTTTTGGGTCCGTTGACAATTATAGGAATGTTGGTCGAGCACACAGCCCGCAGCGATAACTTTTCGTCAGAAGCTGAATCCAACAGCTCAGCCGATTCCGCCGAGTCCTACGAAAATTCAAACACTATGTCCGGGAACGAATCTCAAACTCAATCTCCTGAGCAGCCCAGCGCGGGCGTGACTCACAAAGAAGAAACTCACATGGAAGATTTCGCCACAGCTCTTGAATCGTACACCCTTGAAACTGAGCCGGCGCCAAGTGAAGACAATGTCTTTAAAGGCACCGTGATCAAAATCACCGCCACCCATGTTGTTGTTGACATCGGCTTCAAGTCAGAAGGCCTTGTGCCGATTGCTGAAGTCACCGATGCCCACGGCAACGTGAAGTTCCAGCCGGGGCAGGACATTGAAGTAATGGTCCAGCGCGGCGAGAACGAAGAAGGTTCCGTTCTGCTTTCGCACGAACGGGCCGAGCGTGTGCGGGTATGGGAGAACATTGAGAAGGCGTACCACACCAAAGAAGCCGTTAAAGGCACGGTGGTGGAGCGCGTTAAGGGCGGCGTGTCCGTGGATATTGGCGTAAAGGCGTTCATGCCAGGGTCGCAGGTGGATGTCCACCCGGTGCGCAACCTGGAAACGCTGAAAGGCCAGGAGATTGAAGTTCGCGTTATTAAGCTGAATAAAAAGCGCGGCAACATTGTGGTTTCACGCAAGGCGATTCTTGGATGAAGAAATCGCTTCCAAGCGCGGCAAGACCCTTGAGAATTTGGCGGAAGGCGCAATCCTGACGGGCACGGTAAAGAACCTTACTGACTACGGCGCATTTGTTGATATGGGCGGCATTGACGGTCTGCTGCATATCACTGACATGTCATGGGGACGATTGACGCATCCGCGCGATCTCGTCCACGTGGGCGATCAGATTCAGGTAAAAGTTCTGAAGTACGATCCGGAAAAGCTGCGTGTTTCACTTGGCTTTAAGCAGCTCACGCCTGATCCATGGCTTGACGCCGCTGAGCGCTACCCAATCGGCGCGCGCGTGAAAGGCCGCATTTTGAGCGTGACCGATTACGGCGCTTTCGTAGAGCTGGAACAGGGCATTGAAGGGCTTGTCCATGTGAGCGAGATGTCATGGTCCAAGCGGATGAAGCATCCTTCAAAGCTTGTGAATATTGGCGATGAGATTGAATGCGTTGTGCTCAACGTAAATTCCAATGAGCGCCGCATCTCGCTCGGGCTGAAACAGCTTGAGTCGAATCCGTGGGAGCGGCTGCATGAGAAATATCCCATTGGATCTACGGTTGAAGGCCGCGTCCGCAACCTGACTGACTTTGGCGCTTTCATCGAGATTGAAGACGGAATCGACGGCTTAGTTCACGTGAGCAATTTGAGTTGGACCAAGCGCGTAAAGCATCCTTCTGAAGTGCTGAAAAAAGGCGAGAAGGTAAAAGCCATTGTGCTGGGCATTGAGCCGGAGCAGCGCCGCTTGTCCTTGGGCGTAAAGCAGCTTCAGCCGGACGCGTGGGAGAGCTTCTTCCAGACGCATCGCATTGGCGATGTAGTCCACGGAAAAGTGTTCGGTTGGCGCAGTTCGGCGCTTTCGTTGAGATTGCTGAAGGCGTTGAAGGCCTTTGCCACAACTCTGAAGCCACGGATTCCAGCGGCGCAGGCGTTAAGCTGGATGCCGGACAGGAACATGACTTCAAGATCATCAAGATGAACGCCGAAGAGAAGAAAGTTGGCTTAAGTTTGCGGGCAGTCGGTGAAGAGGCCAGCCGCGCCGATGTGGAAGCCTATAAGCATCCTGCATCGAGCGCGACTGCTACCACCACCCTCGGCGATATTATCAACTGGAAGCGTGCCGGCAACGATCAGGACTAACGGCTCATTTGTAAAATTAAAAAGGCCGTTCCAAAACGGGACGGCCTTTCAATTTCTCTCAAAAAATTATTTGCCTTTGATCTTCAAGGTCATGTTCACTTGGCGCCGACTGTCAAAACCGCTCAGCGTTTTTGTATCACTGCGGGAGCCTTGGTGCTCCGCGTAAACTTCATAATCGATGTTCGGAGCAAGCCCTGAAAACCTGAATGTGCCATCCGGTTCGCTGATGTAAGTTTTGATCATAAGATTTTTTGTGTTCTTGAGATAGACAATCGCCTTGGGCAGCGGCTGTTCCCGATCGTCCAGAACGTGTCCTACCAGCGTCCGCGCCTCTCCCTGGCCTCGCTGGAACAATGCTGTAGCTCCAGCAGTTGGGACTGCTAACGAGGCCCCAAAAGCCAGCAAAATTGCGGCCATGGTGGTAAGCCTTTTCATCGCGTCTACCTCCTGCTTGTTTCATATTGAGCTACTCTGTTAGATGCAAGCTGATGTCGCGCCGCTCCTCGTTATCCACATGGACCCTGGTTTCACCCTTAAGTCGCAGTTTTTTCGATAGTTGCGGCTTGCCGTCATCGCCCATCGGGGCATATTCGGCTTGTCCGTGAACAAGGTAATCATTCGTTCCGGCTGGCACACGCTGGGCGAATTCTCCGCGGTGGTCAGAAATTAAGTCCCAGCTCGGATGCTTCTTCTTTTCCGGTCGAATCGTGATTTTTACGCCATAGAGTGGCCGGTCATTGGGTCCATAAGCAGTGCCGAAGATCAGGGCATAAGGCTTTTCTTTTTTCGGCTTATCCTTGCTTGCCGCCACGCTGGAAGGGAGTAGCGCCAGGAGCACACAAATTGCCAGACACGCGGCCGTGTTCCGGCTCCAGCGCACTTTAGTAGTCACCGTCCTCGTCATCATCGTCGTCTTCGTCGTCGTCCTCATCCTCGTCCAGTTCGTCCACAGGATTCAACTCAAGCGGGTGCTTCGTAATCACTTCAAAATCCGAGCCGCATTCCGGACAAGAAACAATTTCGCCTTCGTCGAGTTCTTCCTCATCCAGATCGAGGTCGGTATCGCATTCCGGGCAAATCGGCATTTCTTCCTCCAAGGGGTATTGTTACAAAGTGGCGGTGGCCACGTGATTATATTTAGAATCTCTTGGGATTGTCGTCAAGCTCTGAAAATTCGAGGAACTGAATGCTACTTTTGGATTCCCTAAAAAAAGATTCCCGCGTACGAATTTCCTTGTTTGTCTCGATTGCGCTTCTGATGCTGGGTGCGCCTTTTACCGTTGCCCAAAAACATAAGCCTAAAACCCGTGCTGCTGCTTCTCAACCGGCTGATACATCTTCAGCCTCGGCCAAACGAGAGCGCGATCCCGCCATCGTCCAGATCATAAAAGATGTTTCGCCCCAGCAGGCCCGGCAGACTGACGAAAAGCTGGTCAGCTTTGTTACCCGCAGCACGCTCTCCGTCAACAATCCGGATGCAGCTACATCGAACCAGGGCATTGTAGCCGCCCGCAACTGGATCAAGTCAGAATTTGAGCGTATCTCATCAAAATGCAATGGATGCCTGGAAGTCAAGACCGATACGTTCATCGAGCAGCCTAAAGGCCCCAATGACCGCATCAAGCAGCCTACCGAAATCCAGAATGTCTACGCAATCCTGAAAGGCACGGACCCTGAACAGGCCAAGCGCATCTATCTGGTCACAGGGCATTATGATTCGCGAAACTCTGATGTGATGAACTCTACGGCCCCTGCTCCTGGCGCCAATGACGACGGCAGCGGCACTACTGTCTCCATTGAATGTGCGCGCGCGGTCAGCAAACACAAGTTCCCGGCCACCATTATCTTTCTCACCGTTGCCGGTGAAGAGCAGGGGTTGAACGGGAGCACTCACTTTGCCAAAATGGCCAAAGAGCAAGGTTGGCAAATTGAGGGTGTGCTGAACAATGACATCGTCGGCGGAAACACTACTCCGGGCGACACGCTGCAAAACAAGGACTGGGTGCGCGTCTACTCAGAAGGAATTCCTTCGGCCGCCAATGACGCCGAGCTGCGCCGCATCAGAGCCACGGGCGGAGAGAGCGATTCTCCTTCTCGAGAGTTGGCCCGCTACATCCATGGGGTAAGTGAGACCTACGACTTTGGCTCATTCATTCCCAAGCTGATGTTCCGCCGTGACCGCTACCTGCGCGGCGGAGATCACATCTCGTTTAACGAGCAGGGCTTTCCTGCAGTGCGAATCACCGAATATCGAGAAGATTTCAACCATCAGCATCAGACGCTGCGCACGGAAAACGGCATCGAATATGGTGACCTGCTGAAATTTGTAGACTTCGACTACGTTGCAAATGTGGCGCGCCTGAATGCCGCTACACTGGCTGCGCTCGCTTCATCGCCTGCGCCGCCCAGCGATGTTCATTTGCTGACCAAGCAGTTGGAGAATGATTCCAAAATTCAATGGAAGCCTGCGTCCGGAGCCACAGCCTATGAAGTGCTTTGGCGCAAAACGACTGACGCGGATTTCCCGGAAGAAAATGTACAGCGCACTACAGAAACAAAAGTTGATCTCACCGAGTCCAAGGACAATGTGATTTTTGGCGTACGATCAGTAGATGCCAAGGGACATAGAAGTTTGATTGTGATTCCTGAACCGGAAAGATAACAGCATGGCGAGAACAATGACGCTCTCATTCCCGCCGTTTACGCGGGCCATCAAGATATTGGTCGCGATCAACACAGGCATTTACCTTCTTGGGTTAATACTGGTCGCTGTAGGTCAGGGAAGCTTGGCCAATGCGATTTTCAATCCGCTGGCGCTCCGCGCCCATGACGTCGTCCATGGCCATATTTATCAACTCCTGACCTATGGATTTATTCACGCAGGTTTTTTTCACTTGTTCTTCAACATGCTCATGTTGTGGATGTTTGGCTCAATGCTTGAAGTTCCCTGGGGCAGCCGGCGTTTTCTTGAGTTCTTCCTTTTCGGCGTGGTTGGTGCGGGCCTGGGCACTGTCGCTCTGGCTTACACGTTTGGTCCAATCGTCCACCTTGTTCCGCTAACTCCGACTATTGGTTCTTCTGGTGGGATCTATGCGATTTTCATGGCCACCGCTATGTTGTTCGGCGATCAGGAAGTCTTTATGTTCCCCCTCCCGGTCGCTATCCGCCTAAAGTACCTGGTAGGAATTCTGGCATTTGTGGCTTTGGTTGGCGCTCTGGGTGATGCCAGCGGGACGGCAAATGTCGCGCATCTGAGCGGTTTGCTGTTCGGCTATCTTTATGTGAAGTTCGTTCCCCGGCGTGGACTGCTGTTTTCTTTTTCAGAGACGAGCTATGGACTCCAAAATCGTTATCACCGCTGGAAACGCCGCCGTGCCGGGAAAAAATTCCAGGTTTATATGAAGAAGCACAACCAGGATGCCAAAGACTATTTTGACGAGTACGGCAATTTCCGCCCGCCCGATGATAAAGATAAAAAGAATGGCGGCAGCACCGGCGGGTGGGTGAACTGATTTTTAACATCCCGAGCGTGGCGAGGGAACCCTATTAGAACCTCACGGAAAACATCCTGACAGACCTATTGTCTCGAAAGTCATCGAATCGTAAGAGATCTCTGGCGCGCTCGAAGCTTCGGAAAAATCTGCGGCGAATTACCTCTTTCTTCTCTCCAGCGGACTCACAGGCTTCATCCGGGGTGCTTTGCGGCGCTCTTCGCGACTCCCAGCCGGGTGCTCGCCCGTACCCACCACATGCAGCCGCAGGAAATTTGTTGACCCGCTGCTGCTGCGCGTTCCCGCTACCACCGCGATGATGTCTCCCGGCTGCACTGCATGCATTTGCAAGAGATACGTTTCAGCCCTGTGAACCATGTTTTCCGCATCTGGCGTCATCTCGCATGAAAGCGGTGACACTCCCCACATCAAGTTCAACCGAGCACAGACTGTTGTATTCGCCGCAAAAGCAAAGATCGGCGCGGTGGGGCGATACTTGGAAATCAGCCGCGCCGTGGTTCCCGTCTCCGTATAGACCGCTATGGCTTTCATCTCCAGGTCCTGCGCCGCATGCGCCACGGATTCACAGATTGTCTCAGAGATGGAAAGCTGCCGGTGCCGGCGGCGTCGTTGTATCGGCTCTTCCTTGGCCGACTCCGCTTCCAGCACGATCTTCGCCATCATGGCCACGGTTTCACGTGGATATTTGCCGCTGGCCGTCTCGGCTGAGAGCATCACGGCATCGGAGCCATCCAGGATCGCGTTCGCTACGTCGCTGGCCTCCGCGCGCGTGGGACGAGGATTTTCAATCATCGACTCCAGCATCTGCGTGGCGGTAATCACCGGCTTGCGCCAGTCCGCGGCCCTGCGGATCACATGCTTCTGGATAATCGGCACTTTTTCCGGTGGCATCTCTACGCCCAGATCGCCGCGCGCCACCATCACGCCATCTGCGACATCAAGAATCTCTTCCAGATTTGCCGGATCGATGGCTTGAGGCTTCTCCAGCTTGGCAATGACCCATGCATCAGAATTGTGCAGGCGGACCAGCCGCTTTACCAGACGCACATCGTCGGCCGTGCGGATGAAAGAAACCGCCACAATATCCACGCCATGCTTCAGGCCGAACTCCAGATCTTTTTCATCCTTTTCCGTCAGCGACGGTATGCTCACCACAGTTCCCGGCAGATTGATGCCTTTGTGCTCGCCCAGCAAGCCGCCGTTGATGACCTCGCACTCAACGTCATCGCCACGGATAGCAATAACGCGCAGTTCAATGAGCCCATCAGAAAGCAGCACGCGCGAACCCGGCCCCACTTCCTTAGCAAGTGTTTTGAAAGTAGTTGAAAGCAGAGCTGCTGTCCCGGCAATGTCGCGCGGAGTAATGGCTAACTTCGCGCCGGTCTTGATGGCGATCGGAGTCCTGTATTTAAGCCGCCCAGTGCGGATCTTGGGCCCCTGGAGGTCCTGCAGAATGCAGATGGTCCGGCCTTCTTTGTCGGCAACTTTGCGCAGCCTTTCTATCATGCGCGCGTGTTCCTCATGCGTGCCGTGGGAAAAATTCAGTCGCGCCACGTCCATACCCAGGCGCATCAGGTCGCGCAACACGGCTTCAGAGCCGCTGGTTGGCCCAATGGTGCACACGATCTTGGCTTTTCTTGCTGTGGGCATAACGCCCGCTTCCAGCGCCTTGGTTACCGTCACCCGTTCACACTTTCTTTTCCATAGCGTCGCCTTCCGCCAGCTTGGGATAGACTTGCGCGTTCAGCTCCGCTCCGAGCAACACGATCACTGAAACAATGTACAACCAGACTAACAGCGCTATGGCCGCGCTTAAAGACCCGTAGACCACCGTGTATGTGGCATAGACTCTCACATACCAGCCGAAAAGCACTGTCGCCGGAAACCAGAGCACCGCTGCCATCACCGCGCCGGGCAAGACGCGCCGCCAGGATTGTGTCTTGGGCAATCCGTGGTGATACATCAGCGCGGTAAGCGCAATCGCCGTGAGTATCGCGATGCCCCAGCGCACGCCGTCCCACAGCAGCAGGATCAGCGGCTTGAAAAGGTGCATGGTTCCGCTCTGGATCCAATTCTCCACCTCAGTACCAAACGCTACCAGAATCGTGGCAAATCCCAGCGGAATCAGCGCCAGCAAGACCAGGTAGAGAGCAATTGCGCGTTCACGCCAGAAGCCCCACGTATCGGCCATGCCATAAGCTTTGCGGAAGCCGTCCATCCAGGAGATCATTACTCCCGTGGCCGCTAGCAGAGTGACGATAGAAGCCGAGTACAGGATGCGTGTGGCATGGTGCTGCTTGCTCTGAAAGAATGCCAGCGCTACTGACCGTGATCCTGGCGGCAGAACCCAGCCCACCGCATCGCCAATCTGCTCCAGAAAGCCTTCTGTGTTATGCGATGCTTCCAGCACAGACGTGATTACCAGGAAGGCGGGGAACAGCGTAAGAATCGACGAGTACGCCGCCCCCTTGGCGATGGAAAACTGCCCGTGTTGAAAGGCCTGCCAAAAGGCCCGACGAAGCCGCGTAAAGTGCATTAGCTGAATAGGTTAAAGGGGCTTGAAAACGTTAGCAACTAAGAATAAAGAATTTTGCCACAATAGCACTGTAAAAGCGCTTTCTGTGACAATGGTAGCCCGCTAAACCCTTGGCGGACCGGCAGCAGTTCCAGTGAGTTCGCGGATCAATGCGGCTTGATGTTCAATCTCCGCGGCAAGCTTCTCTACACGATGAACATGATCAAAAATTTTCATCACTCCTGCCGCCGTCACTTGATGGTGCCGTAGTCAGCCAGCCGCGATTTGTGAAACGCCACCTGTTGCACCTGGTCAAAAAACAGGTCCATGGAATTCATGGGGCTTCGGAATAACACTCTCTGGTTCGTAACGGCAAACTCTGTCATGCGCAAGCTCCACTGCGCAAATCCGCCAATCAGGACGCCTGACACTAGAAAGATTTCACCAGGCATAAGAACGGAAAAAGTCCGTTGATCAACCGGCGTGTCCAACCACCCCACAACAAGAGTTCCGCCGAGGGCAAAACAGATGGTGGCCAGGACAAAGGCGCGCGCGTTGATAGTCCAATGATTTCGGGTGTGAAAAAGAACCTTTTCTCCCGCCAGCAGGTTGCTGTCAACTTTAGGCATGTGCTTCTTTACTGAAGGCCAGGATCATATCCTGAAATAGAGAACTGGCAGGATTGCTCAAAGCCGTAATAGTTTGTTGATCACTAATAATCTTCCCGGTAGGGTGGGATGAAGTTGGCAAACCACGCGCAGATGAGGGCCCGTGTGGCCGCGGCGGCTCCCACAATTTGGGGGCGGTGGTGGCGAGGCACCGATGCAGGCACTTCTTCTGTTCCGAGCTTGAGGGCACCACATCGTGTGGCAAGGCGCCGCAAGAACAAAGCTGTGGAGGCACAGGTTGAGTCCGTCACTGAGCGTATGCAGAAATCCTCCGAAAGCGTTACCAGACAACTGCGGAACTAGGATGCGGTTGGAATCGTAGTAGCAGTAACGGGGCACATCTTTGGGCGGACATGTTTGCCGGCTGCCCGTTGCTGGCGAAATACTGGCCCAAATCACGGATACCTATGCTACTGAAGCATTAACCGTGCCTGGCGGACGCGGTGAAACAAGCATCAAAGAAGCAGAGAGATTGCTGCAGATTGGCAGCCCCGGCAGGAAGTCATAGAATAGCGAACCGGACGTATCGGCAGTGTGAATCAGTTGGCGACAAATCCAGGGAGTTCGAATTAACGTCATTGTTGGCGAAGAACGCATTTGACCTACATTTGAGCAAGATGCGGAACTAAGGCTTTGTTCGTACAATCCGCGAAAACTTACGTTAGGAAACGTCAAGAACCATTGTGTTTGCGGGCCTGTGATACGGTGCAGGCCCGAATTACTTTCGTCGTGTTACCTATGATTCAGAACAAATAAATATTCCTGCAACAAACTGAGTGGAATGCGTGTCTAATAAGGCAAGGAAGTATAAAGGTCGGAGGTGACCTATGGGAGAGAAATTCTCGGTGGCTGAAGTGGCGGCGCTTCGGAATGAACTCCTGCAAGGCGGACTTGATTCATTCCAGACAGCGGAACTTCTAAAAATGTTTTTAGCCGGGCGCGGATACGGTGTCTCACCGGAAAATGCACTCGATGCGGCAGGCCGAATCGAATGCGCCAATTGCAACGTGGAATCGTTGCATAAGGAACTTGAAACTTTGGCATTAGTGATGTAACCGCATTGCTAAGTACAAAAAAAAGCCGGGCAAACCAGCCCGGTTTTTTTGTTTGTCCCGACCCTGAGCTTGCCGAAGGGGAGGGAACCCTATAGCCACGAAATAATATCTGCCCATAAAAAAATTCGTTTCTAAATCATCAAACCTTGAACCGATTCGTATTTATTCGCGAAATTCGCGGCTAGTTTTTATTGACTCTGAAGGTCACACGGCGGTAGGGTTCCCTCGGGATTACAGAAAAGCTGAATGCTTATTCGTAATGTAGAGCTTCCACCGGATCCAACTGCGCCGCGCGCGTAGCCGGCAACGTCCCGAAAATCACTCCTACCAGCACAGCCACAATAATTGCGATGATGGCGGAGAGTCCGGAAATTGGAATTCGATACTCGGTAAGAAAACGCACAGAGAATGGAATAGCCAGACCGAGGATCGTGCCTACGACTCCGCCGGTCAAGGAGATCAAGACGGCTTCAGTCAAAAACTGCAGGCGGATTTCACGGCTCGTCGCGCCGATGGCTTTGCGTATGCCAATCTCGCGAATCCGCGTTCGCACATTGGCCAGCATGATGTTCATGATGCCCACGCCGCTTACAATCAGCACCAGCAAAGAAATTCCCAGCAGCATCAGCGTAAGGCCATTGGCTGCGCGGGAGGCCACCGCAAGCAACTGCGTGAGGTTTTCAACTCGATAGACTGACGTGGGCCGGTGTCGTGATTGCAGAACTTGCTTGATCATCTCCGTAGCGCGTGTGACTTCACCTGCGTCAGAGACGGAAAAGAAGATCTGCTTCACCGCGTCGTTCCCAGTGAAATATCGCGCCACGTTATAAGGGATGAGAACGGTGTCGCCCGAGATTTCAGATTGACCAAAGGTCTCCACTCGCTCACGGAACGTGCCTATGATCACGAAGGGAAGGCCATTGATCTTGATGTCTTTTCCCACAGCGCCACTCTGGCTCTGGTAAACCCGTTGCGCAAACTGCTGCGTCACGGCGGCAACGTGCGCCCGCGACATCGAATCCTCTTCGTCAAAGAAGCGCCCCGCCAAAATTTCCAGATTACGTACCGTGGAGTACTGCGTGGAAACTCCCAGCACCTGAATATCGCGTTCGCGGCCGCCACCCACGCTTACGCGATCATGGATTTCAACCATCGGCGAAGCAGCCTGAATTCCCGGCACTTCCTGCTGCACTGCCCTTAGGTCTTCCATCGTTAAATCATCTCTGGTGCCGGTGCTGATGGAAGAATTGCTGCCGCCTTCGTAATACGCGTAAACCATGTTGGCGCCAATTCCCTGGATCTGGTTCATCACGTATTGCTTGCCCGTGAGGCCAATTGTGACGACAACGATCAGTGAAGCCGTGCCGATCACCATGCCCAGCGCCGTCAGCGCAAAGCGCCACTTGCTGGTGCGGAAAGAGTCCACTGCGAGCGTAACGATCTCACTAAAGAGCATCGTATTGCGCGCGGTTTCCACCAGCGGACGGGCGACCATAGTGTTATTGTACGTCTCCTGCTTGTTCAGAGGTTGGTTACTGAAGACGCGGTTCTCTTTTTATCCCGAGTGCAGCGAAGGGAGCTCTTTCATAACCAAGGTTCCGAAGCACATACAAAAGTTCACCCATAATTCACGATCATTCGCTGTGATTTTGCGACTACTTATTTCAACCCCGTCCGGCTGCCAGTCGGACCAAAAAGCAAAAGGCGATGAATTTCATCATCGCCTTCCGGCTAAAAGCCAGCTCGTACTAGCAGCTCTTTATTCCGCTTTTGTATCCTGCTGTGGCTTGGTGATCGCAATGGTCTCGCCTACATCGCCCACTTTGAAGCGTGCAAAGCGCCGGACAGAGATGTTTTCGCCCAGCTTGCCAATCTTGCTGGCGATCAGCTGATGGATGGTGATGCCGGGCTCTTTCACGAAAGGCTGGTCCAGCAAACAAACCTCTTCGTAAAATTTCGACATCTTGCCTTCAACGATCTTCTCCACTACATTGGCCGGTTTGCCAGTAGCCGCCGCCTGTGCGCGATAGATTTCTTTTTCCTTCTCATAGGCATCAGGCGTGACATCTTCTTTGCGGACAAACTTCGGGTCTGCCGCCGCAATGTGCATGGCAATGTCCTTGATCAGGTCTTTAAAGTCGTCAGTGCGCGCCACAAAATCGCTCTCGCAATTGATTTCCACCAGCACGCCGATCTTGCCTCCGGCATGGATGTAGCTGGCCACCGATCCTTCGCTGGTCATGCGGGCCGCCTTCTTGGCTGCCGTGGCAATCCCTTTCTTGCGCAGCCATACCAGCGCGCCTTCAATATCACCTTTGGCTTCAGACAGGGCATTTTTGCAGTCCATCATGGGTGCGCCGCTGCGCTCGCGCAGTTCTTTTACCTGTGCCGCTGAAATGCTTGTGGTCTCTGTACTCATCTTCTGTTTCCTTCACTAAAAACTTTGTTTTACAGCATTTGACCCGCGTGGCTCTTCGCCTGACGCGGGCCATTTTCTAGTCCCGACCCTGAGCTTGCCAAAGGGAAGGGGTCCCTCTCATTACCTAACTCTTCAGGGTCTGCCATTTCGCCTGCGCATCGCAAATGAACGCTGCGATCGCCTATGTCGCACGGGTTTCAATTTTGGCAATTACCCAATTTTGGCAATTTTGACAATCGACCACTAGGTCGCTTTTGCCACGTCCATGTCAGGCGCGGGCTCCGGCGTTGCCGTTTCTGACTCCGGTGCTTTACGCACCTTGCCGCCCAGCACTTCTTCCATGTTCAGCTGCTCTTCTTCCGCCAGATCGGCAGAAGTGGGAGCAGACTGGCCCTGATTGGCAGCGGCAGCGCGTGCTTCGCCAGCAGCGGCAGCATCGGCAATTTCTGCGCCCTGCTTGTCCGTCGCGGCCTGGACGCCTTCGGCAATGGAGTCAGCGACCTTCGAGGCAAATAGGCGGATCGCTCTTAGCGCGTCGTCATTGCCCGGGATGACCCAGTCAACTTCCGTGGGATCGCAATTCGTATCGACCACGGCAACCACCGGAATTCCCAGCTTGCGGGCTTCCTTCACCGCAATGGCTTCCTTGTTGGAGTCGATCACGAAGACAACATCCGGCAGGCGCGTCATGCTCTTGATGCCGGCCAGGTTGGCCTGCAAGTGCTTGCGTTCGCGCTCCAGCTTGATAACTTCTTTTTTCGGCAGCAGCTCGTAGCGGCCATCCGTGGCCATTTCGTCAAGCTCTTTCAGCCGTTTCACAGATTTCTGTACGGTGACCCAGTTGGTCAGCAATCCGCCGAGCCAGCGGTTGTTCACATAGAACATTCCACAGCGTCCGGCTTCTTCGGCGATTGCGTCCTGGGCTTGCCGTTTGGTGCCGACGAACAGCACAGTCCGGCCGTCCGCGGCAGCGTCCTGCACAAACTTGCTCGCGTCCTTAAACATCTTGAGCGTCTTCTGCAGGTCGATGATGTAAATGCCGTTGCGCTCCCCGAAGATGTACTCTTTCATCTTGGGGTTCCAGCGCTTGGTCTGGTGGCCAAAGTGGACACCCGCCTCAAGCAGCTCTTTCATGGTGATGTTAGCCAAAATACCTCCTTATTGAATTGCATCCTTCGCGGCCAGCTTGCCCGCTCGGGATTTATTCCCTGCTCCGCTCCCGTTTGGTGCGGGAGGGAAGATTAACTACACTCGTGTGGCACAGCCCCTCGGCTATGCATCTTTCACAAAAACAGAGGACGGCCATGCCGTCCTGCTGTGAAAATTATCGCTTGGAGAACTGGAAGCGCTTGCGGGCTCCCTTTTGTCCATATTTTTTGCGCTCTTTGCCGCGTGCATCGCGGGAAAGGAAGCCTTCGGCCTTGAGCTTCTTGCGCAATTCAATGTTGAACTCAAGCAGCGCGCGGGCAATGCCCATCTTTAAAGCGCCGGCCTGGCCGTTGATTCCGCCGCCGGCCACGGTAGCGGTAATGTTGAAGGTGGAACTGGTCTCGCTGGTCACGAGTGGCTGCTTCACTTCAACGCGCTGCGCGCCGGTCAGGAAATATTTGTCAAATTCGCGCCCGTTCACAACAAACTTGCCGTCGCCCGGACGCAGGAAAACCCGGGCCACACTCGACTTGCGGCGTCCGGTACCGTAATACTGAACTTGTTCAGCCATCTTTTCTCAATCACTCCAAATAATCTTGTCGATCAAACTTGTGATCCTAGTCTTGTGGACCGAAGCCGCCCTCGGCTGCGCAGGTATACTGCAAAATCATGTGGCTCAGGTGCCCTCGCCTGCGCACAATACTCTTAAGCCTGCTTCCTACCTGCGAGCGCCAAAGCCTGTGGCTTCTGTGCCTGGTGATCGTGCTTATCGCCGACGTAAACTTTCAGCTTCTTGCCCATCGCTTTGCCCAGCTTGTTCTTGGGCAGCATGCCCAGGATCGCTTCTTGCACCACGCGGTCTGGACGCCGGTCAAATAGCTTGCGGAATTGCTCTTCGCGCAATCCGCCGGGGAAGCCGGTGTAATGCCGATACATCTTCTGCTCGGTCTTCATGCCGGTCACGCGGATCTTGCCCGCGTTGATTACGATCACGTGATCGCCGGCGTCAATAAACGGTGTGTAAAGAGCAGACTCTTTACCGGCCAGAATGCTGGCTACACGCGAGGCCAGTCGCCCCAGCGTTTGCCCTGAGGCATCCACCACAAACCATTTGCGCGCAATGTCCTGCCCGCCTGGAAAACGGGTTACCATTTCCAAACTCCTGAAGAATAAAAGCACTAAGAAAGACCGCTCGATGACGCCACTTACTTCCATGAAGGGAAGACACAAGGCGGGCCAACTGCAGAGCAGTGAAGGTTCAAGGATACCCAACTTGGCCCAAATATGTCAACGCCAGCACCCAGGAAAGCAACCTGGGCGTTCGGCCAGTGTTGCCATTCTATCTGGACCATGTCCTTCAAACATCTTTGTCGCGGCCCTGACCGCAGGATCGTCGGTGGACCGCAGCCGCCTTCGGCTGCGCTGTAGAATTCTGTGGTACAGGCACTCTTGCCTGAGCTGATCGGGATTCTTCAGCACAGCCATTCTGCTTGTATTCCGGATTGTTCTTCTCCGTGTCTGCGCGCCTCCGTGGTAGGTTTTTTTCCCGACCACGCGCGATGTCGGCGATCTCCCTCGGCCCTCTGCTTAATACTTGGGTGACATTCCGATTTCGCACATTTTCCGAGCCTTTTCCGTGTCTTTTTTGTCGCTCACTCTTGCACCAATGCCGTTTTAAATCCTTTGATTTCAACTTCGGCGATCTTTGGCAATACCGGCGACCATTGCAATTTCCTTCACCCCTGCCCCTCCCCTATGTACACCCATTTCCACCCAAGCTCACCCAAACCTCACCCAAGAATCGGCAGAGGGTCGCAACCCATAAAGCACAAAACGCAACGGCGATGCCGTTGCGCTCCTGTATCCACAGACACGATAGCAGTTGGTACGTTCGCTGGCAACTGTCCTCTGGGGCTTTGCCACGCTCCCGCCTTCCGTTACGGCCCTTCTTGCCGAAGGTTTGTTCCACAAGTCCTATAATCGATCAGGTGCTGGTCTCTGACTTTGACTTTTACCTTCCGGAAGAGCTGATCGCGCAGGAGGCGCTTGCAGACCGCAGCAGCTCCCGTCTGTTGCATCTCGTGCGCTCCACTAGCGGGTTTGAAGATCGAAAATTTACTGACTTTCCCAATCTGCTCCGCTCAGGCGATCTGCTGGTTTTAAACAGCAGCCGCGTTTTCCCAGCCCGACTCTATGGACGCCGCGCCGGCCTTCATGCCCAGCCGCTCAGCCCTAAAAACCCGGCTTCGCGCGAGTTTCTGCATGGCCGGGTGGAAGTCATGCTTACTCGACAATTGGGGCCGCTGGAATGGCAGGCGCTGGTGCGTCCGGGGAGGAAGATCGGCGTTGGGGAGAAGATCTTTTTTTCTGCGGCGGATTCCGTTCATGTGGCTGCCGGGGAAAACACTTCGATGTCGGCGTTTGGGCCCAGCGATTCTCGACCAGGGGCTTCGGCTGCCGCGGAATTGACCGCCGCAGTGATTGCCCGCGGCGAATTCGGCGAACGGACTCTGCGTTTTGATCCGGTGCCTGATTTCTTTGCCGTCGTGGAAAAACTGGGACACGTCCCGCTCCCACCATATATCGCGCGCGCCGACCGCCGGGAAGATCGCGAACGGTACCAGACCGTCTATGCCCGCGCCGAAACTACCGGCAGCGTGGCCGCACCCACGGCAGGCCTGCACTTTACACCGCAGGTCTTGGCCGATATACGCGCGCGCGGAATTGAGATCGCCGAGCTGACTCTTCACGTGGGTCTGGGAACATTTCAGCCGGTGCATGTAGAGAATGTGGAAGAGCACAAATTGCATCGAGAGATCTATTCGATCTCTGAGACTGCCGCTGCACAGATTAGCCGCGCACTCGCGGAGAAGCGACGAGTAGTTGCCGTCGGGACGACGACGGTTCGGACACTGGAGTTTGCGGCCTCGCAGAATCCTTTGAGTTCAAATGGAACGGCAATGGTCAGCGCTGGTTCCGGCGAGGCCGATATCTTCATCTATCCCGGATTCCAGTTCCGGGTGGTCAGCGCACTGCTCACGAACTTTCATCTTCCCAAATCCACGCTGCTGATGCTGGTTTCTGCATTTGCAGGTCGAGAGAATATGTTGAAGGCGTACGCTCATGCGGTCAAGGAAAAATACAGGTTCTTTTCGTATGGCGATTGCATGTTTGTGGAGTGAATCTATTTTTCGCGGCAGCGCATCTTCCATAACCGAGAGGATACCGAGGATGATCATCAAGCTTGAGGGCAAGACCGCGATTGTAACGGGATCGACAGCCGGAATCGGGCACGCGATTGCGCAGGGGCTGGCGGAAGCTGGAGCGTCTGTAATAGTAAACGGGCGCACTCAAGAGCGAGTGAAACAAGCAATTGACAAGATCAAAGGCACTCTCCCCAAGGCTGATGTTGAAGGTCTGGCCGCTGATCTTGGAACCAACGAGGGCGCACAGGAGCTGATCAAGCAGGCGCCTGAAGCTGACATCCTCATCAATAATCTTGGTATCTTCGAGCCGAAGCCATTCTTCGATATTCCGGATGAAGACTGGGAGCGTTTCTTTCGCGTCAACGTGCTAAGCGGTGTGCGGCTGGCGCGGCATTACACGCGCGGGATGGTCGCGCGCAAGTGGGGGCGCGTGATCTTCATTTCCAGTGAATCAGCCGTCCAGATTCCGGCCGAAATGATTCATTACGGCATGACCAAAACAGCGCAGCTTGCGGTTTCTCGCGGCCTGGCGGAAACTGTGGCCGGAACGGGCGTAACCGTGAACGCGGTTCTGCCCGGCCCAACACGGTCAGAGGGCGTGGAAAAGTTTGTCGAGCAGGTCGGCAAGCAATCGGGCAAGAATTTTGAGCAGATGGAAAAAGATTTCTTCCGGACCATGCGGCCTTCATCCTTGCTCAAGCGCTTTGCAACGAATGAGGAGGTCGCAAACATGGTGGTCTATCTATCGTCCGAGCAGGCATCTGCCACAACCGGCGCAGCCGTGCGCGTAGATGGAGGAGTGGTTAGGGCAATTGTTTAAAAATCGAAATGTTAATAGGGCCTAATCCGCATTTGTGAATCGTGGCCCACTATAAGACCGTCTAACTGTAGACTGAACTGCGGCAGTTTTCTCTCATAAAGGACTCATAACAGGTTGCGATCCCGGCTCGTTGTCTTTGTCAGCATCGTACAGGCGATTCTTTTTCTGGGGCATTGGTTCATCTATTTCACGGTTTCCCATTTTTGGGGCGGCTTTGCCGCCTTGTTGACCGTCAAATTTGTGTTCGTGCTGCTCTCGGTCAGCTTTGTGGCGGCGTCTCTGCGCGGCTGGTACTCGTATCACCCTCTGGTGCGGTTCTTTTATTCAATTTCAGCAATCTGGATAGGGTTTGCCAGCTTCTTCCTGCTGGCCTCGGTTGTGAGCTGGATTGTTTATGGCATGAGCATTCCTGCCGGTTTGGGCTGGCATCCATCATGGATCGCCGGTGCGGCTTTCTCTATAGCTGCGGTGGCTGGTCTATATGGTGTGCTGAACGCAGCATGGCCTCGCCTGGTGCGCATCTCAGTGGCTCTGCCCAACCTGCCTCCGCAGTGGCGTGGACGAACGGCTGCCCTGGTCAGCGACCTTCATCTCGGGCATGTGCGTAATGGCCGCTTTGTGCGGCGCGTGGTCAACACGCTTCTGGAGCTTCAATCTGACATTGTGTTTGTAGCGGGCGATCTTTACGATGGCGTTGCCGGAGACTTTGAAAAGCTGGCCCGGCCATGGAGTGACCTGGTCTCGTCTCCTCAGGCGGCAACGCTTGGCGTCTATTACATTGCGGGCAATCATGAGGAGTTCTATCGCAATGCCGAATATCTGCCGCCGCTGCTGCGGGCGGGCATTCAGGTATTGAACAATGAAAAAGTTGAAGTTGATGGGCTACAGCTTATAGGCGTTCACTACCGTGACGCCGTCAACCCAGAAAAGTACCGTTCAACTCTTCGTAGCATGAAGCTCGATCGCGGACGCGCTAGCATCCTCCTGCTGCATGCTCCGGTGCGCCTCCCCATCAGTGAAGAAGAAGGCATCTCTTTACAACTCTCCGGCCACACGCACGGCGGGCAGTTCTTCCCCTGGACTCTGATTGCCAAGCGCGTATGGAACAAATTCATTCACGGTCTCCAACCGTTCGGCTCTTTGCAGGTTTATACCACTTACGGGACAGGAACATGGGGCCCACCTTTACGCCTGGGAACGCGGCCAGAAATCGTGCTGATCACGTTTGCGTAAGGCCTTTCTAAAAACCCCCGAGGCGCATCGAGGCGGTCTCGTCGTCATGGGGGCTTCCTCTCCGCTGCGCGGGAATCGGGACTTCGGAAAGAGCGGCTACGTGCTCTATACTTATCCAGCATGCCTGCTTACAAACGCATTCTGCTCAAGCTCTCCGGTGAAGCCCTGGCCGGGGACAAAGGTTTTGGGATCGAAACCAGCCGCATTCACTCTATTGCAGCAGAGATCAAGGATGTTAGCGATCTTGGCGTAGAGATAGCGCTGGTTGTAGGCGGCGGCAATTTCTTCCGCGGAGTGGCTGAGCAGGCGCGCGATATGGACCGCGTGTCCGCCGACCACATGGGCATGCTGGCCACGGTGATCAACTCGCTGGCCTTGCAGGACGCGCTGGAAAAACAGGACGTACATACCCGAGTGATGTCGGCATTGGAGATGAACCAGGTGGCCGAGCCCTTTATCCGGCGCAGGGCGCTGCGGCACATGGAGAAAGGCCGCGTGGTGATCTTTGCCGGCGGCACCGGCAATCCCTACTTCTCTACGGATACTGCAGCTTCGTTGCGCGCCATGGAGATCAAAGCTGACGTAATCATGAAAGCCACTAAGGTGAACGGGATTTACGACGCCGATCCAAAACTGGTGAGCACCGCGACGATGATTGATTCCATCAGCTATCTTGACGTGCTCAAGCGCGGGCTGCGCGTGATGGATGCCACCGCCATCTCACTTTGCCAGGAGAATAGCCTGCCTATCGTAATTTTCAATTTGAATGTCCATGGCAACATCAAGCGCGTCGTCACGGGAGAAAAGGTGGGATCGTTGGTTTCGGCTTAAAGACCGCTTTCCGTGTTTTCTCTCGACTGGTCAACGGCACCGTCGAAGACGATCCTCTTATTGGCGCAATATGCGCGTGAAGCCCGGCCTTTCGCGCAGTTTTGCAGAGGCTGGCATCGATATACCTGCCGCACCCTAGCTCCAGCTACCCCAGCGCGAAGCTCTGAAGATTGCCGAGCGGGAAGGCACCCAGGCAGGAATACGGCGGAAACGCGATACGGCTTCCAGCGCGCGAGCGCGCTGATGGCGGTCAAACGCACGCACATACTGGCGGATGATCTGCGGCATAGTCATGCGCAAGGCGGCTGAAAAATTCTGCTCCGCCATGTCATGTTGTTCTTGTTCATTCTGCAGCAGCTCGAGCATGTTCTTAGCCAGCGCAGCTTTATTTCCCACCGGATAAAACTTAATCGCTAAGCCTCCGCTATCGCCCATCTCACGGAAGTCCGGAATGTCTGAGCAGATAATCGGTACACCATAAGCCGCGGCCAGGTTGGCAACACCGCTCGCTCCCGTGGCTGACGTATATGGCATAACCATGAATGACGATGTGCCAAACATGTCGGGAATGTCGTGCTCTTCCACGTAACCTTTGAACTCGATCCCTGGATGGCTGGCATATTTCGCGCTCAAGCCTTCAATGTAGCCGGGCGAATTGCCGTTATTGGTTCCCGCGATGACCAGCTTTGCGCGCGGAAACGCAGGCGCAACCTGCTCCTCAAACGCTTCAATGAGCATTTCACAGCGTTTATAGGTACCCCATTTTCCGAACGCCAGGATGCGATGTTCCGGATTGCCGCGCCGGGAAAAGTCAGGAAATTCCGGACGCGCTGAAAGAATCCCGTGTGCCCGATAGTGAATATGTTCGCCGCGATATTTTTCCGTTAGCGTGCGGCGATAAGCGGGCAGCAGGACAGAAACTGAATTGGCCATCAGGAGCATGCGCGTAGCAATGTTCCCGGCGGCGCGGAAGAGCGCTTTATTGCGCACGCCTGCGTCATTGAGGTCAATGTGGTCCATCAGATGGTGCAGGGTCACATGCGTGTAGAAGCCTGCCATACGCGTCATGGCGGGCAGGGTGAGGCCGGAAAATGCAGCCAGCGGATTCTCTTTATTGCCGAAGCTGGAAAACACCAGATTGAACCAGACCACGTCAGGCTTGCAGTCGCGGATAGCCTTCAGAAGCCGTGCGTGATTGCTGAGACGATTTTCTTTCCAGCATCGTTGAACGTCAAAATCAGGAAGCTCAGGTTCCGGGCCTGAATACTCGTCCGCCAGAATGGCCAAACTGATCAGTGGATCGGCCTGTAGCTCCCTGGCCACATGGAAGCCGTATTCATTGAGCACTGCTTTACTCGGCGGAAAACCGCTAACAAAACATATTTTCATTTGGGCCCTGAGAACCTAAAAAATTGAAATTTTAACTACTGGACGGAAGGACGATGTGCCACCCGTTCCGGTATAGCCATAAAAAGTCTGCTGCTGCACGCCGACAGAAAAGCGCAGCGGATAATCGACATTGAGCGATCCATTCACGTCATTCACGCTCCGGCGAAGAGGCTTTACGTAGGAGATGAGGAATCCACTCTGCACGTTGTCATACAGATGGAATCCTTCGCCGCGGGTAAAGTCCATGGAGCCGTCGAATGACCAGCGCTCATTGCGCTTGTATTCAAAACGCGCGCCCGGTATGAGCGCCTGCGCCGTGGCAAAAGACAGATCCTGCACACGCCAGGAGCGAATATATTTTCCCAGCACCGTCACTGCCAGCTTGTCACTGAATTTGTGTTCCATGCCTACCCACGTGTCCGTGGTAAAAAATTCACGGACAAGAGGGTGGAACAGCAGATCGCGCACGGAGTAACCTGTGACCATTGCGTTGTTGCCCCATGGACGCCCAACTTCAAACTCCAGGCTTGCGCCCAAATCGCGCGAGTTAAGATTTTGCAGCGAGAACGGGCCAGATTCATGGATTGCGCTTCCGCGCACCGTCAACCAGTTGAAGAACGGTGAAGTGTTCAAGTACAGAAACTGCCGGAAGAGCTGCTGGTTCATCTGGATGGGCGACAACGTATCTCGCCGTATAGTGAATTCAATGCCCGGATTCAGAATGATGTGGGCACTGCCCAGGCGCAGCACCGGCATTGTCCCCACGTTGAAGACGGTGTCATACGTATTGCGGCGAACAATCAACGTCTCGCTGGGAATGGAAATGGTGCCCCTGTAGTTGCGTTCGCCAACGTATCCATTGATGGGAAAGAAATGGTTCGTGTGATAGCGGAACGTGCTGCCGATGTCCGTCTCTTGTGACGAACGTGGTGGAACCGGCGCGCCAAACAGTTTGTTATCCATCTGATAAAGAGTGGCGTCTTCAAAAATTGCGCCCGTTGCCACCTCGCTTTGGATGCTCAAGTTCGGTCGCCAGGGCAGAGGGGTGCCTTCCTCACCGGCGACCTGCAAGAGGCCACGTTCAGCTACGGGATCATCTGCAGCAAGCTGATTCGCCCGGGCAAAGGCCGTGATGGCGTGTACATTGTCGTGCCGCTGGGTGTAGATATTTGCCCAGGCAAGCTGGTAATCGTAGCTCTGCTGGTTATCCGCGGAGCTTCCCAGTGCCGCCAACTCCTGCTCAGCTTTTCGATCATTGCCTTGCGCGATATAGGTGTTAGCCAAACCGATGGCTACCGTATCGTCAGAAGCACCGAGATCTTTGGCCTTGGCGAAATAACGCTCCGCCAGATCAAAGTCATGCGCGGCCAGGAAAATGTTGGCTGCTTCCACCAGATTATCGGCGGTGACCGGAGAGGCTTCTCCTATGCGCGATTCAGCAAAGGCCAACGCAACTTCCTGCTTTGCGTCGTTATACTTGCCGTCACGCACAAAGAGTTTTGCAAACTCAATGCGCACGTCAACGCGGTTGGCGTCTGGAGCATCCAGTGCGCGCGTAAAGCGCTCCAACGCAGCGGACCGATCACCCAGGGTCAGCAGCGCGTCGCCAGTGGCCAGCAGTATTGCGGATTGATCCACCGCTTCCTGCTCCGCCAACTGGATGTACTTGAACGTCTCAGGGCGACGGCCTAGTTGCGCGTAAGCTGAAGCCATGTTGGCGTAAATCAGTGGATCATCCGGAGAAAGCTTCAGCGAAGCGTCCAGCTCATTGATGGACTGAGCATAGTGGTGCGCATGATAGAGAGCGTCCGCCAGCGCCAGATGGAGTTTAAGGTCGTCAGGGGAGTATTTAAGCGCTATCCGATATTCTGATACGGCTTTATCCAGTACGCGCATCTGGCGGTACGCAGTGGCACGGGCCATGTGAGTTGCGCCCAATTCACCAAGAAGCTTCTCGGCTTTGTTGGTCTCTTCCAGAGCTTCGCGTGAACGATGCAGTTGCAGGTAAGAGAACGCAAGTCCTAGGCGGGCAATGCCGCTGTTTGGATTCATCTTGAGCGCAGGCTCAAAATCGCGGATTGCTGCCTGGGCGTCCTGCATGTCATTACGGACGTACCCACGGTTCACCAGCGCTTCAAACATCTTCGGGTCTTTATCGAGAGCGCGAGAGAAATCGTCAATTGCCTGCTGTAACAGCTGGTTCTGCTTGTGGACATGGCCGGCGAGCAATGGGAAGTTCGCTTCCTTGGGCATGGTGCTTTCATAGCGGCTTACCAGGGCCAGAACTTCGTCATAACGGCCCAGGTTGTAAAGGTCATAGCCCAGGTAAACGGCAGCATCACGGTCATGCGGCAACTTAACAATTGCCTGTTCGCCAAGCCTGGCGGATTCCGCGTAACGGCCTTTCAGGAAGAGATAGCGTTCCGTTTCACGCATCACGCGCGGATCGTTCTTCATCGTGCCTGTGGCGCGGGCAATCCATTCTCCGGCCAGGTCAACCTTGCCTGCTTCAATGGCGGCGTTGGAGCCGCTGGCTACGATCTGCGAATTCGTGGGCGCCAGCTTGTGCGCCTTTTCATAGCTGGCCTGCGCCTTTGGATATTCCTTCATGGCGGTGTATAGATCTCCCAACGCCATGTAAGGAACATAGTCGTTCGGATAGGCAGCTGCCATGCGGCCAAAGAAAGTTTCAGCGCCTTTATTGTCGCCTTCATCGCGGGAGAGGTAACCCAGGGCTTCCAGAGCGTAGCGATTCTTCTCATCGCGCTTGAGCAGAGTGGTGTACATCTGCCGCGCTTCAGCTTTGCGGCCAATCTTCCAAAGCAGGCTGCCATACTGCAGAGTTACGTTGTCATTCTCAGGATCAAGCTGCAAAGCCTGCTTCAGGTCGGCTTCGGCTCCCGGAATGTCATTGGCAAGCGCCTTGATGGCCCCACGTAGTCTCAGATACTCCACTTGCTGCGGGCCTTCCACCTGGATCTTGGCAAGTTCCTGCTGCGCAATATTGAGCTGCTGATTGATTGCCGCGTCATCGTCCAGATTTCGATAAGTGTCAATCAGGTTTAGCCGCAATTGCGTGGGATAAAGCACGCCTTCAGCCGGGCCTTCCGGCATGGCCGCCAAGGCGGCCAGATATTCCTTCACCGCATCACTATCACGCCGCTCGATTTTGGCCAGGTCGCCACGAATGGCATGAAGGCGGTAGTAATTGGGGTCAAGCTGTTCGCCGCGCGAAAGATAAGTGCGCGTTTTATCCAGATTGCCGACGCGCAACTGCGCCTGTGCAGCCGCCAACTGCACGTTTACTGACTTGGGCGCCAGGCTTGCAGCTTTCTCATATGTGTCTGCCGATTCTTTCTTCATGCCGGCTAACTCATACGTGTAGCCCAACTCCGACATGACGTCGGCATTCTTGACTGGGGCCTTCTGCAGGATGGCAATGGCGGATTTGTAGTCGTGCGATTCGCGGTAAAACTGCGCCACGGCGCGGAAGATCTCCGTGTTTCTGGGACTGCGCTTCATCGCCTTGTCCAAAAGCTGTTTGGCTTTTCCTGGCTGCTTTTCCTTCATGTAGGTAATAGCCAGCAACAACTCAGCATGGGGTGTAGGCTGAACGCTTTCAGCGCGTTCCAAGAGGCTCTCTGCTCGGGGAAGATCGCCGGATTGCATGAAAAGTTCGCCCGCCATTGCGAGATCAGTAGCGCGGCGCGGATTAGCTGCAATTACCTGCAGCAGTATCTTTTTGGCTTCATCGGCCTTGCCCATGCGGATGTACGTCTGGGCCATGCCGGAAAGTCCTTCCACCGAGTTAGGTTGGCGTGAAAGGCCCTTTTGGTAGGCATCGAGTGAAACTTTGGAGTTTCCTGCCAAGCGGCTGGTGTAGCCCAGCAGAAACCAGTTGCAGGCGTCGCTCGGAGCGGCCTGGGTCAGGTGCTCAGCATAGCCCATGGCTGCTGAAGGGTTCCCGTTTGCCAGCGCCTTTTCAGCCGCACGCGCATAGCGGCCAGCTTCAATACTGCCACCCCATCCGCTGCCGCTGGTTCCGCAGGCAGTAGAGCCGCCCCCACCGCTACTGGCGCGGCCTGCGGACTGCCGCTTGCCGGTGTTTTGCTTGGGCTGGGATTTCTGCTTCTGGTCTTGCGGCTTGCTGTTCAGATCAAACGTCTGCGCCCAGCCAAAGTTGACCAGAAATAGAGAGCAGGAAAGCGCGAGACGCAAAAAGTTCTTCTTCACGGGACCACCGTTGTCAAAGTCGCGAAAAGAACACGTGGCCACCAGGTTCCACGCACGCTACCAAGGATTTAGCGAAAGCAGCAAGCCCCCAATCGGCGGCAGCAGCTCTGTTCTTATCTTGAATCAAGATGCGATTTTTGCTCTGAGGGATTGCTAGGAGGCAGAAACTCGCAAAAATGCTCCAAAAATGAGAATCGGGATGCCACTAGGCAAACCCCAGCGCCTCTTTTGGAATCGAAGTCTCTGCTGAAGCAAAACTGCTGCTGATAGCGGCGTCCCTTTTTAAATGCCGTCTCACTGATAACAGATTTCGCGATCATCGCACTCGCATTCACGGAGGTTTTTCATGAGTTCCCCATCCATCGCTCCGAGCAGGCAGGTTACTTTGCCCACTCGGGCGGTTCCCTTGAGTTGGGTGCTGTTGCTGGCGCTGCTGGTGCACGGTCCGCTCCTGCTGATGCAGATTACCAATGACTCCTACGACGCGGACTTCCACAAGTTTTTTGCGGCGCATTACGCAACACACTGGTTCAATCCGTGGAATGAAAAGTGGTTTACCGGCTTCTCCCAGACTACTTATCCGCCCATGGAACAGCAGTGGATGGCGCTGTTTTCCCACCTGATGGGGCTGAACCTGGCCTACATTTTTGTTCAACTGATTGCGATTCTGCTGCTTCCGATCGGCGTTTATAAGTACGCTCGAATATGGGTGGGAGAACGAGCGGCCAGTTATGCTGCCATTGGCAGTGTGTTGCTGGGATCATTGACGTCACTGGTGTATGTGGATGGACAGCTATCGACCACCTGGGCAGCACCGCTTTATTTGATGGCTCTGGGGTATTTCTATGAGTGGGCACGTGAGAGCAAGGTGCTGCCTCTATGCAAAGCCCTGGCTTTAACGTTGGCCGCCGCCTCTGCTCACCATGTCACGTTGTTGTTTGCCAGCGTGATCTTCACCATCCCCGTGGTTGTTACAGCGCTCATGGACCGCAAGCGCGAAGGCAATGACGCCACAACCGCTGGAGTCCTCATACGATCAGCGATTTTTGCGGTGCTCTGTGTGGTTGGAGTCATCGTGGTGCTGCTGCCCTACTGGCTGGCGTTAAAGGCGAATCCTATCAAGCAGATGCCTATCCCCCACGGCAGCCGCGAAAACTTCTTCTCCCAGGGGTGGCTGGCGGTGAACTACATCATTGTGCCGTGGGGCGCGATGTTGCTGGCGCTGCCATTTATCTTTCTAAAAGGACTCAAGGAATCGAGGTTGCGTCCTCTGTTTATTGGCTTCTGGGTGACCATGATCTTCGGTCTGGGCGGAACTACGCCATTGCCGCGCATCCTGCTTGGAATGCTTGCAGGGGTGGTAAATGCAGTGACCGGCGCGAATGTCCACAACCCTTTTGAAATTCTCACCTTTGAGCGCTTCAGCTTCTGGGCCAACCTTATGGCGCTGCCTATCGTAGCTTTGGGCGCGGTGACCTTGATTGATCGTTATGGGCGCAAAGCAGCTTTCGTTCTGGGAGCGCTGGGCGCCTTCAGCGTGGCCATGGCAGTTTCATGGCCGGTGTATCACCCGATTCACGATGCGCCTTTCAGCACCGCTGAAGTAGTTTCATTCCTGAACCGTGATGGCCATGACAAGTTCCGCTATCTCACACTTGGATTCGGCAGCAAGATGTCTGAGGTTGGAATTTACGCCAACGCCAGCAGCGTGGACGGCGAATACAACTCAGCACGTCTGCTCCCCGAGATGACGAAGTACGGATCAGCGCAGCTTACCAACTCCAAGTATTACGGGACCAATGGAATTGAATCGCTGCGGGCCGTGCTCAAGCATGCTGAGCAGTACGGCTTGAAGTACATCTTTGTTCGCGATCCATATTACGAGCCGCTGATCGCCTTTGCCGGTTGGCGCAAGACAGAAGTGTATGACCGCGGCAACGTTAGCCTGTGGGTGAAAGATGGGATTCCTCCCGCGCACAAGACACCTTACGGAACGCCACCCACCGCTCTGGAGGGGATTCTCTGGGGCACGCTTCCCATCGGCAGCAGCATTGTTGCACTGCTTCTGGTTCTGGCATTTCCAGACAAACGCCGCAAGCTTGAAACAATTGAGTTCCCGCTGACCGCAAACGAAGAACCTGTACTCCGGGAGGCAAGGTAATGGGCCGCTTATTAACAATCATCTTTGCAGCGCTTACGGTGTTATTGATCGCCGTAGGCACCTTGCATGGAAGCAAAACCACGCATGCCTCCACTCCGGACGGCGCTGTGCAATCTATGTTTGAGGACGTCAAAGGGCATGACTGGCATGGTGCATACGCCTTTGTCGCCCCTTCCAGCAACGTTGATGAAGGCGGATTCGTCCGTGATCTGGCTGGGCGCAACGGCAGCCTGCGCACGTACTCGCAACTGGATTCAGTTAACACCCGCGTGCTGCATGAGTCTGACAATGAGGCCAGCGTCCGCACGGAAATCAAGTATGCAACCGCCGTTGGCGCTTCTTTTGAGACCCGCGACTTGAAAGTTGTAAAAGACGATGGCGCGTGGAAAGTGGTGTGGCCGGCAGAAAAGGAAGTGAACGTGCCGCCGCAGGTGATACCGGTGAACTATCTGCGCTGGGACATTATATGGCGCGGAGCAGGCGATGACTGGGGCGCTCAGAACGTGGAGAACCCGAATTGCCGCATTCTCTCTATGCAAGCGATAGAGCATGACGGCGCATTGACCATCATGGGAGAAGTGGTCAATGAAGATACCGTTCCGGCTTTCATCACGGTAGGCGCCATCCTGACCGACAACAGCGGCAAGGACATTGCAGAAGAGAGCAGCTTTGACAAGCTCTCACACATTTTGCTGCCCAAGGAAGTCTCGCCATACCGCATTGATTTTCCCGGCATCAAGAAGGCGGACGTGAAGTCCGTCCGCATGACGCACAACTGGATGCTGGTACCGGCATCGGCAGACCCGGTGATCGCTGTATTGCATCAGCGGATCGAAAAGGACCTGACGGGGAGGACGGTGCTTAAAGGCGAATTGCTGAATGAAAGCGGACAGATCGTAAACATCCCTCACGTACTCGCCACGTTTTATGACAATGGTGGTCATGTGATCTGGGTTTCTGACGCTTATTCTGACCACGCTCTGCTGCCGCAGACTCCGCAACCGTTTTCGGTTGCGTTGCGCGACGATCTGGCAGCGAACGTACACACTTATCGTGTAACGGTAAATCACTACAGCCTTAACAACCGTGAGAACTAACATGCGTAAAGTAATATATATCGGCCTGGTGATTGTGCTTTCCTGGTTTGCGGCAGACTGCGCACGCGCTGCGGAACTGCACGTGCCACAAAATGCCGTTGCGGGGGAGCCTCTCAGCATCGGCACAAGCGGAAGCGGGACGCTCTACCTGGTTGGGCCGGGACAGGTGATCAAGAAAGAATTTAAGTCCGGCAGCGTCGAAATTAAAGCTGGGGAACTGCGGAGCGCAGGGCGCTGGATTGCGGCGTTGCGTGGCGACGGCAATTCATCCCAGGTTTTCTGGGTGAAGCCGGGAAAGCCGGAAAAGCTCAACTTTCTTGCTCGTCCTTCACGCGTGCCGGTCGCACGGCCCAACGTGATCAGCGGCGTAACTTTCATTTTTGATCAATACCAGAACCTAATCCTCGATCCTACACCGGTGAATTTCAAGCTTGAGGTAGGCGGCTCAAGTTCGACGAAGAGCGTTACCAGCCGCGACGGTGTTGCGTGGATCAACAGTGCTTCAGCACCCAAAGCCGGCGCGGCGCAGTTTGTCACTTTCGTTGGCGATACTTCAGTAGCGCGCGTTGTGCAACAGGTCGCGGCTGATCCATGCGAGCGCAGTTTCCGCATGCATGTGGCCGGTCACGCGGACAACAGAACTATAGTAGAAACAGATCCCATCCGCGATTGCAGCGGCAATCCCGTACCGGACGGAACAATCGTAACGTTCATCCAGAATGACAAGACCGGAAAAAGCACCGTGGACGCGCGCATTAAGAAGGGCACGGCACGGGCTGAACTGCCTGCTTCTGATAACGCGACCATCACTGTGGCTGCCGGCGTAGTACTGGGAAATGAGTTGCACGTGGGAGGCGGACGATGAAGCTTGCGCGCATGCTGATTCTGACTCTGGGAGTAGCAATCGCAATCTCCGGCGCGGTGCCTCTGCTTGAGCACATATTTGCCGATACAAAACCTGCCGTGCAGCTCAATGTGAAGAATGCTCAACCGCGCGAGGTTGAAGACGTAACGCAAACTGCGATCGTTCGCGACTACACGCTGGCGTGGCAGGCTATTAGCACCTCCCTGGCAAACAATACCCTGCAGCCTTTGAACGACAATTTTGCCGGCTTTGCCCTGGACAAATTCACACAGCGAGTAAAAGAGCAGAAACAAAATGGCCTGAAAACGCGCATCATCGACCATGGCCACAAGGTGGACGCGATCTTCTATTCTCCTGATGGCGCTGCTATCGAGTTGAAAGATACGGCAAGCATTGAGACGCAGATACTGGATGGCGGCACGGTGATCCACTCAGACCAGGCACAGATCCATTATTATGCCGTGATGACCGGCGCAGAAGACCGTTGGAAGGTGCGCGTGCTGGAGAGCACGGCGCAATAAGTAAAGCTAAGGGCCTTCATTTGAAACTTATTTTCTAAAAATTGGTGGCGCGTCACTGGCTTCAAAGGAATCGGGTTCACTGGCTACGTCTGGAAGGCCCTGCATCAAGCGCAGACAGCGGTTCCAACGCAGCAGCGAGTCATCATTGCCCTGCGGACGTATCTTCTCCGCTTCCTCAAAACAGCGCATTGCATTCTCAAAGCTAGCCATAAGGGAATGTGCAGTGTGGCCGGCGCGCAGTTGGGCCTTGGCCCGCCGCTCATGCAGGATGCCCTGATAATAGGACCGTTCGTATGCGCTGGAGAGCCTCTCAAAGCAGTTCTGCGCTTCGCGAAAGCCGTCAGACAGTGCGCCTTTGAACTGGTCTGTAATGGCGAGACCCAACTGGCGCAGTGCCATCTGGTTTTCCGGATCCACAGCGAGAATATCGCGGCAGATTGATTCTGCTTCCTCCGCCTGGTTCAGGTAGCGATAGTGTTGTACTTTCGCCAGCGCTTCAGCAATGCCGTTCTTTGAAATTTCTTTTAACTGCCGTTCCATAATTGTGACCACCAAATTGTTGCTTAGCTCAATTTTAATCCGGTTTGGGCGCATATTCATCGCTTCCGCGATGAACGTCTGCCTAAAGGCCCGCGCACCGGCGCGCCGGTACGCTAGACGCTAATACCGGTACTGGGTCAGAATCAATCTGACCCGGTACCGCGTATCTTGCGAACTAATTTCATGATTGGATCGTAATACTCATCCACCACGCGCTCCTTGAGCGGGATGATTGCATTGTCGGTAATGTGGATTTCCTCCGGGCAAACCTCGGTGCAGCACTTGGTAATGTTGCAATAGCCGATGCCCAGCTCATCCTTTAGAAGCTTGACTCGCGAAATGTTATCCAGCGGATGCATTTCCAGCGATGCCACGCGAACGAAGAAACGCGGGCCTCCGAACTCTTCTTTTTTGTGGTGATCACGCACCACGTGGCAGACGTTCTGGCACAGGAAGCATTCAATGCACTTGCGGAACTCCTGCACCCGATCCATATCTTCCTGATACATCTTCCAGTCCGTTTTGGGCTTGGGCGAGAACGGCGGGATCTTTTTGTTGACGCGATAGTTCCATGAGACATCGGTTACAAGGTCTTTGATTACCGGAAACGACTTCATGGGATATACGGTGATAGGCTTGTCGGTGGGAAGAGCATCCATGCGGGTCTTGCAGGTGAGTCGAGGCTTGCCGTTGACTTCGGCAGAGCACGAGCCGCACTTGCCAGCTTTGCAGTTCCAGCGAACGGCCAAGTCAGGCTCCAGATGCGCCTGAATATAGTGGAGAGCGTCAAGCACCACCATTCCCGGAGCGATGGGCACTGTGTACTGCTTCGCTGCACCGGCTTCCTGATTGCCGCGAAAAACCTCTAAGACCGCATCAGCCATGAATAACTCCTAGCTTCTATTTCTGTCGCTTCGCTCCAAACCGCCGACGTGCCTTGCCCGCCAGGGATTTTTGTGCCCTTGAGGCAAGCAGCTCGTCGCGCAAGCCGGGCTCGCTGCCAATCGATAAACCTGCGGTAGAGACGTAGCATGCTACGTCTCTACGTTAAGTGACTCGATCGTGCTTCCACCTGTCGTTCTGCCTATTTCTCTTCTGCCAGCAGTTCGTTCAACTCTCCTGGAATGGCATCGACTGGGATCTGCTGCAATTTCATTCCTTCACTCTCGCGGGTAACCAAGTTGTGCTGCTTGCCCCAAACTTGTTCGTCGAGCTTGGGGAAGTCAATGCGACTATGCGCGCCGCGGCTTTCCTTGCGAGCCATCGCGCTGCGGGTCACCGCTTCTGAAACCGTAAGCATCGATTTCAAATCTTTCGAGAGGTGCCAGCCAGGGTTGAACAGCCGCGAGCCTTCCACACGAACGCGCGCAGCACGCGCTTTGAGCTTTTCCAATTCGCCCATGGCTTTGATCATGTCCTCTTCCACGCGGAAGATGCCTACAAGGTTCTGCATGACCTCTTGGAGGTCGCGGTGAACGGTGTAAGGGTTCTCGCCTTCGCCTCGATCAAAGGGGGCAACCATGTCGCGCTCGGCTTCGGTGATCTGCCGATCGTCGATTGACGAAGCTGATGCTTTGCTGGCATAGGCAGCAGCGCTAAGGCCGGCGCGCCGGCCAAACACCAACAGATCAGAAAGAGAGTTGCCGCCAAGCCGATTGCCGCCGTGCAGACCTGCTGCGCATTCACCCGCCGCGAAAAGACCTGGCAATGACGATGCCGCAGTTTCAGCCTCAACACGGATTCCGCCCATCACGTAATGGCACGTGGGGCCGACTTCCATTGGACCTTTGGTGATGTCAACGTCCGCCAGCTCTTTGAACTGGTGATACATGCTGGGAAGCTTCTGCTTAACGTATTCGGCGGGCTTGTGAGAAATATCCAGATAAGCGCCGCCATGCTCACTGCCGCGGCCCTCGCGGACCTCGGTGTAAATGGAGCGCGCGACAACGTCGCGAGTTGAAAGTTCCATGCGCTTGGGATCGTACTTCTCCATGAAGCGCTCGCCATTTTTGTTGCGAAGAATGCCGCCTTCGCCGCGCACGGCTTCCGTAACCAGGATTCCCTGTACTCCGGGAGGCCAGACCATCCCAGTTGGATGAAACTGGACAAATTCCATATCCAGCAGCTCGGCTCCGGCGTCATAGGCAAGCGCCATGCCGTCCCCGGTATACTCCCAGGAGTTGGACGTGATGCGATAAGCTTTGCCGATACCGCCCGTCGCCATCACAACGGCCTTAGCTTTCAGAACTACAAATCGGCCCTGCTCACGCCAGTATCCGAATGCGCCGACAACCCGCTTGCCGTCTGTAAGAAGGCGAATGACGGTGCACTCCATGAAAACGTCAAAGCCCATCTGCACCCCGCGATCCTGCAGGGTACGAATCATCTCCAGACCGGTGCGGTCGCCCACATGGCAAAGCCGCTTAAACGTGTGGCCGCCGAAAGCACGTTGCAGAATGTCGCCGTCAGAAGTGCGGTCAAACAGCGCGCCCCATTGTTCCAACTCGCGGACGCGTTCGGGCGCTTCCTGCGCGTGAAGCTGGGCCATGCGCCAATTGTTCATCAGCTTGCCGCCGCGCATGGTGTCACGGAAATGGGTGCGCCAGCTATCGGCCTTGTCCACGTTAGCCATGGCTGCGGCGATGCCGCCCTCGGCCATCACGGTATGCGCTTTACCCAGCAGAGACTTGGAGACCACAGCTACGCGTGCGCCGGCGGCAAGAGCTTCAATCGCGGCACGGAGACCGGCTCCGCCCGCGCCAATGATCAGGACATCATGCTCATGGGTTTCATACTTCGTCTGGTTCGTCACAGTATTCTAAAGTCCTTGATCATGCCGCTGGCCACCATGCGGACATAGAAATCGGCAAACCCAACCGTAATCAAACTGCACCATGCAAACAACATGTGGCGTTCATTGAGGAAGCTGGCTTTCTTCCACGCGCCGTGACGTCCGCGATTGGTGACAGTACAGGAGAAGCAATCCAGCTTGCCGCCAATCAGGTGCCGCAACGAATGGCAGGAGAGCAGGTAAAGCGTGAGCAGGATAATGTTGACCAGCAAGACCAGCGTCCCGACGCCGATGCCAAAGTGCAGCTTCTGATCGGAGCCCGGGAACCAGAACGCACGGATAGCGTCATACCAGAGGAAGCAAAGGAAGACGATAGCGCCATAAAGAAAATATCGATGGAGATTTTGCAGGATAAAAGGGAATCTTGTCTCGCCGCGATAGTTGCGATGCGCAGGCTCACCCACGGCGCAGCCCGGCGGATCCATGAAGAACGCCCGGTAATAAGCCTTGCGATAGTAATAACAGGTCACGCGAAAACCGAGAGGAAAAGCCAGGATCAGCAGCGCCGGAGAAAAATGCCACCAGCCAAAGTTGAGCAGCGGAGAGTAAAAGGGCGAGAGGTATGGGTCAGTCCAATAAAATTTTCCTTCAAAGGCGCGCAGCGTGGCATAAACGCCGAACCCTCCCAGCAGGACAATGACGGGAATGTTCTCCATCCACCAGGCGTCGCGGCGCAACGTGCGGCCCAGGCCAGCGGACACAGCAGAGCTTCTACTCTCAGCCAAACTTCACCTCCAGGGGTGAATTGAAAACTGATTAGTGTAGCAAACTGAGGCAAGGAATAGATCGGGAGATCTGGTGATCGGGTGATCGCGGTGATCGGAACACCATCGAGCTTTGAAGTTCGAGGAAACTTCATTGGCTCATCAACCTTACATTCTTTAGCTCATCCGATCACCGTATCAACCGATCAAAAACCGCTTTCTCGCCGCCACCACCCGTGGAATTCCCTGAAGATCTGCCGTGACCTGAACGTCTGACCATCCATCCAACAGACTACGAACTTTTTCCTCTTCTGAGTAGCCGATTTCGGCAACGAACCAGCCGCCCGGACGCAGAGCGTCTTGGGCTTGCGGTATCAAGCGGCGATAAATTTCCATCCCTTCGTGGCCGGAGAACACCGCGATCTTGGGCTCGAATTCCCGGACTTGTTTCTGCACTTTGTCCGCATCAGCTTCGCCGACGTAAGGCGGGTTGGAAATGATGAAGTCGAATTGTTCTCCGGCGTAGGCGGCGAGCAGGTCGGATTTTCGGAAAAGCACTTTGTCATCCAGGGCAAGGCGAGCGGCATTGGTTCGTGCCATTTCCAGCGCGTCGTCAGAGATATCACAGGCATGGATTTCCGCGTGCGGCATTTCGCTGGCCAGCGCCAAGGCAATACAGCCTGAGCCGGTGCCTACGTCGAGAATCTTCAGACGGCTCGGCCCGCCGAAGCGATATTCCTTTAGCAATTCAAGCACGGTTTCGACTACGTGCTCGGTTTCCGGTCGTGGAATCAGCACCGCAGGCGAGACCAGTAGATCAAGCCCCCAGAACTCCTGATGTCCGGTGATGTATTGAGTAGGGCAGCCTCGCGCGCGCTCGCGAATCACTTCGTCATAACGGGTTTGTTCGTCGGCACTAAGCTCGCGTTTAGGATGCGCGTAAAGATAGGAACGCTCGCGGTTCAGGACAAACAACAAAAGCAATTCGGCGTTCAGGCGTGGAGAGGGCACATCATTTTCTATGAAGAGCTGGTACGCGAAATCGACGGCCGGTTTGAGCTGCATGGAGCAGAGAATTTACCGCAAAGGACGCGAAGGACGCAAAGGAGCGAAGGTTGGAGAAGCGAAACGAGCTCAGGAAGTTGTGATTCTATTCTGATTCCCCCAGCCAATGCGTCTGAGGTCTGTGATAACCGGCCGTGGCGATGAGGCGGTCTTCAAAGCCAGGAAAGATCGAGAGTTTTACTTCAGCATTGTTTTCTCCGGGCTCCATTCTCAGCCAGGCAAAGGGAGCGTCTGCGGAGGCCCGCGATCCCGCTTGCTGGATTAGATCGAGAAGGTCTTTGCGTTCTTGGCGGCTGATGTATTGCCACACAATGGAATGGAACAACACTGTAGTCATGCGGCTTGCTGGTTCTGCCAGGCGAGACTTGAGCCACTCCGCTGCGCCGGCCCGCTCGACCCGGAGGTGAGACCGGCTGGCCACGTCCATCGCCTGCTCCAGGTTGCGCATGCGCTCAAGGTGGTCAGCCCATACAAAGGACCGCAATGTTAAACGGCATTCCGGCAGAGATGGATCCAGCGGGTCAGGGTCGCAGCCACGGCGGTCGGCCACCGTTACGTCACTCAGGGGCGGTGCGGCGTCGGAGGTAAAAACGTCATTCAGGACAATGGGCGAGTGCGGATTACCCCATGCGCCTCCGGGCCAGGTGTAGCGATACTGGTCCCACTGCAAGTTCAATCCGGCGCTGGCCCCGATCTCTAGCAGTCGGAGCGGCAAATGGGTACGGTGAGCAATCAGCAGAAAGCCGCCCAACAGCGGTCCGCAACGGCCTATCTCATTCGTCTGCACCGGGCGAAGAACCAGTTGGCGGAGACAAGCCATTTGTTCTGCAATCGTGTTGCGAAAGGCTTGCCAAGCTGGTTCCAGAGTTACTGTTCCGGCGCAAGATGGGTAGAATCGCGCCAGTTGCGGAACCTGCCCTTCTAGCGCGATCCGATGAACAGCGCCCATCATGCGCAGGCCAAGAGCGGATCCTCTGGAATCATGCTCATGAGGCGCAAGCAATTCCCGGAGAGGGCCGCTTTCGTCGAAATCGTCTGCCGACCGGCGAAGAAGATGAGCGTACAACGGCGAACCAAGTCTCTCACACCATTCGGCTTGGAACCGGCACAGCTCCGGTATGCTGCGATGCTCGCTCATGGGGAAAAAACACAAAAAATAAGGATGCGCGGATTGTTTACGTGGCGTCGTCCCACAGGCACGGCCACGCAGGCCCCTAAGCCACGACGCCCGCCGATTCGTTCTTGAGCTTCTCTGCCTGATAGTGCGTTGACAGTGCATCGAGCACAGGTTGGAGTTTGCCGTCCATTACGTCAGAAAGCTGGTGCAGGGTGAGGCCGATGCGATGGTCGGTCATGCGATTCTGCGGGAAGTTGTAAGTGCGGATTTTTTCACTGCGGTCGCCGCTTCCGACCTGCGCTTTGCGTTCTTTGGCCAGGGCTTGCTGCTGGCGTTCCATTTCCTGCTCATAGAGACGGGCGCGCAGCACTCGCATACCTTTTTCACGGTTCTTGATCTGCGACTTCTCGTCCTGGCAGCTGACTACGGTGTTCGTCGGCAGGTGGGTAATGCGAACGGCGGAATAAGTTGTATTGACGGACTGCCCGCCCGGACCCGAGGAACAGAACGTATCGATGCGCAGATCCTTGGCTTCAATCTTTATGTCCACGTCCTCTGCTTCCGGCAGCACGGCGACCGTAACGGCAGAGGTATGCACGCGGCCCTGCTGCTCTGTGGCCGGCACGCGCTGCACGCGATGCACACCGCTCTCATACTTCAGGCGCGAATACACGCCTTTGCCTTCAATAATCGCGATGACTTCCTTGAGGCCGCCTACTCCGGATTCAGAGGTGGAAAGCACTTCCACCTTCCAGCGCTGAGTTTCAGCATACCGGGTGTACATGCGGAACATTTCCGCGGCAAAGAGAGTGGCTTCGTCGCCGCCGGTACCGGCGCGGATTTCCAGCACAACGTTCTTTTCGTCATTGGGGTCTTTAGGCACCAGCAGCATCTTTAGATCATTTTCGACCTGCGTAAGCCGCTCGCCCAGACGCGCCAATTCTTCCTGAGCATAAGCGCGCAGCTCGACATCAGATTCTTCCGCCACCATGGCCTTGCTTTCCTCAATCCCGCGACTCAGGTCTTTGTATTCGCGATATTTTTCAACGATCTCCGCGACTTCACTATGGGCTTTGGCGGTCTTCTGGTAGCGAGACGAATCGCCAATCACCTCCGGCGACGAGAGCGCCTTGGTGAGTTCATCGTATTTGGCTTCGATCTGATTCAAACGTTCAAACATGTGCAATACCTTATTCTACTTGCGATTAGCCTCGATTACCGCAACAGTTGGACGGTGTTAGCGTTGAGACGTGGCATGCCACGTCTCTACCCTCGGCTTTTACGCGTTCAGGCCGCAGCTCCGCGGGCTTGTCGCGATTTATCAATAAAAGCCAGCCAAGCTTTGGCGCATGTCCCAGCATTTTCTACAAGCGGCATATGTCCGGAGCCGGGGATGATCATGACTTCAGAGCTTTTGATGCCTTTGGAGAATAAATCGGCGCAAGAGACATGCAGAACGCGGTCCTGGTCGCCCCAAATGATTAAGGCCGGCGCAGTGATATTCGGCAGCCGTTCGGCAAGAGGCGGATCGTTCGTCTGCATCTCCGCAAAAATCTTTGCCGACTTGGCTGAATTGCGGATGGTATGAGCGGCCAGATAATTCAACACAGATCTTGGAGCATAGGGCCGCTTGGCAAATACATTGTTCAGCAGTCGATCAAACTCAGGGCGCGTGGTGGCTACCAGCCAGTTGTCGCCTTTGGCCACATCGTTGGCCAGCTCGCTCGCTACGGGCTCAACCATGCCGTGCGGCGCGATCAATCCCAGCGTGAGCACTTCATTTGGATAACGCGCAGCATAGGCTGAAGCGATAAAGCCGCCCATCGAGTGCCCGACGAGATGCACGCGCTTGAGCCCAAGTGCAGAAAGAAATTGGTGCAGACGTTCCACCTGCGCCGGATAGGCATAAGAAGCGCTTTCCAGCCTTGTGCTTGCGCCCCAACCCGGCTGATCCGGTGCGATCACGTGATAGCGCTTGGTTAACGGCTTGGCAAATCGGTTCCAACTATCTGCTGACGCGCCAAATCCATGAAGCAGAACGACGGGTTCGCCATGACCGCCTTCAGAATAGACAACGCGATGGTCACCGACCTGAATGACGCGGCGTTTCAGTCCGGAGGTAAATCGTTCCAGGCCGATCAGCATAGTCGCTAAATTTGCCATGAATGTTCTTCCTCCTTCATCCATCCTCACGCTTTCACTGCCACCGATGGTGAGAGGTAGCGGTTCTACGCCTCTACGCCGTGATTCTCTTCCACCTAATCATTACGGTGAGTTCGGGCGCAACTCCGCCTCAACATATCAGAAAGCAATTCTAGGCGATGACTAATTCGCCGCCATTTTTCTTTTCGAGTTCCATTGCCAGATCAAGGGCCTTGATGGCGCATTCCACCTGATCGTCCGTTGGCGGCTGGGTGGTAATACGTTGCAGCCATAGTCCCGGCTTGGTGAGCAGAGCGAAGAATGATTTGCCGTGCTTGGCGGAGAAACGAATCATCTCATAAGAGACTGAAGCGATGACCGGGAGAAAGATTACGCGCAGAGCAAACTTGGCCCAGAATCCCTGAACTGGAAATGCGGCATAGACGAAGATCGAGATCAGCATGATCGTCATCAGGAAGCTGGTGCCGCAGCGCGGATGATAGGTGGAATATTTTTGCGCGTCGGCAATGGACGGCATGCCCTGATTTTCAAAGGCAAATACGGTCTTGTGTTCCGCGCCGTGGTAGCGGTAAACGCGCTTGATGTCGGCCCACAGGGAGATTCCCCAGATAAAGAGCAGGAACAAGGCAATGCGGATCAGGCCATCGACCAGCGTAAAGGCGAAATTGTTGTTCAATGTGTGCCAGTGCGACTTTATTCCAGTGGCGGCGGCCAGCGGAACAAACTTGTACATGAAGATGAAAAAGCCGATCGAAACGACCATGCTGCCGATCATGGCCCAGGAGCCGATTTCGGGCTTCTTCTCGCCTTCTTCCTTGGCAATTTCTTCCAGACCGACATTCAAAGAAAACTTTGAGGCAACAAAGCCCAGGCGCATGGCCTGACCGAGCGTCGCAAGCCCACGTACGAAGGGCCATCCCATCCATTTATGTTTTTCTGAGGGCCGATGCAGCGTTTCGCTATGCGTAGTGATCTCGCCAGTGGGCTTGCGGATGGCAATACCCCAGGCGTGCGGCGAGCGCATCATTACGCCTTCCATCACGGCTTGGCCGCCGACAAGGGTTTCCTCTCCGCTTTCAAGGGCGGGAAGTAATTGCAGAGCAGCAAGAAAACGCAGGAATGGACGCCAGTATCTCATTGATTTATTAGATGATTCCTAAGCAGCCGACGCTCCAAGAGGGTGCGCCGGGGGTTGAAAGTGCCTTCTAAAACAGCATTTTACGGGAATACTGAAGAAAAGGACAGGAACAAATAGCAGTTGCTATCCTGCTAAAGATGCAGGCTTTTGCCCAGACCGCCGACGCCGTTGCAGCCACTACCAAGAAGCTTGAAAAGGTGCGACTGGTGGCGGAATACTTCCGTTCGCGACAGGTGGATGAGGCTGCGCTGGCCGCAGTGTTCCTTTCGGGTCGGGCTTTTCCTGCGTGGGAAGAAAGAACTTTACAGGTCGGCGGTACATTGCTGTGGCGCGCGGTGGGAGAAATATCGGGCAAAGGCGAAGTTGCACTTACTGCGGCTTACCGCCGACATGGTGACTTGGGGGCGGCGGCGCAGGACGTTCTGGAGAGAAGCGCACCAGCCAAGAGTTCATTGTCCGTGGCCGACCTGGCCGCAGTTTTTGATGAGCTGGCGCGAACATCGACGGCAGCACGGAAGCTAAGCCTGCTTCAGGACCTACTTCGGCGGGCTACTGCGGTCGAAGCGAAGTACGTGATCAAGATTATCAGCGGCGATCTGCGCATTGGACTGCGAGAAAGTCTGGTGGAAGAGGCTATCGCCAAAGCCTTCGATGAAAACGTAAAAGCGGTCCAGCGGGCCAACATGCTGCTGGGTGATATCCGGGAAACGCTGCGGCTGGCAGCGGAGCACAAGCTGGATCAAGCGCAGATGCGGCTTTTCCATCCCATTGGTTTCATGCTGGCCAGCCCGGCCCAGGATGCCGAAGAAGCGCTTTCTTACTTTGATCGCGCGGCGGTAGAAGACAAATACGATGGCATACGCGCACAGGCCCATGTGGGAGGCAGAGACGATCCACGTGTGCGGCTGTTTTCACGGACATTGGACGAAATTAGCCCGGCTTTTCCTGAGCTGCCTCCGGCGCTGCAAGCCTTTCCTGAGCCGTTGATTCTGGACGGAGAAATTCTGGCCTGGAGTCCGGCCACGGCGCAGGCCCTGCCTTTTTCTGAGCTGCAAAAACGGTTGGGACGCAAAAAAGTTTCCGAAGACATGCTGCGTCGGGTTCCCGTGGTTTACATGGCATTTGATGTTCTTTTTGCCGGCGGGGAATTGCTGATCGAAAAGCCGCTGGAGGAAAGACGAAAGATTCTGGAGCAAAGCTTTGCGTCGGTGCCAAAAGATGGCTTCATCGTGGAGCACAGCACGGCTACAGAAAACCCGCAGGGCAGGCTGGTTTTTGAACCGGCAATCGGAACCAGAAGCGGAGCGCCGCGCGTGATCCTTGCGCCTGCCGTTACTGCGGACTCGCCGGAGAAACTGGAAGAAATATTTTCTGCGGCGCGGGAGCGCGGTAATGAAGGCCTGATGATCAAGGACGTGCGGTCGCCCTATGCGCCGGGCCGCCGAGGCAAGTCCTGGCTGAAGCTAAAGAAAGAATTGGCCACGCTGGATGTGGTTGTCACGGCAGTAGAGTGGGGCCACGGCAAGCGCAACAAGGTATTGAGCGACTATACGTTTGCCGTGCGTGACGGCGACAAGCTGTTGAACGTGGGGAAAGCTTATTCCGGATTGACCGATGTTGAAATTGCAGAGATGACTGAGTGGTTCAAGGCACACACCATTGAAGACCAGGGATTCCGGAGAACCGTCGAGCCGAAGATTGTGTTGGAAGTGGCTTTCAACAACATGATGCGATCAAGCCGGCATGAAAGCGGCTATGCGTTGCGCTTCCCGCGCATTCTTCGCCTTCGTACAGACAAATCAGGCGATGAAATTGACACCCTGGAAACAGTGAAAGAGATCTTTGCGCGGCAGGCAAGCGGCGCAAAGCAGAAGGAAGCGGGATAAAAGAAAGTTCGGACTTACAGTAAATCCCCAAAAACCTCAGGGGCTAGAGCCCCGGCTCAATGCAGAATGCCGCACGCATAAATGTGTGCTCCACCCCTTGTGCTCTAGATTTATGTGGAAAATGCTTTAGCGGCGGATCTTTAACGGCTCACGCACATTGCCGCCGATGGGAATCACGCAGCCGTGGGCAATTTCGCAGTCGCCGTTTTCAAACTGGATGGTGGTGTGCATGATGTGGTATTCCAAGTTGAGCAAGTCTTTTACCCGGCGAAGAATAATTTCGCTCTCGGAAAGGGTCATGTCATCAATCCGCACATGGCATGAAAGAGCATGGCTATCTGAGCCAATGCTCCAAACGTGGACATCGTGAACGTCACGAACTCCAGCAACCTCGGTAAGGCTGGCACTGATGCGCTCCGCGGAAAGCCCCTGCGGCACCCCTTCTAGAAGGATATTCAAGGTTTCTCGAATGATGCCGAATGATGACCAGAGAATCAGGCAGGAGATCCCGATGGAAAGGGCCGGATCGACCCACGTCCGCCCCGTCAAAATGATGATCCAGCCGCCCACGATCACCGCGGCAGTGGAAAGCGTGTCACCCAACTGGTGAATGAAGGCACTGCGGATGTTAACGTCATGCGCGGCGCGGTACAGCACCCAGGAAATGGCGCCGTTCATCAGCACGCCAATCACCGCAACCCAGATCATGATGCCGGGATGGACCCGGACCGGAGGCCTCATCCTAAGAAAAGCTTCATAGAAGATGTAAAAGGCAATCGCCACCAACGTTATGGCGTTGACGAAGGCAGCCAGCACTCCGGCGCGATGATAGCCGAAAGTCTTGGTGGCGCTGGGCGGACGCGTCTGGATGAACACCGCGACCCATGAGAGCAGGAGGGCAAGCAGGTCTGTTACGTTGTGGCCCGACTCTGAAAGCAGCGCCAAACTATGGGCCCGAATGCCGGCAAAAAGGGTGATGAGCACATACGCAAACGTGGCGGCAAGCGAATACCGCAGAGCCCTGGCACTGAGCGGAGCATGCGGATGCGGGTGCGTATGGGCCATAAAGTCCAGTTTACCGCCGAATGATGCTGGATTCGAGCTTATCTATCATGTGAGAACCTGAATCCGAACTTGCGTACGCAGATACTCAAAGTGAGCATCCTGCGTGTACCTGCTTCTCTGTACGAATGGATTGTTATGCAGCCAGCTCGCCAAAGCTATGTGTTTTAACGGTTTGGCTCCTCCATGGTAATGTCTGCCGACATCCGCATGGCCTAGAACGTGCATCAGATTAGCGGTAGGGTTGGTGTGTTTAATTGATCCCAGGCTGAGATCGACCAACCTGATTGGAGCATGCAATGAAAAGCGCAATCTATATTCTGGGTTTTGGATTTGTGTTGTCTGTGGGGATTTTAACCGCTCAGACCACACAGCAACAGCAGCCAACTACACCAGTGAACCCGACCACTCCGGCTACCCACGTGGGGGATGGCGCGCAGAGCAAGGCCGGAACGCCGGTGCAGCCCACTACGACCGCTCCTTCTACAACGGGCGGCGTGGCAGGAGCAGCAGGTTCCAGCGCCGCGGAAACGCCGGACGCTCAGAACTCCACCGGCGGCATAAACACCATGACCGACTCCGATCTGCAAAACCAGATTCAAAATGCCTTGAGCAAGGAACCTACGCTTAGCGCCGACAGCCCGCACGTAAATGTTTCCGGAGACACAGTGGAACTGGCAGGCAATGTGGGCACCAACAAAGAGAAGATCACAGCCACCCGGATCGTACAGTCTTATAGTGGGAGCAAAAAACTCGTAAACAAGTTAACAATTAGTCCGCGGAGCGAGAAATCGTCACCGGCATCGACTGAGAATCCTGGTAGCACGGCGAACCCGGCCAATAATCCTGAGCCCAACAAAGGCACACCGCCTTCAGGTTCAAAGCCGCCGCAAAGGTAAACGAGGGTAGCTAGTATTGGAAGCTAGCCTGCGGTGCGTCAGCAGTTTGGTCGACGAGGGGGCTTGCAGCAGCTTTCAATACCATCCGGAAGGAAGCTCCCTCCAAACGCAGTAATTTTTCCTTGGTATTAAGGCCTCCACCGTAACCCGTTAACGTGCCGTTCGCGCCAAGAACTCTGTGGCAGGGAACAACAATGGCGATGGGATTGTCATGATTCGCCTGGCCCACAGCACGGAATGCGGCGGGACGGCCGATGGAACGCGCGATTTCAGCGTATGAACAGGTTTTGCCATAAGGAATACGCAGCAGGGCCTGCCAGCAATCTTTTTGGAATTGGGTTCCGACGAGATCCAGCGGAAATGTGAATTCGTGCAGTTCGCTCCGAAAGTAGGCTTGCAATTCCGAAATGTAAGGCTGGAGATGCTCTGGTGATTCGATCCATGTTTCATTCTTGCCCGGAGACGGCATCGTTCCTTTGTAAAAGTGCAGGCAGCGCAAACCTTTTTCCGTGGCGGCGAGCAGCAAAGGCCCTACTACCAAGGAATCAATCCGAGCAAAATAAACTGTTTTCAATTCCGGCATACGAGAATTTTAACAGCGCAGGGCTTGCGAAATAAAAATTCCAGCAGGTGCTCTGACCTTACAACACGGGATGGCTCAATCACATCTATTTCAACACTGCTGCTAAACACAGTGGTTGTGTCATTTGTAAGATCTCAAAATTGTAAGTGATCTTAAAAGCAGTGTTCTGCTGGCTGCGTGCAGTGAATGATTGCACGGATTTCAGGCCAGAGGGTTCCCAGATTTCAGTAGTATCGACAGTCGTTTTCGGCCCTCGTTACTTCAGTTGGGTTACCCTCCTTCGCTGATTTCTTCACGCCAACCGAGAGCTTCCACAGAACATTGACAGGATGAAGGAATAATGGATATCCGCGGGCTATTGCTGGCCAACTCAGAGCACAAAATAGCGGGAGACCAGACATTTGATGTGCCCCTGGCAACTCTGGACGTGGCGGGAAAGAGCACGCTCCAGCGCATGGCTGAACGGCTACGGCAATACGGGATCTCGCAAATAAGCGCTGTGGTTGAAACTACGGCTCCATCAGGCATACGCAATTTTGGATTCCCTTCCGATGTAACCTGCGTTTCTGCCGCGCCTGATCGTTTCTGGAAAATAGCTGAGTCGGCGTTCAATGACATGGCCCAGAGCGGCGCTGAGCTGGTAATTCTGATCCGCCTTGGCGCTTATGCTGAAGCTGATTTTGAGAAGCTGGTCCAGTTCCACCTTGATCGCAAGGAACGTGTCACGCGCATGGGCTCTGATGAAGAGATGCTGGAAATATTCTGCATCAGCGCATCACGGAGGAATGACGCCGCTTCGCTTTTCCGTACTCAACTGGCGCACTGCCGCACTGAGTGTCCTGCTTTACAGCATGATGGCTACTTGAATCCACTGGCCACGGCGCGCGATCTGCGGCAATTTGCCATTGATATCCTTACGCGGCAGACGCAAACCTGCCCGGCAGGAAAAGAAATTAAGCCAGGAGTATGGACCGCTCCGGGCGCAATGATTGAAAAAGGCGCGCGTGTTCTAGCGCCCGGATTTGTGGGATCGCTGGCGCGCATCCGCTCCGGCGCGGTGATTACCCGTTGCAGTTCGGTGGAGCGGCACGCCGAAATTGACTGCGGCACTGTGATTGAAAATTCTACGGTGTTGCCATTCTCTTATGTGGGAGCAGGGTTGGATCTGGCGCACTCGATTGCGGGAATGAGCCGCATCGTGAATTTGCACCGCGATGTGACAGTGACGATCGTCGATCCAAAGCTTGTCTCTGCAATGTCCGTTGCGTCCGGAAAAAGATTTGTGACCAGTGCCGCGGAAGCGCTGACGTACCTGCCAAAGCTGGCTTTCCAAGGCATGTTCGCCACAAAAAAGGCAGAGAAAGTTGATCTGCAGACCACGCTCCGGAAAACATCGCCCGCGCTGGGCTCTGCTGCCGGATTTGAAACTTCCGCCTGTGACACTGAGACATCTCATAAGTTCCCCAACATGGTTGTAGCGAGGAGATATGGACATCAATAGCAGACCAGTCGTCGTAAAAAGAATGCCGGAGCGCCTGAACTCGCGCACAGCGCGGGAATTTCTCCGTGACGTGCGTCCTTTTCTTGCGGCTGACCGTCCGCAACTGGTTTTCGATCTTTCGCTGGTCGCGCAAATTGATGCTTCCGGCGTGGAGATGCTGTTGAAATGCATGTCTGAGGCCCATAAACGCGATGGTGACGTGAAACTGGCTTCACTCTCTGACCAGGCAGCCGTGGTGCTGGAACTCACGCGCACGGAGCGCCTCTTTGAAATTTATGAAACATCAACCGAAGCGGCCCGCAGCTTCAGCGGATTTTTGCCCAACGCCATGCGGCAACAACTTTTGCACAACAAACGTTACGTCCAGCCTCTTGCAGCCTAGAGATCTCGCGTGATGCCGCAATCTGAAAGCGTTATCACTCTCACATCAGCCGATGCATCCGTGGCAGCAGCCAACGTGCGTCCGCAGCGCAGTGAGCGTTCCACCCTGCTAAATGGCAGCGCCGTCATGCTCGTCGCCATGATGCTGGTGAACCTTTTCAACTTTGCCTACAACATGGTGATGGCCCGCATGCTGGGGCCGGCAGCGTTTGGGCACATCAATGCAGCGGTCACAATGCTGTTGCTGGCGTCTTGCATCAGCCTGGCTTTCCAGTTGGTGTGCGCCAAATTTGTTGCCCGAAATCATGATGATTCGAGCAAGGCCGCGGTCGTCCACAGCCTGCTTGGCAAGGCGTGGATAGCCAGTCTTGCTCTGGGCGCAATACTTTTTCTTGCTCAAAAGCCAGTTGCAACTTATCTGAACGTACCCAGCCCGTGGATCGTGGGGCTGCTGGCCATTGGCATTGCCGCCTATGCGCCGCTGGGCGTCAAACGGGGCGCAATGCAAGGGATGTGCGCTTTTCCCCGGCTTGGCACCAATTTTGTTCTTGAAGCTGGCATCCGCTTCTTTCTGGGAGCGGGACTGGTTGTTGCAGGATACGGCGTTCTGGGAGCGGTAGGAGCGATATCGGCTTCGGTAATCGCGGCGTGCTTTATCCCGCGAATCCCGGCACAGTTGCGCGTGAAGGCCAGCACGGCTGAGCCGCCGTCCTATGCGGAAGCAGTTCAGGCGATCGTCTTCTTTGTGGGCCAGGTCATCATCAACAATATCGACATTCTGCTGGTGAAGCATTTCTTCCCCTCTGACCCTGCCGGCGTTTACGCTGCAATTTCACAAATTGGCCGGTTGCTTTATTTCGCTTCATGGTTCGGCGTCGTCAATGCGATGTTCCCTGTTGCTGCGGCCGCAAGCCCGGAACATAAAAAAGCCCATGGCATCGGCCTTCCTTTGCTGCTGGTCTCGGGACTTTCCCTGTTATTCATTGCTATAGCTGCTCTATTCCCTCATCTGATCATGGGTGTGATCTTTGGTTCCCGATTCATTGAAATCGGTTGGCTGCTGGCGCTTTATGCCGTGGCTACCGCGCTGTACTCGCTAAGTGTTGTTTTCATTGCCTATGAGATGTCACGCCGGATTGCCAACACCGGCTGGCTACAACTAATTTTCAGCGGCGCTCTGGTCCTGGGCATTGGAATCTTCCATGCGTCGCTGCACCAAGTAATTATGGTGCGGATAGTGCTGATGGCTGCCATGCTGGCGCTGGTCGCGTTGCCCTTTCTGCGCAGGCATAACAAGCCGGAACTGGTTGAGGCCATATGAGAAAGCTGCGTCGACTCACTGAAGCCGAAGTCATTGCGCAATTCCTTCGCGGAGAATTCTTCCATAAGGAATATGACGCTGACCGTGATCGCTTTACCTCTTTGGTCGAAAATCCTAACCTGACTGATGCGACCGAGAATGAGATTCGCCGCATACTGCTATTCCGCCGGCGAGACACCATGTGGTGGGAACTTCCTGAAGACCGCCAGTGGTGGGAGATTGAGTTTGAGCCGGAAGATGTTGAGCAGGTAAGCGTTTTCCCTCGCGCACACTGGAGAAAGATCGCTCGCGGCAACTTCAAGGCCCTGGATGTGGCCGCCCGCATCCGGCAGCTTAAAGGCTCAGAGCCAAACGAGTTCGTGAAAAAGATCTCAGACATTTGCGCCAATCTTTCCTCCGATGCGCCGCAAGGGATGGTCATTTTCCTGGGCATTGATGAGGACCGACCGGTAACGCTACTGGAAGGCAACCATCGATTTATGGCCGCATTGCTGGCCGGAGGCCCACAGCACCTTGGAAACGCCAGAATGGTGGCCGTTTTTTCTCCCCAGATGGAAAAGTGCTGCTGGTATAAAACCAGCCTCAAAACGCTAGCCCGCTGCCTTAAAAACCGCATCCAACATCATTGGGACAGAGACACTGATATGGCCCGATTGCTTGCGGCAACTGCCGAAACAGAGAATCTGGGTGCTTTTGCCGGAACCACTCGCCCCATGAAGTTCAAATAATGAAGTCCAAATAATGACCGTCAAAGTAAGTTTTTGAAAACCAAGTTCCCCGAGGTTTTTATGACAGTGCAATACCGAATTACGAGAATCCTGAGTACCTTGTTGATTGCCGGCCTGTGCTCTGCGCCATTACTACGCGCTCAGCAAACGAATCCGTCCACGCCGCAGCAGGCGCCGGAAACCAGCCAACAGGCGCAGCAGCCGACCACCGCGACACAGCCGGCGCAAGCAGTTCCGCCCGCGACAACAGATCAGGCCCAGCCGACCAATCCGGCTCCAGCAGCAGCACCGGCGCAGAATGTTCAGCCTGCGGCTCCGGCAAATCAGACTCAGCCGCAGCAACAGCCGGCATCGCCTGGAACAAGCGTAGATCCATCGCAAGCGCCGCTTACGCCTGTTACCACGTATCCTGACGCTTCAGGCACGCAGCAGGAGCAGCAGACGCCAAACGCCGAGCCACAAACCACCACCACCGTTCCGGAAGCGCCAAAGCCCAAGCCGCAGACTGAACCGGTGGGCGCCGCGACGGCCGAAAGCGTCCCAACAGCGGGAGGCGCAGCCGCAAAACCAGCAGGTATCGCCATTGCTCCAGCCAAGCAGCACCAGACACGATCACTGTTGCTCAAGATTGGCGCGGTTGCTGCCGCTGGCGCAGCTTTAGGCACCATTTTTGCGCTGAGCCACGGCACTTCATCAACGCCTCCCGGGGCCGGCATTGCTGGAGTTACCGGAAGATAGGTTGACCCGGCTTTTATCTGCGCGGGGCTTTTATCTTTGAAGATCAATGTAACCCTTGGCTATTTCTGCCAATGGTTGTAACAAACATTTTTGTAACGATCGGGGCTGAAACAGCACAACTGATATGGACAGGCCGAATCCAATGACTCATAGCGTTTCCAACACCCCCTTGCTCATCTCTTTCTCTGGCGTGGATGGTTCCGGTAAATCCACCCAGATTGAGAGTTTGCGCTCCGCGCTGCACGCCGCCGGACTCAAAACCACGCTGCTGGCCTTCTGGGACAACGTGGTCGTCGGCGTAAAATACCGCGAAGGCTTCGTCCATAAGGTCTATAAGAGCGAACGTGGCATTGGCGCTCCGGGCAAGCCCGTGAATCGCCGGGATAAGAACGTTCGCGGTTGGCACCTCACTCTGGCCCGCCATTTCCTTTACCTGCTCGACGCCATCCATCTCTGCCGTGTGGTGGCCCGCGCCAAAAAGAGCGGTGCGGACATCGTGATTCTGGATCGCTATATTTACGACGAGCTTTCCAACCTGAACCTGCAAAACCCGCTGAGCCGGAAGTTCGTAAAGTTCGTCCACGGCTTTGTGCCCCGGCCTGATATCGCCTACCTGCTCGACGCTGACCCTGTCGCCGCCTATGCGCGCAAGCCTGAGTATCCCGTGGACTTCATGAAGAAGTGCCGGCGCGCCTACTATGAGCTGGCCGGGATTTTAAAGACCATGACGGTGATTCCGGCTCTCGATCTGCCGGAAGCCAAGTACGCCGTGCTGCGCGCCGCCGAGCGCGAACTGGCAGCCCAGGGCCGCTCAAAGGATTTGGTGTCTGGTAGCTTGTCAGCGGCATAGCCTCCTCCGCCGCAGACAGTCGAGCGGTGCTCTTCCGATCACCCGATGTCCCGATCTCTGGATCTCGCCCCTCCCCCCTCCCTGGGTCATCCCAGATTGGCGTGGGTTTCAAGGCAGTCATCCCAATTCATCCCAGATTGGCGTGGACTTCAGCACTTAGGCATTGATTGGCGTAGGGTTGTGGGCCTTTGCTCTTCCCATCACCAGATCACCCGATGTCCCGATCACCCGATCTCCGCCCTCCCCCCTCCCGGTCATCCCAAATTGGCGTGGGTTTCAAGGCAGTCATCCCAATTCATCCCAGATTGGCGTACACTTCAGCAACTAAGGCCTCAATTGGCGTAGGGTCCCGCTTTTGGGCCTTGGCTGATTGCTAGTGCTAATTGCTTGTTTTCAAAGATCGCCCGTATACTACTTTTTCCGCCCTGAAGCGAATCTCCAACTTTACCATTTGTTCGCCATTTTGTCAAGAGAAATTGGTAGACAAGAGTCCTGAAAAGCCGCACCAGCCGCAGCCGCGGATGGTAATCCCGGGACACCATGAAAGGAGATTGCTCCTTGCGCCAGCCTAGCGCGATGCCGGGCATTTCGATTCACAAACGCAAAACGTTATCCTATGATGTGTATGCCCGATGCGGTGTACCAGGAGATCGTCGCCCTCCGCCACAAGCTGCTGGTCGAGTCAGCAAGCCATCACTATGAGTCTGATCAAGTCCAAGAGGCGCGTTGCTGATCACGGGGAGGTGTTTACACCTCAGTGGCTGGTCGAAAAAATGCTTGACCTCGTGAAGGGCGAGACCGAGCGCATAGACTCTCGTTTCCTGGAGCCTGCGTGCGGAAGCGGGAATTTCCTTGTTCCTGTCCTGCAGCGCAAACTTGCTGCCGTAGAAGCCAAGTTCGGCAAGTCCGTCTTTGAGAAGCAGCATTACGCACTACTGGCCTTGATGTGCACGTACGGAATTGAACTCCTGGCGGACAATATCGATGAATGCCGAGCGAATATGCTTGAGGTTTTTGCCGACTACTTGAATCTGGCTGAAACGGATGAGCTTTATCTGGCCGCTTCCTATGTTCTCTCACAGAATCTTGTGCATGGTGACGCAATAACGCTGCTTACCGATGAGGGACAGCCTATCACCTTTGCGGAATGGGGCTATCTTGGGAAGGGCAAGTACCAGCGGCGCGATTTCCGTTTCGCAGCCCTTGCGCAAATGTCTTCCTTCAGCCGTGAAGGCACACTCTTCGCTCATCTCGGTAAGCATGAGGTGTTTACTCCAATCAAAACGTACATGCCAGTGACTGTGGGCGAGCTTGCCTGCTCGCCAGTGGACGATAGCTTCGGGGAAGCCATATGAATGGGAAGGCGAGCTTTTCGCTTCGCGGACGCAACCCCGATGTCCTGACCTGCATAGCCAATCTTTCCAATGACGAGGTGTTCACGCCTCCCGAGTTCGCCAACCGCATGCTGGACACGCTTGCAGACGCATGGGCGTCAAACAACGCTGGCGCGAACCTTTGGGCGAATAGCTCCGTTAGATTTCTTGATCCATTCACCAAATCAGGTGTTTTCCTGCGCGAGATCACCAGCCGACTCAACAAGGGTTTAGCGACCGAAATTCCCGATCTTCAGAAGCGTGTCGATCATATTCTCACCAAGCAGGTCTTTGGTATCGGGATAACCAATCTGACAAGCCTGCTCGCGCGGCGCAGCATGTATTGCTCCAAGCATGCCAACGGCAAGCACTCCATAGCTAAAGGGTTCTCCAGCGAGGCGGGTAACATCTGGTTCGAGCGAACAGAACATACATGGAATGAGGGAAAGTGCAAGTTTTGTGCAGCAAGCCAAGAACAACTGGATCGTGGTGAAGAACTGGAAAGCCACGCCTATGCATTCATTCATACCAACGACGTCAAGACTCGAATAGCAGAGATCTTTGGAGACGATATGCAATTTGACGTGATTATAGGCAACCCGCCCTATCAACTGGATGATGGTGGTTTCGGCACCAGCGCCGCGCCCATTTATCAGCTATTCGTACAACAGGCAAAGATGCTTGAGCCGCGATTTCTGTCCATGGTCATTCCATCTCGTTGGTTTGCTGGCGGAAAAGGACTAGACGAATTTAGAGAGTCTATGCTCACCGACAATCGCGTACGCTCGATTGACGATTATCTCAGTGCATCTGATGTTTTCCCGGGGGTAGGTCTCAAAGGCGGCGTTAATTTCTTTCTCTGGGACAGAGACAATCCGGGGTTATGCCGAGTTAGTACACACTTCAAAGACTGGCCTGTCTCAACAAGTACTCGTCAGCTTCTTGAGCCCGGTGCTGACGTGTTCATCCGATTCAATGAAGGATTGTCCATTCTCAAGAAAGTAGTTGCGGTAGAGAATCCTGCAGCAAAAGAGCACTCACTATCGCTGCCCGCAAACAAACGTTTTGACCAATTGGTGAGTTCTTTGAGGCCGTTCGGTCTTCGCACGTATTTCAAAGGCAAGGCAAGTAAAAGCTCCGGAGATGTATTGGTTTATCAAAACGGGGGCAAAGGTTATGCACCTCGGAAATCAATTTCGACTGGTGTTGAGCTAATTGATACATGGAAAGTGTATATAGGCCGGGCTGCTCCGGGTACCGGCAACCGAGATACGTACCCGCACAGAATCATCAGCACCCCATTCGTTGGAGAACCGGGGTCCATATCGTCAGAAACGTATCTTTGTATCGCGCCTTTCGCTTCAAAGAGCGAAGCGGAAAGCGTCTTGTCTTACCTGTGCTGTAGGTTGACGCGTTTTATGATTCTCCTACACAAGCCATCAGCGGATACGACTCGCAAGGTTTACACCTTCGTTCCTGTTCAGAAGTGGACGAAGGAGTGGACTGACGGAGACCTCTATAAGAAGTATGGCCTCACCGCAAGCGAAATCGCTTTCATTGAAGGAATTGTTCGCCCGATGGAAGTCACTGGCGATTTGTTCGATGAAGATACTCCTGTAGACGACGCTGACGATGAGTAAGCCTATTGAGGAAATCCTCACACCGAAGCCAAAGGCTCGGCCACGCATCTACGCCTATTCAATCGCCGATGAGGCGCACCGGGGTCTCCTCAAGGTCGGCCAGAGCACACGTGACGTAAAGCAGCGCATCGCCGAGCAGCTCAAAACCGCGGCTATCAAAAACTTCCGGATCGAATTGGACGAATCCGCCGAGCGCGACGACGGAACCATCTTTAGCGACCACGAGGTGCGGACGGCCCTCGTCAAAAAGAAGTTTGCGAACACTGAACTGGAATGGATGCGCTGCACCGTAAAAGACGTGCAAGCCGTGCTCAACGAACTGCGCACTGGCCAACAGTTCACCGGCATGCGTGACGCGACGTTCGCGATGCGCCGGGAGCAGATAGAAGCCGTCAAGAAGACGCACGCCTACTTTCACTCAATCTGGAACGAGGACATGCACGCCGTCCCGCGTTTCCTCTGGAATGCCAAGATGCGTTTTGGCAAAACCTTCACTACTTATCAGCTAGCCAAACGGCTCGCGGCTAAGCGTGTACTTGTCGTGACCTTCAAACCCGCAGTAGAGGACGCGTGGCAGACCGATCTTGAATCCCATGTAGATTTTGAGGGATGGCAATATCTTTCCCGCAACTCCAACAGTGATCCCAGGAAAATTGCCGGCAAAAAGCCGTTTGTCTATTTCGGATCCTTTCAGGACCTCCTTGGGCGCGACGCGGCGGGAAACATCAAGCCAAAGAACGAATGGCTCCACAAAGTGAAGTGGGACCTGGTGGTGTTCGACGAATATCACTTCGGCGCATGGCGTGAGACTGCGCAGGAGTTGTTCGAAGGCGAAGAAGACGCCGTTGCGCGGAGAGAGGCTAAGCTTGAATATGCTGCCGGACTGGAACATGTGAATGAAGATCTCAATGTTCTCTCTGAGAAAGAAACCGAATTCCTGCCAATAACAACCAGAGCCTACCTCTACCTCTCCGGAACGCCTTTCAAGGCGCTCGCCACAGGCGAGTTCATTGAAGAACAAATCTTCAACTGGACATACACCGACGAACAGCGCGCCAAGGAAGAGTTCGCAGCCACGAACCCAGACAAGTGGAACCCCTATGGTGCACTGCCGCAAATGCGCTTGCTCACCTACAAGATGCCGGACGAGCTGTTGACTGTGGCGAGCGCTGGAGAGTTTGACGAGTTCGACCTTAACGAATTTTTTGCAGCCACTGGTAGCGGAAAAGTCGCACAGTTCAAGCACAAAAGCGACGTGCAAAAATGGCTGGATATTATCCGGGGGCAGTACGTGCCGAAATCTGTTGAGGCTCTTAAGACGGGCTCGAGACCGCCATTTCCTTACTCCGATGTTCGACTGCTGCCATACCTGCAGCACTCGTTCTGGTTTCTGCCAAACGTTGCGGCATGTCACGCGATGGCGAACCTGCTGCGCGAAAAGCACAACATTTTCTGGCACGAGTATCACAAAGTCGTGGCGGCCGGAGCTGAGGCAGGGATCGGGCTTGAGGCGCTGCCGCCGGTGCGTAAGGCTATCGGTAGCGGCTTTGACGCCAAAACCATCACTCTGTCATGCGGCAAACTGACGACCGGCGTGACCGTCCCGCAATGGTCTTCGATGCTGATGCTGCGCAACCTAAAGAGTCCTGAAACCTATTTCCAGGCAGCGTTCCGCGTACAGTCGCCGTGGTCTATCAAGAACCCGAACGGTGACGACCCTAATGAGGAAGAAATCCTCAAACCGGTGTGCTTCGTGTTCGATTTTGCCCCCACGCGAGCGCTTAGACAGTTGGCCGATTATGGTATTGGGCTTTCGCCGAACGAATCGAACCCAGAAAACGCCGTTAAAGACCTCGTGTCATTCCTGCCAGTGCTGGCCTATGACGGCGCCAATATGACGCAGATCGATGCAGGCGGCATTCTCGACATTGCGATGGCAGGCACCTCGGCTACGCTGCTGGCGCGCAAATGGGAAAGTGCGCTGCTGGTGAACGTGGACAATGACACGCTGCGCCGAGTCTTTGAGAACCCCGAAGCCATGGCCGCTGTAGAGCGCATTGAGGGCTGGCGTGCTCTGGGCGACAATATCATCGAGACCATCATCAACAAGAGCGAGAAAGTCAAGGAGCTCAAGAACAAGGCTAAAGAGCAGGATCTAACCGCGAAAGAACAGAAACAGCTGACCGACGAAGAAAAGGAATACAAGTCCAAGCGCAAGCTTGTGCAAGAAAAGCTGATCAAATTCGCGACGCGCATCCCGGCATTCATGTACTTGACGGACTTTCGCGAAAACACGCTGCAGGACGTGATCACCAAGCTGGAGCCGGACTTGTTCCTGGCCGTGACCGGCCTGACGGTGAAGGATTTCCATTTGCTGGTGGATCTGAAGGTGTTCAATACGGAGCAGATGAACCAGGCCGTGTTTGCGTTCCGACGCTACGAGGATGCCTCGCTGCGGTACACGGGCATTGAGAGTCACGAAGGGCTCACACACTACGGGCTCTACGACACGGTGGTAGGGAGAGAGTAAGGCAGCCAGAGCCAACTTACTTCAATAGCTCTGCGGCTTCACACCTTTAGCGCGCTCCGCCTTCGGCTGGTCTTTTTAGGTCGCTCCGCCTGCGGCTGCGCTACGGCCTGCGGCGCAAGGAAAGCTAACTTTACTTAACCAGGGGCCACAAATTCGATTAATTGAATGACGGGATCTGCTGGGGGCCTTTGCCTTTTGCCGGCTGGGGCTTGGCGGCGTCGGCCTTGGATGCGGCCGCAGCCTGTTGCTGAGCGGCGGCTTCAGCGGCCTGGGCATCCAGAATGCGCGTTTGCTGGTAGGTGTATGTGATGCGATGAATGATTGTAATGGTCGAAAGCACGGCCAGCACCCACAGGACCGGCGCCATGGCTCCCAGGCGCGCAAACAGTGCGCCGATAATTACCAGCACCACGCGCTCTGGCCGCTCCATGAAGCCGACTTTGCATGATCCGATCAGCGATTCAGCTCGCGCCCGCGTGTAACTCACCATGACTGAGCTGACCATCACAAACGCAACCAGCACCAGGTAAAAGAAATGATTGCCGCGAGCGTAGTAAACCAGCAGTCCGAAGAAAAGCGCCACGTCGCTATAGCGGTCGATGACGGAATCAAAGAACGCACCGAACGTTGTAACTTGTCCTGTGGCTCGAGCTACGCGGCCATCTACCATGTCAAAGATTCCTGCACCGATAATGACTAATCCTGCATAAGGAAACAGCCGGCCATAGTTGGAAGTATTGGCGTACCCAAACAGAATGGCGGCAATGATGTTAATCACCAGCCCGAGGAAAGTTAATACATTGGGAGAAATTCGGGTAAGCGCAAGGCCGCGAACAATCGCGTACAAGAGCACGCGGCAAGCTCTTCCAAACGCCCCGGTCCAGGTCATGAAGCCTCGTCGTGGATGGTGGTGAGTTGCAGTACTTCTAGTTCGCGTTTGCCGTTTGGCGTAACCACGGTGGCCATGTCGCCCACTTTCTTACCCATCAGCGATTTTCCAATCGGTGACGTGGTGGAGATCAGGCCCTTGGTCACGTCTGATTCCTCGCTGGTCACCAATGTATAGATAATCTCTTCTTCCTTGGTGTTGTCAAAGACTTTGACTTTAGAGCCAAACGCCACGCGGTCTTTAGGAATATTGGTCAGGTTCACCAGGGCCAGTTCAGACATGCGCTTTTTCAGCTGTCCCAGGCGGGCATTTACGAACTCCTGGCGCTGCTTGGCCATGTGATACTCGGCGTTTTCGCTGAGATCGCCCATGGCAACGGCTTTTTTGATTTCTTTGGGCAGCTCGTGGGTGAGCTCATGTTCCAGAAGGCGGATCTCCTCTTCCAGCTTTTTCTTGATGTGTTCCGGCATATTTGTGGAAGATTGCTCCCCTCTGGCTCAAAATCGGCGGGTTTGCGAACGCCAATTATAACCCTTTCAGCCTGAATACGTTAACAGCCCAAAAAGGCTTGGCTCTGAATTTTTTTCCTTCCAAGCAGCTGCTGAACACAATGTTTGTTGCTAAACCTTGTTAAAAAGTTTATAATGTTTTCTGTCTGGAGTTCCCCCGCAAAATGTCCCATCTAGGTGTTGAATGAATGGTCAATTGAACTTCGCAATCGGTGACAAAGTAGTTTATCCGAACCATGGAGTCGGGGTAATTGAACAGATCAGCAGCCGCACAATAGGCCCGAACGTCCATAAATTCTATCTTCTCAAAATCAAAGCCAGCAGCCTGAAAGTGGAAGTCCCTTTCAACAATGTTGGCATGGTCGGCCTGCGCCCAGTGGTTAAAAATGGTGAAGTGCAGAAGATTGTCACCTTCCTGGTCGACGGCAAATGCGATAACCATACCGACTGGAAATTCCGCTTTAAAGAAAATTCCGACAAAATGCGCACTGGCTCGCTTCTGGAAGTGGCCATTGTGCTGAAAAGTCTTCTGTTGCTCGCCAAAGACAAGCCGCTCTCTTTCCGCGAAAAGAAGATGCTGGATCGCGCCCGCTATCTGCTGGTGACCGAACTGGCAATGTCCAAGAACGTTGAAGAAGTGGAAATCGAAGACATGCTCAACAAGGCGCTGTCCAAGAGCAAGCTTAAGTTCCCTGAAGTTACTGCTGACGCATAAGTTTTCTGTCGCTCCGCTCCATACTGCTTAAGATTTTCTGCGTAATGAGATCCTTCTGCGCCTATGGCTGGCGGCTCGGCAGGCAAGTCGTCCTCGCCACGAATCATCGTGAGTTTAGCTCAATTCGTGCGCATTCGCGAAAATTGCGGCCAGCTTTTCCTGATCTGCGCTTGTCTGCGCAATCTGCGGCGAATGTTCTTTCCCGCTCAATGCTCAGTGCGACCATCCAGCAGCTCCAGTGCATGCGGCAAGATCCCAATCACTGCCTGCAATGACTCTACCGCCGCTGAAGGGCTCCCCGGCAGGTTCAGCAACAGCGTTTTTCCTCGCACTCCGCAGACTCCGCGGCTCAGCGCGGCAAAAGGCGTCTTTTTTGCGCCTTCCTGTCGCATCTTTTCTTCTACGCCCAAAATCCTTCGCTCAATCACTGCCAGCGTGGCCTCAGGAGTAACATCGCGCATGGCAATGCCCGTTCCACCGGTTGTCACCACCAGACGCGTGAGTTCGCTGCATTCAATCAAGCGCGCCGCAATCGCATCTTTTTCGTCCGGCAGCACGGACTTGTGAATCACCTTGAAGCCTGCTGCCTCCAGTTCGCGCACAATCGCCGGCCCCGATGCGTCTTCACGTTTACCGATATAAGACGAATCGCTGATGGTCAGCACGGCAGCGGTCTTGGCGGATGCGTTCACCGGTCTTATGCTTCCAGAACGTTCTCTTCCGTGTCGCGATTGGCTTCGTCCAGCAGCCGCAGGCCTTCCAGCAAAATGCCTTGTGATGACTGAGTAATGGTCTGCTCGCTGCTGCTGCCGGCAAAGTCGATCTCAAAAGTTCCAGCAGTCCACGTCAGCACCTTGTACACCGCAGGATCGCCTTTCAGATCGGCATAAACAGCGTGGTTGATCTGGCCTTCAGTGAAATACATTTTGCATTGATCGCCGTTATTGCGCAGCGTGAGCGCGCAGGTTTTACGGCCCATATCCAGTGACTGCAACAGATCCAGCACATTCATTTGCGCCAGGCTGCCCCGCAGCACGGATTCTCCCGGAGCTTCGCGCGCCATCTTCTCAAGCGATATCTTATCCACAACCTTTTTGATTCTGGCCGCGGCATCCTTCAGGAAAAACGGCTTCTCAATAAAATCTTCTACCGTATCCTGAATGGTCTTAAGCTTCTCATTAATATCAACCTTGCTGGCCATCAGGATCACAGGAATTCCGGCGCTGGCGTTGCGGCTCTTGATCTTTTGCAGCAACTGGCGGCCATCCATGCCGTTCATGGCATAGTCGGCAATGATCAGGTCAGGCTTATCCTCAATGGCTTTCAGCAGCGCGTCGGCGGCATCGGTCATCGGCTGTACGGTTGAAAAATGCGCAAGGGCCTGCCGCAACATCTCCAAAACCATGGGATTGTCATCGACCAGCAGGACCTTAATATTGCTCGGCATGAGACCTATTTCTTCGGTAGTGGATCAGGTTAAGAAAGCTGACCCACTACCAGTATCAACGTCTAGCGATTCGCTCGCGAATCGCGGGCCCCAGCCCAGGACTTTAGTCCTGGGTGAGCGCAGCGAATAAGACGTTCATCGCATAGCGATGAATTTTTACCTTCGGTGTATCCGAAAAGTTCTAAAAAGCACCCACTCAAACCCATTACTGTTTTTTCGACTTGCGCTGGTAGTCTCCGCTTTTTCCGCCTGATTTGCGCTGCAAAACTATTTCACGGATGGCAATTCCTTTGTCCAGGGCTTTGCACATGTCATATACCGTTAGCGCGGCAATGGTGGCTGCCATCAGCGCCTCCATCTCCACACCGGTCTGGGCGGTTGTGGCGGCTTTGGAGTTGACCTGAACGCCATTTTCGCACACCTCAGTGGTCACATCAATGAATGAGAGCGGCAGCGGATGGCACATTGGTATCAAGTCGCTCGTTCGCTTGGCCGCTGCAATCCCGGCAAATCTGGCCACTTCCAGCGGGTTTCCCTTGGGATTCTGCGGCAGTGCCTTCAGCACTTCCGCTGACATTTCGATGAACGCAGACGCTTCCGCTTCACGACGGGTGACCGCTTTTCCCGATACGTCCACCATCTTCGCCCGGCCGGCAGAGTCGTAGTGCGAAAGCTTGCCGGACGATGGTCTGCCGTTATTGGTTGAGTCGCGCTTTGTCTTTTTCCTGACCATCAGATGATTTACCCAATCCGCATCAGCGATGAACTCGATAGCTCGACAATTTTTCGGATACCAGTAATATCTAACCCCTGTCATCCTGAGCGGCACTCCGCGACGAAAGGAGCGGAGTAGAGTCGAAGGACCCCGACAACGTCTCCCTTGCCATGCTGCATCAGGGAGTTCTTACGAAAATCTCAACGGCTTGCTTTCGCACGACTACTTCACCGCATCACCACCGTCACCATCTCGCCGTTGGCCAGCTTCTCTCTGTCCGGAGGAACCACAAGATAACAGTTTGCCCGCGCTGCCGCCAGCATATCGCCCGATCCCTGCCATGGCACCAGTTCGACCTCAGGATCCTCTAACCCGCCTTCAAGTCTCGCCGGCAAAAATCTGGTTAAGCCTGTCTTGGTCTTGAAATCTTTCCTGAGCTTCGCCTTCGCCGACTTCAATCGCTCAGGTTCCGCTCCGCTCAACGCCTCCACCACCTGTCGCGCAAACAATTCAAACGTCACCATCACTGAAACTGGATTCCCGGGCAGCCCAAAAAATGGAATCGCCGCGACCTCGCCAAAGACCACCGGCTTCCCCGGCTGGATCAGCGCTCCGGTAAAAAAGAACTTCGCTCGCAACGTCTTGAGCGCCTGCTCCACTAGATCAAACTTTCCCATTGAGACGCCACCGGAGAGCAGCAGCATGTCCGCCTTCAACCCTTCCTGGATCAATTCCGTCAGCTTGCCTTGTTCATCAGGAGCAATGGGCAACTGCACCGGTTCGCCGCCACATTCGGCCACCAGCGCTGCTAGCGAATAGCTGTTGCTGTTGCGGATTTGGCTTGGCCCCGGCTTCTCCGCCACTTCTACCAGTTCGTCCCCGGTGGAAAGAATAGCGACGCGCGGCTTGCGATAAACTTTCAAGCTGGCTTTGCCCGCTGCGGCGGCCAGAGCAATCTGTGCCGGTCCCAGTCGCACTCCTCGCGGCAACAATTGCTGACCTGCCTGAGCTTCAGCGCCAGCGGGAACAATGTTCTCTCCTGCTGTTACAACCCGCTCGATCGCGACGAACTCTTCCGTCCTTTTCTCTTCAGGTTTTGCCTTGTCATGACCCGTGATATCCAAGATGTGATCATCACCGGCAATATCTCCGCGATCCTCTGATTGCTCCCTCTGTGTTCCTTCGTGTCCTTTGTGGTTAACTTCTTTGCTCCTGCGCTCCGTGTATTCCACCATCACCACGGCATCTGCGCCTGTCGGGACTGCTGCCCCGGTCATAATCTCTACAGCTTCTCCCGATGCCACCGGCAGATCGTAGCTATCGCCGGCCCTCACCTGCCCCACTACGCGAAGCAGGGTCATTCCATGCGCCAGATCGTCTGCCCGAACCGCAAAGCCATCCCGCGTGGCCCTTGGGAACGGAGGAAAATCCCGATCGGCATCGACCGGCTCCGCCAGGACCCGCCTTAAGGCCTGCATCAATAAGACTTCTTCGCTGGGCCGATTTCCAGCCTTTAAGATCTGTCCGCAGTGCTCGCGCACTACTTCATAAGCATCTTCAAAACTGAGTACGCCAGCGGACTGGACAGCCGTGTTCATAAGTTGATTCTAGCTTGAGAAGCTCAGAAGTCGCGCCGACTATGCGACACGAGCCCTTAAGTGGTTCCAACTCCAGGCGGCTGTCGCAAGCCTCCGTTCTGATTCGCGTCCTTTCGCGCAATTCGCGGCCAATTTTGATCTGAGCTGATTAGCGAAAATCTGCGGCAAATATTTAAGCGATCCGCTCCGCCTGCTCGTCATACGAGCTTGCCCGGTTCAGCTTCTCCATTGACTCGCGGTCCAGCGCAAGCTGCGTCGCCTGCGCCAGCTCATTCAACTGCTCCACGCTGGTAGCGCTGGCAATCGGCGCCGTAATGCTGGGACGGGCCATCAACCAAGCTAATGCCACTTGCGCCGGCTTGCTCTGGTAACGCTCCGCTACCTGGTCAAGCGCCTGCAAAATGCGGAACCCGCGATCATTCAAATATTTCTTCGTCGATTGGCCGCGCTGGCTTTTCTTCAAGTCATCCTGTGAACGGTACTTGCCGGTAAGAAAGCCGCTGGCGAGCGAGTAGTAGGGAATCACGCCGAGCTTTTCCTGCAAGACCAGCGGTTCCAGTGTGGTTTCGTAAGCCTCCCGCGTATACAGGTTGTAATGCGGTTGCAGGCTCTCATATCTAGGCCAGCCATGCTTGCGGCTTGCCGCCAGCGATTCTTTGGTACGCTCCGCCGTAAAGTTGGAGCAGCCAATCACGCGCACTTTGCCCTCCTGCACCAATTGCGCATACGCTTCCAGCGTCTCTTCCACCGGCGTTGCCGGATCGTCTCGATGCGACTGATACAGATCGATATAGTCCGTCTGCAACCTCTTCAAAGACGCTTCCACCTGCCGCATGATCCACGCCTTGCTCAGTCCTTTGCCCTGCCCGGGAATTTCCGAACCCACCTTGGTTGCGATCACAACCTTGTCGCGCTTGCCGCTACGCTTGAACCAGTTGCCGATGATGGTTTCGCTCTCGCCTCCCTGGTGGCCCGGAACCCATGTTGAATAACTGTCCGCGGTGTCGATAAAGTTCAGCCCCGCCGCTACGAACGCATCAAGGATCTTGAATGACGTCGCTTCGTCGGCGGTCCAGCCAAACACGTTGCCGCCCAGCATCAGCGGCGCAACTTCGATTGAGGATTGTCCCAGTTGGCGCTTTTTCATCGTAGAAATCTCCAACCTCTATTTTACTAGCGGAGAACGCCAACAAAGATAAGCGAAGATCAGGATTCGACGATGGCCAGCGCAGGCAATCAATTTTAAATCTATTCCGCCTGCTCTTCCTCTATGTCTCTGTGCCTGTGTGGTAGATTTGCCTTTATTTTCTTCCACGCCCAGTGCGCAGGAAAGAACAAGATCGCGGCCCACAACAGCAGGCTCGGGCCCGCTGACAGCAGGAACAAGCCAATATCAATCAGCCCTTCCACCACTGTGTTGTAGCCGTCCACGGCGGCATTGCGGAAGCGGCTTCCCGTGGAAGGCGGCGTCCCTTGCAATTTGGCGAAATACTCTTCTTTAACGGTCGTATTCAGCGTGGCAAAGGCGACCCGCTTGGTCAGATCTTTCTTCTCCGCCTGCATCTGCTCAATCTCGCCGCGCACCCGATCAATCTCAAGCTCAACCTTTAGCACGTCCTGCAGTTTGCCGGTACGCGTGCGCAGAATCTCTGTGAGCCGCTGCTCAGTGTGGAGTCCATTGGCCAGCCGCGCCTGCAGATCTACATACTGTTGCGTGACTTCTTCACCGCCTTGCGACTCATCTTCCACGCGCCCTAGCTTTTTCATTTCGGAAAGAGCTGATTCAAGCTGAGGCGCGGGGATGCGCAGTGTGGCCGTTAAAGAGCGCCCTGTCTCGGCTGGCGCGCTCACTTTCAACTCGCCCATATATCCATTGTGGCGTTTCACCATTTCGTCCAAACTGGCGCGTGTCTTGTCGAATTCTTTCGTTGTCAGAGTTATGCCCGCCACCCGTGCAATCATCGGGACAGTCGGCAGATCCAGCGTTCGTTCGCTGCTGTCGATCTTATCGCCCTCAGATTCTTCTTCTGCACCCCTGTCGGCTCTGCTCGCATTTCCAACAATGCCCGGCGCTATTTTCTTGTCTGCAAAGGAGCCGTGGTAGGCGGAGAATTTTGGAGGCGGCGGAGGTGCAGGCGAATTGTCGTTTGTTAGATATGCGTATTCCCGTTCTTGCTTTGCTGGAGCCAACCCGCTTTTGTTGAATTGGTATTTGCTCCGCAATAAATTCGGGACGGATATCGCAATCAAAACCAACGCGATCAGGCCAATACCGCCAATCCACGCTAACCTGCGCGGCGTAGACAGCATGTTCCATGACCAAACGTTGGTAGAGGCACGTCTCTTTGGCTCCTTCTTCCGCTTCTCCAGTGCCGCCACAATTTCGTCGGGAATTTCTGAAGAAGACTCTTCCACTTCCCACGCCATCATCTGCTGCGAAACCTTTTCTAAATCAGCAGCCAGTTCCTGACATTCCGCGCAATGTTCCAGATGCGCCGCTGCCGCGACCGCGCGATTCGCCGCCAGCTCACCGTCCAAGTAGGCCATGAGTTCTTCTTGTTCGATAGGATGATTGTCGGTGCTCATGATTGTGCCTCGCCCTCAGTGGCTGCGCGCATTCTGCTTTGCGCCTTTCTCTTAGGTTCCAGAAAATCCTTCAATGCCATGCGCGACCGGAACAGCCGCGACCGCACCGTGTTCACCGGCAAGCGCATCAACTCGGCGATCTCTGCATAGTTGAGCTGCTCATACTCCCGCAGCATCAGGATCTCGCGCTCGCCTGCGTTTAATTTCTCCAGCGCCTGCCGGACCCACAACGCTTCCGCAGATGGGCCATCTTCCGCCAGCTCTTGATCGTCATCTATCTGGGATTCGTTGCCCGAAAGCTTGCGCCGTTCAGCAGCCAGGAGCTTCAGGGCGATTCCGTAGAGATAAGTTTTGACCAGCGCCCTTGGCTCATAACGCACAGCCGCGCGGATGACGGCCAGAAATGTTTCCTGGGCCAGATCCTCCGCCCGGTCCTTGTTCGCGAGCCTGCGATTGATGAAGCCGTACAAGGGCTCGCGATAGCGCCGAAGAGCTCTTCAAACGCCTCGCGCGATCCGCGCTGGAACTCCAGCATCAGGGCTTCATCGCTGATCATCGGTTATCACCCACGTCGATCATCAAGTGCGCTTGTCCTTTCGTTAACGGCGCCGGAGCGTCTGTCCTGTCCCTTTGTCTCTATATCCTTAATGTCTCAAGTAGAACGAAAGTTCCCGAAAATCTTTCGCGCGGAATTTTCGTGTCGTCCCAACCGACGCCTCGGGGCAGGATCTTCTGGTCAAAAACCAAGAGGCCAATAGCGCTCTGTTAAAATTTGTGCAGCTGGAACTGAGGCCAAACACTTTGAGACAACTCCCTGCAATCGTGGTCCATGGCGGCGCATGGGCTATCCCTGACGACATGGTGGAAGCGCACAAGCGCGGCGTGCAAAATGCGCTGGATAAGGGCTGGCACGTTCTGGAAGGCGGCGGCTCAGCGCTGGATGCCGTGGAAGCCGCGATCGTCTGCATGGAAGATGACGAAACTTTTGATGCTGGCCGCGGCAGCTTTCTCACCCGCGATGGCCGCGTGCAACTCGATGCCCTCATGATGGATGGCGCTACGTTGCGGGCCGGCGGCGTGGGATGTGTTGAACGCATTCGCAACCCCATTCGCGCATCACGACTGGTGCTCGATAAAAGCCCGCACGTATATTTTGTCGGAGAAGGCGCGGAGCGTTTTGCGCAAGAGCACGGCATGGCGCTGTGCCGCAATGAAGAGTTGGTCATCGAACGCGAAATCCAGCGTCTGAAAGAAGCTCAGGAAAAAGAAGCTGCCGGTCAGCCTGACCTCACTTTTGCCGGCCCGCTTTCCAGCCATGACACCGTGGGCTGCGTTGCGCTGGATGCCAATGGCAACATCGCGGCAGGCACTTCAACGGGAGGCACGCTCAACAAAGCTCCCGGACGTGTGGGCGACTCTTCTCTCATCGGCTGCGGCTGTTATGCCGATAATCTCAGTGCTGCCGCATCTTGCACCGGATGGGGCGAGCCCATCATGAAACTTGTTCTGGCCAAATGGGCTGCCGACCGCGTCCGCACCGGCGGGGCGCCTGACTTGGTGTCGCAGGAAGCCATGCAATATTTAAAGGATCGCCTCAATGGGCACGGCGGCATGATCCTGCTGGACCAGCGCGGACGCTTCGGGATAGCCCACAACACGCCGCGCATGGCATGGGCTTACAAGAATACTGAGCGGGAAAATGTGGGAATCAACTGCTGATGGGTGGAAATTTTCAGCTACCGCAGCCTAGCTATTTTAAGATTTACTCTACCATCCTTGTTCCGATAAAACACGAAGCCGTTTTTCTTGGAAAAACACACTGGCGTATTGCCCAATTCCGCTGCTGGTTCATAAACCGCCATTTGCTCACCAGTGCTTGCATCGAGAACAAGAAACTTATAAACCAAAGCACCGTTGCTGGCCGTCTTTTGCAACCAAATAGCTACATATCCTCCCGAGATGGCGGCTTTAGTTGCTGCATAATCTGATGCAGCTTTTTTGAAATGTAGTGTACGTATGACTGTGCCCGCATTTGAGAAGACTAGAATCGCGTCGGCATCGAGCAAATAGAAATTTCTGTCATCGCCAAGACTGACATTCCCATCGTGCATTTTTACTGATTGAATATCAATCTTTGGTAAAGATTCCGCTATACGGGTTATCTCTTTGCCCAAGGAGTTATATAATGCAGCATAAGTATTACCTTGCAATTCAGGTTGAGAGGTCGAATCAAAATAGCCAGACAAGAAGATGGTTCCTGTGTCAGATACAGCAAAATCTTCCACTTTCAAATGTTCAGGAATATTGATCTCAATTGTATGTAATGGTTCACCGGCGGAGTCAAATGCAAGAACAAAGACTTTGTGCTGTTGTCCGACCAGCATCCATACAGCACCGGAAGGACTCACGGAAAAATTTATGAAATATGATTTAGAAGCTAGACTTGGCATGTTAAAGAGCGTAGGTTCACTGGAGCTAGGTTCGATCTTAAGAACCCTACCATTGCTGATTGTACCGTCCACATCTATTTGAAAATAAAGATTGCCTTCCGCGTCACATTGCCCATGACCATAAAAGCTAAAAGCCGGCACTTCGAGTGCCCGCTCCGACGATAATGTCAACATTCGGGAATCATTCGTCTGCGCTTGCATGGTTGCCAAGCATAGAGATAGAAATGCCAGACACGTGACCCTGATCATTGCGACTCTCCAAATATATTTTGCCTAACTGCAAGCGCTTTACTTATTTGCAGTCCTTTTGTCCTACTCCCTTTTTGCTGTAATCTTATTTCCAACCACTTTAGGAAGCGCTCATTACCACCACACGCGCTCTTAGAAGTTATGGACGACAAAATAGTCGGATCGCTGAACCCTTTGAGTTTCCGGAAATTTTCCGTTATTCCTCCTCCTCCACCGCAGGACGTATCTTGAAGAGCATAACAGTTGTTGCCACATGGCTGAAGTACACCGTTCGCCTGCTGGCAATTCTGGGCATCGCTGCCATCGCACTTGGTTATGGTAACTGTATAGCCACCGGGGCAAGTGCAAGTAAAATTTCTGAATACAAGATTGCCTCCGCCACATTGGGCCATCGCCCTCTGCGATAAGGCAATAAACTGCGAGAAATAAAAAACTGCGCACCAGCGTCGTGCTCATGCCCTTCCTCCAAATCGTCTTCAGTTTTGGGCCCTATTAGAATAATGCCGGTACTATCAAGTGCGAGAGTTATCTATAGACGGTATTTGTGAGTCGTTGTGACGCATAGTACGACTCGAAAAGAAATATAGGAAACTGAATTGTTTTATATTGTGCGACCCGATTCCCGTTTTGGGACTGGGACACGCAAGACCTTATATAGTTCCCTTTAGAGTGAGGAAAATCTCTTACTTCTCATAGTGCAGCAGTGAGAACACTTCTGTCCCATCAAACTTCTTGCGACCATTCAAAAAGTCCAACTCCACCACAAAGCCCATGCCTTCAACCTTCGCGCCCAGTGACTGTGAAAGTTGCAGGCAGGCATTCGCCGTTCCGCCTGTTGCCAGAAGATCGTCCACGATAATCACTCGCTGTCCCGGCTTAATTGCGTCTTTATGGATTTCCAGCGTGTCCGTGCCGTATTCCAGGTCGTAAGTCCACTTCACCGTTTCAGCGGGGAGCTTGCGTGGCTTGCGGATGGGCACAAACCCGGCATTCAGCCGATACGCCAGTGCCGGCCCAAAGATGAAGCCACGAGCCTCAATGCCCAGCACCAAGTCGATGTCGTCGTTAATGTAGTGCTCGGAGAGCGCATCAATCAGCGTGGCAAATCCGGCTTTATCTTTGAGCAAAGTTGTAATGTCATAAAACAAAATTCCGGGCTTGGGAAAATCCGGCACCTCACGGACTAGCTTCTTCAAATGCTCGCAGTTCAAAGCGGCTTTCGGCTCCATCTACCATGCTCCTTCAATGCGAAAAGTTGCAAGACCATCTACCGGCTCGGCCGGTAATTCTGTAACTTCGTCCACCCGCGCCGCACGCGGCCCCTGACGCAATTTGCCAGCGAACGCCGCATGCTGCTGATCGCTTCCCATGGCCAGCGCTTCTACTGTGCCATCAATGTTGTTTCGCACCCAGCCGGCCAGTCCCAGCGACCGCGCTTCATGGTCAACGAACCAGCGGAAGCCCACGCCCTGCACACGTCCGCGAACTATGTAACGTTTGGCGATCATAAAAAGCATTCAGCACTCAGCAATCAGCCAAACTTTTTTACCGCAACGGGCGCAAAGAGCGCAAAGGAAAGATCAGGGATTCAGAATTGAATCTCCTGGCCTTCGCTCCCCATTGCTTCATTCCTTGGCGACCTTCGCGTCCTTTGCGGTAGAAAGTTTGGCTGATTGCTTCTGAGAGACTACGCTCGCGACAAATACGCACCCTCAGCCGTGTCCACGCGGATTTTTTCGCCTTCATTAATGAAAGGCGGCACTTGCACTATTAACCCAGTTTCGGTTTTGGCCGGTTTGGTCACGCTGGAAGCCGTGGCAGACTTCAATCCCGGCTCAGTCTCAACGACGGTTAAAGTAACGGTCTGCGGCAGCTCGATGCCAACCGCTTTCCCATCGTAGAACTCAACTTTGATCTGCAGGTTCGGCGTCAGGTAGTCAACGGAGTCACCTAACGTATCTTTGCTCAAGTGCGTCTGCTCGTAATTCTCAGTGTTCATGAAGCAATAGCTGTCGCCATCTTGATACAGAAATTCCATGGGGATTTCGTCCACCGTAATTTTCTCAATGGGATCGCTGGAGCGGAAGCGGTGTTCAAACATGGCATTGGTGCGGATATTCCGCAGCTTGGCCTGGATAAAGGCGCGCAAGTTGCCGGGCGTGCGGTGTTCCACCGTAAAGACCAGATGAAGGTCATTGTTGTGTTTAATAATCATCCCCGGGCGCATCTGGGTTGCTGGAATTGCCATGTGTTCAACTCTCTCCTAAGAACGATTGCTGTCAATTTTGATGAGGCTTGTCTGGTTCCTGGGGGAACTGTGTTAGCAGACGATAGGCCTGTTTTTCTAAGCCTGCGGCAGTGACTTTAAATTTTACCTCAAATAGCGGACTCGCATCAGTCTGCATCGGGTAAAAAGTCGCCGGTACGCCCGTTTCCGGACAACATTCGATCAGCGTACGTTTTCTAACTTAATAAGAAGCTTCATTTCACGTATTCAATCGCCAAGGAGATAACCCCGATGAAAGCCCGCAACACCGACGAACAACCAAAAAACAATGCCCAAGCCAGAGTATCTGCGAAAAAATCTTCGGGCAATGGTCCTCGCGGGCGGGATGGTTCCTCAGTGCGCGGAAGAGAGTCCGGTCAGGTGCGCGGCGAGGACGCCGGCGGGCCTGATAACGAACAGGGAATCAGCAACCGCAGTTCGCGCCAGGAAGGCCAACGGCAACAAAAAGTTGCTCCCGGGCGCGCCAAAACTAAGTCGCCGCGCAACGCGAATCAGCGGCGTGCCAGTTAACGACAAGAATGCAAGTAAGCAGCAGGAGCTTGACATGATAGACCATACGTATTCCGAGGAACGAGACCGCCAGTCGGAGACCAGTAGCGCAGTTACTTGGTTGCTGGCCGGGATTGCCATTGGCGCTGCCGCCGCCTTGTTGCTGGCTCCTTCTACCGGCCGTGAAATTCGCAACGCCCTTGCTTCCGGTTACCGCCGAACCGTCAATGGCGTAAGTCGTGGAACGCAGCAGCTTCGCAGGCATGGCTCAAACCTGCTCAGCTTCAGCCGCCGGCGATCAAGCTAACTGAATCAGAAAAAGCAATAACCGAAAACCCAGTCCAGCAACTGCCGTTGCGCCCAAAATCCACCCTTGCGTTCGGAATGCGATTGGGCTCTCACCAATGATGTCCGTCAGCATCATAAGCTCTCCGCCAACTCCAAGTGCGGTATATTCAAGATTCCTATTGAATCGCCAATAACACTGAGCAGCAAGGCCCAAATTTGGCGAAACAAGGTCACAGACAATGAAGCATAGAACCAAGTCCCAGGAGCTGTATGCGCGCGCTTCGCGCGTAATCCCAGGCGGCGTCGATTCGCCGGTGCGTGCCTTTAAATCGGTTGGTGGTGAGCCGCCGTACATCGTCCGCGGCAAAGGCTCGCGCATCTGGGACGCCGATGGCAATGAATACATTGACTTCGTCGGCTCGTGGGGGCCGCTGATTCTGGGGCACGCCTTTCCCAGCGTGGTGGAAGCCGTAGAAAAGGCCAATCGAGATGGCGCCAGCTTTGGTGCATGTACTCCCGCTGAAGCTGAGCTCGCTGAAGCGGTGATTGAAGCCTTTCCTTCGATGGACAAGGTCCGCTTTGTCAGCTCCGGGACAGAAGCCACCATGTCGGCCATCCGCCTGGCGCGGGCATTTACAGGACGCAAATACATCGTCAAGTTTGAAGGCTGTTACCACGGCCATGCAGATTCGTTGCTGGTAAAAGCAGGCTCTGGCGTAGCGACGCTGGGCATTCCCGGCTCGGCCGGCGTGCTGGATGAGCAGGCAAAGTTCACTCTGGCGCTGCCCTTCAACAACCAGCAGGCCGTGGAAGAGGCATTCACTAAGTTCAAAGATCAAATCGCTTGCCTAATCGTGGAGCCAGTGGTCGGGAACATGGGCTGTGTGCCGCCAAGCCAGGGCTATCTTGAGTTGCTGCGCGACGATCACTGAGCAGCAAGGCGCGGTATTGATTTTCGATGAAGTGATGACCGGCTTCCGCTTGAGCTTTGGCGGCGCGCAGCAACTCTACAATATCAAGCCCGACCTCACGACCCTGGGCAAGATCATTGGCGGAGGTTTGCCCGTTGGCGCGTATGGTGGGCGGGCAGAACTCATGGACATGATTGCGCCGCTCGGTCCCGTGTATCAAGCAGGCACGCTCTCCGGCAATCCCCTGGCTATGGCAGCCGGAATCGCGACGCTGCGAGAGTTGAAGACACGCCCAGAAATTTACCAGCACCTGGAGCAGCGCAGTGCAGCGCTGGTGGATCGCGTGCTTGCCGCGGCGAAAAAGAAAGGCATGGCGCTTACCGCCAATCGCGTGGGTTCCATGTTCACATGGTTTTTCCAGCAGGACCAAGTCCATGACTGGGACACCGCGGCCAAATCAGATACGCAGGGCTTCGGCAAATTCCATCGCGCCATGCTGGAACAGGGCATTTACCTTCCGCCATCACAGTATGAAGCCATGTTCATGAGCGCGGCCCATTCCGAGGCTGATATCCAACAAACGATTGCTGCAGCGACCAACGCTCTTTGACCAAGGATGGTGAGACCGCTACCGCTTTCAAAGATTATTTTTTGGATGTCTTTGTAAAACGGGCCTATCGAGAACTTAATGGGCCGTTGGGTGGTTTGCCGGATGCGCTTAGGTGAATTTAGTAATGGGTAATTTTGTAAATTGCCGTGAACCGGCACTGCATTCAATTACCCATTTACCAAATTGCTTAATTACCAATTTCTTTTAGATCCCTACCGCCCCATAATCCGTGCCTGTTTCCGTATCCCGCACTTTCTCTCTTTCATAGGCGCGATAAGGATTGCGCTGTGTGCCTAGCCGCCGCTTGCGTAATTCGAATCCGGCATACAATCCGCCGGCCAGCACTGCGGCTGCAAGCGCGGCAATGGACATGACGCGTCCAGGGTTATCGAGCAAAGGTCGGGCAATATGTGAAGCCGTCATCGCCACCCGTGCGGGCAGTCCCATGGCATGGCGAAAATCATTCAATGATTCTTTTCCGCCGCGCTCCAGAGCACGATACGCATACAGCGAGCTGTAAGCCATGGGCATATCCAGATCCTGGCCGCCATTTACCACCGCATGGTCAACGTTGCGCTCTTCCTGCGCTTCCAGCAACTCCTGAATTGCCTGCCCAAGTCCTGCAGGCTTGGACCAGAGTGAAAGAAAAGCCACTCGGCCAGATTTATCAATCAGGAAAGCCGGGTTCGGCAGTTTGGAGTATTTGCGATGGATGGACCCGCGCAGATCGTCCACTAGGATCGGCATTTGCATGTCTTCTTCGTCACGCAGAAGCCGCGCAGCCTCAGTCTTTTCGCGCATGGATTTATGCGCCGGAATCACTTCGCCGGGATGAGCTTCACGCACATAAACAAAAAGAAATTCAATTTCATCGCCACGAAAGCGATCATAAAGCTGGTTGATCTGGCCGATGGAGGCGGCGGTCATGGGGCAAGTTGCCGAGCCAAAAACCAGCAGAACGTTCTTCTTCCCGGCATAGTCGCTTAAACGGACGGTTTCGCCGTCAAGGGTCGTGGCTTTGAAGTCGGACGCTTGCACGCCGGGTCCGGGGCCGGAAAATGAGCTGCGGGCCAGATCATGAAAGAGTTCGCGGGAAAAGTGTTCGTAATTGTAAGTACCCAAACCCAGCATTTTCACTCCTAGTGAGAGCCCGCGCGCGTTTTGCCGTTACCCAGCTACTTCCAAAATAACAGGGCGACAACGGTTTCGATGCCGCTGGCGCTTCCACTGTTTTCTAAGCTACCCTGTCTTAAATTATTTGACCACTGATAAAATGAATGGCTTCTTGAGCAGGGCCGGCACTTGCAGTATAAGCCCCGGTGAAAGATTACGTGGAGGAATGAATGGCAGCTTTGAAAGCTGGAGAAATGGCCCCGGAGATCGAGCTTCCGGCAGTGACGGGAAAACAAAGACACAAATTCAAGCTCAGTGATCTTCGCGGCAAAAAGAACGTGGTTCTTGCGTTTTACCCGTTGGACTGGAGCCCAACTTGAACGAATGAAATGTCGGCGTACGGCACGTATCTGCCAAAGTTCGCCGAACATGATGCCCAGGTCGTGGGCATTAGCCCGGATTCAATTTACAGCCACCTCGCCTGGCAGGAGAAGTCGATTGGCTGGCTCGAATATCCTCTTCTGAGCGATTACTGGCCCCACGCCGGAGTGGCCCAGCAGTTTGGCATCCTGCGCCTGGGAGAGCCTCTGCCAGGAATCAATGATCGCGCTATTTTTATCGTGGATAAACAAGGAAAGATCACATTTTCCAAGACTTACGAACTTGGCCAGGAACCGGACTATGAAGAGCTGGTGACGGAATTGGGTAAGGTCAAGTAAGAGCAGCTCGATTGGTGATCAAAAAAGAAAACGCCCTCGTCGAATGAGGGCGTTTTATATTCGATGGAAGGAGCGCTATTTCTTTGCGGTCTTCTTAGCTGCTGCTTTCTTCGCTGCAGGCTTCTTGGCCGCGGAAGTTGCCGGTGCTTTTGCCAGCATGTCTTCAATGATCTGGTCCAAGTTGGTGCGGTCCTCAACTTCAACTGCCGGAGTTGCTGGGCCGCCATTGCCTACAACGAAGATAGTGGGAGTGTGTTGCAGGCCGATTTGCGTTCCCATTTGGCGGTCAGCCAGGATCTTGGCTTTGAGCTGTCCATCAGGGTCCACCACAAAGGGAAGCGGCGTCTTGTTGTCATCGGCAAACTTTTGGACATATTGGTGCAGGTTCCCTTTATCAATTCCAGGCTGATTCTTGAAGATATAACCGCGGAAGTCGTCGCCCAGCTTTTCTGATTTAGTGTCAAAGTAGCGGGCAAATACTGCTGCATCAAATGACCAGGGATGCTGTTGCAGCGGAAAGTCATGCAACACCACGGGGATATTGTGTTTCTTCGCGGCTTCCCAGACCACCGGATAAGCGCGCGCACAGTCAGGACACTCCAGATCCTCAAACATTACAATGGCCGCGCGGGCGCCCGGAGGCGGCTTAAGCGACGAACCGTCTGCAGCGCGGCTGACGGCTGGAGCAAACGCAAGCGCGAACGCTGCGGCTGTGTGAATCAAACGTTTTACCAATGTATTCATTTTGCTGGTCATCCTGTCTTCTTAGGTGTTTTGCTGATATTTTTCTTGCGGACTGCGGCCTTTGCCGGAGAGTTTACTTTTGCGGCGGCCATCGGCTGCGCCTTGGTGAGCACGTCAATCATCTGCTCCAGCTTTTCCCGGATTTTTACTTCCTCCACCAATGGTTGGGAAACTCCGCTATTACTTACAACCCAGATTGTGGGAGTATGTTCCACGCCAATGCGCTGCCCCAGCAAGTAATCGGCTTTCACCAAATTCAGCGAGCTTGCCATCTGGGTCTTTATCGATAGAGACAGCTGTTTTGTTCTCGGCGGCAAATTTCTGCGCCCATTGCAGCAGATTGTCCCGGGTTATTTGTGTCTGGTTCGCATAGATGAATTTACGGAACTCATTTCCCATGATGGGTCGATTTCTTGTCGAAATTCCGCGCCCATATGGCCGCTTCAAAAGCCCAGTTATGCATGGGCAAAGGGAAATCATGCAGCACTATCGGGATTTTATGGGCGTCCGCGGTTTCCCAGACCACAGGATAATCCTTGGAGCAATCAACGCATTGCAGGTCTTCAAACATCACGATTGCAACCTCGGCTCCACGGGGTGGCTTGAGCAGGGTAGCATCAGCGGCAACGGCGCTGGCAGAAAGCGCGAACAGACCGAGAGACAAAGCCACATTGAAAAATTGTTTCATGCACTAAACGTAGAGGTTTCGGCCGCAAAGGCTCATACTCGAAAGCTCTCTTTATTATTTTACTTAGAAAACTGCGATTGGCGAGTTGTTTTCAATCGTCGTTCAGGGCTAGGTGGCGTAAATCGCTAGCGTACAAGCGCTTCCAACGCGTCGTGTACCAAAGGAAGCACCGTGCTAACGCAAGTGGCATAGCCAATGACAGCCAGCGCGAGCGAAGCCACAATGCTTTTCATGCGGTTTCGCGGAGCCGCGCGTAGAGCAGCATCATTGCCTTCCAGAATTTTCTTGAGGTGATCCACTCGCGCTTGCAAGCTTGATCCTGGTCCCAGGGGCACAAGGTGCGAGGCGGCAACTGTCTCACCAACCACAGCATGGCTGCTCAAGCTCGCGACTTTGATCAACGCACCAGAGAGATCGAGAATTGACACTCCAGAGGCCAGAGCAGCCTCATCGGCGGCTATTTCAGAAGCATTAATCCAGGCGGAGTCAGCCTCGGCGGAGACGCTCAACCAGCCAGGAATATGCGTGATCTTCAAGACCAATTGCTTTAAGTTGTCAAAGGAATTTACATGGGCGCGTTCATGTTCCAATGCCGCCATGAGCTCAGCCTGTGTGAGCGTATCCACGATCTGCTTCGCAACAAATATTCTTGGCAGGAAAAAACCCAGCACCGCGAGTACTGAACCATGACTCGTCCCGTCCAGGCAATAAACCGGAATGGCGATATCTTGCAGGGGCAATTTTGCAGAACACCTGCGCCAGTTCGCCGCCACTCGCCTTGTCGACCGAACGATGGTTGCAGCCCGAAATGACATCACGACGAGCACACAGGCCCCCAAAATCGCAAATGCAAGCAATGGCCAGCCCACCAGTTCGCCGGTAGAGCGCGGTTCAAACTTCAGCAAGGCGGGAAGCACGAATGCAAACGTCGCCAGCAAAGCGAGAAGTACCGGCAATATGCGGATTGTGAATAGCAGGTTCGCGCCAGTTTGAGGAGCAAGAGAGGAAGCCGGGGACCGTAAGAGCCGGCCAGCCCACATGCACAGCACAGAACTAGCTGCCAGGACAATGAAAAAGACCGCGCAACATAGCGAAATGGAGAGCAGATAGAACATTTACTCCGTCTGCCTCAACGCGCGCCGCTTCGCTTTCACCAGTTGGCCCAGCTTGTCCAGCATCTCTTTGTCGGCTTCGCCCACTGCGTCCACAAAGCAGGAGAGAACAGCGTTATTGTTCGTTCCATCGGTTAGCACCATGCCAAACAGATGTTGCGTAAGCATCTCCTGATATTCCTTCTGAGTGAAGGCGGCGGCATAGTGGAACGCCTTGCCCACCTTACGACGCGTCAACAGGCCTTTTTTGTATAAACGGTCCAGCGTGGTCATCACCGTGGTATATGCCAGCCGAGGGGTGAACTCGAGATGCAGGTCGCGAACACTGAATTCACCGCGGTTCCACACACGTTCTATCAACTCCGATTCCAGGCTCCCAAGCTGCTTCAGGGTTGCCGCACGAGTCCCGAATTGCCGTTTCAGCCACATATCTGAAGTGTCCGGACTGGATACTTTATCAGAAATGTGGAGCAGGGTTTTAGTCAAAGCTTCATTCTGCCGGAGCACTAAGCACAAATTCATTGCACCGCAACCTACTAATGCGGGTAGTAAGAAGGTAAACCAAGTACGCTGATGGACGTGGTCTCTGAAGTTGCAGATGAAGAGGTTTGCCAAGCTTTAAAACGATCACGCCAATGAAAATCGGCAAACATGGATGGAGCATGAAGGTGAAGAGGTTTGCGAGCTTTGTGTTTTTTGCCTGCGTTGTATGCAGTTTATTGAGAGCGCAGAGTCCTGAGGGCGCGCTGGTGGGCACGGTTTCAGATGCGACCGGCGCACGGATTGTGGCAGCCACGGTAACAGTTTCAGCCAAAACATATTCCCTGACCAGAACGGTGAAAACCGGCAAGCTGGGAGAATTTACCGTTGGGTCGCTACCGCCGGGCGACTATGAAGTAAAAGTTGACGCTGCAGGCTTCGCTTCCCAGACCGGTCAAATCAGGGTGGCTGTTAATTCAACTCCCTCTATAAATATCAAGATGCAGCCTGCCGCGGTGCAGCAGACAGTGAGAGTGGAAGGGACTGGAGAGTCGCTGACCGCACAGCCCATTGAAACCTCCAGCAGTGTAGTGAAGACCACAATCGGACTACGCGACCTTGACGAAATTCCCCTGGCGCACCGCAGCTTCGCCAACATCGCCTATCTTGCGCCGATGACTGAGCCGGTTGAGCCTTCCGACCCCACCAAAGCCCGCATTACAGCAGTTTCTTTTGGCGGCAGCTCCGGCTTGAATGTCGACCTTTCCGTCGACGGAGGCGACAACAACGACGACTTCATCGGCGGCTTCCTGCAGAATTATTCTGTGGACGCGATGCAGGAGTTTACCGTGCGCACGGGACAATTCGATGCCGATACTTCACGCACCAACGGCGGATCGGTCATTATCAGCTCACGACGCGGAACAAATGAATGGCATGGATCGGCAGCGGGATATTTTCGCAATGAGAGCCTGAATGCGCGCAATGAACTGGATAATCCTGAGCCAAACCCGAAGCAGCCATTCTCGCGTCAGAACTATGTGGGAACAATTGGCGGTCCGCTGGTCAAGGACAAACTGTGGATCTTTTCGTCTTTCGAGCACGTGAATGAAGATGCCAGCGTAGGATACAGCACGCAAAGCCTGAGCGAATTCAATGCTCTGGCCCAGCTTGCTTCGTCCGGGCAGATTCCCGGCGTTACGTCCATTCCAGTACCCACTTCGGTAAGCACGCCGTTCCATGATTCTATCTTCTCCACGCGCGTGGACTTCAACCAGTCTGACCGCTCTCACTGGTTTCTGCGCGGCGCGTTTGACCGGAATGACACCAAGAATGATCTGGTGCATGAGGGCGCGCTGCCTTCCACCGGTTTTACTACCACGTCACACTATTACAGCGTGTTGCTTAGCAACCAGATGGAATTCGCGCCGGAATTGATTGGCAATTTTGTTTTCCAGGCAAGCAGCTTTCACCACGTAAAGACACGCAATTCCAATCTGGGTTTTGGACTCGCTTTTCCGTTCAGCACCACGGTCCTTACCACGTCAGGATTTGAAACGTTTGGCGACAACCAGTTTGTTACTCCTATCACGGCGTTCCCCATCAATCGTGATCAGCAAAAATATCAATTCCGCTATGACATTTCGCAGTCAAAGGGAACGCACGCGCCGCGATACGGAATCAATTTCATTCATGAACCTGTATTAAGCGGACGGCTTTCCGACAATCCGGAAACTTTGTTCACGTTACCGAATGATCCAAGTTTTTATGTCGCGAATCCGGGCACGCTGGCAGCGGACCTGGCTGATCCGGCGAACCAGACGGAATTCGGTGGCAATGGCCGCTTTGCCCAGAACGTGCAACGCCTTGGCTTTTACGCACAGGATTCCTGGCGCATCCGCCCGAATTTCACGATGAATTATGGCCTCCGCTATGACACTACTTTTGGGCTCTTCAACTCCAATGGCGGTGACCAACGCGACAATCCCGCAGTGCAGAGCGTGGCGGCGATCAATCTTCCTGCCACTTTCGGTTTGCCGCAGGGCGTCCCGCACGATTACCGCAAGGCGTTTGCGCCGAGGCTTGGCTTTGCCTACTCTCCCGGCTCCAGCGGAAACACGGTGGTCCGCACGGGAGCAGGCATTTATTTCAATGATCTGGCGCAGAACGGCTGGGTGGACGCTTTTCGCGCGGTCACTCCCGGCATTTCCACTCTGCTTGGACCTGGGGACCAGGGAGCACTGATCGACCCCCATTACCACTCGCCCTATGCAATACAGTTCAGCGCAGGGCTGGAGCATGCAATCACCAATGCGTGGCGGCTCAACGTCAATTACGAACATCAGCAGGGTGTTCATCAGTACCGGCGCTATGAATACGTTGCCCAGGACCCGATTAATGCTCCCAATGCCTCTTTGCCCGCTGCTGCGCCCAATATCTCAGTCTTCCGCACTGACAACCGCTCGCGCTATGATGGCGTTTCTCTTGCCGTGAATCACCGCTCCAAGAGGCTGGATCTAACCGCTCATTACACGCTGGCAAATGCAACTACGTGGGGCGCAAACGTTGGAGAGCTGTTTGACTATGTGAACGGCGTTACCAGTGTGACGAATCCATTTGGCCCCGGAGACCATGGGCCTTCCGGAGAAGACGTGCGGCACAGATTTGTTGTCGCCGGAACATTACACCTGCCGGGAGCCTTTGAAGTAAGTACCCTTTCACAGTTTGAAAGCGGGCGGCCTTTCACGTTGGGAACAGGCGTTGACATCAATGGCGACGGCGTGGCCAATGATCGCGCAGTAGTCAACGGGCAACAGACAACGCTCGACGAATTTCGCAGTACGCCGTTCGCCCAGATTGATATGCGCGTAAGCCGCAATTTCAGGCTCGGCGAGCACGCTACACTGCGGCCATTTGTAGAGTTTTTCAATCTTCTGAATCGCACAAATCCCGGCAATAATTTTATCGGCGATATTGGAGCACTGCCCGTGCCCGCCAGTGAAGTCGAAGCGGGCAACGTGACACATCTGTGCCTAAACGCTGATTGTTCGTCTGTGGAGCCGATAACAAGTCTGAATCAGTTGAAAAAGCCAGGCGGAGCTTTAGGAGACTTCTTTGGGCCGGGCACGACGGTGGGCGTGCCATTTGCGGCACAGTTCGGCCTGAGGTTTAACTTCTGAAAACTTTTTGACCAGCCTGCCGACTTCAGGGGAATTTTAGAAAAACTTTTGTGGCGAGAGCAAAGCTATCTTCTCGCGGCCTTTTTTGATCAGGCTGCCGACCCAATGCAACACGCCTGTTTTGGGTTGTTCCTGACGGGCTGATTTCACAGGATAAAACTCTTCATAGAAAGAAAAGTCGGCTGGCGTGGCAGTGATGGACAGCGCAGAAGGGTTCTGAGTTCTTGCCTCAAACTGTGGTTTTGAGCTGTGGTTCAGCGCAGCAGACCTGTTCACTGACGGAATAGACGCATGCAAGCCAACGGCAAAACTCGCGATCACGAGAGAACAAAGTAGACGACGCACACTTTGATTATACGAGGCATTGGCAGGAGGCAGAATTTGGCAGATAGTAGAAAATCACCCTAGTTCTTTAGTGCTATGGCGGATCCGCGTTGTCTTGGTGAGGCCCGAAACCGTGACAAATTGTTTCTCGGCATAGCGCTCCAGCAGCTTACCGGTAGCTTGGACTGTAAGCTCGCGGTCCGTTCCGAAAACCACATGTCCGCCATCGTGCAGCAGGACGATTTCTCCTTGAGGCTCTTGGCGGGAATCCAAGTGTCGGCTCACCTTTTCCACAATCTGGTCTGCTGATTTCGCGCTCCAGTCAGTGCCGCTCACCGACCACATGACAGCATTAAGGCCCATGCGGCGAGTCGTCCGTAGGACATTGGGCCGGCGTCCGCCAAAAGGGGGCCGAAAAAGCGTTACCTTCTGCCCCAGAGCATCTTCCAGGGAGTTGGTGCAGTCGGCAAGTTCCTGGCGTAAGCGCGCGGCTGAAACCAGAATCAGGTTGGGATGGCTGTCAGTATGGTTGCCAATTTCATGTCCTGCGTCCAATATGGCGCGGGCGATATCTGGACGTTGCCGCACATATTTGCCGATGAGAAAAAATGTCGCCCTGGCATTGTGCTTTGCCAGCATATCCAGCAAATTCATCGTGTGCGGATCATTGGGCCCATCGTCAAAGGTAAGCGCCATCTGACCAGGATCGCTGCCGTGCGTGAGCGTACGCCCATAAAGCTGCGACGAAGGCGCCATTGTCGCGTATCCGGCATAACTGACGCCAGCCGCAGCGGCAGAAGCAAGCGTGATGTAAGGCCAGAGCATTGGTAGGGATTTGGTAATTGGGTAAATTGGTAATTGGGTAATTGGAAGCCAAGTTCTCGGAGTATCAACCTCATATTGCGGCCTTTGACGCATTCCAAGCTCGCACGATCCAAATTACAAAATTACCCATTTACCAAATTTTATCTGCGCTGAAACGCTTTCACTATCAATCACTTCATTGCCCGGCGCTCCAGCTTTCCACAGCCTGTTAACTGATTGCACATTGCCAGCGGACGGTTTGCCATATATGCTGCGTTCAAGTCAGCCGAGTTGCAAATCGACTACCAGTGGCTCGTTTATTATTGACTCGTTTTTCAAGTGACTCGTCTATTAGTGAAACATGGCCAAGCTTTTTGAACCACCACAATATATAGCAGTGGAAGGGCCCATCCGAGTGGGCAAGAGCACGCTGGCCAATATCATTGCGGACCGGCTGAACGCCCAGCGCGTGATCGAGCCGGAAGACAATCCTTTTCTCCGCGCGTTTTATGAAGGTGAGCGCGGGGCGGGATTCCAGGCCCAGTTTGCCTTTTTGGTCCGGCGATTTGAGCAGTTGCGCGCACTGGAAGTTGGCCCCAAGTCGCGTAAGACGGTCGTTGCGGACTACATTTTTGAAAAAGATAAGATTTTCGCCTACATAAACCTCAGCGATCCCGAGCTGGAGATTTATAACCGCTACTACCAGCTTTTCCGTGAGCAGCTTCCGGCGCCGGACCTGGTAATTTATCTTCAGGCCTCGCCAGACGTGCTGAAGAAACGCCTGCGCAAGAAAAACGCCTCAGGCGAGACATCTGTAAGCGACGACTACATTGAAGAAGTGGTCAAGGCCTATGAGCACTTCTTTTTTCATTACACGTCTTCAGACTTGCTGGTGGTGAATACCAATGACATCGATTTTGTGGAGCGCCATACTGACCTGCAGGAGTTGCTTCGCCGCGTAAGCGAGCCCATCCGCGGGACGCAGTATTTCCTGCCTCTGGGATCCACTGGCGCAGCCAGTGTGTAGAGTGAGATTCTCGGCTCTTCGTAGCGTGATTGCAAACAGAAATGCCCACCTTAAAGGTGAGCATTCTGTTGGAAATTTTCAAACCATCCACTAAGCTGCGGGCTTTTTACGGCCGGTTCCTGTCTTGCCCGTGGATTTTTCTTTCACATCAACCGCACCTTCATTTTCAACGCGGACCTCTTCATGTCGAACTGTGTCTGTTACCTGTTGATTATCCTGAACGGCCTGTTTACGCACCCGCACTTCTCCGGTGACAACAGGCTCCTTCACTACGCTGACCCGTTCTTCTGATACAGGCACACGGATTTCGCCCTCGTCGCCGATCTTGCCCGATAGAGGCTGCGCTTCACCTGCCGAAACCCGTTCCACTACCACTTCTTCTCTCGTAACTGGGACAGAGATCGTCTGGTTTTCTGTGATGATATCTTTACGTAGGCGAATCTCGCCTTTTTCCACCCTCTGCTTTACCGCACGCAGCATTTCACCCCGAAGCTGGATTCGGCGCTCGTCGGTACCTGCCATGCTGCTGCCGTCTGCCATGCTGCTGCCGCCTGCCATGCTGCTGCCGGATGAAGCTGTTCCCGCAGTTTCAAAACCGGAAGTGCGCACATCACCATCGTGGTCTTCAATTATTTCGCGTGCTTCTTCCAGCCTCTCTGCCGGAGCAGACACAGTAATCACTGCTCCACCCGCGGCGATTCCGGAATTGTAATAGCGGGCGCGGTCGCTGGAAATGTTGCCATACGTACTTTCATGGGCGTTTTCATCGCCGATATATGTCTCATGTTCACCGGTAAAGAAATCTTTGATCTTGTCCCATGCGCTCCGGTCATCGGTTCTGCCGCGAGAAGCCGCTCCAAGTTCGCTGCTGGAATATTCAGGCCTCATGGATTCCGTTGAACTGAAGCTGGGATCATCCGCCATGGCCAATCCAATCTGGCCTGAGGTAAAACCGGCATCTTTCAAATCAGAGATTGCGGCCAGTGCGTCAGATTTGTTCTTAAAAAAGGCATAAATTTGGTTAGAAGTGGTGGATTGTACGTTCGGCATGGATGCAAACTCCTATTAGGCTGTATTTTTTGGCGTGAAATACATCAGATGCCTTTGCGCATGAATGGGTGTGTAGCTGCCCCCTCTTATTCCAGTGTTGGCCAGATCGCGTTGTGGAAATCTAAGTGACCAGAGGCGAAATCAGTTCGCGATTCGAAATCGGGAACCACGGACACCGCCTGTTAGACTTGACGCCATGGAGACCCACGATTCCGTCGATAGCATGATCGAGGCATACGCGCAACAGGCTGTGATCATTGCGCGCGAGTTTAACGCCCGGCTGGACTACAGCGAGGACTCTATGATGGAGTTGGAAGGCATCCTGAGCCAGCTTGCGCTCGACCTGCCGCAGGGCGGTCCTTCCGCCGATGAGCTGACAGAGATGTGCAAGATGTGGGGCTGCTATTTTGGAGAGGTGGTGCGCCGGCGGTTTAGCGGTGACTGGAGCATCGATACATATCCGGGCAAGCAATTCGCTACTTTGACTTTGACCGTGGCCGGCAACAAGCTTTTCCCCTCAATGAAAATTCATCGTCGCCTCACTGAGGGTGAAGCCGAAAATGTGTGGTCGTTTTACAAGATGGTGAAAGCCAAGCTGGAACCGGCACACAAAGCCAAGCCAAATTGAGTTGGAGTGTCTGCGCCGCTGAAACCGCGAGCGCAACCAAGATTTTGAGCGCTCACGGTTCACCTGCTAATCGTCTTTCGATTCGCAAAATGCAATGGTCGATCTGAGGGGATAGCAACGGGCCTGACCCCAACGATTTTCATGCTAATGATCCTACGCTGCTTTTCTGCGCGACTTCCCGCCGCGCGTGCTGCCTGACGGGCGCTTGCGCGAACTCTCCTCTGCGGTTTCCCGGCTAATCAGCTTATTGAAGTTGCTCTGCTGGCCCTCAGCAGTTGTCTCCTGCACCAACAGCGCCAGACCGCTCTCGTCAAACTTCTGGAACCATTCGTCCCATTCAATATGTTCCAGTGATCCCTCACCGCTGAATCCCGGAAAGTCCAGGCGAATCATGCCAACATCTTCACCGCCTCCAGTTCCGCGCACGGAAGCAGGACGTGCATTGCGCTCTTCCGCCCACTGGCGAATCTCATCATGATCCATGAGCGGGCGCGCGCTTGATTTTGACCGCCGCGGCGATGACGTGCGCGAGGAACTACCGCGCGAAGAAGCGTTGCTGGAAGAAGCTCTGCGCGAAGACCGCCCCTCCGCCGAACTATTGCTGCCCCTTGCGGACTTAGACGCTCTGCTTCTACTGGAACCGCTTCTGTTTCTTGAACTGCCTGTAGACCACTTTTCGCTCTGCTGCTGTTTCCGGACCGTGCATTTGCAGAGGATGAGCGTGGGCCGGACGAACGTGAACTACTGCTCTTTCGTGATCTGCTGCTGGATTTTGAAGGCATCGGAATCTCCTTTTCCTGTCTATTATTGTGCGATGAATACGCCCGCGCCTCAGGATGCCAATAGCATCGGCACTTGCCGCTAAATATCCTGCCACTCCCGTGTGTTGCTACTTGCGCTGTGTGGTTAGATAGAAGTAATGATTCAACTCTCAAATGCCGGCAAGCGCTTTGGCCCCAAAGTCCTCTTTCAGGAACTCGATTGGCTGATCACGCCGCATGATCGCGTGGGGCTGGTAGGCGCGAACGGCACCGGCAAGACTACCCTGCTGAAAATCCTTGCCGGAACGGAGTCGCTCGACTACGGCACAATTACGCAGCAGCGCGGCATCCAGAGCGGCTATTTGCCTCAGGACGGCCTGTCTCTTTCCGGGCGCACGGCCTTTGCTGAATGTCTCTCGGTTTTTGAGCACGTACATCAAATGCAGCGTGAGCAGGAAGACTTGGCTCGACGTATGGCGGAAGTGGACCAGGCGAGCGCAGAGTACCAGCAAATAGCAGAGCGCTTCCATCGTATACAGGCGGAAATGCAGGCCCGCGATGGTTACACCATTGAAGCTGAAGTTGGAGCGGTGCTGAATGGGTTGGGCTTCAAGAAAGAAGATTGGCACCGACGAACGGAAGAGTTCTCTGGCGGCTGGCAAATGCGCATTGCTCTGGCCAAACTGCTGCTGCAAAAACCCAACCTACTGCTGCTGGACGAGCCCACCAACCATCTTGACCTTGAAACCCGCAATTGGCTGGAACAGTATCTGGTTAATTATCCCCATGCTTATGTACTGATCTCGCATGACCGCTATTTTCTTGACGTCACGGTGAAAAAGACCGCCGAAATATGGAATAAGCAAGTCTTCTTCTACTCCGGCAATTATGAGAAGTATTTGGCGCAGAAAGCGGAGCGCCGTGCACAGCTTGAGGCCGCCTATACCAATCAGAAAGAAAAGATTGACCAGCTTGAAGCGTTCATCAATCGCTTTCGTTACCAAGCGACCAAAGCCAAGCAGGTGCAGAGCCGGATTAAAGAACTGGAGCGGATGGAGAAGATTGAAGTCCCTCCGGAAGAAAAAGCCATCCATTTTTCTTTTCCGCAGCCGCGTCCCAGCGGACGCATGGTTGCTGAAGCCAAAGACCTGGGCAAATGCTATGGCGCCAAGCAGGTTTTTGGCGGCGTGAATTTTGTGATCGAACGCGGCGACCGCATTGCACTGGTTGGAGTAAACGGAGCAGGCAAGTCCACGCTGATCAAGCTGCTGGCCGCATCAGAGCAGGCCACTTCTGGCGAGTTGCGGCTGGGCCACAATGCAGATGTCGACTACTTTGCCCAGGACCAGTACAAAGCTCTTGATCCAAATGCGCGCATGCTCGACGACCTGTTTGAAGCCGCGCCGCGCTCCACGCAAACGGAGCTGCGCAGCCTGCTCGGCTGCTTCCTTTTTTCTGAGGATGATGTCTTCAAGACCATCAGCGTTCTTTCAGGCGGCGAGCGCAATCGCTACGCGCTGGCACGCATGTTGCTGCATCCCTCTAACTTCCTGCTGCTCGATGAGCCAACAAATCACCTTGACCTTCGCGCCAAAGACGTCCTGCTGGATTCATTGCAAAACTTTACCGGCACGGTCGTTTTCGTTTCGCATGACCGCTATTTCATTGACAAGCTGGCAACGCGCGTTTTTGAAATTGGCGAGGGCCGCGTGGAAGTTTTCCCCGGCAATTATGAAGATTATCTGTGGCGGAAAGAGGGAAAGCCTGCGGCTTTCGACGGCGATCCTTCCCCTGCTTCTACTAATCCCCTCACTGCCGCCGCAACCAACCATCGCGAGCCTGAAGCACAAGCCGCGACGGAGCCGAAGATAAAGCGCCTGAATCCCATCAAGTTGAAGCAGATGAGAGAACGCCTGTTGGAAGTAGAGGAAGAAATCGCAAGGCTGGAAGCAGCTATCACCACCGCAGAAATCGCGTTGCAAAACTTTGTGAGCGTGGAAGAGACACAACGCCAGACAGATTTGCTCGAACGCTCCCGGGAGGAACTGCAACAACGCATGTCTGAGTGGGAAGAGATGTCGACTGTGCTGGAGAGCTGAACCTCTTCACATCGGATTGGGAGACTCCTTTTTGTCTTCAGACAGCTGCGGTGGATTGGCGGCTGGCGGCTGGATAACCGCTTGCGTCTGCTCCGGAACCGTGACCCAGCCAGTCAGCGCCCCAATTCGATTTGACTTATGATCGATTACACCAAGGCGCAGCATGTAATTTCCCGGCACCAGATCGACGGATTGGTTACACGGCAGCGCTGACTGCATGACTTTTTTAAAAGTTTCCGCGTCAAGTTTTGCATTGACCGTGCCTCCCCCCGATCCTATTGGTTTTCCTTTCACGGGAAATGCCCAAGCGATACAACTCAGTTCTGCATATTCCAGTCCGTCCTCCTTCTTGTCGAACGCAATCGTGCGAGGATCAACAGCAAATCTTACCAGCACCTTATTGCGCGTTGCTGCGGAAGGTGGAACAACCTTGGCTTGGAATAACAAGCCCGTAGATACCGGAAGATCGGGATCGAGCGCCTGGGCAAAGTCAATGGATGTTTGTTTAATTTCCTTTTTGTTTCCCGGAAGAATCGAAGGGTCCACAGCATAATATCCTTGGCGGTAACGCAGTTTTACGCCCTGACGCGTGGTCTTGACCTCTATCTTCCGCATTTTCCCGTCCCATGTTTTGTTCGCCGGGGTATAGGAAGTGGTGTAATAGTTGGAACCATCATCAATGCTGGTGCGAATTCCGAGATCCAGATCATTACTGTTCATGAACGCCCTGCCACCGGTGCGCTCCGCCATCTCGCGCAGAGAACTCTGCGCCCCGTAGCGGTTCAACATGGGCCGAAAGACGTTGCCTGTTATTCCGGCAGGATCAATCGGATAGATTGCAATTTGGGCCTCCATGAGCGCGTCTGACATTTGCTCGACTTCGCGCGAATATTCGTCCATTAGAAGCGGGCCATATTTGGGTTCCATATTCGGCATGGTGTCCACCACAAAGGACTCGGATAGCCAGATGAGATTTTTACGTCCTTTGTAAGCGCTCATGATGCGCGCCATGGATCTGAAAGCATCCAGCGTAGCCCATACATGATCCACTCCCATGGTGCCAAATGTGCTCTTATGCTTGTATTTCCCATCGTCAGGCGAGGCCGTGACCAGTTGCGAGCCTTGGCCCTTGAATTTGCGTATGGATTCCTTCAACGCCTCGTGATCGGTAGTGAAATCATGCAACATCCAGAGCTTGTTTCCCAGGGCAAAGATTGCAGTAGGCTGGCTGGGTGGCGTAGTGTCCAAATACTTTAGAAGTTGATCATGGGCATAAGCCAAGCTTGCAAAGCTGCTGTTGAGCACGTCAAGCAGAATGATGTTGTATGAGCTATTGCCTTTATACTGTTGGACGTTGGTATAAACATCCGAGGGCAAATGAAGATTGACTTGCTGCGCCGCCTGCTCCGGATTTGGATGTAAAAAACTAAAGTCCCGTTTCGTCTGTTCCTTGCCATTCTCGAAAACCTGGACTTCCTCCGGCTTCAAATCCGGCACAGTGCGTCCCTGAGCGTCAGTAGCAACCAAATCCAGAATTACAAGTCTGGTAGTGGTCCTGTACACGTATTCCGGAGGTTTCTGAGTATCCGCAGGCTGACTTTCCTGAGACTGTTCAGCCTGCGAGTACAGACAGCAAGAAGCAAGCACTAAGAAGATGGCGACAATAAAATACCCAAAATGTTGTTTCATTGAAATTCCTCAGGGGGTATGGCAAGGGGGAAGTTATAGCACTATAACCTATGAGGACATTAATATCCAGAGTGCCGTTCTAAAAAAATTTAGGAACAAACTATCGTTAACAAGGATATTAGCACTGCTTTAGGGCACTACGACCTGAGCCGTGGCTGTGCCCATCTTATTGGACGCGCGATCCAGCACGCCCATACGCAATGCGTAAGTTCCCGGTTTCAAGTCAAGCTGGCGATCGCAAGGCAAGAAGCGTTGTTGCATCATTTGTTGATAATCTTTGGCACTCAGATTTGCATTCACCGTGCCGCTGGACATTGTCGGCTTATCTTTGTCTTTGCCATAGGCCCACACGGTGCAGCTTAATCGGGCAAACTCCGCGCCGTCATCTTTCCTTTCGAAGGCCAGAGTTCGCGGATCAATGTGGAAAGTGACTACTACTTTCTTGTTCTTTTCTGAAGGAGGCTGCACCTGTGCCTGGAATATGACCTGTGTTACAGCAGGCGCGTCAAACTCCAGTGATCGGCTAAAACTTTCCGCCAGAGCATCGGAATCCGCCTGATGGATCTTTTCCGGATCCAACGCATAGTATCCCTGCCGGTAACGCAGCTTCACGCCGGGACGGCTGCTGTTGATCTGAATTGTGCGAAACTTCCCGTCCCAGGTTTTATTGCTGGGATAATACTCCAGGGTGTAATACGTTGAGCCGTCATCCACGCTGCTGCTCATGCTGGCGACAAGGTTGTTGGTATTAAGGAAGGCCTTACCCCCGGTGCGATCGGCCACGTCTCTCATGGTATCGTGCGAAGCCATGCGTTCATCCTTGCCTACTACACCGGCGTCCACGACATAAACCGCCACCTGAGCATTCATCAGCGCATCGGAGACTTTCTTGATCAGAAAGGCGTAGTCCTTGTAATTGCCGTGCCCCGTACCTTCCATTCCGTTGCCAATGGTCCCGCCCTGAGTTCCGCCGCCCATGCCGGAAGACTCGGATTTTTGCGGGATAAGCGCACTGCTGGCTTTGTTGGTCATGTCGGGAAAAAGATTCATGGGAAAGCCTTCTGAGAGCCAGATCAAGTTCTTGCGCCCGGGATAACCGGACAGCGTCTTGGCCAAAGCATTCAATTGGTTAAGCGTGGTCTCAATGTCACGCTCACTGGTATGAGCATCGCCGAACGTAGTAAATGCTGAGGCTCGCGATGTTGCCGTCTCTCCGTTGATGAAGCGCGCCGGGGGCCTGAATTTTTCTACTGAACTCTTCAGCGCCACTGGATCTGTACTGAAGTCATGCAACATTACCAAATGGCTTTCCATGGCAAAGAGCGCAATGGGATGCGAAAGTTGTGCCTGAGAAAAATACTTTAAGAGTTGCTCTTTTACGTATGCTTGCTCACCAAAGTCTCCATTGACCGTGTCAAACAGCATTACATTCAAGCTGCTGGCATGGAATGCAGGCGCGTTCGTCACCACATTGGCCGGGAGAGAGATGCTTGAAATGGCGTCAGTCTTCCCCGGCGGATGAAAAGTAAAGCTGCTGATCTGCTGCTGTTTGCCATCCTCCAAAAGCTTGAGGTCATCTGGCTTCATATCTGAAATTACCTGCCCGCTGTTGTCAGTGGCCACCACATCTACCACCACTAGCCGCGTATTCGTGCGGAGTGTCTGGTCGGAGTGCAAAACATCTTGCGGGCTCGTGCTGGTTTGGGAAAAAGCGCCCACGAACAGTAGTGCAAGCAGAGAGAGTGTGAGCGCACGGCAAAGCATAAACCAACGCATAAATTGACCTCTAAACCAAATTAATTGCCGCCCTACCCCCATTGCGGGCCATTCTAGCTTGTTTGGCCTTAAATGCAACTATTTGGCAACTTCTTACCAACAAGATAATAAGTTCTTAATCCCTTAAAGCCACATACATCGGCATGCAGGCCACACAGAGAGCCACCTGAACTAAGTAAAATTTCTGGGACAACCCTGAAATAGCGGGTGCTCTCCTAATTGCAGGAACAAAGTGGGTCTGCGGCGGCGGGCTACGTCAACGGATTTGGCTTGGCCGTGACATTTTGCCGGCAATTTTGTTTCTGAAACGGGGCCCCTGATGATCTCACTTCGCACTCTTCTGGCTGCAACTTTCCTTCTCGCTTCGGCAAACGTGGCTTCAGCGGCATGCACCACCACCGTCGATAAAACGGTCAAGATATGCTCCCCGGCCAGCGGAGCGACGGTGGCTTCTCCCGTAACTTTTTCAGCCGGCGCCCGAGACAATGAGCATACGATTACCTCGATGATCATGTACATCGATTCGGTGAAGAAGGCCCAGAGCGCGAATTCGTCTCTTAGCGCCATTTTGTCTCTTTCGGCAGGAAAGCACGCAATCGTGATACGCGCTTGGGATTCCACCGGCTTCTTCTTTTCCTCGTCAGAGAGCATCACCGTAGCGGCTTCACCAACTCCGACTCCGACTCCGACCCCAACTCCAACAGCGACTCCCACACCCACGCCGACCGCTACGCCGACACCAAGCCCAACGCCCACTCCCACGGCAACGCCCACTCCGACTCCGGGACCTGGCATCGCTGCCGTCAACCACATTATTTTCGTGCAGCAGGAAAACCGCAGCTTTGATAGCTACTTTGGAATGTTGAACCCGTATCGCAAGGCGCACGGCTGGAATATTGGCGACGATCAGCGCGAATACGATGTAGACGGAATCGACGACAAGCTTAGCACCATTTTCAACAAAAACGATGAAGGCACGGTGTTCCCGCTCTTCCATACCACCAGCACCTGCCTGGACGATATGAGTTCTGCCTGGCTGGAAAGCTTTGGCGATGTGAGCCGGTTCGACTTCACCACTACGCGGCCAATCCTGATGGATGGCTTTGTCCACACGGCAGAAGGGTTTGCAAAATCGGGCAGTGGCAGCGGCGCATTTACAGATCTGGCCGGGCAGCGCGCCATGGCCTTCTATGAGGACACCAGCACGACCGGCGCAGCCGAACTAAATTATTACTACTTTATGGCGTCGCAGTTTGCGCTCTCAGACCGCTGGTTCTCGCCCGTCGCGAGCAAGACAATCCCCAATCGGCTGGCAACGATGTCTGGAGGCACGACGCAGGGATATGCGTTTGATCCCGGCAATGACGATCATGCGCCTCAGCTCACGGCCACCACCATTTTCCAGTTGCTGGACCAACACAATATTTCCTGGAAAATTTATTATTCCACCACCAATGCCAATGGCGCTCCGTCCACGACCTTCACCTACTTCACCTATAGCGGCAAATACATCTTCAGGAATTCCAGCGGAGTTCTGACGGTTGACGCTACGCACATTGCGCCTATCAGCCAGTACTTTACTGATGCGCAGAATAATACGCTGCCGCAATTTGCCTATGTCGAAGCTAATTTCGGCCATGGCGACGAGCACCCCGGCTCCGGCCAGTCGATTCTCTCCGGCCAGGCCCAGATTTCGAACATTATCAACGCGCTTATGTCCAGCCCATCATGGGGCGAGTTCAGCTTTGTTCTTTACCTTTGACGAAGGCGGCGGGCCGTATGACCACGTGCCGCCGGTCCCCGGCCACACCAACCAGAACACCAGCGCGGCACTGGCCAGCATGGAAGGAGATATTGCGCCCATCGCGGTAAATGCTGACGGATTCTTGCCTTGCCCGCCGACGACTGCGGGTGTCTATACCAACCATTGCGACTTGCGTCCTGATAGTCCTGGCGCGCATCCGGCCGATGCAGCCGCGGCGGGAAATCAGGGTTTTGGAGCGCAACTGGGATTCCGTGTGCCCAACATCATCGTGTCACCGTTTGCGCGTCGTCACTACGTGGGGCATACAGCTATGGACCACACAGCCGTAATCCACTTTGTGGAACAGCGCTTTGGTCTGCCTGCATTGACAAAGAGGGACGCAGCTCAGCCCAACCTGCTTGACTTCTTTGATTTCACTGGTAAACCGTGGGCCACGCCGCCGACAGGAGTTCCCGTGCCGCCGGGCGTGGGTTCAACTTGCCATCCGGCAACGATGCAGTAAAAGGGGAAGTTGAAGAAAACTGCCGGAAAGCCCGGCCCGATTGAGGATCCTGAGGGAGCGTCATGGTGGGCTTTTGAATTACGGCACTCGTGGTACGGGCAGCGGCGGCGGAGACGCAGGCTGCGCCTCGCCTAAGGACCCCGCGAAAGACTGGATAGCTTCCATGTAGCCTTTGGCCAAGTCCATGTCATTGTGGTCTGCGTTTGTTGCCCAGAATGAATGCTTCGGCTGATTGGCCAGAGCAAATAATTTTTGTCCATGCCAGAAGGGGATTACGGAATCTCCGCGGCTATGCATGATCAAGATCGGACTGTGAATGTGTCGGACGTATTTGTAGTTGGGAAATTTGTCAAACGGCAGCAGAGGGATCCGAGTCAATACACGAAAGGCAGAGACGAAAGGGCTTTGCAGAATCACGCCTGCTGAAGGTCTTTTCGCCGCGATGTATGTCGCCGGTCCTGAGCCTACCGACCTGCCGAAGATAATGATCCTGTCCGGAGGCGTCTTCAGATCAACCGCCAGGAACTCATACGCCGCAGCCACATCTTCATAACAGGCTTTCTCACTGGGTCTTCCCTCGCTTGTTCCGTAGCCTTCATAGTCATAGGCAAACACATTGAAGCCTGCGTGGCGCAGGCTGTCCAGCCAATATTTGTCATCTCCCAGGTCTTCAGCATTGCCATGGCTTACGAGCAAAGTGAATTTGGCGGAGGGATTAGGAAGATAGACTGCGGAAATTTTCTTTCCGTCGGCTGTAGTGATCTTCAGGATGTCCGCTGAATCCCGGTATGAAGAGGGATGTGGCAGAAAGATCATGCTGTCTGAGAGAAAATATGCGAACAGAAACAGGCTGATATAAAGGGCAAGAAGCAGGAGCGCCATGACCCTTAGAACTCTCTTAAATCAAAGATGATCGCATTGTTGAGCCACAGTAAGAATACGCTTCCTGTAAATCCCAGGGTCCCATGAATTATCATTATGAATAAGCCATCCTGCGGCTGCTCACCTGCATTCCTATGTAAGCAGATCAATTTGCAAGTGGGTGTTTTATGAAATTGGGCCGAACCCTTTGTTTTCTAGCAGTGCTCCTGCTTTGTGTTGGAGTCAGCGCTTTTGCCGCAGTTGGCGTAACTGTTCATCCTGCCAAAGCTTCTCTCACCCTGACCGAGCCGCAACAATACACAGCCACCATAGTTAACACCACAAACCACAGCGTTGTCTGGTTTGTAGATGGAATTCGAGGCGGCAATTCCACTGTAGGGACCATTTCCACGTCGGGTCTCTATCATCCTCCCGCCAAGAGAAGCGTCCACACGATCAAAGCGTCAAGCGTGGTGCAGCCCACCGCAACCGGCTCGGCCCAGGTGTGGATCACGGATTATCCCGGCATGTTTACCTATCATGCTGATAAGTTTCGCAGCGGGGTGAATCTGCAGGAATTTGCATTGACAAAGAGCACGGTGAAATCGTCAATCTTCGGCAAACTATTCTCCCGCAGCGTGGATGGGCAAATCTATGCCCAGCCTCTATATGTTGCGAATCTCACGATTGCCGGGGCGAAACACAATGTGGTTTTCGTGGCGACAGAGCATAGCAGCGTCTACGCGTTTGAGGCTGACGGCAAGACGACAACGCCATTCTGGAAGCGCAGCTTCATTAACCCTTCGGCTGGTATTACGACGATCGCAAAGCCTGCCAACGCTCTGATAGCGCCTGAAATCAGCATCAGCAGCACCCCAGTCATTGATACTTCGACCAGCACCTTATACGTGGCTGTTTCCACCAACGAAAATGGAAGCATTGTCCATCGGCTGCATGCGCTTAGCCTTACAACGGGAGCGGAGAAGTTCGGAGGGCCGATAAAAATTCAGGGTTCGGTGCCCGGGACATACCCTGCTCTCGCAGTCAATGGGCGCGTGCCTTTTGTCCCTAAACAGCATTTGCAGCGGCCAGCCTTGTTGCTTCTTAATGGCAATGTTTACATCGCCTTTGGTTCCAATGGAGATGCCCTTCCCTATAACGGCTGGCTTTTTGCCTATAGTGCCTCTGGAACCGGCGTGCTGCATCAGGTAGCAATTTTCTGCACCAGCCCCAACAAGGGAGCTTCAGCCATCTGGCAAAGCGGCGACGGCCCTGCGGCTGATCCTTCAAGCAATATTTATGTTGCAACCGGCAATGGCGCTTTCGACCTCAACACCGGCGGACGAGATGCCGGTAACGCCGTGCTGAAGCTCGCATTGCAGTCCGGAGCGCTCGTGGTGGAAGATTATTTCACTCCGTCAAACACTGCCGATCTCACGGCAAATGACCTGGATTTAGGCGCCGCGGGCCCAATCCTGCCTTCAACCCAGACGGGAGCCGCGGCTCCCAACCTGGCAGTGGTAGGAGGTAAAGACGGGAAGATTTACCTGGTCAATCGATCCAGCATGGGCAAATTCAACTCATCAGCCAACAGCAATGTCGAGACAGTTGCTGTTGGAAATCCTGAACCCACGAATGGCCTATTTGCTACCCCGGCAGCACTGGGCTCTCGTATCTATTTTGGTGAGGTAAATGAACGGCTGGAGTTGTTCACATTCTCAAGCGGATTGCTCTCCAGCGCTCCTACGGCGCAGACGAGCAACGTATTTCTTTACCCCGGGACTTCTCCAATGATCTCTACCAATGGCAGCAGTTCCGTAGTGTGGGCATTGGATCTACACGCTTATGTGGGAGGCACTCCAGATGGAACCATTAACACGTCGGGGCCAGCAGTATTGCATGCCTATGACGGCTCGACATTAACAGAGCTGTACAACAGCACCCAGGCAGGCACACGTGATCAGGCCGGAAAAGCGCTGAAATTTACTTCTCCCACGGTAGCCAACGGTCACGTTTACGTTGGTGGGGCAAATCAATTGACCGTGTACGGCCTACTGCCATAGTCCCTGAGAGCTGCCGAGAGAAAAGGAGAGGCGCAGAAATCTGCGCCTCTTTGCTTTCGTGGAGTAGCCATGAAACTTATCGCCTTGCCGGCATTTTAGCGTGTGCCGCGGCAGCCTGCTTCTGCTCCACTGAAGGCGCTGGCGGCTCCTGCACCACGATATGCAAACCGAGCTCTTTCCTGAGTTCAGCCTCCAGCTTTACCATCATGTCTTTGTTGTCTTTCAGGAACTGTTTCACGTTCTCGCGTCCCTGGCCAATGCGTTCGCCTTTGTAGCTGAACCATGCCCCAGACTTCTCCACTAGTTCCTTGGCTACGCCCAGATCAAGCAGATCGCCTTCCCGAGAAATTCCTTCGCCATACATGATGTCAAATTCGGCCTCGCGGAAGGGAGCGGCGGTTTTATTTTTCACCACCTTGATTTTGGTCCTGTTGCCAACTACCGCGTCACCATCCTTGATAGCGCCGATGCGGCGGATATCCACGCGCACAGACGAATAAAACTTGAGTGCGCGGCCGCCTGTGGTTGTCTCAGGATTGCCGAACATCACGCCGATCTTTTCACGGATCTGGTTGATGAAGATCAGGCAGGTACGCGACTTGGAAACAATTCCGGTCAGCTTGCGCAACGCCTGTGACATCAAGCGAGCCTGCAGGCCCATGTGGCTGTCGCCCATTTCGCCTTCCAGTTCGGCTTTGGGCACCAATGCGGCCACGGAATCGACTACCAGCACGTCAATGGCATTGGAGCGGACCAGCGCTTCGGCGATTTCCAGGGCCTGCTCGCCATAATCCGGCTGCGCCACCAGCAGGTTATCCACGTCCACGCCTAGCTTTTTGGCGTAAATGGGATCAAGAGCATGCTCCGCATCAACAAAGGCTGCCATGCCGCCCGTCTTCTGCGCTTCAGCAATTACCTGCAATGCTACCGTGGTCTTGCCGCTGGATTCCGGGCCAAAAATCTCAATTACACGTCCACGGGGGAAGCCGCCAACACCCAGGGCGGCGTCAAAGGAGATGGAGCCGGTAGAAATCACCGCGATGGGGACAATGGCTTCCTTGCTCCCCAGCCGCATAATGGAACCCTTGCCAAACTGTTTTTCTATTTGAGAGAGCGCAAGATCTATCGCCCTGGTTTTTTCCTGTCTTTCATCGGCCATTTAATGTCTCCATGCGTCAGCCCCTTTAAAAAGAGACTTCTTGTTTTTAGTGTAAGTGCAGTTGGAATTCCCGAATCAGGAAGCCAAACATATTTTTACCATAATGGCGAATAAAAGGGGAATTTTATTTTATCGGACGTAAAAAAGCTCCCGGGCCTGAAACCCGGGAGCGAGCCGACAGGAACAAACTCTGTTTACCAATAGGTGAGCTTTGCGTTATCAACCCATTCTTTGTAGGCTGCGTGATTGCCCTTGAGATCGAGCTGGATGGCTATGTTCAGCTCGTTTACGCCGGAGGCTCTTGAGGTGTAATTGCGGTTGACGTAATGCTTCACGCCGTCAATCGTGAGGGCAATGTAATCAACATAGTTGCCATTGCGCTTGAATTCCCAAGTCAGATGGTGCCATTTATACGCTGCAGGCATGGAACAGTGAATGCCGGTGTGAATCCAGTTGCCATTGGCGTTGCCCCAAACGTCCCATTGGCCGGCGGCGATGTTGCACTGCGTACCGAAGATCCAGCGGCGGTGCCCGTTGGCCTGATTGCTGTCGAATTCCAACGCCTGGGCGTTCTGAGGCGCGGTGAGGTAGAAGTCCACGTCATACTTGAGGTTGAAAGCACCATTCGCTGCGCCGAGCTGCTTCCACCACAGGGCATCGGCATAGGGGTTGCTGCTGGCGATGGAGAAAACTCTGGATACACCGCTCGTAGAGGGCGATGAGGTAGTCGCTGTTGAGATGGATGCTCCGGGCCCGGCCGCATTTGCGCCTGCGCAAGCCACACAGTTTTGCCATCCACTCATTCTCTGAATCTGACTCTTGACTGTCTGGGCGGATGAAGGAAGCGAAGCGGCCGCCAAAAGGAACAGTGCAACTGCGAGAATCGACATGCTTTTGGTTGTTTTATTTACTGTCACTACTTTTTACTCCAGGGGATTTTTTTGTGTGCCGCCATTTCCAACGGCGAAGCTGAGACTAAAGACCGATCTACTCTGCTTCAACCCTTTTCGGATGAGTGGGTGAGAAACCAAAAATCGCGAACTACTAGGTGATTAAGGCAGCCACTTAGTTCCAAAAGACAAAGGGAGCGGATCGAAACCCGCTCCCTTTTCGTATTCATGAATGTTAATCGCTATTAACACTCGCGACTGATTTTTGAGGCAAGTTCCCTCTGGATTTGCCTACCTTAACCCTACCAGTACGTCAACGTGACTTTATCCAGCCATGTGGAATAAGCGTGCATCGCAGAATCTCCATCCATCTGGAAGGCCACATTCATTTCATGAACTGTCGATGCCCGCGCGGGATAACTGCGGTTTACGTAGTGAGTGACGCCGTCATAGGTAAAGCCGACGAAGATCACGTTGGTGGAAGTCCGCTGAAATTCCCAAGTCAAATGGTGCCACACAAAAGCGGTTGGAGCTGAGCAGGCAATTCCGGTCGTAAGCCAGTTGCCGGCTGCGTTGCCCCATACGTCCCAGTGGCCCCCCTTGATGTTGCATTGGGTACCGTAGATAAACTTGTGGACGCCATTGGACTGGTTATTGTCAAACTCCAAGGCCTGAGACACGCCGGGGTTGGTGATATAGAAAGCCACGTCATACTTGAGATGAGTGGCGGTGTCCGCAGCTCCAAGCTGTTTCCACCAGAGAGCGTCAGAGTACGGGGTGGTGCCGCTGATGCTGAATTTGGCGGCCAAGGCGTCGAGCGAAGGAGATGCCTGGTTTTCCACCATCGAGTAGGTCGCGACTGGACCCTTCGCGTTTGCACCGGCACATACTGTGCAGCTATCCCACGAGGGCATCTGGTCAATATTGCTTTTTACCACGGCTCCTGCCGGAGGCCCAGGTAATCCAGGCGCTGGAGTTGGTGTAGCCGTCGGAGTTGGGGTCGGTGTCGGGGCGCTACTGCCCACCGTGAGATTCATTGGCGTCTTGAAGACCGCTCCTGTTGAGTCCCAGGCTTGAACAACAACGCTGTGAGTGCCGGCCGACATGGTCACAGACGTGTTGAGACTGCTTGCAGAAACCAAATAAACGCTCAGGTTGTCCACATAAATTCTCATCGCGGTAATCGGATGAGTGGATGTTGCAGAGGCGACGAAGTGGACTGGGGATCCTGCGGTGGATCCGGTTGCGGGGGAGCTCACCGTGACTCCCGCGAAGGAAGCGGTGGCAAGAGTCAAGGTCGCAATCAATAACCGAATAGCGTTTTTCACTATCGTACTCCTTCAGGTCTAGGGTGCTTGGCTTGAGGAGCAGAGGTTACGAGTGCATCTACTCTGGATGTATCAGGAGAGTCCTTAATTAATTAGGATTTGACGCTTAGTGTAGTACTACGGTGAAAAAATGAGGGAAAGCTGCTGGAATTGGGCTTGAGAGCTCGAATCGCAGAGAGGAACTAGGTAACTTACCCATAAAAAACCGCCCCATTGAGTGGGGCGGCTGTGCAAATCCGGAAATAGAATTTGTTATGCGACGGAATCCTGAACCGCAGAGAGCACTTTCTCCCGTTTATAAACCAGCACGCCTTCTGCCTCTGAACGATGAAGGTTGTGGACCAGATAGAGGGGGCGACGGCGTACTTCATCGTAAATCCTGCCAATATATTCGCCCAGCAATCCTGTACAGATGAGCTGGACACTGCCGAGGAACAAAATGGCCAGCAGAGTGCCAATATGCCCTGCTCCCGGTATAACGCCGAAAAACTTTAGATGGAAGACGGTATTACCCAAGTTTACCAGTGAGAGAAACAAAGTAAACGCGAGCACAATACCACCTAAGACCATTCCCAGACGCAAAGGTTTATAGCTGAAGCTGAAAATCGCGTCCATGGCGTATTTGAAGAGCCTGGGAAGCGTCTGTTTGGCTTCACCCGCAGCTCGTCCGGCGCGCTCATAATACACAATTGCCGTTGGGAAGCCGACCCAGGCGCGCAAGCCGGGAAGATACCGGTTGCCTTCAGAAAGATTATTGATGGCGTCGGCTGCCTGACGGTCCAGCAAACCGAAAATTCCCGCATTCAGAGGAATGGGGAAATCCGAGATCAGGCCCATCACTTTATAGAACAAGGGAAAGAGCTTGCCGCGGAGGCCCGTTTCAGCGCGGCTGGAGCGCTCGGCGATGACCACCTTCGCGCCATCTTTCCAGGCCTTGACCATACGGGGCAATACTTCCGGCGGGTCCTGGAAATCGCCATCCATAAGCATAATGGCGTCCCCTTTGGCGATCTTAAGCCCTGCAGTGAGGGCGGCCTGATGGCCGAAGTTGCGCGAAAATTCCACTACACTCACGCGTGGGTCGCGCTGCTGGATTTCGACAAGCAGCGAGAGTGATTTATCCCGGCTGCCGTCATTCACGTAAACAACCTCCCAATGCTCTTCCATACTCTCCATTACGGAGCGTATCGCGGAGTGAAAAGCAGGGATGTTTTCTTCTTCGTTATAGATAGGAACTACAACCGAAAGCATGGCCCGACTCCAGAGTACTTTTTTCTGAACCACTGATCGCCCGAGTCTTTGCCGAGGCTGTGAAACCGCGCTTTCACGCCCCGCATAAACTAGGCTGCTTCATTCTGTTTTGCTGCTTCTGCTTTTAAGGAAGCCTTGATCGCCACGGCGCGCTCACCCACAACGTCAGGACGTCCCACACTGTAATAATTAAGCCCTGCGGCTTCCATTGAAGCCGGCTTGAAGAGGTTTCTGCCGTCCACCACAATGGGGTAATGCAGCAACTTCTTCACACGATTGAGATCCAGAGCGGCAAAGTCTTCCCATTCTGTAAGTACCAGACAGGCATCCGCGCCTTCCAGCGCTTCATAAGGCCCGCTGGCGAACTTTACCGCGCTGTTTGGCCCGAATTCCTCGGCGGCTCGGTCCATAGCGGCCGGATCGTAAGCCGTAACCGAACATCCTTCTTTCAGAAGGGCCTTGATAATGGAAACAGCCGGGGATTCACGAAGATCATCGGTACCATTCTTGAACGCCAAACCAAGGACACCGAGCTTCTTACCTTTTAAAGTCCAGAGCGCTTTGCGGACCTTACGCAGGAAGCGGTTGCGCTGCTCTTCATTCACTCTTACCGTTTCGTCCAGCAGGCCAAAGTGGCAGCCGTTCTCGCGGGCTACGGAACGGAATGCCAGAAGGTCTTTGGGGAAGCAGGAGCCGCCGTAACCTACTCCGGGCGAGAGGAAACGCCGGCCTATACGGGAATCTGTCCCGATGCCCTCACGGACCTGCTCCACATCCGCGCCCACAGCTTCACACACACTGGCCACAGCATTGATAAAGGAAATTTTCATGGCCAGGAAAGCGTTTGAGGCATGCTTGATGAGCTCTGCGCTTTTGGCGCTTGTGCGGAGTAAATTCGCCTTGAACGGGCCAGCCACCGGGCCAGGGATGGCGTCAGGTTTCTTAAAATAGCTGCCATCCACCAGAGGCTGATAGGCCTCGGCCAGCAGGTCGGCGCAACGCTCGCTATCGGCGCCAACAACAATGCGGTCAGGATAAAGGAAATCCGCCACTGCCGTTCCTTCCCTTAGGAACTCCGGATTGGAAGCCACGTCAAACAGCTCAGCGGGCGCGCCATTCAGCAGCATGATCTTTCTTACCCAGCTGTTGGTGTAAACCGGGACCGTGCTCTTTTCCACAATAACCTTGTAGTCGTCAATGGCGCAGGCGATTCCCTGAGCGACCGACTCGACATAAGAAAGATCGGCATCACCGTCGTCCTTAGGCGGTGTGCCTACCGCAACAAAAATCAGCTGGCTGCGCCGTACGGCTTCGGCCAGGTCGCCTGTAAAGTCCAGGCTTTTGCCCCGGTGACGCTCAAGCAGCTCAGGAAGAAATTTTTCATGAATAGGGCACTCGCCGCGCTGGAGCTCGGCAAGTTTGCGTTCATCGTTATCGACTAAAACAACTTGGTGGCCTAATTCAGCGAAGCAGGCGCCTGCTACCAGCCCAACGTAACCAGATCCAACAACTGCAATTCTCATTTATCAGTCCCCAGGGTCTTTAAACGAAGTTTGTTCCCAACCAAATCTCGTTGAGAGCAGCTAAAAACCTCAGATGTCAGAACACCTGCTCGGGATGTCAAAACTAAGTAAATCCAGCTACATCCAACTTTAGTCCTAAGGGATGACATCTCACATTGTGGCCAGAGCTCCTGCTGTTGCATCGCTCTGAGCCTCAGCAGTTGCGGACAACTTGTCCACCCAAGGCGTTATGACCCACTTAAAAAGAATTTCGTTCGCCGCTGTCTTTGCCGTGCTGTCGCTTACTATCCTCACAGGGTGCCAGGGACTTGGCGCAAGCCCAGGCCCCACGCCAACGCCGACCCCGTCGGCATCTCCCTCTCCCACTCCTACCGGCACGCTCCAAAGTGTGAATCACATCATCTTCATGATGCAGGAGAACCGGTCTTTCGATGCGTACTTCGGAAAGATTAATGACTACCGCGAGTCTGGGCCTGGGACGAGATGCCGATGACTTGGAAACGGATTTCACCAATCCGGTCGATAAGGTCAATCCCGGCGATCCGCCAGAGTTCATACGCACCTTCCATTTGGCCACCAGTTGTATCTACAACACATCGGCAGCATGGCTGGAGAGCCACGGCAATGCCAACCGCTTTGATACCAGTGACAGTGCTCCCCTCCTTCTGGATGGCTTTGTCCACACCGCCGCGGGTTTGGCGATTTTCGATGGCGATCCGGACACCAAGGGCGTCCGCTCGATGGGTTATTACACGCAGGCAGATATGCCGTCGCCCTACTGGTTTGCCACGCAGTTTGCCACTTCTGATCGCTGGTACAATCCTGAGCCTGCACAGACGGAAGATACCCGGCTCTACGCCATGGCGGCAACATCACAGGGACTGGTGCATCCGCCGCAGGACAGCAATACTCAGCTAACGGCCAAAACAATTTTCCAACTGCTGGATGCGGCGGGCATCTCCTGGAAGATTTATTCGGTGGATCGCCAGCCCGACGGAAAACTGATCACAACTCTGCGCAACTTTCAGCCCTATGGCGCCACCAAAGAAGACCACATCGTTCCCATCTCTCAGTTTCTGACGGACGTGCAGAACAATACTCTGCCGGCATTCTCCTACATTGAGCCGGGATTCTCATCAGGTCGCGATGAGCATCCAGGAAAGACCAACAACATACAGCCCGGGGCAGCTTTCGTGAATTCTCTGTTTGTAGCGCTGATCAACAGCCCTTCATGGAAAGACTCGATTTTTATCGAGACCTTTGATGAAGGCGGAGGGCTGTTTGACCATGTGAGTCCAATAATTGACGGACGGCCTATCCTGGAACTTTCGGTAGGCGCATCCGGTCAGGCGGTGGTCGCGGGAAAATATCCAACCGATGCGGCCATCATGCATGTGCCGAGTCCGGACGGCATTAAGCCGCGCGACCTTATTGCCGGAAAAGATCCGAATGACGATTTCATCCGCACCGGCTTCCGCGTGCCGTTAATCATCGTGTCGCCATTCGCAAAGCCGCATTATGTTTCTCATACGCCCATGGACTACACCGCAGTGTTGAAGTTCGTGGAGAAACGCTTCAATCTCCCAAGCCTCAACGCTCGTGACGCAGCCCAGGCAGATATGGAAGAGTTTTTTGACTTCTCCTCCCCCAACCTGAATCCTCCATCGCCAGCCAGCCAGCCGACCAATCTGCCTTGCAATGCAAACCTGGCGTCAGGGACAAAGGGTGTGCCGTTTCCGCAGTAGCCCTCAGCATCATCCGACAGCATCAGCCAGAACGCGAGGCCTCGAGAAGATCGGGGCCTTGTTTCTTGTTCGGCATAAAGGCCGCTGGGTCGAAAAGCCGGCTGTGGGCAAAATAGCCGTCGTCCGATGGTTTAAACTCAAACCTCAAGGCTTCAGCCGGAAATGCGGGGGCTTGCCTGAACCTTTAAGGTAAATAACCGACATGCACTAACGATTACCCCATGTGGCTTGGGTTTCGCCGTTTCTCTATGGTACTTTAGCCCCAATTACACTTGTGCACGGTTTCCCACGGCATTTGGAAAGGCTGCCCTTGAAGATTGATTGATTTTTTATGGCACTCGGGTTTGGTTTCAACAAAGTAAAGGTCCTCGCGCAGGCGGAGAAGTTTGTTCAGCAGGGAAAGCTGCCTAACGCGATTTCTGAATACGAGAAGGTCATCAAAGAAGACCCCAAGGACCTGACGGTCCTGAACACGATTGGGGACCTCTACGCACGCGTGGGCAACAACGATCAGGCCACCTATTACTTCAAAAAAGTTGGCGACCAATACGCGCAAAACGGCTTTGCCGTTAAAGCCATTGCCATTTACAAGAAACTGACCAAGATTGGCCCGTATAACTCTGAGAACACCACGAAGCTGGCGGAACTTTATGGACAGCAGGGTCTCTATAATGACGCCCGCGTCCACTACATGCAGGTGGCCGACCATCTTTTAAAGTCGGGCGACAACGCACAAGCGGCCAGAGTGTTCCAGAAGATCCTGGAACTTGATCCTGAAAATGCCCACACGCAGGCAAAGCTAGCCGATCTCTACACAAAACTGGGCAAGAAAGATGATGCCCGCAACATTTATTTCAGCGCGGCGGAGTCGCTTTACGCGCGCGGTTCTTATACCGCAGCGGAAGAAGCACTGGGCAAAGTGCTTGCACTCGATCCCGCCAATACCGGCGCGCTGATGCTACGTGGGCTAATTGCTGTGGAAGCTGGCGACAGCCAAGCAGCAGTCGGGTATCTGGAGCAGGTCCCTGATCTCGATTCCAAGCCAGACGGCTTGCGGGCTCTTTTGCGCGCGAACCTTCATACCGGCAACGCGGATGGAGTGGAAGAAGTCGCCGAGAAGCTGCTGGCGAAGCACAATGACTCTACCGGCGTAAGCACCGTGGCGCAGTGGTATGTGACCAACAATCGCGAAGAGAATGCATTGCGCCTGTATGAAAAACATTCCGAGCGCCTGTTCGGCGGCAACGCTGCGGCATTGCAGGAGGCGCTAGGCCCACTGACCAACCGGGTGAAGAACAATCCGGCGGCGCTGGCGATTTTGAACCGCCTGACTAATCAATCAGGCGGCCACGCGCAGACCGCAGAGACGATTGAGATACAGGCGCATGCGGCGGCGCAAAAAGGCAATTTTGCCGAAGCCCGCGATCTCTACCAGAAGCTCACGCAGATGGAGCCGGAAAACGCCCTCCATGCCCAAAACCACAAACAGATGTTGGCCAAGCTGGGCGAGGATTCAGCTACGCGCATCCTCACACCCGAAGAAGCGGCACAGGCCTTCATGGTGGAGGAGCTGGATGAGACAGCCCCCCCAGTGCAGCAGAGTTACGATCCTCCCACGGAAAAGGCCATTGAATCCGCTTTGACGGATGCCGAACTGTATGTTTCTTACAACGTTCCTGCAAAAGCGATTCCACCGTTGGAAGCCGCTTTGCCGCTGGCCCCGCACGATGTGAATCTCAACCAGAGGCTGGCCAGTTTGTATGCGCGAGCTGAGCGCTATGGCGATGCTGCCCGCATATACCAGAATCTGAGCAAAATTTATGACGAACTGGGCCACCCAGCCGAGGCGGCAAAATATCTTGAAGCGGCAAAGAAATTTGCCCTGCGCGCACCTGCAACAGCCGCTCCCGTGCGCGCCACCTCCTGCTCCAGCCGCCGCGAAAGCCACTTGGCCGCCGATTCCGGTTGAAACCAAGCCTGCCGCTCCGCCTGAACCTGTAGCTGAAGCGCCCGTTGAACTTGAAGCGGAAGCTGCGCCTTCAGTCCAGGAATTTTCGTTCGATGCCGCTGACATTGTTGTAGAGCCTGAGACAGTGGTGAGTGCCGCGATTGACGTGGTACCTGCGGCTGCATCATCAGTCAGCCCACCACCTGTAGAAATAAATCTTGAGCCGGTTGCGATGGATGAGCCTGCGCGCGCCGCTGCGCCTGAACCGGCGGAGATCGATCTCTCGAACGAGTGGGAAGAAATGATTGAAGTTGAGCCGGAAGAGTCTCCGGCTCCTGCACTTGAGGTGCAGTCATATCAGGAAATTGCAGCAGAGCCGGCGAGCCCCGCCGAAATGCCTCTGGAGCCTGTGGTTTCAATAAAACCCGAGCAGCCTGATATTTCCACCCTAGTTGCGGACAAAATTCAGGAAATTCATTTCTACATTTCGCAACAGATGTGGGACCAGGCGAAGACCGCGATTCTGGATTTGACCGAGCTTGCGCCTGACGCTCCCGAAGTCACCGATCTCATAGCCCAGGTTTCCAAGGGACAAGCCAAGGCGGCGCCCCGGCCGTTGAAGCTACGCCGCTGGAAATTGAAGAAGCTTCGGCGGCGTTTGCTCCCGTAGAAGTTGAGGAGCCTTCTGTTCCAGAACCGCTTCCCGCAGTCCCGGTTATTGAAGATCAACCGTTAGCTGCACAGGCTGAACCTGCGATGGAGATGGAGAATGTTCTCGACATCGTTGAGCCGCCGCCCAAGCCAAAGCCGACACCGAAAAGGGTACCACCAGCGCAGCCAGCGCCCACAGCACAGGCCGCGCAGTCGACAGAAGACATACTTGGGGACTTTCTTCAGGACCTGGAGCAGTCAGACCTTGCCGATTTCGCTCCCAAACCAACGCCAGCCACCACGTTACACACTCCAACGCCCGCAATGGCAGCGGCTCCCGCCCCGGTGATCGAGAAACGCTTTAACGGCGAGATGAAGGACACGGAATCCGCCAACGTGCTGAGCGACATTCTTTCTGAACTGCAGGAAGAGACATCTGAAGCGGCCGAGCCCGAAGAAGATCCGGAAACGCACTATAACCTTGGCATTGCATTCAAGGAAATGGGCCTGCTGGATGAAGCGATTGGCGAATTGCAAAAGGTTTGTCACGCGGTCGATCGTGGCGCTCCGTTCTCTCAACCCATACAGGCTTTGACATGGCTGGCGCAGTGCCTGGTGGATAAGGGCGCGCCTGAAGCAGCCGTCCGCTGGTACCAAAAAGCCCTGCAATTGCCCGGATTGGACAGCGGCAGCCGCTGCAGCATTTATTATGATTTGGGAGCGGCGTATCAGGCTGCGGGAGACAACAAAGCTGCCTTGACGAATTTTATGGAAGTGTATGGCTCGAACATCGATTTTCGCGACGTGGCGAGCCGGATAAAGACGCTGAAAGCATAAAATCTTCTATTGCATCCAACTAAAGAAAACTGGACAACAAATTCCCTAAATCTTTTGAAAATTACTTCAACGAATATCGACGACCCCACTCCAGCGCAGCCGACTGAACCGGCCCCGGAGAACAGCGCTGAAATGCCCGTGTGGCTGCAGCGTGTCTTTGTGGTTGTCTATGTTCTATTTTGCATCGAACTAGGATTGGTGCTGATTGTTCTTCCCTGGACACGCTTCTGGTTCAGCGATGGATGGACCGCACAATGGACCGGGTTCCAGCATTTTGTGCAATTGGGCTTTGTACGCGGAGCGGTTTCCGGACTTGGTCTCCTGGATATATGGCTTGGCGTGGTGGAAGCTGTCCGCTATCGTGATCGAGTTTGAAGGCGCAAATATTTACACAATAAATCTTGTACATAGATCGAATGGAAAACAGCAATAAAAACCCTGACGCTGAAGAGCCAATGCCGGAGTTGCTTCCTGCTCCCATGGCGTATTTCAATCCGGAGTTCCTGAACAGCCCTGATGGACGGCTTTTGCGCATCCTTTCGGAGTACCAGGAGCCGTTATCACGGTTTCGGCGCGAAAAAATCCAGGACACCGTGGTATTTTTTGGCTCTGCGCGCTTTGCCAGTCTGCCCGACGCGCAGAATGCCCTGACAATCCTGGAAAAACCGGGATCGGCGAAGCCTGCGTCGCCAGACCAACAGCCCGGGAGCAAAGATCGCGATGCACTGCAAGCAGCGCTGAAGCGCGCGCACGCAGCAGTCGAGATGGCACGCTATTACGAAGAAGCCCGCAGGCTGGCGAGCATGCTTACCGAATGGACGCTGACGCTTCCGGGAAAGCGTCATAGGTTTGTGGTGACTTCAGGCGGCGGGCCAGGAATTATGGAAGCCGCGAACCGTGGCGCGCGTGAAGCCGGAGGAAAAACGATTGGCCTGAATATCCGGCTGCCGTTTGAGCAGTATCCCAACCCGTACATCACCCCGGAACTGAATTTTGAGTTTCATTATTTCTTCATGCGCAAATACTGGTTTGCGTACCTGGCAAAAGCTCTGGTGGTCTTTCCCGGAGGCTTTGGCACGCTGGACGAATTTTTTGAAATCCTTACTCTGGCGCAAACCCACAAGCTGGCCAAGAAAATTCTGGTGATTGTGTATGGCCGGGAATACTGGAACCGCGTGCTGAATCTCGAAGCACTGGCCGATGCCGGAACGATCTCTCCGGAAGACGTAAACGGCTTTACGATGGTAGACACGCCGGAAGAAGCTTTCGAAGTGCTCAAAGAAGGCTTGACTAAGTTCCATCTTCAGCCGCAACCTACAAAACAGGCAGCAGAGGAAGGCCCGGAGATTGCGAAAACCCTGCCGTGATTTAGGTTTGTTCTAAGGCGGCGACGGAACAGTATCAAATCATTCGCCAAACGTGATCGAAACTAACCGTCGCTTCGCCGAAAGCATGATCAGCTCCTAAACACCGCTTAATGAATTCAGCAATTCATCCACGGCACGGGCTGTGGTTCTTGACCATGGATTAGTTTACGTCTTCTAAAAATTTGTGGAGCGCGGGTCTCCAGCCCTCTGATGATGGAACTTGCATTGAGAAGGAATTGCAATGGATGACCGGAAAATCGCCCCCAAAATGAGGTGCGATGAGCTGTTGGGTCTCGCGACGGGTTTCCAATCCGCCCCTCGTTCCGATCGACCGGTGAGCAGGTAAAAATTGGCCCCGAGAAATTCGGGGCCACACTGATTTTGAGGATTTGCTCTACCGCGCCGCCGGGGCCGCGGTTGCCGCCACTGATGTCGCCGCTGCTTCAGCCAATATACGATGGTGAATTGTAAAGAGCGCAAGTTCCAACCGGTCAGAAACACCAATTTTGTCATAGACGTTCCGCAGATAATTCTTGATCACCTGCTCCGTCGTGCCAAGTTGTGTGGCGATTTCTTTGTTCTTGTAGCCCTGCACAATCAGCGCAACAATCTTCAGTTCTTTAGCCGTCAGTCGGTCGCGGACGCGCGCGCCAACCAGGTCGTTCTCCGCGGTCTCTTTGCTTTCCTGCGTGTCCTGCACCCAGGTTTCGCCTTTGCTCACCTTGCGCACGCACTGCACCAGTGATTCGCCGCTCACGTTGCGGTAGATCACGCCGTGGACGCCGTTCGTCAGGTAGTGCCGGGAATCCTGTCCGGTTTCGGCAATCGCCACCAGCTTGGTCTTGAATTTTCTCGCCGTCTCCACTACGGTGGGCAGGCTGGGATGGGTCTCAACGCCAAAGATCATGACCGTGGCATGAAATTTTTCCAGCGCCATCATCATCTTTTCAGTGTTTTCCGCCTGCGCCACAATGCGCAAATCATCTTCCACGGCCAGTACTTTTGCCGCGCCGGTGCGGAAGATTGCCTGGTTGTCAGCCAATATGATCTTCAGCATTACTTGGCCCCTTTGCTCTTGCGGATAAATTTATATTGGTCAATCACGCAAGCAACGCCGCTCTTGGATTTCTTTTTCTTGGTGGTGGAATTTGAGTTCGCGCCGGCCGCGGCAGCCGCGCTTGCGTCCTTGCGCACCACCCGTCCGGTGCAATGAACTTCCACGTCTCCGGGCGTTCCCAGCACATTGGCCGGCAAGGTTATATCAAATTCAATGTTGGAGCCGATGGCCAGGTCCAAATCGGCCATAATATATACGCCTGCGGCGCTCATGTTTCCGGTGGTGGCGCCTTCGTCCCCGCCCTTGCCGTGGATCTTGATCGGCAATTCCAGCGGAAACCGTTTCCCTGTTCTAGCCTCTTCTGACATTCACTACACTCCTCAGCAAACGCCCTTTCCCGGGGATAAAGGGCATTTTTAAACGGTTGGAAAGTCGATGAATGAGGGTTATACCACGAAAAAGCAAAGCAGAGTAGATGGTCTTCAACTTAGTTGGCCAGAAAAGCCCAATAAAGACGCTATAAAGTAAATGGCTGCCGGGCGGCACACGCCGAGCAGCCATTCGATCCAGCAAAAACCTTAGCGCCGCTAGCTTGCGGGCTAAGCGGACGTCCAGAGCCTAGTCTCGGGTGAAAATGCCGGCTACGCCATAGCCCAGGATCAGCCCGATTGCAGCCATTGCACCGGAAACCATCCCCAAGTGGTTTCTTACGTTACGTTTAACGTCAAGCCGCTCATGTACGCTTTCTCGCAGTTGCTGCACTGAGTTATGCAACTGGCGGCGTTCGTCGGCTGCGCGTTTTTCCAGTACGTCTACAGGGATTCCTTCGGTCATGCTGTCCTCGCTTCATTCTGTATCCAGACTTGGTCCTGTTGCAGCACCTTCAGCGTGCGGGTGGGGGTCAATTTGGTGGCTATGATTTCAGAATAGGCAAGCCACCCGGCTATGCCTCCAATCAACAAATAAACCGCCCCGACGATCAGGCTGGCCCACAACCACGCGTAAAGACCGGCGCCAAAGAGCCCATGCACCCAGGCGATCAGCGCGAAAGTGAAGACCATCCACGCAGTAACCAGGAACAGGGCGGCCACAACAGCCAGCGGAATCACTGCCTTCATGCGGGCAATCTTTTCGTTCATCTCCGCTTTTAAAATGTCGACCCGAGTGGTTACAAACTGCTTCAGTTCGTCCTTGGTCTCAGACAGGATGGTTGCAATGGATTTCTCAGTATGCACGTTTTTCTCAGTATGCACGTCTCGACCTCCCGATTCTTAGTGCAACGCCGACCAACACCCCCACGGCCCCAGCAGCCAGCGCCGTTTCCACCGGGTAGTCCCGCGCCGTTTGCTTGGCCTTTAGGCGGGCACGGAAATAATTGATACGCGCTTGCCTGCCCAGTTCCGCTGTCTTTTCTCTGGCTTGGGTCCCGAGTTCCGCAGCTTTGTCCTGCGCGGTATGTGTCATCTCATGGACACGGTCGGTCGCCCTGCGGCGCATGTCTTCTGTCCGGACTTTGGCGTTTTCCGCCAAATTGATCATGCGATCGTAAATTCCACGCTGCGCCAGGTTTTCCACGTTTTCTTTGGTTTGCCGTAAGATCACGGCAATTCTGCCTGCGGCAGCGCCGAGTTCGGCGGCCCGCTCCTCCAGAGCAGATCTCTCAGCGCTCTTGGTATCAAGCAGTCGATCTGGCGGAGTTGACGGATAAGTATCAAAATTAGGGATGTCTGAGCTGTTGTTCCTGCTCTCGGCCATAGTAGTTCCTCTGGGTTAATAGGATGTCGGATTTGCCTTACGTGTTTACAGTGGGACAAGAGGAATCGAGAGCTGCCGGAAGCAACTTCATGGTTGCTGGATAAAAAAGCGAATTTCGTGGCGAGAGCAGGTACTTCCTCCCACCATGCAAGAGTTAAGACGGCTACCGATCTCTTGTTGTAGAAGTCTTTATTTGTGGCGGCTTCTTTATTTTATAAGGTACGCTTGGGTGGACGTAAAAGAGTCGACGGAGAAGAAGGTTCACGGCTGGATGCTAAATCAACAACAGATATTTGTCCCCAGCAACACCGTCCCCCGTGTGTGGTTCTTTTCACTGTCAGTTCTGGCGCACCTGGTGGTCTTGGTTGTGGTTCTGGTGCGACACGCAACAGCGCCCCAGATTGTCCCAACTAAATATGAGGTGGTCCAAGCAGGCTCTGGAGCAGCTCAAGTGGCGTACGAGCCTCCACCAAAAGGCACGCCACGGGCCAGCCCGTTTCACCAGCCACGCAGTAAAAAGAAGGCACGCATACTAAATCCCAGTGTTGAGGGGGACGCTGCGGGAGTGGAGATTATTCGGGCCCATGCAAAACAGGCTACTGCCGGGTTGATGATGGGTATCAAGCAACGCTTGATCTATGGGTTCTCCACAATTCACTATGATCTTGCGGTTCAGACTTCTGGAGTGATTCCAACCATTTCGGCAGACGAGCTTCCACCGCGTTTCGAGCAATATCTAACGGTAGAAGTCACCATCAATATTGATGGCCGGGTGGCTGATGCGCGGCTCACTTCTGGAATGGCAACGCCTAAAATTGAGCAAACTCTGCTCTCGGCCATTCGCGAATTCAAGTACATCCCCGCCAAACGTGATCGGACGCCCATACCGTGCCAGATTGATCTGGTTATCCACATTCCAAGCTGACGTTGCTTACGGAATGCAACAGCCTATCGCCGTTGTTAAATAATTGTTCGAGCGGAGCCTCAGGGTTGTCGGCGAGACCCAATCACCGCCATGCGCACACAATATTCGCCGAGCGGCTCAGAAGGTTCAATCGATCTGTACGATTGGCGAAGTAACGGGCATTCAGTTGCGTGGCATTCAGATCTTCCGCGCGCTGAAACTGAGCCAGCTCAATCTTGATCTCTTCAGGGGTAAAGAACAGTTGAAAGGGCTCTCCCAGCCTTTGAACGCGAGCAGAGAGCGCATCACGCGCTGCCAGTTCATGTGACGCCAGCGCCTCGCGAGGTAAGGCATAATCAAAAATGACGCCGCTACCTTCAGGGAAGCGTTCAATAAGATCAAGAGTCGTTCGAAAAGCTCGATGCGTAAGATACGGCACCACCCCAAGCCATGCGAACACAGTTGGAGCCGCAAGATCCAGAGCACTAATTGCCAATTGCTGACCTAGGTCCTGGCGCTCGAAATCCACCGGAACGTAATGCAGGCAGGAAGGATCTGGCAATCCATTTGAGAGCGCTAGCTCGCGCTTCCACTGTTGCGTGGCAGGATGGTCAACCTCAAAGACCTGGAGACCAGGATGCGGATTGCGATGCGCAAATGTGTCCAGGCCTGCTCCCAGCAGAACATATTGGCGAACGCCTTGATGGACGGCCTGCGCGAGATTATCTTCAGCCAATCGGTTACGCACGACGACCCAGGCGCGCATTGACACTGAAAAGGTCTCATGAATGGACGCTGCTGCCTCTTCCAGTGCGGGGCGATAGCGTTCACCAAGAATTGGGACAGCGATTGGATCGTCCAGTACGAGCGGAGGCGAGTCATAAAGTTGATGCGACGCTCTGCGAATGGCAACACCAAGAGCAGTGCGGGATGGTTTGGCGAGTCCCTGAAAGCTCATCATCGCGATAGCTTCTCCCGAATTCAGCGGCAATCCTAGAACGCTCCGCCGCCACCACCACCAAAGCCGCCGCCGGAAAATCCGCCGCCACCACCACCGCCGCCGCTCCATCCTGATCCGCTGGAACTGGCTCGTGGTGCCGAGACAAACGTGGAACTGGCAGTTGTCGCCATGTATCCCAGACTATTTACAAAATAGAACGTGCTGAAACTCGGACTTGGGCCGTATCCCTGGTACCACGAGGGTGGGTTCTGGATAATCCCTTCAAAAGCCTTGGCCCAGCGATGTTCCACACCCAGCGCCATGGCATACGGCAGAAATTTCTCAAATGTGTCTGGGGGCATGCGCTTCAGCCGGTCGGCATCCACCCGGTTCATAAATTCCTGGAAGCCTTTGATCTGTACCTGCGTGCGCGCGCCTTTCAAGCTGGTTGCCGTAAGCTGCTTGCCAATAATCAGTATGATCGCCACAGCAATCAATCCGCAGCCAATCGCGAGCGGCATTGAGCTTAGAAAATCAACACCGCCCAGCACTTGAAGCGCGACATACGGCAGCGCCACCAGCAGAAATCCCAGTCCCAGATATCCCGCGGCTGAATCAGGATCAACGGTGTACATTCCCTTGGCTTTCAGCGCACTCATGATTTCGCTTTTGATCATGGGCAGTACGGTATAGAAATGGTTCGTCAAGCTGGAGAGCAACGTAACCTCGCCGCCCGCAAAAACCTGCTGCAGCATGGCGCGTTCGTAGTCAGTAAGATCGTTCCATTGGCTGGGACCTTTCAGCAGATGGAACTCATAATCTTTAGTCGAAGAGAGAAAGCCCTTGTGCTGCGTCTCTACGATCTTCACGTAGCCGCGCACCGCCAGATCAACCAGGACGGATGTAATGTCACGAGGGTCCACGCTTCCGTCAATCAGCGTACCTACTTCCGCTGGCCCCATTTTTTCCGGCGGCTCATACATCGGTGCAACAGACATTCCCGGATCGGGATCACGGCCTTTCATCCACCACATGGGAAACATCACCGCAAAAGCCCACAGCGGCAGCGTCACCACAGGATTGCTGCGCACAAACCGGAAAAATCGCGCCACAGCGCCGGGCTGGTGCAGCACGCCTTTTTCAATGTAGATATCTGCCGTAAGACCGCCGCGCATGGGCAACGGATCGTTGGATTCCACGCTGGCGCTAGGTCCTGTGACAGAGGCTGAAGCGCGCTGCGAAGATCCATAAACTCCCTCAAATGCCTGGGCCCGCAGCTTGCCGTTGGTTTCCGGTGGGAAGTAAATGATCGCCGATGCCTGCTCGATTGGTACCGGCCAGTCATTGCCGGTCACGTTCCAATAAAACTCGTCATGGTCTTCAAAAAAGCGCGTGGCGTTGGCCACAGAATATTCAATGTTCACCGTGCGCGTTGCATCCACCGCTCCAGGCACAAAGATTTTTAAATGGAGAAAGCCATTGCTGGTCTTTTTCTCGACTTTCAACTTGTCGCCGCTGTCATCAGTAACCGAGTTGACCTTAACAAACAATGTGTAATTCGAGCCGCCCGGGCCGGGGTAATCCACCGGAAGGTCGCGATAGATTCCCTGGTAAATTCCGGAGAAGACAAACGTGATCTGCTCTTCAACACGGGCAGAGCCGTCTTCTGCCACATGAATGTTGCTGTTAAATTTTGAAATATGGTAGCTGCGCGCCCACACCGGCAGGCTGAAAACCAGCAGCAGCACAGCCAGAACTTGCGAGGCCGAAAAGAGCCGGGATTGGGAATGACCAGTGAGTTTCACTTGGCTTAGAACTTTACGGCCACATTTTCGCGGTCAGCGGGAGTTTCCATCTCAAAGAACTGCCGCGTGTGGAAGCCGAACATGCCGGCGATAATGTTGGTGGGAAACGACTGGACGCGCGTGTTGAAGTCTCGCACTACGGCATTGTAGTAACGCCGCGCGTTCTGGATGTTGTCTTCAATCGAGTTGAGCGAACTCTGTAGCCCGGTGAACTGCTCAGAAGCTTTCAGCTCAGGATAATTTTCCGCCACGGCAAACAAACTTTTTAGCGCGCCGGTGAGCTGGCCTTCCGCCTGCGCCTTGTCAACCGGCGTTGTAGCCTGCATGGCCTGCGACCGGAACTTAGCGATGTTCTCAAAGGTTCCTTTTTCATGCGCGGCATAGCCTTTTACTGTCTCCACCAGATTTGGGATAAGGTCATGCCGGCGTTTGAGTTGTACGTCGATGTCTGACCATGCTGAATCCGCGCGCACGCGCAGCTGCACCAGGCTGTTGTACATGCCTGCCAGAATGAAGATTGCGCCGACGACCAGAATCCCGATCACAATCAGTACCATCATCGTTTTCTCCTGCTTCAATCTTTCGTAAAGAATTGTTGGAGCGGAAGTTATCACACTGAATCATTGCGGCGCAAATCGCTGGCCGGTAATAAAATCCAGGTGTTCAGATTATGGGATTCCGTAGAATTCCGCAGCTCTGGCTATGAGTTCCGAGATCTTGATAAGATGTTTTCCGTCCCAAGGTAACTTTGATCTCTTGTTTGCCTGTGGTTACGAGTATTTTGAAGATGGCATCGCTCATGCTTGCCAAAATTGCGTACATGATTGTGGAACACCATTATCCCTTTGATTGTTTCGGATGTACTCCCTGCGCTTTGTTATCCCCCGGCCCCGATTCGGGCCATAACAGTGAGGAGAAAAAGAATGAGAAGTCCAAGGTACTGGTTTGTTTTTATCCTATGTATTAGCTTGACCACATTTGCGCTGCTGCCTGCAGCCGCACAATCCACCGTCGCCACCGGAAGCATCCAGGGCACGGTTACAGATCCAAACGGCGCCGTGGTTCCCAACGCGGCCGTTACCATCACCAATAAAGCCACGGGACAGAGCAACAAGATCAACAGCGGATCATCTGGCAATTATGCTTCTGGTGCTTTGATACCGGGAGAATATGCGGTGCGGATTGAAGCCAAAGGGTTTCAAACGCAGGTTTTAAATGTTCCTGTGCAGGTGGGAAATATTGCGGCCGGCAACGCCCGGCTAACTTTGGGTCAATCGACCGAAGTGGTTGAAGTCACAGGTTCGGCCGTTGCCATCAATACCGAGCAGGCCACCGTTCAGGGTGTCTTGACCACAGAGCAGATTGAGAACCTGCCGATTAACGGTCGCAACTTTCTTGATCTCGCCCAACTTGAGCCAGGTGTACAGATCCAGGATGGCGGCAACTTCGATCCCACTAAGAATGGTTTCTCCTCCATTTCGTTTGGCGGACGGTTCGGCCGCACCGCGCGCATTGAAGTGGATGGCATTGACATTTCCGATGAAACGGTTGGTACCACCACCCAGAATCTTCCAGCCAGCTCAATTCAGGAATTCCAGGTCAGCCAATCTTCATTGGACATGTCCACTGAACTTACTTCATCAGGCGCCGTGAACGTAGTCACGCGCTCGGGCAGTAACAAGTGGCACGGTGAAGCTTTCGGCCTGTTTCGCGACCATTCTCTGGCCGCCAAAAGCGCGCCAACCGACCTCTATTTTCAGCGCAACAATTTTGGCGGTAACCTGGGCGGCCCCATCATGAAAGACAAGTTGTTTTTCTTCCTGGATGCTGAGCGCCTGAAACAAGACGCCAGTGTGCCGGTAATCAATAGTTCAACTTTTGCCGGAATCAACGGCGCCTTCACCTCACCCTTCCGCGATACCGAAGGAATAGCCAAGCTGGATTGGCATATTTCAGACACAACGAGCATGTTCTACCGCTTCTCTTATGAGCAGAACAACAGCATCAAGGGCTTTATTCCCAACAGCTTTCAGCCCTTTGACAATGTCAATAACACTCCCGTACATGTTGTTGGCCTGAACTTCACCACCGGAAGCTTCACGCACGCGGTCCGGTTCGGCTACACCAAATTCCGCAATGGTATTACAGATGGATCGCAGAACTCGTTTGATCCAGATCCAGGGGTTAGTTTAAGCATCGGTCCTGTTGCAACCTGTACGGCTGGTGGGGCGGATCAGTTTTGCTCGGGTCCCAGTATTCTGGCTCCGCAAAAAACTTTTCAGCAGAATACCCAGATCAAGTATGACGGCAGTAAAAGCATAGGCACGCACATTCTCCGCTTTGGTTTTGGGTATAACCGCATTCAGGGCGGCGGATTTGCTGAATTCTTTGCCTTGGCGCCGGTCATCAACGCTGACACGACAGGTTTAACAGCCTGCGCCCCTGGCCTATCAAATTGCATTTCAAATATATTTGCTGGGGGAGCGGGTAATCCACTGAATTATCCGGTGCAGACCGTTATCCTCGGCAATGGCCAGGGTTTCTCCTCGGAAAAACCTGCATTCGGGTTACCAGCTGGCGGTTTGGGGCCCGACAATCGCACCCAGTTCTACATCGGTGATCAATGGAAGATGCGGCCAAACCTTACCATCAATTACGGCGTTCGCTATGTCCATGACACAGGCCGTACTGATAGTGACCTTGGACCGATCCCCTGCTCCCAATTAGATCCTGCTGCGGCAGCCAGTCTGGCCACTGCTGGCACTCCGTGTACCGGGAATATTTTGGATTTATTCGGACAAGGGTTAGGCAACAGAGTCCGCGATCCGGGACACAATTTCGGCCCAACATTTGGTTTTGCCTGGGATCCATTCTCTACCGGAAAGATGGTTATACGCGGCGGCGTGGGTCTCTATTACGAGAATTCTATTTTCAACAACAATCTGTTTGATCGGGCAGGACGCCTTTCTCAAGGTCTATTCAATGGCACCGGAGTTCCATGCGCCGGGGGAGCAGTAAATCCCGGGTTCTCGATGCCGGGCGGGGCTCCAATTCCATTTGATCTCACTACCATATGCGCACAGCCCATCGGCAGTGTGTCTCCACAGTTGATTCAGTTACAGGCGGCATTCCAGGCTGCGACTTTGGCCACGGGAGCTGCCACGAATAGCAATTTCATCGGTAACTCACTTTCCGCCAGCGGCAATCTCAACGGAATTAACATGTTTGCGCCGAACTATCAAACCCCCCGTTCTGTGCAAATGAACATTGGATTTGAGAAACAATTAGGCAAAGGCGTGGTATGGAATGCCGATTATCTTCGCAATGTCGGCACACATACCTTGCTGGCAATTGATACCAACCACGTAGGTGACGTCCGGTTCTTTAATAAGAATGCTGCAACTGCAGCTATACAAGCTACTTTAACCGCTTGTGGCGCCACCTCAGTCGCCGGCGCAATTGCAAATTGCCAAGGCATTCATGGCCCTGTCAGTCCCACTAACCCTTCAAATGGGGCAACCATCGCCGATTTTGCTGCTTTCGGCTTGGATTCCGGTACTAACGTGTGCGGCGGCGGAGCTCAGGCCTTCGGCGCTTGTGCCTTTATCCCTGCTTTTGGCGGTATAAACCCACAGCTTGGCGTTAACCAGATGCTCTTTTCCGGAGGCCGCTCCCTCTACAATGCGTTCCAAACCTCTCTGCGTGCAAACGTGCGGAATCCATTCAAAGGCGTCAAGGCCCTGAACTGGCAGGTTTCTTATGCTCTCTCCAGATATAACGGAGATGCACTGGACTCTGATTTTGTTAACACTGCTATCGATAACAATAATCCCAACGCTTTCCTCGGCCCTAACGGCCTGGATCGTACCCACCAATTATCATTCGGCGGCACCTTTGATCTTCCCGGCTACATTCGTTTCGGCATCGTAGGTCACGTATATAGTCCATTGCCCGTGAGTCTCACGTTGCCCGGTGGAAGCGCTGGCGGAGGCGCAGGTGGCATCTTTGTCAGCGACGTAACCGGTGATGGCTCCGGCGATGGCAGCGGGGCGTATGCTGGGACCGGCGACCTGGTGCCCGGCACCAAGCTAGGCGCGTATGGACGCAGCATCAAACCAAGCGATCTGACTTCATTTATCAACAACTTCAACGCGACGGTGGCCGGCAGTGCAACCCCTGCAGGTCAGGTCTTGATCAACAATGGCCTGTTCACATTGGCTCAGTTGCAGCAACTGGGTGGCGTAATTCCTACCTTGGACGTGCCCACATCTGTACAAAGCCTTGGCTGGCTAAAGACCATGGATCTCAAGCTCAGCTATCCCAGAAAGATCCACGAAAGCATGAGCCTTGAGCCTAGTGTTTCCATCTACAATGCGTTTAACCAATCCAACCTTGACGGTCCAGGAAATACGCTGAGCGGCGTCTTGAACAGCGGTCCCGGCTCCGTTAACGATTCCACAAAAACCGATCACCTTACCACGCGCATTCTTCCTGGTTCAGGAGTATTTGATCTGGGCTCACCGCGTGTCTTGGAATTCGGCCTGAAGTTCACCTTCTAGCCGAGCAAAAATAAGTCGTTGCTTTTCACCGCTGTGTTCGCAAGAACACAGCGGTTTTTTCGTTCTAGATCACGGGACTGAGGCTCGAGCACACAAGTCTTTTTTGCCAATGAAATAAAATCGTCAATAATGCGGAACACTCCTTCAATGTCTCTCATCTCCTTGCTGTTGTGTTCATCGCTCTTCTTGTCGACCCAGGAAAGCTACAGCCAAACCACGCAGCCTAGGCAGCCCGCTCAAGCTACCCAGCCGACTCTTACGCCTGCATGGAGAGGAGGACTTCACGGTGTAATTGATCGCGAAGATGTTGCGGATAAAATCTTTCCGCGACTGGCGGTCACCTCTGAAGGTCCGTCTTCTTTATCTCATGTGATTCTCCGATTCAACGATCCGGACTCGGAGATCGTCATTACAACCCTTCAGGACGGGAGCCGGACCGTAGAATCGTACGCTCTCGATCCCGGCGCGACGATCGGCTCATCCGTCTCGCAGGTGCTCCAACGGAATCAGCCGGTTTCGATCGATCAAGTGGCAAGCGCCATACGAGTACATAAAGCAGTAATCTCGGTGCCGCAGGCACATGTCGAGCGTTGGCTTCAGGAAATGAATGGCATTCTCCCAGGCAAGCCTCCCACCGCACAAATTCATCTGGATGAGGTTCCGCAATTCGATCTGTGGATAACGCCAATGGGGATTTCATGCATACCGCTTCTTTGAAGTTCCTGGAAGACATATACAAGAGGGCCCGTTCGCGCCCGTCGCGCGCTGGATGCTAAAACTGAATTCTGAAGTGTCTGATCAAGCGGGCAGGCACGCAGACCGTGAGCACACGCAACATTGAACCGTCGAATCAGAATTTATGCTGAGGATCGCCCGATGAAGACATGCGTTCTAACACTCTAAGTTTTTTGCTTATCACAATATTTTCGTGTGATCACATAGAATCAAACAAATGCCCGCACCTCGGACTATAGCTTTCATGGTTGTTTTATCGATTGGATCAAGCCTTTCCTTCGCCCAGGAAAGCTCCAGCCAGACCACTCGGTCTGCTCAGCCCGCTCAAGCTGCCCAGCCAACTCCCACCCCTGGAACCCACCCACGCCGCTCCATCCCTGAAGTTGAAGACGCGATGGCCAAGGGAGAAGAACTGCTTTTTAAAAAGCATGATGCCCGCGCCAGCCTCGATGAATTCAAGCGCGCCGCTAAGCTTGATCCCTGGTATGGGCAGGCTTATATGCTGCTGGGCCTGGCACAGATGCAACTCCAGCAGTGGAGTGACGCGCAATGGGCCTTTGAAGAAGCCGCCAAAGTCGAGCCCGGCAATGCCAAAGCCTATCTTGGCGAGGGTTCCGCCTTAAACGAAGAAAAAAACTATCTTGAAGCCCAGAAAGCGCTCCAGCACAGCCTGGAGATCCGTCCAGACTCAGCCGAAGCGCATTATGAACTGGCCCGCTCTTTTTGGGGCATGGGCAAATGGCAGGCTGCGGAGCCGCATGTGCGTCGGGCGATAGAACTCAACAAAGACTATGCCGGGCCGCACGCACTCATGGGCAACATCTATCTCCAGCAAGAGGATCCGGAAGCTGCTCTGGCAGAATTTCAGGAATGCTTGCGTCTCGATCCTGCAGGAAGTCTTGCACCTTCTGTCAAAGAAATTATTGCCCAGATAAAGAAAGCTCTTGGCAAGGGCTGAACTGCCTGCGCGCGATTCACGGTGTTAAATACTGCGGCTAAACCAAAAAAACACGCCAGCAGTCTCCAATTGGCTGACATCGCTAGGGTGTTCATCTGAAGATTGTCCGCTAACCGCACCAAAAGGACGATAACTTGGGTACCGCGAATTCCGGCCTGTTCCAAACCGTAACTATTTGGTAATATCTCTGCACAATTCATTGATTTCGGGCCAGTTTTTCCTGCGGCTCCGCCACCCACATGAGTTCCGCCGTTTTTCCAAAGCGACGCGAAACACCCGGCCACAGGGCTTTGCCCATCATTATGTATTTTGAGTCTGACACGCTCGCCGCAAAATATTTCATTGGCGTGCAGCGGTTTCGCCGCGTGCTGTTCAACCAGCTTTCAGCAGACCATGCGGAAGCAGAAAAGATCATTCTGGTTTCCAAGGAAGACCTGGTGGAGCAGCACTATAATCAGCTCCGCATTCCTAATGCGAGAGTTTTGGCGCTTACAAATTCGCGCTTCCGCGATCCCCGCAATGACGGCGTGGTTTACGCCTACCTTCCTTCTGACGTTCCTGAGCCGCTCCTGGAACGAATGGCCGACAACGCGCTGGATCATATTCATCTTGTGCACACGCGCCATGAAGTAAACCAGAAGCTGGCAGGCGCGAGCCAGGAAATTCACGAGCTGAACCAAATCGGAATGGCGCTTTCCGCGGAGCACAATCCGGGAAAACTTTTGGAATTGATCCTCAGTAAATCCCGCGAATTCACCAGCAGTGATGCGGGCTCAGTTTATCTGGTGGAAAGCACTGGCGAGGGCGGAAAGACCCAATCCTTGCTGTATCCGGCGGAGAAGTCAGGATCGTTGACGTCACAGCACGCGTCACAAGAGCAATTGCGCTTCAAGCTCGCGCAAAATGACACCGTAGCCGTGCCGTTCCGTGAAGCGGCGATGAGCATCAATGAAAAGTCCATTGCAGGCTACGTGGCGCTTACGGGTGAAATCGTCAATATTGAGGACGCTTATCATCTTCCGCCAGACGTTCCTTATTCCATCAATCGGAAGTTCGATGAAGATTCCGGCTATCGCACCAAGTCAATTCTGGCTGTGCCCATCCGCAACCAGAAGGAAAAAATTATTGCCGTGCTCCAGTTGATCAACGCCAAGCGTGATTTCTCCGCGCGGCTTGATTCACCTGAGGCTGTTGAGCGCCAGGTTCTGCCTTACACGCCGCACCAGCAGGAAATTGTGCAATCATTGGCTGGCCAGGCCGCCGTCGCGCTGGAAAACAGCCAGCTGTATGACTCTATCCAGCGCTTGTTTGAAGGCTTTGTGCGCGCCGCTGTAACGGCCATTGAAACGCGCGATCCCGCAACTTCCGGCCACTCTTTCCGCGTTGCCAACCTAACGGTTGCGCTGGCTGAAGCCGTGGATCGCACGGATAGCGGCCCCTACTCCAGCATCCGGTTCACCCGCGACCAGATGCGTGAACTGCGCTATGCCAGCCTGCTGCACGACTTTGGCAAGGTAGGCGTTCGGGAAGAGGTCCTGGTCAAAGCCAAAAAACTTTATCCTGCGCAGCTTGAGGTTATCCAGCAGCGTTTTGGGCTGGTCCGGCGCACGCTGGAAAATGAGAGCCTTAAAGCGCGCATGGATTTCCTCTCGCAGCACGGAAACGACAAATTTTTGGCAGCGCAAAAGGATTTCGAGGCACGTCTCGCTGAACGGTTTCGCGAGTTGAATGAGTATGAGGAGGCGATTATCTGGGCTAATGAGCCTACCGTGCTGCCGGAGGGCAATTTTGAAAAGTTGTTGGATATTGCCAACCTTCATTATGAAGACATGCATGGAAAGAAGCGGCCTGTCTTGACCATGGACGAAATCCAGATGCTTTCTATTCGCAAGGGCTCGCTGGACGAAGAAGAGCGCCTTCAGATTGAGGCGCACGTAGTCCACACCGTCAGCTTTCTACAACAGATTCCCTGGACCAGCGAACTCAGTAATGTTCCCGAAATCGCGCGCGGCCATCATGAGAAACTGAACGGCACCGGCTATCCGTACAAATTATCTGCTCCTGAAATCCCCGTGCAGACCCGTATGATGACCATCTCAGATATTTTTGACGCGCTTGCGGCCGCGGACCGTCCTTACAAAAAAGCCGTATCGATTGAGCGCGCCCTGGAAATTTTGGATCTGTCCGTTCATGACGGTGAACTGGACCCCGGCCTGTTTGAAATTTTTGTTAACGCCAAAATTTTTGACCGCTGGAAAGTTGAGCCTCGCGCCTACTGAGTTTTTGCTCACCCGCCGCGACAAAATTGAAGTAAACTCACCACTACCCATGAAAGAGTTTTACATCTGCGATTGCGTTCGTTTTGAAAATCAGGTGGTCACCACCTCGTTTCTCGTCGTCTCCAAGCAGGCCAAGCCCAAGAAGAGCGGTGAACTTTATCTGGCATTGACACTGGCGGACCGTAGCGGTCATCTTGACGCCAAAATGTGGGACAACGTTGCCGACCACATCAACTGCTTTGAGCAGGATGACTTTGTAAAAATCCGCGGCCTGCTCAATAAGTTCAACGGACGCTTTCAGCTCACGGTGCACAAAGTCCGTTCCATGCAGGAATCAGAAGTTGACTATGCCGACTACCTGCCCCGCACCACCAAGGACATCGGCGAGCTTTGGCAGACCGTGAAAGATTTTGTAGATGGCTTCCGCGACCCGCATTTGCAGGCGCTCGTCCGCGCTTTCATTGCCGATCCTGAAATCGAACACGCATACAAAAATGCCCCCGCAGCCAAGACGCTGCATCACGCTTTCATTGGCGGACTGCTGGACCACGTAGTCTCGCTGTTTAATCTGTGCGATCTGGCTTGCCGCAATTATCCTGACACGATCAATCGCGACCTGCTCCTTACCGGCGCGTTCCTGCATGACATCGGCAAGATCCATGAGCTCACTTTTGCGCGTTCATTTACTTACACCACGCGCGGCCAGCTTTTGGGACACATGATCATCGAACTGGAAATGCTGCAGCAAAAGATTGCCCAGGTGCCGGGCTTCCCTGCGGAATACAAGACGCTGATTGAGCACCTCATCATCAGCCATCATGGCAAGTATGAGTTTGGCAGCCCCAAGATGCCCATGTTTCCTGAGGCGCTCATGCTGCACTATCTGGATGATCTCGATTCCAAAATGGAGAGCATGCGGGCGCACTTTCAGCGCGAACCGGGGGCGGAATGGACAACGTACAACGCAAGCCTGGCTCGTCCGCTGCTTAACTCAAAGAATTTCCTGGAGAAAATGCAGGGTGGCAACGGCGCTGTTCCTGCAGTTCAACCTGAGCCGGTCCAGCCTGACGCGGCCCAACCCCATGCAGTCCAGCCTGAGGCGGTTCGCTCGGACACTGTACTAGAGAGCTCAAAAGCTGCTGCGGCCAAGGAACAATAGCACTCAATCAGCGGCTATAATTCAGCAGACACACGCAAGTGTCTTGACAAGGGGGGCCTTTGAAATTTTCGCGCATATTGTATATTGTGGCGCTACTCGCGCTCTGTTTTGTAATCGGCTGTGCCAGCAAGTCCGCCACGCCGGCATCCTCAACTGAGAATCCCAATCCATCTGGCGACAATGCTGCGGCGAACGGGACCACTGGCAGCAAATCATCTGCGACCTCGGGCAAGTCTGCCGCAAGCAAGCCGGTTCCCCAGACCATCACGATTCCTGCCGGGACCGTGATCACCGTGCGCCTGGGTGAACCGCTCAGTTCCAAGGAGAGCAGCGCCGGGCAGGGATTTTCCGCGTCCGTTGCCGAGCCGGTGGTTGTGCAAGGAAAAACTGTAATCGAAAGAGGCGCGGCGGCGCGCGGTACCGTACTTGACGCCAAAAGCATGGGCCATTTCAAAGGCGGAGCGCTGCTGGAAGTTCGGCTCAGCTCTGTGAGCATTAACGGCAGAGAAACATCTGTAGATACCGGAATGGTTGCCCGCTCGGTTTCGGGCAAAGGCAAACGTTCGGCAGGGTTCATTGGCGGCGGCGCTGGCGCAGGCGCGCTGATTGGCGCATTGGCTGGCGGCGGCAAGGGTGCAGCCATCGGAGCTTTGGCTGGAGGCGGTGCAGGAACGGCAGGAGCCGCTTTCACAGGGAACAAAGACATCGTTCTTCCGGCGGAACAACCGTTGACCTTCAAGCTAAAGCAAGCCATAGAGGTTCGCGAGTAGAGATTTGCCACCAAGAAAATAGAGGGGATGCCGAATGGCATCCCCTTTTTCTATTCTCGTGTTCTCATCGGCTCAACGATATCGATTTCACCTCCGAAATCTGTGCTAGGTATCGCAGCTTTGCCGGATCGATCATTCCCGTTAATTTCCTGGAACCAGACCCGCTCACAATTTTCAATCCCGCGCTCGTCAACCTCTGCTCCAGACCTGCCTTAATCTCTGCGAGATCTACCTTCACCTTCAGCGGAGAAGAAATCGCGTTGCAGGTGGTGGCTGCTGCGCTGACTCCTCGCGTAACCGCGCAACGGTAACTGGCCAGCACTTCAGGACTCATTTTTGCCTCCGCTTGTTTGCGCACGGCGTCTTTCGCGGGCTTCTTTACCGTTGCCACATCTGACAGTGAGGTTTCGATAGTAGGCGCATTGGCTGTGACTTCAACCGTCTCGTTGACGCTGAGACCCGATTGCGGTGTTGCCGCTGGCGCATAGAGACGATATGTGCCTCCGCCAAATCCGGCACCAGCGCCTCCGCCTACTTTTGCAGCGTATTGTGGTTGCAAACCTCCACCAGGCACGGCTAGTGACGATACATTTTCCGGTAATTCAACCGGGACCTCCACCTTCACCGGCTTGCCGTCAGATACCACCGTCCGTTCTTCCACCGCGACGAACGACGTGTATTGCGTGGCCAGACTGTGTTCCAGGCCAACCTGCACAATCTCAGCCTTGTACTTTGAATTGCCGGACTGTATGCCGTTCCAGTCCTGCGACATTAGGTCCTCCACTTTATGGCGCGCCCAGATCTTCTCCAGCGCCGCATTGCTAGCGCCCGCAGCAGAGAAATCGACAGGGATTGTCCGGCTGTAGTCACCGGTTCCCTGATATCCCTTAATGGTGATTTTGCCTGCTGGGTTCCCGCTATACCTGCCCGTAATGATGATCGGTTTGGCGGAAAAAAGATCGCGCACGTCCTTGGGATAGACATCGGTCACGGGCAGTCCATGCCAATCGATGGCGATGTTGGTCAGCACCGGCGAGTGCACGCGCTCATAGAATCGATCGGCAGCGGCCTGCGCTTCGCCCGGCGCGGTAACAAATTCCACGTCGCCATGGCCTTCTTCCGCCATCTTGGTCAACAAGAAGCGATTCACCGCCGTGCCAATGCCGAACGAAAACACCCGCGCGTCGGAATGCTTCTTGATTTCAGCGATGATGTCAGCATCATTGCCAACGTAACCATCGGTCATGAAGCAGACCACGCGAATAGGATCGGCTTCCATCGGCTTGTCCGCGCCTGCGTCGTCGCCCAGCGCCGTGCGGATAGCCTTCATCATCTCAGTCCCACCGCTGCCATAGGCTCCGGCCAGGACTTCTTTTGCTTTGGCCACGTTCTCTGGCGTTGCGGGTACCGGCTCAGGAAACAGAATTCTGGTGTCGCCGGAGAAGGTGATTAGATTAAAAGTTTCGTCCTTGCGCAGGTTGTCTAGCGCGCGCTGCACGGTCTTCTTCGCCATGTCTAGCGGAAATCCCCACATGGAGCCAGAAGTATCCACCACAAAGATCAACTGCCGAGGGACCAGCGCTTTCTCCTGCGGTCGGTTAGGCGGCTGCAGAATCAGCGTGAAGTATCCGCCCATCTTATCCGCATGCGTCAGGATGGCGTCACTAATCTCCGTGCCCGCAACTTTGTACTTGAGGATGAAATCCTTGTTTGGCGGCACAGCCTGGTCCGCCAGAGTTACATGGTAAGAGTCAGCGCCAGTGCGGTCGGCAAAAATTTTGTGTGATGTTGACTCGACATCGCCCACCGGAACGCCCGCAACCAGATTGACTTCCATCGATACATCATGCCCCGCCGTTGCATCATCGGTGTGCACACCTGCAACGGGAGGGCTGATGCGCGAAGCGTCTGGCACCTGATCACTGTTGGGCATGGTGCCATGGTCGCCAGCGGAAGTAGGATTGCCGGGTATATAGCGCGGCCCAACGACCAGCGGAAATGCAAAGTCGTAAGTACCCGCTTCATACTTGAGCAATTCCAGCACAGATAGCTTGATCTGCACCTTGCCATTGGGCGGAATGTTTGTGACCGACTGCGTAAAGATATTAGGGCGCTCCTGGTCCAGCAGCGCGGCGGTATGGCCGGTGTTGCGGGCCTGCTCGTAGATTTTGCGCGCTTCATCGCGTTCCTTAATCACGGCGCGAATCTCGCGCTCGCCCACTGTCATGGTCATGCCATCCACGGCGCTGTCATGCGGCAGCGGAAAGACATAGACCGCTTCCACCGCGTCCGGCAACACGTTTTCAAATTCCTGCGTGACCTCAATGCGCGCAACAAAGCCGCTGATCTCTGTCTTGATGCCGGTATGTTTGAGCGGAACAAAGCCTGTAACTTTGCCGTCTTTCCCGATGACTTGTAGTTGGCTGTTTCCCTGGGGCTGGCCCGCAGCAGCATTCTGCGGATTCATAATGATGAGGACGTAGAGTAAACACAAGGCCACCATGGCGGCCGTCGTTAAACGGGCTTTCATACTTACTCCTGCATTCTTGCAGGAGAACGGCAGGATCCAGAGTTCTTGCAGAGATTCTTTCTAAAATCCGAGCGATAGCGAGGGAACCCTACCGCAACGAATACCTAAGGTCATAGGGTTCCTTCGCTGGCCTTCGGGATTTCAGAAAGGTGCTCGCGACCCTAACCGCAGGATCGCCGCGCGCAGCCGAGGATGCTTTTGCAGCAGTTGTTGATAGCGCAGCTCTGTGCTTCCAGCTTTGGCGGCGATGATCTGTCGCAAAACAACTTTTTCATCCGACGACCAGCCGTCGAGATCCGGGGCAAGGCTCAGCACCATGGCAAAGTCGGCAAACGCGATCTGCTCATGAGGTTTCAGCTTTTTTAGATCGACTTTGATGATGCGTGCCAATCGTGCGACAGCAACTTTCCGCATGGCCTCGGCATCGCCATCAAAATCGTGTGCCATCTTCTTCTGCACCGCAAGCCCAATATTGCGGGTGGAAAATCGATCCCACGCGCCACGCTCGGATTGGGGCAGTTCATACACCACACTTGCCTTGCTCAGCCTGCGAAGTGTCGCGGCGGAAGTCCGGTATTTCGGATTCTTCTGCACCTTCTTTTCTTCGGCCTGCGCCAGCTTCTCCAGCGCGGGATCCATGGACCTGAAGCCCATCTTGCGATAAAACCAGAACGCGCCTGACTCAATGGCCTCTTCGTTATCATCGCCAATCTGATATGGATAGACCGAGAAGGCGTTCACCCCATGAATCTGGTGGAGCAGCCGTAATGTCTGGGCGTAAATCCACGCCGTCTCGCCATCGCGATACGCGGGAAAGGTGTTGAAACCAATTTCAGTCCAGTCAAAAAGTGAACTGGATTCAAAGTAATTGATTGGTACACCGTTCTTCACGGTAAGGCCGGCCAGATAAGCGCGTAAAGGCAATCGCCTCTCCGGTGGCACTCCGCATAGATAAATTTCGGCTCCGCGTCCAATGTTCGACTGCACTACCCATGCGGGATCGGCGATGCTGGTTCCATACAATTCGCGGTAGCGGACGCCGAGCACCTCCTTCATCAGGTCGAGCACCTTCACCGCCTGTTCCAGAGGCAACACTTTCACCTGCAATTTTGGTTTGGCCAGCTCTTCTGTCAACGAAACATGGCGTCGCTGCAACAGTGGCGTGCGATGGAAATAAAAATCTCTTACCGGCATGCGTGACAGCGTGCGAGACGCAGGCGAACCGCTCATGTCCCAGCGCACCATGATTTCCAACGAGTCATAGAGTGCGCCTTTTTCTTTTTCACTTAGCGACAACCGCTGAAATTGCCGCACCAGCCACGGCAGTTCGTTCTCTCGCCCGCGCGCGGCAGCGAGCCATTCAAGGTATGGCACATATGCTTCAATCAGGGAATCTTCTTCCAGAAGAGGGATGAATCGGGGCCATATGAGGCCGCGTTGCGTGTCCCTCTCATAATCTTTCCATTGAATTGAGATTTCCTTTGGATGGTGCTTTACCAGCCAGCAGACCATGGCATAGCTAAAAGTTGCCTCGACCACGGTTCCCGCAATGCCTACTACTTCTTCCGGCGCAAAGTCGTCAGCGTCGCCACCCACGGCCAGCACGGCTTTTACTCTGGGTTCAAATGCTTGCAGCAATTTCTCCGTCAGTCGCAAAATACTTGGTCCGGGCGGGAACGCCCGAAAAAATAAGAGCAGGTCATGAAAGCGGATGAGAAATTGCGCGTCGTTGCCGAACCTAGCGCGAGCTACAGCCTTAAGTACGCGGACGATTTCCTGCTCGTTGATTGTGCCGATCTGCGTTCGTGCCTGTTCCAGCTTATTGAGCAGGCGGCCTGCATTTCTATTTGCCATATTTGGGCTCAACAAAGCTTTTACCGCAAACGGCGCAAAGTAAATCGCGAAATTGGATCATCGGAAAATAAAACCGTTACCACTAAGGCACGGAGACACAGAAAAAATCAAGACGGTTCGGTTTGGTCCTCCGCTTCCTCCATGCTGCAGAATTTCCGATCACGGCGATCACGCGCGGTGACGGCAATCACTGCGGTCTCACAAAAGGTAATCCCCTCGATAGACCAACCGTCCATCAATCATGCGAGCCTCTTTGGTCAACGCGTGCCGCTTGGGGTCTTTTTCATTCATGATGTGCAGGACCGTGTGCCCATGCGCCACCAGATAGTCTGAAACCAGCATGCGATGGCAGCGAAAATAAAGCTGCTCCGCGCACATTATGGCGGTATTCGCTTTCCCGGCGCGTTCCATCAGCCGCGCGATGGCCTGCGCGAATTTGTCTGACAACATGTAATCGGCATAGTTACGGAACGATGGATTTCGGAGAGCAATGTTCGGTGACTTGTCCGGCGGCATCTGCTTACCGCGCCGTCCTCCCAGATCTTTTTCCCAGACGTACTCGCAGCCGATCTCCGGCAGCCACAGTTCCAGATGTTCACGATTGAAATGCGGGTGGCGTCGCGACATGGGGAAAGCGCGAATATCCTCCAGCACCCGAATGTCGTGCGCCTGCAGCAGGGAAGAGAAGTCGGCAAGGTCGCGTGTTGAATGCCCAATGGTAAAGATGGTGGCCACTTGTTGATTTTATTTGACCGACGAAAAAACCTACCACTGAGACACGGGGGCACGGAGAAAACGTTCACTCGGTAAAACCAAAAAACTTGACGCACGGCACGGGAGCAGCCGCGCACGGAGATTACCCTAAAGTAAGCAGTATCCACTGGGTATCGAGCAATTATTTACAATTGTGGAACCAAATGCATCCACTTCTGCTTGAAACCGCGCACCGGCCCATTCCAATGCCCAGTTCGCCCTGGGTGATGAAGCAGACGTGGCATGATCTACTCTTTGCTCACTGGCCACTCCCGCCAGACAAGATCCGTCCATTAGTCCCACAAGAACTCGATCTCGATCTCCGCGATGGCAGCGCCTGGGTTGCGGTTGCGCCATTCTGGATGAGCGGTATCCGCGGCCGCATGGCCCCGCCGCTGCCATTTTTCTCAAAATTCTGCGAGCTGAATGTGCGAACGTATGTCCGCTATAAAGGCGTTCCGGGAGTTTATTTCTTCAGTCTTGACGCAGCCAGCTTGCCGGCGGTACTGGGCGCTCGCGCTGGGTACAAGCTGCCTTACTTTCATGCCGCTATGCTTGTCCGTTCGTCTGGCGAGTCATTTGAATACACCAGCAGCCGCCTTCAACAGCCGCGACCGGCAAACTTCCACGGGCACTATCGTCCAACTTCTCCGCCGCGTATCCGTGACAAGGATTCACTTGAAGCTTTTCTCACGGAGCGTTACTGCCTGTATACCGTCGATAAAGGCCATGTGCTTCGTGCATATATTCATCATTTGCCATGGCAGTTGCAGGATGCGGAAGCGGAGTTTGACGTCAATACCATGGCGCAGGTCGCTGGCATTGAACTGCCTGATACCAAGCCACACCTGCATTTTTCCCGAAATCTTGAAGTCCTGATCTGGTGGCCGGAAAAGATCGGATAGTAACTGAACCATCTCCTTTTTCTCTGGCCAACACTTCCTTTTTGTGTGCATAATGTCGAACCAATTTCCTTTACAGGAGCAAAACCATGGGCGGTCTTGGCCTTTCACCACGTTCCATTGATCCGTTGCCATCCGTAAGCGCTGCAGCGCAGGCTGAGACCGCAGCAGCGTTGCATAAGGGAGCAAACTGGCTCTTCCTGATTGGCGGCTTGTCCGTGGTGAACACGGTGACTCTCATCAGCGGCAGCGCCTGGCTCTTTCTGGGAGGATTGGGCGTTACGGAAGTTGCGGCGGCCATCGCCATGCGCCTCGGCACCAAAGGCCAGATTGTAGGATTGCTGATAAATTTGTGGGCTACTGCATTCTTTGTAATTTTGGGAGTTTTTGCCCGCAAAGGACAGAAATGGGCCTTCATCACTGGCATGGCGCTTTACGCCGCGGATGCCCTGGTGGTTTTACTGCTTCAACAGTGGATCATGATTCTTTTTCACGGCTTCGTATTCTTCCGTCTTTACCAGGGATTCTCCAGTTGCAACGAGCTGCATGCGTTTGATAAACGCAGTTCCGCGACGGGAATGTCAATGGGGGTCTGAACTCCCAAGGGGGTTCAAGCCTGGCCAAGTGCCAAATTCAATGTGGTCCTCATTTGCGAATAGCGGAAGCTAGAGCATCGCATTCGGTCTGGCAACGCCCAGTAAAATCTGGAATAGCACCAGCCAGCGCTTGAGGTTAACTGTAATCAAAAAATTTTCTTTAACGTGCGCTTTGCCGTTCTTACCCAACTGCGTAGCGAATTCCGGATGCGTGAGCAAATAGCGGATCTGGTAAGCACAGCCTTCCACGGAATGCACCAGCACTCCAGTAAGTTTGTGGACTATTTGCGTGGTAATTCCGCCCACAGCTCCGGCAACCACGGGCTTTTCTTTCCATAACCCTTCGGTCACCGTGAGCCCAAAACCTTCTTTCAGTGACTTTTGCACGATTACGGTGGAAGCACGCTGGAGGGCATTAATTTCCAGCGCAGACCAGGGCGGTAGATTCAGGATGATAATATCCGGATCATCGCCTGCCGCCTCCATCACTTCCTGGAGCACCACCGCGCCTTCAGGATCGTCGGTAGCGCCGCCGCCGGCCAGCACCAACTGGCAATCCACATATTTTTTCACCAGCTTGTAGGATTCCACCACGCCCACTGGGTCTTTCAGACGGTCAAAGCGCGAGATCTGCGTAATGACGGGCCGCGAACGATCAATGCCGAAGTCGTCACAAACCTTGTTAATGTACTCTTCAGATAGATCCTTGTTTTTCTCAGAAAGAGGATCAATGGAAGGATAAAAAAGGTATTGGGGGCTGGCGAGTTGCCGGGTGAAAGACGGCGCTGAAAAAATCGTGGCGTCATATTGCTCCACGAGAGGCTTCAGAAACTCCCAGACTGCTGAATGCGGATTTGAAAGATCGATGTGGCAGCGCCATATCCACTTCCCCTGCGCAGGCGACTTCGAGCGGATCAGTCCCGCCGGCTGCGGATCATGAATCACGATCAGGTCTTCATTAAACTCCATGCGCGTGCGGTTCTGCTCGCTATATGCCATGAAAATGTCTTTAATCTGCTGAGTCAGGTTGTATTCGCCTCCGTGCAGCGCGTTGTGGAAGCCTTTTGTGACCTCAAAGAAGTCATTCCCTCCAGTAATCACGTCCCAGCGCGTGGGAACTTCCAGTTCGTTCATCAGAGGAATTAAGCGGTTCAGGATTTCCGCGACGCCTCCACCCACGGCTGTGGAGTTCACCATCTTGATTGTTTTGCCGTGAAGATGGCGCGCAAGAAAGCGGATTTCATCCAGTTCCGGCTTGCCGATGATGGCCTCATAGTCTTCAAACTGCGGCGGGGCCGGTGGCGGGGGCTGCTCTGTGCTGATGCGTGGACGTTTGCGGCGTTCTATAAAATGCGCCGGCAAATCTGTCTGTCGGAAACGGCGTTCCCCACCGAGTAGTGGCGCCGGTGCAGTGGCCTTCGCCAAGTTCTGCACAGTCTTTTCCCGCGGTTCCTGCCTGGGTTCTTCGGTCTTGCCGCTTTCATCAACCAATGCCATTGTCCCTGGGTTCTTGTCCTTCATCCAACGCTCCAGAACTTTCTTTAAAGCCGTACTATCTTGATCGCCCAACATTTGCAGATGGGCTGATCATCTTCGTGCAGCTCTTTAATGAGGGCCCATCTCACTTTCAATGATCTTCAGGATGCCGCGCCGCACCTCTTCAAGGGTGAGTGTGTAAATGTCAATGCGGTTGACCTTCTCGGCGGCCTGGGGCAGATCCAGTTCCTTCTCCAGCCAGACGGAAAAGTCGTTGCTGTTCAACTTGAGGCGCAGGCGGGCATCGATAAAGTGGTAGTAAATGGCATGAATGCTCACTTTGTGCAGACCATCAGCAAACTCTTCAAGATTGCGCGCCACATACGGCGTGGGTACCACCACCAGGTCTGATGCCATCAGGTAGAAAGGCTCCATTGCAGGACGCGTGGCTGCTCGAGGGTTCTTCTGCAGATAACTTTCAATGATATGGATCAGGCGTTCGCGCAGCGTTGCAATCGAGGTAAATTCCCTGACGTCAATCGCAGCCAGCCGCTCCGCCAATTCAACTTCATTGCAGGAGGCAAAGGCCCAGTGCGAAAAGTCATTGGAAAAGCCTCCCGTAATGAAGTGATGTTCCGCCAGCGTCTGAAAGGTATGCTGAAAAATGGAGGATTCCGGGCAGGTGCGTATGGCTTCCAGCAACTCTGTGAGTGTGGCTGCTTTTTCCCGACCGATGCGTAGAAGGTGGGCCGCCGAGTTGAAATAGAACGGCGAGCGCGCCCAGCGGGGCGGTGTTGTGGGCAACGGTAGTGCGGTGGCCATAGGAATTCCTTTGCCTGGGGACGCATGCCCGAATTCTTATAACTGAGAGTGTTAGGATGCCCCGCTTACAAAGGCTGTTGCGTGAGCTTTTCAGGAAGAGCGATCTTTAATGGCGGTAATGGCGGTGAATCACCGAAGTGGGCGGCGCGAACAAAAATGAGAAGCCGATTCCGATCAACATCATCCAGCCCAGATTACCGCGGGCTACTTCGTCAGTCACGTGAATATTTCCCATTGGACTGAAAAGGAAGCTGGCAAAGATCAGGGCGGCAGCTAGCGTACCGATGACTCCTGCGCGCGATCCGAACAGACCGGCAATGAGGAGCAGCACCACCGTGAAGATAAGGGGAGCAAAATTTCTCCATGAGTGGCCATTCGCAGCAGCGCTTAAAGCCAGGGCGGCAAGTGCGCACACCAACCCCCCAATTGCAGCATCCATCAGTGGAACTGTCCAGAATTTTCCAGCTGCTGCTTTCACGGTATTTTTGTTGATCAAGTGGGTAACGTGCATCTAGTTTTCCCTAAGAAATATGATGACAAAAGGCGGGGTTGCTGTGGGAAAAATCGAGAGCTGGCTGCCAGAATTCGAGAGTTGTTTAAAGAAAACCCGCGTCCACAAAACGCATCAGCGGTGACAAACAATTGCAGCGTTGAAGCAAGTGCAGGGCTATGAGTTTTGGAATCCAGCATCTACTCTGAATTTGGCTCGTAATCACGCATCGTATAGATTTAAGGTTTCGCCGGTCCCTGCACAAAAAATCAGTCAATGCATACTGCTGATCCATTTCTATTTCAGCTGTTTTTCATCTTCGTGTGGGCCAAACTCTTTGGTGAAGCCTTTGAGAGGATGCATCTTCCTGCTGTTCTGGGTGAGATTCTTGCCGGTGTACTCCTGGGACCCTACGGCGCTCGCCTGGTGGTCCCGACCGACGCGATCTATGCCATAGCTGGGATCGGCGCTATCTTCCTTCTATTTACCGTTGGGCTGGAAACGCAGCCTAAAGACCTGATCAGCGTGGGCCGCACGTCACTGTACGTTGCGCTGGCCGGGGTGGCGGTGCCATTTGTTTTTGGCGTCTCATACATGCTGCTGCGGCATCACCCTACGCACGAAGCGGTGTTTGTGGCAGCCGCCATGGTGGCCACCAGCGTGGGCATTACCGCACGTGTGCTGGGCGACATGAACCTGCTGCAAACAGTTTCCGCCCGCATTATTCTGGGCGCTGCCGTTTTTGATGATGTGCTGGGAATGATTGTGCTGGCTGTGGTAGTTGGGCTGGTTTCTTCCACCGGACTGGAATGGGCGCAGCTTATCATCACTGCAATTGAAGCCATAGGTTTTGCGCTGCTCATGATGTTTTATGCTCCGCGCGTGGTTAAAAGGATGGAGCCGGGCATGGAACGCATGTCCACACAGGATGCGCCATTGATCATTGCGCTTGGCATTTGCCTGGGACTTTCCTATGCCGCGGTAAAGATCGGCATGGCTGCAATCATCGGCGCATTTTTTGCGGGCTTGGCATTTGCCGAATACTCGCCGCGATGGAACCTGCGCTCGCGCGTCTTTTCCATCAATGAATTTCTGGCGCCTTTTTTCTTTTTCAGCATGGGCGCCAGGATGAATATGTCAGTTTTTGATAGCAAGCTGCTGGTCTCTGCCATTGTAATTTCGCTGCTGGCAATCCTCTCTAAATTGGTGGGCTGCGGCTTGCCGGTCCTGTACTCCGGCTGGCGCACCTCTCTGAAAGTCGGAATCGGCATGGTTCCACGGGGTGAAGTTGGGCTCATTGTTGCGCTGGTGGGATTGCAGATGAATATCGTTTCCGAGTCGGCCTATGCGCTGGTCATCTTCATGACCGGAATCACTACGCTGGTAGCGCCGCCAATTATGAAGCTGGCATTCCGGGACGAAGTTTCATTGGAGCCTGCCCGGGCAGAGCGACGAAGCACGGCCATGTGAAACGAAAAGCTGACCAGAGGTTTTGGAGCCAATGGTCAGCTTTGTGTGGTTGCCAATGACTTTCGCAAAAGGGTCACCGAGCAACATCGCCCGTGGAGTGCATCCAGGCTCTTGATCCGTTCTAGAACCGTTAAACAGCGCTTTTCCGAGTCAAATGATGACCTAAATTACGCTGCTTCCGGAAACAATGATGTGATGCCGGTCACACAAGTTAAAGCGCCGCCGGAAGCCGCGCATTGTGGGCAAGTCGCATATAATTTGCAGTTAACTTTTCCATGGAGATGAACTCAAAATGCCGGGAGTAACTGGCCGTGTGGCGCTGATAACGGGAGCTTCGCAGGGGATAGGTCGCGCTTGCGCACTTGCGCTAGCTGAAGGTGGTGCGCTCATTGCCCTGGCGGCACGCAATGAAGAGAAGCTGGCCGCGGTGGCGAAAGAAATCACTGACAAAGGGGGTCAATCAGCCACATTTCGCATCGATGTAAGCAATGAAGCGGAAGTTAAAAGTGCTGTGAAAGCCGTGATCGGGCACTTTGGCAAGATAGAGATCCTGGTCAACAATGCCGGCGTAACCAAAGACACGCTGTTGCTGCGGATGAAAAAAGAAGACTGGGATTCAATCATCCAGACCAATCTGAGCGGGGTTTTTTACACGACGCAAGCCGTGATCGGTTCAATGCTAAAGCCACGCTGGGGGCGCGTCATTAACATCAGCAGCGTCTTTGGGCAGACTGGGCAGGCGGGTCAGGCAAATTATGCGGCGTCCAAGGCCGGGCTAATCGGTTTTACCATGGCCATCGCACGCGAGGTAGCTTCACGCAATATCACCGTGAATGCTGTGGCGCCGGGATATATTGAAACCGCCATGACGGAAGGCTTATCGGAAGACTTGAAGGCCAAAGTAAATGAAACCATTCCGCTGGGCCGCCCCGGGACTGACATGGAAGTGGCGCACGCGGTCCGCTTCCTGGCCTCAGAAGAAGCAAGCTATATCACCGGCCACGTGCTCAAGGTGAATGGCGGAATGCTGATGGGCTAATGGGCCCAATACCGCGTGAACAGAGATCTGTTCTTGCTATCCTGTTGTGCGGCTTTGCCATTGTTCTGGCATGGTCTACCGTTCATCCGCACGATTACTTCACGTGGATTCTGGAAATATTTCCAGCGATTCTGGCTCTGGCCGCGCTGGCCATTACTTATCCTCGATTTCAATTTACCTCGTTCGTGTATCTGCTCATCACTCTGCATGCGTGCATTCTGTTTGTAGGCGGACATTACACGTACGCCGAGGTGCCGCTGTTCAACTGGATTCGTGACCACTTTCATCTGGCGCGGAATGATTATGACCGGGTTGGGCATTTTGCTCAGGGCTTTGTTCCAGCTTTCGTGGCACGTGAAGTCCTGTTGCGGCAGAAAATTGTTTTGAAGCGCGGCTGGCTGTTTTACATCGTATTGAGTATCTGCCTGGCGGTAAGCGCCGCGTATGAGTTGCTGGAATGGCGGGTTGCTGTTGGAACCGGATCGGCAGCAGACGCTTTCCTGGGCACTCAGGGCGATCCGTGGGACACGCAGGAAGACATGGCCACGGCCGCCATTGGAGCGTTGACAGCATTGCTGTTTTTCTCTCGCTGGCATGACCGGCTTATAAGCCGAATGGAAGCGAAAAGGCCCCTGTCACAAGTGGCTGGGTGAGTCTGAAGATGTTGAAGATTGTACAAGCTGAAACTCCGGAACAGATCGCCACAGCGCGGCAATTGATCGAAGAATATGCAGCCTGGCTGGAATTCAAACTCTGTTTTCAGGGATTCGAAGAAGAGATGCAGTCAATGCCGGGCAAATATTCGCCACCGGCAGGCCGGCTACTGCTGGCGCTGTGGGACGGGAAGCCGGCAGGCGTGATTGCGTTGCGTCCGCTGCAAGAAACGGGGCTATGCGAGATGAAACGGCTTTATGTGCCTCCTGAGTTTCGCGGCCACAACATCGGCCGCCTTCTGGCGCAGCGGGTCATCCGGGAAGCGGCTGAAATTGGATATTCACGGATGAGGCTGGACACCATCGCCGGCAAGATGGATTCCGCGATCGCCATGTATCGCGACCTGGGATTCAAAGAAACCGATCCGTATTACCAGACTCCTGTCGGGCATACCTTATTTATGGAATTGGCGCTAACTCACGGGCAAGCCACTGCGGTTGACGAAAGCGGCGGCAAGCCGGCTGGTTCGGCTGTTTAGATGATGTCAAATTAGTAAACAGTGTAATTTTCATCGAACCGGAACGGTTTTGCGCGCCGCAAGGGAATTTCCCGTTGATATCCTGCACTTCCAAGACTGTAGATTCACTGGAAAAGCTTCTCCTGACAAAAAATGTTCTTGCACAAAGTTGCTTATCTGGTTACTATCCAAGCACCCCGGGAATGAATCATCTAAAGAGCTGCCCCAGCGATGAATATAGGCGAAACAATCAGGACTTATCGACTGCAGAAAGGCATGTCACAGGGAGACATTGAGAAGCGCACCGGGCTTTTGCGCTGCTACCTTTCACGCGTGGAAAATGGTCACACCATCCCTTCACTGGATACGCTTTCCAAAATTGCCGGAGCCATGGAACTGCCGCTCGGCCAGTTTTTTGCCGACCACTTTTCCAACGGCAACAGCAAACATCTGCCGCCATTGACCGAGGATGAAGTTCGGTTCCTTACGCAAATCCGCCGTTATTCCATGGGCCTGAATGACAGTGATCGCAAGCTGGTTCTGGCCATGGTGAAGAAGATGGCGGCAGGGGCGGGGAAGTAGCAGGCGCCGCAGATTTCGCTGATCAACGCAGATATCGAACTAGCCACGAATTTCACGAGTGAACGCGAATCATAAATGTAAATTATGATTCGCATTTTCGCGTGATTCGCGACTCGTTTTTGCTTAATTGCTATTAAGCTGCTTTGCTCGCCTCGCTCAGGGCAAGCACGGCCAGTTCCAGGCGATCGCGTGCGCCGGTCTTGGTAAAAATGCTTTGCAAGTGGCGCTTAACAGTGTTCTCGCTGATGGTGAGAGCTTCGCCAATGTCTTTATTCTTCATGCCGCGCGCCACGTGATAGGCGATCTGGCGCTCACGGGTGGAAAGTCGGCTCATGGTGTTAGCAGAAGTTTTCGATTCCGCCGTCATAGTGGTGAGGACCTGCTGGGCCAGCTCATCCGAGAATGCCAATTCTCCATTAGCCACCGTGCGGACAGCGGCAAACAGTTTCTCCGGACCATCGCTCTTGAGCACCAAGCCGCGTGCGCCCAGCTTAACGACTTGGGCGTAATCCAGTTCATTATCTGATCCCGTAAGCACCACGGCGGACACCCGGCTGCCGGCGCGGTCCAGAGTACGCAGGACTTCAAAGCCATCTCCTTCCGGCATAAATAGGTCCAGCAGCAAAACGTCGGGCTGGTTCTCTTTCACAATCGCCAGCGCCTCCTGACCGTTGGAAGCGCGGCCTTCCACCACAAAATCCGGCTGTGTGGAAAGCAATGCGGCCAGCGATTCGCGCAAGACGGTGTGATCGTCTGCAATAACGATCCGGGTTCGATTTTTGGAGACGACAGGAAGCATAATTAGTCCTTTGTATGTACCCTCGATTCTTAGATGCAATTTAGAGGGATGATGAAACGCCTCGTCTGTGGGTTGGCTGAATTACTTCGAAAAATAAGTTGTGCGCAATTCCGCCTTATCCGGGCATTGCGCTGCTGACAAAGTACCGCAGTGAGGGTCTGCGGAGTGTACCTTGAGGACGTAGGAGCCCGTGTGCGGTCTATGGTATATTCCGCGTAAATGCTCTCCTTGAGCCCGACCCTGGACTGGAGCTGCCACTTTGGCGATTGACGAAGAACTCAACGTGCTCGAGGACCAGCTGCGCCGGCTGAAAATCGAGTACGACATGTATTTTGGCGGCGGCTCAAAGAAACCACCCACCGACGTGGAGTGGAAGGTCAAGAACCTGCTGAAGAAGTTCTCTGACGGCAACCGCATGAATTACGCACAGCGGTACCGTTATACCACCATCCAGCAGCGCTATGCCCTCTATAACGCGCTGTGGCAGCAGAAGCTGGTGATCAAGGAAGAAGGCTATCGTCGGCCCCAGGATGCCGTGCTGGGAATTCAGGGCCTGCGAACGGACGAGGAGCATGAGGCACAGAAGGCCATGAAACACCATGGCTCGGCAACGGAAGACAGGCCGTTCAGTATGTCAGTCTCTGATGGTTCCGACCATGCGCATGTGGAGTCACTGTTTCAGGCACTCACTGACGCACGCAAAAAGACCGGGGAGAAAAGCGCCGCCAATTTGGACTCATTCAAGAAGTTCGTGAAACAGAAAACCGCCCAACTGCAAAAAGAATACGGCTGCAAGGCCGTGGAATATACGGTTGAGTTGCAGAATGGTCAGGCCAAGCTGAAAGCCAAGCCTAAAGCGTAAGGCTGACGGGGTTTGCTTTTTATATTCCCGCTCATTTTCCTGATTGTTTGTAACCGTCATCGCTTACAAAGAGCGATCCATCCTTTCCCACGCAGATCGCAACAGGAAGTCCCGAGACGTGTCCGTCTGCGGGACAAAGCCGGTCGGAAGGTTTTCATAGTCGCCAAGCTTTATCACTGAATGTCCCTCGATTTCGAGCACGGTAAGAGGCAACAAGGGCCGTGGTCTACGTTTTTTTTGCTAGCTGCCATAATTTTTCTTGAGATAGTTTGTGATCTCAGTTTCAAGTTCCGCATAACCGGCATGGACAGTGCTGCGCAGCGCTGATTCCACGCTTTGCCCTTCTCCCAGGCGCTGCAGCAAGCGCGCCAGATCACTCAGGCCATAGGTCGCGCGGAGATATTCCACTGCTGCCAGACTTTCAGCGTAGGCAACTGAGGCTTCCGCAGAGCTGTAATCCTGGAATCCGCCTTCCAGTTGGTTAAGCGGTATCTGCCTGCCGGAAACATAAAGCGCGGCAAGGCGCGGGCCGATAGCGCCAGTGGAAGAGCCCTGTTCAAGTTGCGCCACACCTTCATTCAGCCAGACCGGAGCGCGGTTGTGCGTGATCTGCGCAACGAACGAATGCGTTAGCTCATGGCGCAGGACGCTTGCCAGTTCCGGTGTTACCGTTGTCACGCCGGAAATTGGAATGCGAATCTTGCCGTCATTGAGCGCCGCAGTCCAGGCGGCGGCGTGGGTCACGTCAAAGAAAGCTTCATCGGTATAGAGCGAAACATAAATATTTCTGGGCGGCGATCCCAGATCATCGCTCAAATCGCGATAGTCGCCTTCCAATGCGTCCAGCACCTGTGTGCGAAGCGCATCGGCCGTTTGCGAGCCTTCATAACGCAATATAAAGTGACTGCTCTCCTGCTGGCGGAAATCGGCTTCTGTTTTGGATTCGCGCTCAACACGTTCCAGCAGGTCACGGGTCTTTTCGTCAGGCCGGAGCTGCAGAGATTTTTTCAGCGCCGCAATAGCTTCGCTATTGTGGTCATTTTTGTAGTATGCGTAGCCGAGCAGCAAAAATGCCTCTGCCGACTGCGGGCTCACGCGCGCAGCCTGTTGCGCCCGAAGCAGCGCTTCCGCGGGTTGCCCCAGCTTCAGCAAAATGGAAGCGTAGTTCTCCAGCAGGACGCCGTGATCGGGCAAAAAGGCAATTGCAGCCTGGAGATAACGCGCTGCAGCGGAGTAGTTGAGCCGCTTTTCTTCAAAGTTGGCGGCAATGGAATTGGCGGCGGCAGCGCGAAGCGAATCGCCTTCATCTTCAATGGCCTTGATGGCCGTGGTATCAATTGCGCCGTTACGGATCACGCGCGAGACAAGGTCTCCCGAACTGGCCATTTCTTCATGCGGTGGCGGCGCTTCAGCGGTGGCTGCGGCCCGCGATGGTGATGGCCCATAAACTGGACCTTTCTCAATGCGGACGACGATGGACCGGGGAATAGTCATCGTGTTGTCGCCCAGGGTGTATTCCACACGACCATTGCGTTCCTGCGCCGAATCGGCCTGGATTCGGTCGCCATTTTTCAGCACGATCGTGTCCGCGCAGGCAGCGGCGCACAACATTAGAAAAGCGCAAAATGTAATAATCGATTTCAATTGAGAAAAGTCTAAGCGATTATGGCATGTCAATGAAGCGGGTCTTTATCTTAAGAGTGACGAAGGTACTAACTCTCGTCTTTAGCCTGGCTGTGGGAAGTATTCCCGCTTTGGGCCAGGCTGCGCCCGCCCAATCCGGGGCGGTGGCGCTTTACCGGGAACTGCTCAATCCTTCTTTTGACGTCAAAGACGTTTACCAGGTGCGCGAAGTTTCCATTGTGATGGAGGACCTGCACATCTCCATCAGCGATGGTACAATCGGGTTCGTGCGTGAAGTCAACGGCCGTATTACGGGCGCGATGTTTGAAGGCGTTGGCGAAGTTCTGCTGGTTCCTCCTAACCGTGCTGAGCGTACCTCGCTCGCGCTGTTTACCGGATCAGCGGTGCTGGAGCAGCGGTTCCAGTCCGCGTATCTGCGTTTTGCCGACGAGGAAATAGTGAACGACCTCAAGACTGGACTCCGCGGCCATGCTGAAAACGCGCAGGAATTCATTACTCGATGGCAGCAGCCTGCCATGCTGTTGGCCCGTGGCGACGCGTTGCCTATCCTCCAGGCGATGACCAGCGCGCCGCAGGCCGCATCGCGCTTTCTGCACTTGCGCATTGGAGGAACCACAGCTGGAATTGTGGACCTTTTCTTTGACAGCAACAGCCCTGAGCAGATCAGCGTGGCCCAAGCCAACATTGTCAACAACGTTGCTTACTATGACACATGGACTTCCTTTCCCATGCGCTCCGTGCGCGAAGCCGCAGGCCAGGAAGATCCGGCAACGCGCGCCAGCTTTGACGTTTCAGACTACAAGCTGCGGGTGAACGTCCAACCGCCTACAGACCTGAGCGCGGAAGCCGAATTTACGCTTATACCCAAGCAGTCAGGCCAGCGGACGGTGATCCTGGAACTGTCACGCTTTCTTAAGCTAAGCGAGGTTCAAGTTAACGGCGCGCCCGCTGAATTCATCCAGAATGAAGCCATCGGCGGCAGCGATCTTTCCCGGCGTGGCGACGATCTGATCGGCGTAGTGATGCCCGCTCCGCTGGAAAAGGACCGTCCCGTAAAATTGCAATTCAAATACTCCGGGCCCGTCATGTTCAATGCCGGTGGTGACGTGATTTACGTAGGCGCGCGCGGCACCTGGTATCCCAACGTCGGACCCATGTTCAGCAACTTCGATCTCACCTTTGAATGCCCTAGTGACTGGTCGGTCGTGGGCACGGGTAAACAAGTCTCCAGCACTGAGGCCCAGGGCAAGCGCACCACGCGCTTTGTTACCAGCAAGCCGATAGGTCGCGCCGGTTTTAACCTGGGCAAATTTGTTTCCGCCTCCGCCAGTTCAGGCGGAGTGCAAATCCACGCCTATGGCGCCAAAACGGTGGAACAATCGCTGGCAGGCGCTGAAGCACGCTTTGGGAAAAAGCCCGACCCCGCGCTTGAGACGCAGCAAATCGCCAACCAGGCCGCAAACACGATCCAGTTTCTTTCGTCTGAGCTTGATCCTTTTCCGTACCTCAACCTGGAAATCACTCAGCTTCCCGGCATGCTGAGCCAGTCTTGGCCGGGACTAATCTATCTTTCCAGCACGGCATTTCTCACGCCCGACGAGCGCCGCGCCCTGGGCGTTCGCGATCCTTACATTGAACTGCTGCTCAGCCGCCTGATGCTGACGCACGAAACCGCGCACCAGTGGTGGGGCGACGCTGTGGATTGGGTCAGCTATCGCGACGAGTGGATTGTTGAGGCGCTGGCCAATTACAGCGCGCTCGTGATGCTGGAAAAGCAACATCCCGGGGACATGCGCACGGCGCTCACTTATTATCGCGGCGAACTGCTGCGCGAAACCCGCAATGGAATCATCGCGGAAGCCGGGCCGGTAACGCTGGGGCATCGCCTTACATCGTCAAAATTTCCGGACGCCTATGAGCGCGTGCTTTATGGCCGTGGCACCTGGCTTATCCACATGCTGCGCACCATGTTTCGTGAAGCCGGAGGCGGTGACAGCGACGCCGTATTTTTCTCCGCCTTAAAAGGACTGCTGGCCGCCGCTCCCAACCATAAAATTTCCACGCTCGATCTGCAGCGTGCGTTTGAGCAGGTCATGCCGGCGTCACTAAGTTATGAGGGCCATAAGTCACTCGACTGGTTTTTTGATAGCTGGGTTAACGGCAATTCCATCCCCCAATTTTCGCTGGATGGTGTCCACATGACTCCCGCCGGACACAAGCTCAAAGTGACTGGAACCATTCTGCAAGACCATGCTGCCAAGGATATGGTGACCGCTGTCCCGCTTTACGCCGTGGACGCCACGGGCAAATCGCGCTTTCTGGCGTTCGTCTTCGCCGATGACACGAAAACGGAATTCACGGTTTCTGCGCCGGCGAGCACAAAGCAGATCTTGCTGGATCCGGATGAGACGTTGCTAAGAAGATAGGGCCCTTTCCTTTGGCCGCCAAGTCCATAAGATCTTCCTTGCTGGCCCGACCTCCCGATGGTGAACAGCCCAGGGCATCCCTGAGACTTAAGACCGGGCACATCCCTGACACTTTTCCTACCTCTGGTTGAGGGGAATGGGGGTAGGCGGGCACAACTTCTTCTGCGTTCATCGATCCTTCTGCTTAAAGATTTAGGAAAAGGCGTTTCAGGGAACACACCGTCCAGAAAAGACCGCCCAGAAAAGGTGACCATCAATGCAGCCAGTCCGGTCTTACCTTTATCGACTATATTTGTCTCATGCCCTTGCTCTCTATGCGTGACCTCGTCAAGATCTACCAGACTGACGAAGGCATGTTTGGTAAAACCAAGCGCGAGGTTCGAGCCGTGAACGGTGTCTCGCTCGACGTCGTGCCGGGTGAAACGCTCGGCTTGGTCGGCGAATCCGGCTGTGGCAAGACCACTCTGGGACGCATGATTCTCCGCCTGATCGAGCCCACTTCCGGCGCCATCACCTTCAAGGGGCAGGACGTACTAGGAGCCAGCGGTAGCCTGCTGCGCCACCTCCGCCGCGATATGCAGATCATCTTTCAGGACCCCTTCGCATCGCTCAACCCGCGCATGCGCGTGGAAGAAATCGTGACCGAGCCGCTAGTGATTCACGGAGCAGCCGCCACAAACGGCAACCAATCACCTGCGCCCTTAAACAAGACTAATCTGCATCAAGCTGCCATTGAAATTCTTCGCGCCGTCGGGCTCGACGAATCCGCTCTCCGCCGCTATCCCCATGAATTTTCCGGAGGCCAACGCCAGCGAATCGGCATTGCCCGCGCTCTGGTATTGCGCCCCAGGTTTGTTGTCTGTGATGAGCCTGTCTCCGCACTGGACGTCAGCGTCGGCGCGCAAATCGTCAACCTGCTCAAAAAACTCCAGCGCGACTTCGGCCTCACCTATCTGTTCATCTCGCACTCCATGCCGGTGGTGCGCTATCTTTGCGATCGCATCGCTGTGATGCGTCGGGGAGAAATCGTCGAAATAGGCCCAGCGGAACAAATCACCTCGCGTCCCCAGCACGAGTACACGCGCACCTTGCTTGCAGCCACGCCGGAACCGGAATTCAAGCGGCTATAGTCCGGCTGCGTCATTGCTTGCGCAGCATTCGTGCATTGTCAAGGATCCCACCGCACTTGTCATGAGCACACTGCCACTCTCAGCCAGAAAAGTGATTCACAGCATTCTGCTCTTTAAGGGGCGTATAGAGCGCTGACCAAATGGCATTTTTGCTATTCCATGACGCTACTGGTGCTGGAATTGAGAGTTCCTGACCTGCGTAACTCCGTAAATGCCACCGAGTTGCCGGGAAAGATCGGCGAAGATGCGGCGCTCTTCAGCTTTATAATTTGGTTTCTTTATGCTGGCTGTTCATTTCATCAATCCAGAGGCAGGTTTTTACGCCCTGGCAGTTGTGCTGGTCGGGCTTCGCCTGTGGCAGACGATATGGCATCGTCGTCAGGTTACAAAACCAGCTAATCCCGTGCACCTTTTTTCCTGATCTCAATGTTGAGCCGCTTGATCTTTTGGTTCAAAGTGGAAAGCGGGATGTGGAAGCGCTCTGCGGCGTCCGTCTGGTTCCAGCTGCATTTTTCCAGCATGTTCACGATCAGGCGGCGCTCGCAGTCTTCAACAATTTCAAACAATGAGGCGTCCGGCCTGTGCTCAAACATCTTGCCTTCCGATCCTCGCCCAACAATGTGGTCAGGAATTAGCTCGATGCCAACCGTAGGCCCGTTGCACAGAACCACTGCGCGTTCAATTACGTTTTCCAGCTCGCGGACATTGCCGGGCCAGGAGTAATCCATCAGGGGGCGTAATGCTTCCGGCGCAATGTTCATGATTGACTTGCTGTTCTCGCGGGAAAACTTCTCCAGAAAATGTCCGACGAGACGCGGAACATCTTCACCACGGTTGCGCAGCGGCGGCAAGTCAACGGTGATTACGTTCAGGCGATAGAAGAGGTCTTCGCGGAATTTGCCTTCCCGCACCAGCACCTGCAAATCGATATTGGTGGCCGCGATCACTCGCACATCCACCTGCAGTTCATGGATGCCGCCCAGGTGCATGAACTTGCGGTCTTGCAGGACACGCAGGATCTTGGCTTGCGTTTCCATGCTCATGGTGCCAATTTCATCCAGGAAAATGGTTCCGCCATCAGCCACTTCAAACAGGCCTTTTTTGGACGAAACCGCGCTGGTGAAAGCGCCTTTTACGTGGCCAAACAGCGTTGATTCCAGCAGATCGGCGGGCATGGAGCCTGTATTGACCGGCACAAAAGGATGGTTTTTGCGCGGAGAGTTGGCGTGGATTGCCTTGGCTATAAGTTCCTTGCCGGTTCCGCTTTCACCCTGAATCAGTACTGTCGAGCGGCTGGGAGCTACCTGTCCGACCAGGTCAAAGATCTTGAGCATTGAATCAGACTTGCCGACAATATGCTCAAAGTTATAGCGCTCTTTGAGCGCCCGCTTGAGCTGCTCATTTTCTTCTTCCACGCGGCGGCGGGTCACGGCTGCGCGCACGTCGGCCAGCAGCTTCTCGTTGTCCCATGGCTTCTGGATGAAGTTGGTGGCGCCCTTCTGCATGGCGCGGACGGCGTTGTCCAGCGTGCCATAAGCGGTAATCATGATCACGGCCAGTTGGGAATCGCGGGTGCGAATATCAGCAAGGATTTCCAGGCCATTGCGGTCAGGCAGAGCAAAGTCGAGCAGCACCAAGTCGAAGGTATGTTCACTGAGGCGGGCTAGTCCGTCTTCGCCGGTCTCGGCGGATTCCACGCTGTAACCTTCAAATTCAAGCAAGGTCTCCAGCGACTCGCGGATGCCGGCTTCATCATCGATGATCAGGATTGAACCGCCGTGGGAGACGTCGGTCCGGGGGCGAGTTAAGACCGCGGCTTCAGACATTGACTGCCTTTCTCATTGGAAATTCCAGTTGGAACGTAGTTCCCTGGCCAGGTTGCGAGTCCACGCGGATCTTGCCTGCATGCTCTTGAATGATTCCGTACGTGACCGACAAGCCAAGGCCCGTGCCGCGCGACTGGCCTTCACGCGGAACGTTCTTGGTGGTAAAGAACGGGTCATAAATCTTGTTGATGTGCTCCGGCGCAATGCCTGCGCCACTGTCACTAATGTTGACCTGCACCGCGTCACCGTTGGCCGTGCTGATGTGCAGCGTGCCGCCCTTGCCTGCCATGGCATCTTTGGCGTTCAGGAAAAGGTTCAGGAACACCTGTTGCAACTTTCCAGAATTGCCGTGGATCAGCGGCAGACCGGCGTACAGGTCTGTTTGGACTTTCACCTGTGAAGTCTTGAGTTGGTGCTCCAGCAAGGTGAGCGTTTCTGTAATGATCTTGTTGAGATCGATAGCGCTGAATTCCGTGGCGCTGGTTCGCGAGAAATTCAGCAGGTTGTTGACAATTTCAGAAGCGCGGAATGTCTGGCGCGTGATTTTCTCGAGCAGCGGGCCAAGCTTGGCGTCGCCATTGATCTGCTTGGTCAACATCTGCGCGTAACTGGAGATCACCGCCAGAGGGGTATTGACTTCATGCGCCACGCCCGCGGCCAGCAGCCCGATAGATGAAAGCTTTTCTGCTTGCGAAAGCTGCGATTCCAGTTCCATGCGCTCGGTAATGTCGTCAACGATGATAAGGCGGCCAATGACGTTGAATTTCCTGGTGACCAAGGGCGCAATGGCCACATTGGCAATGCGAATATCGCCCGCGCGCGTGTGCAAACGGAACTTGTACAGGTTGTGGATGCCCGGATTCTGGCGCACGCGATAAAACTCTTCCATGAATTCGGCAGGAAAGACCTCACTCAGCCGCTCATTGAGTACCTGGGAACGGGGCATGGCATACATTACTTCCATCTGCGAGTTCCATGACTCGATGCGATCTTCCAGGTCCACGGCCAGCACGCCAACGCTGATGGATTCCACAATGTTTTCGTTGAAGTCCTTCAGGCGCTCATACTCGATGACTTTCTGCTCCAGTGAGGCATACAGCCGTGCATTTTGGATCGCGATCCCCATGTATCCGGCGAGCGTTTCCAGCAGCTCAACGTCTTCACTCGATAGGAAATCGCCCGACATGGTTTTGCCCAGGCCCATCACTGCAATCGTACGGTTCTGCACCGTGCAGGGGATGTAGTAATTCAGGTTCAGCTTGGCGATGGTTTCACGCGCGGTAACGCTTTCCTGCAACGCTTTTCGCGTGTTGTCAAAGAAGATGTGTCCGGCATACTGTTCCGGACGCTCCACCACCAGGAAACTGAGGTCGAGCGAACCGGAATAGCTGATGCCGAAAGACTTTTCCATCACGAATTCGTTGGCTTCGGCGTCCGTAGCCAGGAAGATGGCAATGCGATCAACCAGCAACGTGCGCGATAGCCGGTCGATGACGGAGGCCAGCATGGCGTGCAGATCGGTTTCAGAGCTGAGTTCGCGGCCAAACTCGATCAACGTTCGCCGATAGTCATAGCGCTTGCGGTAGAAGAAGCGGTCAACGCGGACCTGAATCCAGTTCTTGAGCGGCTCAAAAATCAGCGCCGTGATGATAATGAGCGCGATGAGGCCGGAGGTCCCAGTGCCTGGGTACTTAGTGGTTATTGAGCCGGCAAGGCTGCCGATACCGACAAAGTACGCCACCACGATAGCGGCTGTGGCCAGGGTATAAGCAACGCCACGCTTAAAGACAATGTCAACGTCCATGAGCCGGTAGCGGACAATGGCGTAGCCCCAGGTCACAGGCAGAAAGACCAGGGATAGAACGGAAATCTTCATCCCCGGCGTAGGCAAAACTCCGGCTATGTAAGGAATAACGTAGAAAAGCGTGTAAGGGCCAATCGCCAGCACAGTGCCCCGCGAGATCCACTTGAGTTGCTGCTGTTGCAGCGGAGTGCCGGCTTTGCGGTACGTGCGCCAGAGGATCACGGCGGCAATCGCAAAATAAACCGTCTGGTAGATCATCTGCAGCCGGTCCAGGTCCCAGCGCAGAGACTCGGTAAACTCAAACATCGATACGGCTACGATCTGCATCACCAGCAGGGCCGCGCCCGGCAGATAGGCAAGAGAGATCGTCCACGGATGGCTGGCCAGCAGCTTGCGCGGCTTGGGGAACGTGAGCGCAAAGTGCAGGAACAATGCCGGCTGCAACAACCACGCAACTATGCTGGACCAGTAGATCATCTGGTCAAAGGCGTTCAGCTTGCCTGTGTAATGGAACGAGTACAGGACAAATGAAATCAAGCAGAAGACATAAAAATGCGTTGACTTGGGTGCTGTCCAGCGCCGGAATAAAACATAGAGCCCAATGCCCAGATAAATGAGCGCGATGAGACGCTGACCAAGCTTGAGAGAGTTGTCAGCTGGAACCGGAATCACCGGTCCGACTTCCAGGCTGACGCCCTGCCGGTCAAGCAGGTACGTGGCGCGGGAGTACACGCCGCTGCGATAGAGATGTTTTTCAAATTCAACCAGGTTCTGGATTGTCTGGTCTTTTGGCTGACCGTTGACGCGCAGCAACTTGTCGCCAACCTTGATACCTGCTTTATCACCCGGACCGCTGGGAACCACGGCTTTGGCCACCAGGAACCCGGAATGCTCTTTCCACCAAACGCCGTCGGTAGGCGTGGTGTACTGGGACTCTTTTTGCCAATTGATGACGGCAAATACCACGCAAGCAACCGTGAGTACCGCCAGCACGATTGCAGAGAACCGAACTATGGAATCCTTTCGCATCCGGCGCTTTCCAAACCTCTCCACCCCGTGCGTGAAGCTTGAAGCGGTTGGGGCTGCGCTAGATTGGAGCAACTGGGATGCCATATGGTTTTCTGGCTGTGCCGATAAGACTTGTATTTACTTAAACTTACAAAATTATAAATACCTTCGAGCTGAAAAGCTACTGAAATTGGTATTTCCCTGTGACTTTTTGTATTTCCATTTTTGGGAGAAACTGGACTGAAAATTCTTGGGAATAAACTTAAAGAATGCGGAGTGTTCCTGGAGGAACCCCGCAACTAAAGCGACAGAGGCGATAACATCCTAATTTGAATCCCCGAAACGGAAGAAACGGGTTAACCGTAAGCCCATGAAGGTCGAGAAACGCATTGCGGAGCTGGACAGCGGGCAAATCCACTACTCTCGCGCCGGATGTGGACGGCCGCTTCTACTGCTGCATGGATTGCTGGGTGGCTCATTCTGCTGGCGCCGAAATATGCAAGCACTCGCCCAACGCCACACGGTTTTTGCACTCGATCTACCGGGCCACGGTGAAAACGATGCGCCCCGTTATGTGAATTGCTCCATGCCCGCCCAGGTGGCCCGCGTTTCGTACTTCTTGGAGCGCATGAATCTTGACGAAGTAGATATTATGGGCTGCTCGTGGGGTGGGGCAATTGCAATGCTTCTTGCTGCGCAGAGCAGTAAAGTGCGTTCCCTGGTGCTGGTTGCTCCGGTTAATCCCTGGTCAAAACTTGGCACAGGACGGATACGGTTCCTAAATGGACGTTTAGGCTCAGCTTTTTTACAAGCGATTTGGCCTATTTCTCATCCTCTGTATCGGATTGCGCTGGCACGCATGTATGGCGATCCCAGTCGCCTCTCAGCCGAAACAGTTGCGGGATATCGTTCTCAGGTAATGCGGCCAGGGAGGGTAAACAACATCCTGAGCACCTTGCGCGGCTGGGAAAAAGACGTGAATGCGTTGCGATTGGCGATCCCGAAGATCAAGGCACGGTCGCTATTGATTTGGGGGACCCGGGATGGCGCCGTCGACGTGCGCTCTGCCGAGCCTCTCAGGCATGCCCTGCCTCAATGCGAACTCGCAACTATCCAAGGCGCAGGACACTTGCCCTTTGAAGAGACGCCGGAAGAATTCAACCGGCTGGTTTTGGAATTTATAAATCGGAAAGCTCCGGCTGGTTCTGGAATTTGAAGACCTGCACGACCTGCAAAGCACTTTAGGCACTACCGGGATTCCGCCGGGTTGTGCCACACTAAAGCCAGTAAATGCGTCAATATTTTAAGTCGGCATTGGAGAGCGTGGATCGCGAAGCCTGGCAGCGCTTTTTTATGGCCGTGGCTGGGCTCGGGTTGGCGTTCGCCGCAGCAGTATTTTCGTCGGTAGCGCGGGAGCGCGGCAATCCGCTGGCGACCGCTATTTTTGCTTTTACCGCCTTGTCTCTTGCTCTCATCGTGGGATTGCTGACTGTGCCTTTTCTTGCACGACGCGTGGCTGCCGCCCGCATGAAGGATGCGTTGGATTACGAACTGACGCGCGAGGGCATGGCCTACATCGGCGTTTTGGTCATCGTTGGGATTGCCGCCATCAACACGGCGAATAACCTTCTTTGGATCGTGGTGGCCGCCATGCTTGCTGCCATTGCAGGCTCCGGTCTTGCGTCAGCCGCAGATCTGCGCCGGCTGGAACTGGACGTCATTGTCCCGAAGAACGCTTTTGCCAAGGTGCCGGTACAGCTCCGGGTAAACCTGATCAATCCTCGCCTGTGGATGCCCGCATTCTCCGTGAAAGTTTTCAGTCCAACAGACAAAAAGAAACAGCGGCGTGGCTGGGAATGGCGCAAGACCGAATTCATCTTCCCCAGAAAGAAAAGCTGGCTGCGCATGCCGGACTACACGCTCAGCCGCAAAGCCGCAGCTCCGGTCCAGGCGCGCATCCTTACGCGGCCCGTTTATTTCACTTTTATAGCTGCGCAAAGCACGGCGGGCACTGAACTGGAAGTGGCCTTTCCGCGCCGCGGGCACTACAGTCAGCAGGGATTCAGCGTCGCCACGCGCTTTCCGTTTTCGTTCCTGATCAAGAGCCGCAGAGTTGTTTTGGAGCGCGACCTGGTTGTCTATCCTTCGTTGCTTGAACCCGATGACTTTCTTGACGTCCTGCCCATGATTACCGGAGATTTTGTCTCGTTCATGCGTGGACGAGGCACAGAACTCTACCGCATACGTGAAGCCACGCCGCAGGATCCCGGCCGCTTTGTCGACTGGAAAGCCACGGCCAAGACAGGCCAACTCAAAGTGCGCGAGTTTACCCGTGAAGACGAACGCCGCCTGCGCCTGGTGTTTGACAACCCAGAGCCCGGACAGGTTTCATCACCGGCTTATGAGCGCGCTGTCTCCTTGGCTGCGTCATTGGCGTGCCACTTCAATACTGAAAACATCGACCTCTCTTATGCCGGCTCCTGTTACGATGGCGGCTTGCATCTGGCGGATTTTCTACGCTATCTCGCCACCCTCCAGCCTGATAGCCGCTATCCCCAGTTTCTTGACGCACTACCGGTTTCGCAGGACTACAACGTGATACTGACGTCGCGCAAGCCGGGCAGCCTGCCCAGCGCTCTTTGGCACAGCTCTTACGTGATCTATATGTAACCGCGAGCGGTCAGAAAAAACCTTACCGCTGATTTCACTGATTTAACTGATTAACACTGATCGGAGAGAGGATTTGAATGGCGCTCGCCGATCAGTGTCATCAGTGTTTATCAGTGGTCGGATTTTCCCTCTTCTCTTCGCGCCATGCCTTGACCGCGTTCACAAACTGGCGGGCCACGTCTGCAGCGCCCAGCGGGCCTGAAAATGGGCCTACGCCCTTGCCAGAGACGAGAACCATGGTGGTATTTTGATGGCGCAAAGCAAAGGGATAATCCCAGGCAAAGGTGTAGCCGACGGTGAGCACCGTATCGGCAACGCGCGCGTCTTCAACAATATGGATGTTCAGCTTTGCAAAATCCTCGTTCTTGCCCAGCGCCGCCTTCATCTGGTCGCTGCCGAAATACTGTGCGTCTCGCGCATCCACATACATAGTCTGAAAGTTACGCAGGATGTAGTCGTGGTCCCTGGATTTCTTGAGCAACACAGACGGATCAGACGCGTCTGGATTGGCATGAAGCTTGGGTTCAGGGTCATATCGCTGAGTGCGAGCAGCTTCTTCCTGAATTGCACGCGCGCGCATTAAGGCTCGATAAGCGGCTGCTTGTTCCATGTCGCGACTTGCTCGGTCATGGATGACGACAACGCTGGTACCCGCCGGGACACACTGGGTACTCGTGGGAGATCCGGGATTGCCTCCCTGGGCGACACAGTAGGAATTGTTCTTGACGGGCTGATTGCTCTCCGTGGAAGCGTCGAGTTTGGGCTGATTTGTGTTCTGGTCCTGGGCGAAGCACGCAAATGTCGCTCCGAACAGGAAAGCTGCCAGAGTGAATTGGGTGGTCTTGGTGTGAAGCCGCATAAGTGTTTCCTCCTGCGGCCATCATGTTTTGTCTGCGCAAAAGCGGCAATGCACCGCAGGTAAAATCGCGGTCAACCCTGGATCAACAGAAGATCAAGTGCTTTATATTGAATAAGTTGTGACAAGGCGGGAAATCTAAACAGCCAATCAAGAATCTGCGGACGTTGTTGTATTCCTTTGTAACTAACTTGCTACTTTCTCCAGCCCGATCCGGGCCGCTATGCTGCTAAGGGTCGTGCCCACGATGCTACAAACAATTTTCAGAAAAAATAATGTCTCGTCTTACTGCTTCTTGCTCGCACTTATGCTCTCTGGCTGCGGGAAACCTGCACCTCAACCAAATCCGGAATCGTCTCCGGCCAAGCCGGCAGCCCAAGCCAGCCCAACCCCTTCCGCCGATGATATGGAGGCCGGCGCGGCCATGTTGCATATCCTGAACGTTGCCCATCGCAACGGCGGGATCATGCTGCGCGGCGAGTGCGGTTTGCTGGGCGTGACCGAATCGTATCGCATGAAACTGCCAGTCACCTTTGAGCCTCTGGACAAAGCGCTGCAGGAGATATCGGCCAAACATCAAAATATTTACTGGCGTGAATCGCCCGCCAGCGGCGTGCGCCTGGTGGATAGCGACATCAAAGCGCGGCTTCTGCGCGTAAAGCTCCGGGAATTTCGCATTATTGAGGATCGCGAGCCTGACGCCGTGATGGCAGCCTTATGGCGTGCGCCGGAAGTCACAGCATTTTTGCGCAGAAACCACATTCACTTCTTCCATCGAATCATTACGTCCAGGAAGGTCATTTCACCGCCGATGATTGTGGAAATAAAGAACGCCACGGTGGCCGATATCCTTGACCGCATCGCAGCCGGCTATCGCTCTGACCCGCCGAAAGTCTGGATCTATCGCGAATGTGAGGACAAAAAAGAAACTGTCGTCGACGTGCAGATGAAATAAAGATCCTACCGCAGATCGACGAGGATGAACGCAGATCAGGAGCATTGCCAAATCGCCTAAATTCCCAAAGTTGGAAAAGCAAGACCTCACTGGATCGCAAAGCCCGTGAAAATTCCGCGCAGATCAGTGTCAATCAGTGGAATCAGCGGTAAGGGGTCACCGTTTTCCTCGTGTTAACTACTTTGCTACTCCCCTGGGAAGACGATTCCCGCTATGCTGCGTGCAGTGGCGATGCGCATGACAGTCCTGGCGAGCGGGAGCAAAGGAAACTCTACTGTGCTTTCCAGTTCCTGTGCCAGCATCCTGGTGGATGCAGGCATCTCCTGCCGCGAGACGCTGAAGCGCATGCACACCGCAGGTGAAGATCCGCAAAACCTCAAAGCGATAGTGATTTCGCATGAGCACCAGGACCACGTTGCCGGGCTGCAGGTGCTGGCGCGCAAACTGAAGATTCCCGTTTACATCACTGAAGCCACATATCACAGTTGGCGGCGGGGCACCAAAGATCCTGAAGGTAACCCGGCCAAACTGGAGCGTCGCGAACACTTTGAAGTGGGCCGCAGCTTTGAGATCGCAGACATTACGGTGACGGCGTTTACTATTCCGCATGATGCGGCTGATCCTTGCGGTTTTACCTTCAAGGCAGATGGCGTAAAGATCGGCGTGGTTACAGACTTGGGCTACCTGCCCTCGAATGTGAAAGATCATCTGCGGCGCTGCGATGGGTTGATGATCGAATCAAACCACGATCTGGAAATGCTGCGCAATGGGCCGTATCCCTGGATGGTGAAGCAGCGAGTGATGAGCCGCGTAGGACATCTTTCGAATGCAGCGCTGGCTGACTTCTTCGAAAAAGACTATGACGGCCAGGCAGCTTTCCTGGTTCTGGCGCACCTTTCCGAGCATAATAACCATCCTGAGGTCGCCCGAGACACGGCCAATAAAGCCCTGGGCGGTAAGTTGAACCTCTTTCAATCCTGTGCGCTCACCTTAGCCCAGCAGGACCACCCATTGCAGCCACTCTGCCTTGGATGAGAAGATACCTGTACAAAGACCTTAATCTAGGATGAGAATAGGTTAAGAGCTACCCGTCCCCTTGGACGGTCCCGAGGCTTTTGAATTTGGCAGTCAGGCAAGTGGATGAGCAATATGTGCAGTGATCGCGTGGTTGGGGACATTCTCGCCGGCTGGCGATACGATATCTCAGGCCTGGCGCCGGAGATGCGCGGCGACTACGAAGCGCATCTGGCTGAGTGCGCACACTGCCGCTCCCGCCAGGTCCTGCATCGCACCATCGACATTGGATTGATGATCGTGGCGGGCGTTTCCGCCGTAATGTTTCTGGTGGCGTTTGGCGCAGTAAGGCATTTTTCTCCTCGACACGCGCTGGTATTGGAGTTGATTGCTCTCGCCGGATTTCTTTTCTTTAGCGTGGTATGGCTCATCGTCGCTGTGGCAACACCGGCGCCGGTAGTTGTCGCGGACGTTGCACGCATACAGGCCCGTCGTATCCATGACCGGCTGCCCAGCCAAATTCGCGAAAAGTTGCCGGAGATCACACAGGAATTCCTCAAGGAAAGACAGTAGCTTTTCGCTTCTATCTCCGCTGTTTCGACCCGACTCATTGCATAAAAAAGCCACTCGCGATTGCAAGTGGCTTTTTAACGAACAAACTGTTCTTTCAGATTTACTGCTGATAGATGTAACCTACAATGCCTTGATCCTTCCAGCCCTGGGTCAGGAATTGCGCTTTCTCGCTGCTGGAGGTGGTGTAAAGATGTGTGCTGCCATCAGCGTTTGACAGCTGATACAGCGGTTGGGTGCCGGGGGCCTGCGTA
>CAWHQH010000031.1:0-12981 GCA_963831465.1 Terriglobia bacterium | reverse complement strand
CAGCCTCAGCTTCAGTAAGGGGATCACGCCTTTTTGCGGCGGCAGCCACGCTCAACAGCAGCAATAGAAAAAATATCTTGGTGGCGATTTTCATTTGTGGTCCTTCTTCTTTGGGCGGGGCGAACATGGATTCAAGCACTTCTTCCGTAAGCTTTTCCAATTGCTTTTCCACGGACTCAACTTTGGGGCGGTCTTCGGCAGCCAGGGTGCGCTTCATATTGTCCAGGCGGCGGTGACACTCGCGAAGAGATTTTTCAGTCTCCTTCATTTTCTTGCGTGTCTCAATCGCGAGATCATGCGCCTTGGTGGCATATTGCAGAATTTCCTGCACAGTGGCATGGCCTTTGACGGATTCAGCGTCAGTAAATTGCTTGTCCGCGACCGCGACGAGCTTCTCCGCGATTTCAGCATAGAGCCGGCCCTGCTGGCCAGGCTCAGCGTGCTCAGCTTCAGCCTTGAGTTGATCGACAGTCTTTTGCTCTGCGCTGGCGGCGAGCGCGAGCGAGAGCAGAGTGAGGATGGAAAAGAATTTGGTCATTGTTAGTTGGGTAATATCGCCTTGAGCCGGTGACGCGCCTGAAATTCCTGGTCTGGAAATTTGCCGCCAGCGACCCCCAGGAAAAGCTTATAGTTTGCCGCGGCGGGTTTGTACATCCTTAAATTATCGTAAGCGGTGGCGCGCAGGAAATATGTGGCCGGAGTTTCCGGCTGAAGCTTGGCACGCGCGTCAAGCACGCGGATGGTGAGTTCATAGTTTTTGTTTTGCTCCGCGGCATAAGCGAGATCAGAATACGCCTGGACAATATTTGGGTTGAGCTGGACGGCTTTGAGCAATACAGTTTGCGCTTCAGGATATTTGAGCTGGTGCATGAGCGCGGTGCCGTAGTCGAGATGAAGCTGCGCATCGTTGGGGTTCTGCGCGATGAGTGGGCGAAGCAGATCGGCGGCGGCGGGGTATTGTTTGGTTTCAAGATAAAGGCTGGCGAGATCGCGAGCGACTTTGGGATCGGGAGAAGCTTTGTAAAGCGGCTCAAGCGTGGCGATGGCTTCCTGCGTTTTGCCTTCAGCAGCTTGGAGCTTGCCTAACTGAAGTTGCGCTGCGGCGCTCTGCGGATTGGCGGCGATGTATTTGTGCAGCCAGGTTTCTGCGTCAGCAAAGCGCTTTTGCTTGAGGTAGAGGCCGATGAGGCGCTCGATGCTGTCATTGTTTCCGGCTGCGGCAAGCTTGAGATATTGCTGTTCAGCGGCGGCGGAGTTGCCGGAGCGCTCCGCCATGCGAGCGATGCCGAGTTGAGCTTCAGAGTTCGTGGGATCAAGCTCAGCGGCCTTTTGATACGCGGCAAGTGAATCTTGCGGCTCGCTTTCTTCAGTGACTTGCGCCAGCGAGAGCCATGCCGCGGCAAGAGCCTGCTGGCCGCCGACGGTCGGCTTGAGTGTGACTGCGGCTTTTAGATGCGGAAGCGGCGGCGGTGAGATCGCCGGACTTGGCTAGAGTGAGTCCGAGATTCTGCTGCGCCTCAAACCATTTGGGATCAAGTTGCGTAGCTTTTTTATAGGCGGCGATGGCCTCAGTGGTCTTGCCCTGATGACTTTGGGCGAATCCGAGATCGAACCAGGCTTGAGGATTTTCAGACTGAGTGGCGATTAGGGCTTGCAACTTTTCTTCTGCTTGAGAGTATTGCTGTTTTTGGAGAAGCGATTCGGCTTCTTTGAGGGCGTTGGCGGCGCGGTTGTCGTCAGTGGTCGATTGAGGATGCGGTTTGTGCGCTGGGCGCGTCTGCGCGAGCGTGGGCAGAGCGAGGCTCGCCAGCAACGCAATCGCCCGATGGTTTTAGTGATGCCCATTGGATCCAGAGTTCTCACTCTTTAAGATGCGCGCCAGCCACTTTCCGGTGTGGGAATTCTTGGATTTTGCCACGGTTTCCGGCGTACCCGCCACAACAATCTGCCCGCCGCGGCCGCCGCCTTCAGGGCCGAGATCGATGACCCAATCGGCAACTTTGATGACATCGAGATTATGTTCAATGCAAAGCACGGAACCGCCAGCGTCAATGAGCTTGCGGAAAGCGGCGAGGAGCTTACTTACATCGTCAAAGTGGAGACCGGTGGTGGGCTCGTCGAAAATATACAGCGCGCCTTTGCCGGCGCGAGCGCGCTTGCGCTGCTCTTTTTCTTCTGGCGTGGCGGGATCAAAGCCCTGCGCGCGTCCGGTGGGAACAAGATGTGCAGCAAGCTTCATGCGCTGCGCTTCACCACCGCTCAGCGTGGTAGCCGACTGCCCCAGCCTCAGGTAGCCAAGGCCAACTTCTTCCAGCACGCGCATTTTGTCAGTGATCTTAGGATGCCCGGCAAAATACTGCAGCGACTCACGCACCGTGAGGTTCAGGACCTCATGAATGTTTTTGCCTTTAAAGCGGACATCGAGAATCTGCGGCTTGTAGCGCGTGCCTTTGCAGTCTTCACAAATAAGTTCGACATCGGCGAGGAATTGCATTTCCACGGTCACGGTGCCATCGCCCTGGCACGTTTCGCATCGACCACCGGGAATATTGAAACTGAAATGGCCCGCGCCGTAGCCGTGCTTGTGGGCTTCAGGAACAGACGCAAAGACTTCGCGGATAGCGTCAAATGCCTTGATATAAGTGACGGGATTACTGCGTGGAGTCCGGCCAATGGGCGCTTGATCGACAAGCGACCACATCGGCAATGTATTGGCCGCCGGTGACGCGCTTAAATCCGCTTGCCGCCGGCCCGACGCCCGCAGTGATGCCCTTTTCCGCAGCCAGCGCCTGATATAAAACGTCATGCACCAGCGTTGATTTTCCCGATCCCGACACGCCCGTAATCGCCACCAGCATGCCGAGCGGAATTTCCAGATTGATATTCTTCAGATTGTGCGCCCGCGCGCCTTCAATGCGTATCATGGGCACGCCCGGCGTTCGACGATCCCGCGGAATCTGTATCCGCAGCTCCTTGTTGAGATATCTTCCCGTGAGCGACTGCGGCATCCCCTTGATCTGCTCATACGTCGCCGACGCCATCACTTTGCCGCCGTTTTCGCCCGCGCCGGACCCAGATCCAGGATCAAATCCGCTGCGCGCATGACTTCAGGATCGTGCTCCACGACCAAAATTGTATTTCCCAGATTCCGCAGCTCATGCAGGATCGATACCAGCCTCGCCGTATCTCTGCTATGCAAGCCTATCGACGGCTCATCCAGCACGTACAACGCGCCCACCAGCCGCGAGCCGAGAGAAGTCGCAAGCTGAATTCTCTGCGCTTCGCCACCGCTCAGTGTTGAAGCCAGCCGATCCAGCGTTAGATATTCCAGGCCAACGTCGTTCAGAAACTTCAACCGCTCCTGAATCTGCTCCAGAATTTTTCCCGCAATCTCCGTCTTCTCCGGTGAAAGTTTCAGCGTCTTAAAAAATTCCGCCGCGGCTTCCACCGTCAGCTGCGTCAGCTCGCGGATATTCTTGCCATCAATCTTTACCTGCAGCGCGTCCGCGCGCAACCTGCCTCCGCCGCACTCCGGACACACCGCATACCCGCGATACCTGCTCAAAAACACGCGCACATGCAGCTTGTATTTCTTGCGTTCCAGCGCCGCAAAAAATCCCTGTATGCCGGGAAACTTGCCTTCGCCTTCCATCACCAGCTCGCGCTGCTCCTTGCTCAAGTCCTGCCACGGCACATCAAACGGCACGCCGGCCTGCCGCGCAAACTTCCGCAACTCCGCCTGCCACGGACGATACTTCGGCTTGGTAAACGGCTCAATCGCGCCTTCGCCCAGCGTCTTCGTCACGTCCGGAATCACCAGGTTCAAATCAAAATCAATCGTGTTGCCAAATCCCTGGCACCTGGGGCACGCGCCAAAAGGATTGTTAAATGAAAACAGCGGCGGCTCCGGCTCTTCATACTTAATGTGGCAGTTCTTGCATTCGAAGCGATGACTGAATCGCCACTGCATCTGCGGTTACGACTCAGATAAGTCTCAGCATCGAGCGCGGCATCTAATTTCGGCCTGTGGCGCTGGCGCTAATTCAAACACCGTCTCTCCCGCTTCCCGATATCCAGTCTCCAGCGCGTCCACAATTCTTGTGCGCTGGTCTGGCCCTGTAACAATGCGATCAATCAGCACATACACCGGCTGGCTGAAATCGATGTCCAGCAGCGACTCCGGCGTCGCAAACTCAAAGATCTGTCCATTCTGAAAGAGCCGGCCAAAACCTTTTTTGCGCAGGTCAAACAAGCGCTCGCGCAGCGCGTTCACCGCTGTTTCAGAAATCGCCGCAGCCTTCGCCGACTTTCTTCCACGCGTTTTCTTTTCTGGCTTGGCCGTCGGCGCTGTCAACGCCAAAACAGGGAAGAGCACATTCAGCCGTGTGCCTTCTTCAAGACCAAGAATGTCCTGCGCCACTTCGTCGACCGTGTCTTTCTTTACTTCCTGTCCGCAGTTCCGGCAAAAAGTGCGGCCCACGCGCGCATAGAGCAGCCGCAGGTAATCGTAAATCTCCGTGGCCGTCGCCACCGTTGATCGCGGATTGCGCGTTGAGTTTTTCTGTCTTATGGCAATCGCTGGTGCAATGCCATCAATCAGGTCCACGTCGGGCTTCTCAATGCGCTCCAAAAACTGCCGGGCGTAGGCTGAAAGCGACTCCACATAGCGCCGCTGGCCCTCGGCATAAATCGTGTCAAAGGCCAGGGAACTCTTGCCACTGCCGGAAACGCCCGTTACCACCGTGAGCTGGTTGTGCGGAATCTCAAAATCAATGTTCTTCAGGTTGTGGACCCGCGCTCCGCGCACAATAATGCTTTCGCTCTCCGCGACCTTTACTTTTTCCGATGTGTGTTCAGATACAGCCATGGTTACCCGTGTTTCGCGATTGGTGATTTCCGACTTACGATTTTGAATCGATGAAATCACAATTCAAAAAATCACAAATTAGAAATCCGGTCTTTCTCTCCGCGTCTCCGCGCCTCCGCGGTAAGCTTTCTCCCGATTGTTGCTCTTCTCCGTGCCTCTGTGTCTCCGTGGTAGGTTTTCGGACAGCGCTCCCTATGCGCTTCTAGCGAGTGAGGCGGAATCTTTTATTGTAATTGTTTTCTGCTCCCAATTTCATCCGCCACTCTCGATCCGCGACAATCCGCGTGCACCCGCGGTAGTCTTGTTTTGATTGTTGCTTTCCGATCACCGGATCACCTGATCACGCGCGATCACCCGATCTTGGATTTCTCAGTGTCTCTGTGCCCAGCCCACAAACAGGGCTCTCAGCTTTACTTCATATCCGGCGCCAAGTGCCTCCATCCCGCAGGCGTCACCCTGCCCATAACCGCTACGAACCTGCAACAGACTGCAAGGCCATGGCTTTATCGATGGACCATTCTGGTGTGCCGCCGGGGTGGCTGGCAATGAGAGCTCCGACCCGATTTGCAAAACCAGCGATCTGGGAGAGAGGCCAGCCGGCATTGATTCCGTGGACAAGAGCAGCAGAAAAAGCGTCACCGGCGCCCACGGTATCGGCTACTTCAATGGGAAAGCCGGGCGCTTCCAGATATTCATTGTCCATCAAGAGCGCGCAGCCTTGCGGGCCAAGCGTGATGCATATTGCATCCAGCTGAAATGTATTGAGACATTCCCGGCAAAACTGCTCGCGAGACTCGCTGCGGATTACCGCTATATCGCGGAACACGGGGACTTCATGCTCATTCAACTTAAGAACGTTAGCATGTCCAGCCAGAGTGCGGACGAGTTCAGGGGTGAAGGAATTGGTTCGAAGATTAAGATCGTAAAACCGCTTCGCTGCTGGCGCGGCACCTAGTAGTTTCAATGTAAAGTCATAAGCGGGAGCACTCATCTGCTGCAGAGTGCCGAAGTAAATCCAGTCGGGTGCGGGATTGAGCAGAGCGTCAAAATCAGCCCGGCTCAGGGCAGGGAAGTCATAAGCAGCGGGACGATGAACTGTGTATTGCGGCAATCCAAGTGAATCAATCGCAATTGTTACAGTCCCAGTTGGGTGATCGGGAACCTCGCAAATGAACCTTGAGGAAAGTCCCGTCTCGGACATTCTTTTGAGCGCTTGATTCCCACGTCTATCATTACTGACGGCGCTAACGAAGCAGACTTCATGCCCCAGATTGTGCGCGTGCCAGGCGAAGTTGAAAGGCGCGCCGCCCAGGTGCTCAGCGGAGGGAAGAATGTCCCAGAGCACCTCACCGGCGGAGACAATTTTCATCCACAAAGCATACTAAACCATCTTCAGTAGCCGTTCTCGGCGCGCTTCCCAATCGTCACTGGAAAAGATGTGAGGGCCGACTTCAATAAGGCGCGGAAGCATGTTGAAGACAAAAACAGGGGTCCAGAAACCGCCGCTTCGCGTGCGCAAGCCGCGCTTGTTCAGCTCAGACGATACGAGGGTAATGGAATAATCCTGGACGATCAACTCCATCATTTGGACCAACACAGCCCGCTCGTCAGGATCTTCTTCCAGCCGGCTGCAGTCGGAAGCCACGCGCAGGCCGTAGGGAATTTCTTCCACGATGATTGGCTGTTCAACTTCGTCGCCTGCTATTTCACGGCGCCATTCCATGGCCACCAGCTTCCAACCCGCTTCAGTTTTCTGACGGACATATTCCAGATCAACCGAGCCTGTAACCACTTCACGAATGCGCTCCACTTTTGCCATGGGACCTCCACGTCCGATGATGGGATAAAACCCGGGATAGCTTGCAACACGAGCCCAGAGTCTCACATGTTTGAGCAAACGAGCTGCCATTTATCCGGGGGAGTTTAAGTATTTAAGAGCTACTCACTTACGTGGGCACGATGTTAGAGAAGCGTTTTACAATTTGATCGTTTTCGAAATGACGCGTGCGAAAATGAACAGTGCAATTCGTCCCTGAACGGAAAGAAGAATTCCGGCCCACCTGCGATATGCCAGTCGACCCAGGCTTTAACCCACGCTGCAAGGATTGGTCTATGGTTTGGAGATTCCGCAGGGTGACACGAATCACTTTACACTCTACTCGCCGATGAGATCTAAAACCCCTGCGTTAAAGGGGCGACACGGAGCCTTCCCGCAATCATCATAAAAAGCAGGTAGTGGTGAACAAGATGATTCGCAAGCTGAAATCTGGCGAATATCGCCTGTATTCGCGCAAGAAGAACCCGAAAACCGGCAAGCGCCGCAATCTGGGAACGTTTTCAAGCATGGAAAAGGCCAAGGCGCATGAACGGGCGGTGCAGTACTTTAAACGCCACTAAAAAGGATAAGTCATGCCCACTGAAAAGCAGCGCAGCGCTGCCCGCAAAAACATCAAGAAAGCCGCAAGTGCCGCAAAAAAGAAGCGTACAATCGCGCATTTGCCCAAATCGACCAGGACCGCACTTGGGAAGCAGGGCGCTAAAGTTGCAAAAGAGAGGCGCCAAAAGAAGGCTGCGTAGGCTCAGCGCTGACGGAAAGCCACCATTGAGAACGAGCCGGGCGCTGGACTGAAGACCACGGTGGCATTCGTGCGATCAAAGAAAACGGAACGGAAGGGAGCTGCTGGAAGCAATCCGTCCTGCATATCAGACGATTTTTGCAGATCGTTGCGCAGGACCACGACCTGCGTCTCCGGCAAACGCGCGCCAGCAATGGATACATCATGCAAAAGAATCGTTGAAGCGCTGTGATCAGCAAGATTAGTAGCCACCTGCATTAAGCAATTGGATTTTTCGCATGAGCGTTCTGCGGCCGCAGCAATCCGGTCCTGAAAGACCAGAAATTGCGAGATGCCGGAATCAAGTGCAAGCTTCCAGCTTCCGCTGGGAGACGTCTCCGACATAACTTCAATGAGCATTCTGGATTCATTGATTTCCACGGGAACACGCAATCCAGCCGGTACCGGTGCAGATTCAGGAAGCGGATAGAGCTCCAGGGTGCGATGCTCGTAATCGAGCCGGAAAGAGAACTGCAGCAGAAAATTCATCCCCAGCACGCCGCGAATCTTACGGTCCAATGCAGCGAGTTGCGGAAGCGGTACCGCCAACGCTTCCTGGTTTGAGACGGAAGCAGGCCCTACCCGGAACGTCTGAAAATAATAACGAGGCACATCCGTTGCTCTGGCCAAACTGGCCAGCTTGAGCGTGTCTTTGGGCTGCAAACTCAGTTCGGCAGCGAGTTGCGGATCAATCAGAGTAGTGTTGGTGCCGGTATCGATCAGGAAGTCAAATGGTCCGCGATCATTGATGGAAACGCTGGTTACCATTAGATAACCGGAAATGATACGAACTCGGAGATGAGTGTTGGTTGACGAATCGGGGCTGTGGGGTGCGGCGAACGCAAACAAGGCACAGCAAGAGAACAGCAGAATGAGTGCGAATTGTTTTGCTGCACGAGCCATTCGTCTTCCTTGGAACCTGCAAGTCGGCCCGAGGGAAGCCGTGAAAAAACTATCGTGAAGGCGATTGAACTTGTGAGGAAGATGACTTTGGGTCGCAGTACTTGTGGCGGCAGGTAACGGGCTGGCGAAATCATGCGTGGCTTACAACCAGAACGTTTAGAAGCGAGCAAGATTTGCGATGCGCCTTAGCCGCATGGATATTGGAGATCGTCTATAAGACAACTCTGAATACGGGTGAGGCACTCTGCCAGAAAACGGAATGTTGACCATTCTGATTACGTTACTTTACGCCAATGCAGAGCGGTACGTTTGTTACTGTAAGAGCGAAGGTTGTGACGACGAGCTTGCGTGCTGAGCACGACGTCGGCAGGATGAAAGTCCAGCGCGTGTTAGAATCACGCGGCCTTCACGCTCATGTCCACTGAACTAAGACGCTCCATGGGGCTTGCCGCCGCCACGTCAATGGTCGTGGGAATTATTGTGGGTGCGTCGATCTTTGTTCAGCCCTCTGAGGTAACCCGGCTGGTACCGAACCGAAGCGCTGTAATTCTGGCCTGGCTGGTTTCAGGCGTACTTACGCTTTGTGCCGCGCTGGTGTGCGCGGAATTATCACGTCTCTTTCCCGACACCGGAGGCGTCTATGTCTTTCTAAAGCAAATTTATTCTCCAGCCCTGGGATTTCTCTGGGGATGGGCGATGTTTTTTGTAATGCACGCAGGAATTTTGGCGGCCATCGCCGTGGTGCTGGCGCGCTATGCGGGATATTTCTTCGGTTTCGGCAATACTGGCGTTCGGCTTTTAGCGATGACGGCAATCCTCTTAGTTTCTGTTATCCAGTATCTTGGCGTGAAGCTGGGCAGCGAAGTCCAAGTGATTCTTACTGCGGCAAAGGTATTTGCGATCGCATTGCTTGCCGCCATGATTTTCATACTAGGCAAAAGCGCCCACGGCAGTGCTGCTGTTTCGCCTGACCAACCTGTACACCTCGCGTCATTTGGCTTGGCGGTAGCTGCCGGACTTTTCGCGTTTGGCGGCTGGCACATGGTTTCATACTCTGCAGGCGAGACACGTAATCCGGAGCGCACAATTCCACGTGCTTTGGTCCTAGGCGTGTTGATTGTAACCGCCTGTTATACGCTCTTAAACGCAGCGTATCTTTACGTAATGCCGCTTAGTTCGGTGGCCACTTCTACGCGCGTTGCGGCCGATGCCATGGAGCACTTCTGCCGGTGGGCGGTAAAGCAATTACAGTTGTGATTATTGTTTCTGCGCTCGGATCACTGAATGGGATTGTGCTGGCCGGCCCTCGCGTGTATTACGCGATGGCCGAAGACCGCCTGGCTTTTAGATGGATGGGAATGCTCGATCCTAAGCGCCAGACTCCTTATCTCGCGATCGCGGCTCAGGCAGTGTGGTCGTGCGTTCTAGCAGCTACAAATTCCTACCGCGCGCTTTTTAGCCGAGTGATTTATACCGAATGGTTCTTCTTTGCTCTGTTGGCTGCCGGTATTTTCCTGCTGCATCGGCGCGGCGAGTACACGCCAAAATTTCTTGCATTTGGCTTTCCGCTGGTGCCCGCCGTTTCTTTTGTTACGTCCCTTGCCATTGCCGTGAACCAGATCCGGGCAGCGCCACGCGATAGCCTTATTGGTGTAGGCTTGCTTCTTGTGGGCCTTCCAGTATATTTTTTCTGGGCACAGCATAACAGAACAGAGAACGCAGTTAGAGGACCCCGCACGGATGCCAACGATTGACTTTCATAACCATTTTTATCCACCTGAATACATCAAAGCTCTTGAAGAAGGACCCAGCGCAGTACGCATTACGCATGACTCGGCGGGAAATCCCTGCCTGCATTACCCGGGCGATTACAACGTAGCAGTGCCCGGCCATCGCGACATTGAATATCGCGAACAGGTCGTGAAAGAGTCCGGCATTGACACACAGGTGATTACCCTGACCACGCCGGGCACCCACATTGAAGGCGCGACTTCGGCTGTCCGTCTGGCGCGGCTGGTGAATGACGCTTTTACCCGCATCGTTGCAGACAAGCGCGGACTGTTTGCTTCTTTGGCTACCTTGCCGCTATGCGATCCGGCGGCGTCTGTTGTTGAGTTGCGTCGATCCATGGAGCAGCTTAAGTTTCCTGGTGTAATGGTTTTCAGCAACATCAACGGTGTCGCGCTGAGCGATCAAAGTTTCTGGCCCGTTTGGGAAGTTGCGAACGAGCTTGGCGCCATCGTTCATATTCATCCCACAGATCCGGTTGGCGTGGAAGCGATGCTTGACTATTGGCTCATGCCTCTGGTGGGGTTTCTCATGGACACCACGCTGGCGGCTGCCAGCCTGGTTTTTAGCGGGGTGGCTGAGCGTTTTCCGAATATCAAGTGGGTACTTGGGCACCTGGGCGGCGCCATTCCATATCTAGCCGAGCGGCTTGACCGTGGTTATGAGGCATTTTCCGATTGCCGTAAAAACATATCGCGGCCTCCAAGTTCCTATCTCAAAAAGTTTTACTTCGATACGGTAAACTTCGATCCTCGCGCTCTGGAGTTGGCCGTGAGCTTTGCGGGCGCCAGCCAGATTCTTGCCGGAAGCGACTATCCACACCAGATCGGCAGTATTTCCAAAATGCTGGAAAGCCTGCAAGCCATGCGAATCTCAGAAGAGCACGCCAAAAGATCCTGGGCGGCAATGCCAAAAGGCTGCTGGGAATTTAACGGCGAATCTCGATCATGGCGATTGTCCAGACGTTCAGGGAGACGCCGAAGCTGTGAAGGGATTCGTGTTTCCTTTTGGCGGCTCTCGCCAAGAGTCACAAAGATGCTATCTCAGGCCGCCCGTGTCACATAGGCCTGTGACTATGGCATTATAGACACCATCTATTGCCAAAAAACAGCCACTATGCCCGTAGTTCTCAAGATCGATCCGCAGCGCAGAGTTGTGCACTCTGCGTTTTACGGCAAGATCACTGACGCTGAATTACTCGGGCACCGCACGCGGATTGCTTCTGATTCCGACTTCAACCCCCAATTCACTGACATTGTGGATTTCAGTGACGTGACTGATCCTGCCATAACGGAGAGTTCTATTGCCGCACTGGCGGCAAATCCGAGCTTGTTCAGCAGCTCGGCAACACACATTGTGATTGCTCCTGCTGCGGTTATGTTCCGGCTGGGGGCGAAGTTTAAGCAACTTGCGCAATCATCGCGCCCTAATTTTTACGTGGTGAAAACACGGGCAGAGGCATACCAGGTTTTGCCTGGAGGCAAAAAACCGAAGCCTACGCCGCGTTGATGTTCCAGATCCAAGAGCCCTGAAAGCGCCAATTTTCGCAAATTGCGTGTGAATCCTGCCGCAGCTCTCGAATTCGAGAGCTGCCTCTCATTTTCTAGACAGAATGTGGACCCGTTCTTCCATCCAAATGTGTTAGGACCAAGATGGTGGAAATCAGGCATTGCGGAAGGTGACTGAGCCGGATGATTTCCGGAAAGTTTTGCTTCAGGGAAATGTCTGCAGTGGTGTTTGTGACAACTGAGAACAACTTCATACCGAATTGAAAGGGGAGAAACGCAATGGAAATGGAATCGCTGAGAGACCTGTTTGTGGATGAGTTAAAAGACCTTTACTCCGCGGAAAATCAAATCCTGAAAGCTTTGCCCAAGATGATCAAGAAGGCGAGCTCCAAGGAGTTGAAGAGCGGCTTTGAGCAGCACCTGAAAGAGACCCAGGGCCACGTGGAACGCCTGGAGAAGATTTTCAAGGAGCTGGACGAGAGCCCGCGGGGAAAGAAGTGCAAGGGCATGGAAGGCGTAATTGCCGATGGCAAGGAACTGATGGAAGAAGATGCCGAGGCAGAAGTGATGGATGCCGGCCTTATCGGCGCGGCGCAGCATGTTGAGCATTATGAGATTGCCGGATACGGCTGCGTGAGGACCTATGCAGAACTGATGGGCGAGGACCAGTTTGTCAATCTGCTGCAGAAGACGCTGGACGAGGAAAAGGCGACCGACGAGAAACTGAGCAAGCTTGCACAAAATATTAACGTGGAAGCAGAAAAAGCAGCCTAAGCTCCATGGGAAGGACAAGGCCCTGTGATTCTGGAAGCAGAGCACAGGGCCTTTTTGCGTAAGTAAGCCCGAAGAATGAAATTCAGCGCGGCACCGTTGGAACGCGGCCCAGTTCATCCGCGCAGTTTCGAATCGCTGCAATGATCTCTTCCTTCGTCACATTACCTCCAAATAAAAAAACCACCCGGTCTGGGTGGCTGGATTTTGAAAAACTTGTGAAGTTCAGAACTTATGTGGCGCGGGCACTCCTGCCCGTGTATCTAAAATCTTGTGGACCGCCGGCGCCCTCGCCTGCTCAGTTCGACGTTACTTTTTGCTCGATACCAAGCCCGCCTGAGGAAATGCTGCCCTCACAACCACCTGCCATCCCGAATCCCGCAGCCGACGCTTGCGGAGGCCTGGGCTGATGGAACAGCTCCACTGCCGCTCAGTGTGAGCCAGAACGGTAAGCAGAGAACGCATTGCTGCGTTCTCAAGAAAACTGTTCAGGATGCTGTATCGATGTAAGAAAGCTAAAACACAAGCC
>CAWHQH010000030.1:0-201391 GCA_963831465.1 Terriglobia bacterium | reverse complement strand
ATCTCAACGCCAACGGGATCAACCGGTTATTCTCTTGCTGCCGGTGGCCCCATTCTTTCTCCCGAAGTCTCAGGCTTTGTGATTACACCCGTAGCTTCTCATGCGCTCACGAATCGGCCTCTGGTAGTGAAAGATACCGCGATCATTGAAGCCAGGATTCTAGTAACGAGGGAACAGGCGTTCCTTACTGTAGATGGACAAGTAGGAACTCCGCTGGTGGATGATGACGTGGTGGTCTGCAAAAAGTCAGAATATAACGTGAAGCTCTTTAAGTTTGCCGGCTGGTCTTTCTTTGATGTGCTGCGAACCAAGCTGAAGTGGGGGAAAGGTAAGACAATTGCCAAATTCCAAGATTGCCAAAAACTTCATGAGACGAGGAATCGCAAAGACGATCTCGATTTTTACTGCCGTTGTTCTTCTGGGCTGTTTGATGGGGTTTGGGCAAGCGAAACCGTCAGCGGACCTGATTGTCACGAACGCAAAAATTTGGACAGTGGATAAAACGCGGCCACACGCTGAGGCCTAGCCGTGTTGGGCGAGCGAATCGTCGCCGTTGGCAGTGCGGCGGAAGTGGACGCGTGGCATGGTCCGCAGACAAAGGTGCTGGATGCGCAAGGCAAACTCCTGCTTCCCGGCTTTAACGATGCGCATGTGCATTTTGTGGATGGCGGAGATCACCTTTCAGCCGTGCAGTTGAAAGATGCGGCGTCCCCGGAAGAGTTCGCGAGCAAGATTGCCGATCGCGTGAAGATCACTCGCCAAAGGCGAGTGGATTGTCGGCGGCGATTGGGACGAACAGAAATGGTCGCCGCCCAATCTTCCCACCAAAGAGCTGATTGATCCGGCGACGCCGGACACGCCTGTGTGGGTAAATCGCTATGATGGCCATGAATCGCTGGCAAACTCTGTCACGCTACGTCTGGCGGGTATCACCGCCAAAACCGCTGATCCTGCGGGCGGGCAAATCGTGCGCGATGCACAGGGCAATCCCACGGGTGTGCTGCGAGATTCAGCGCAGGAACTGGTGAACAAAGTGATGCCGTCGATGACAGCGGCGCATCGCATGCGGGCAATTCACCAGGCTTTGGATCACGCGGCTTCTCTCGGCGTGACCAGCGTGCAGGACATGAATCCCTCCTACGATGACATGAAAGCGTATTCTGAACTCCAAGAGCAAGGAGCGCTCACCGTCCGTATCTACGCCGCGCCAATGGAAACGGGCTGGAAGGACGAGGCGAAGCTGGGGGTTCGGCGGGCTTTCGGCACGTCATTCTTACGTATGGGAGCTGTGAAAGGCTATGCCGATGGATCACTGGGTTCTGAAACAGCTTATTTTTTTGACGCTTACACTGACGCGCCAAACTCGCATGGCCTTTTAAGCGACGAAATGCATCCCGTCTCCGCCATGCAGCAGCGTCTACGCGGCGCGGATGCCGCCGGATTGCAGCTTTGTGTTCACGCTATTGGTGATCGAGCCATCTCGATGACGCTGGACATCTTTACGCAGATTGAGAAGAGCAATGGCAAACGCGACCGGCGCTGGCGCATCGAGCACTCACAGCACATGGCGGCCAAAGATTTTATTCGCTATGCGCGGCTGGGCGTGATCGCTTCCGTGCAGCCTTACCATGCTATTGATGACGGGCGCTGGGCGGAAACACGAATCGGCCCTGACCGCATCAAGCGCACCTATGCATTTCGGACGTTCCTTGATAACGGTGTCCGGTTGGCTTTCGGCACGGACTGGTCCGTCGCGCCGTTGAACCCGATGTTGGGCCTCTACGCGGCGGTTACGCGGGCAACGCTGGACGGCAAAAATCCTAACGGCTGGGTTCCGGAAAAAAGCTGAATGTGACGGAAGCCATTGAGGCATACACGATGGGCTCAGCCTATGCGGAGTTTCAAGACAAAGATAAAGGGTCGATCACGGCGGGCAAACTGGCGGATTTTGTGATTCTCTCGGATGATCTTTTCAAGATCCCTCCGGCGGCCATTAAGAATGTGAAGGTGGAAGCGACTTATCTGGGCGGCAAGTTGGTGTATGGCGGGCTGGAGTAACTGTTATGAATCCCGAGCAGAGCGAGGGATCGCTATAACCATGGATCGCTATAACCATTCAGGTGTAGTGCAAGCCAACATTGCTAAAGAAGATCTTTTCTACACGTATTCAGTTCAATAAAAAAGTTTGCCTTTCGGCGGATACTCAACTTTCAAAGCATCGATGCTTGTAGGGTTCCCTCGCTGCGCTCGGGATTACAGACAAAAATAAGAAGCCCCGAGTTTTGTGGTTGACCCATTCACCTCGCCCAGCGGTTCGCTATAGACCCTTGCCGACCAGCCTTCTCTGTCTTAGTTCCTTGCGAAACTCACAAAGTGCGATCTTTAATCAGCTTGCGCTGAAGCTTGGGCTCCGGGCTTACCGCCAACCGGGTAAATCGGTCAACACCTCGGGGCTTCTATCTTTGCCTTTAAACTTTTCACGTTCTCCTCAACCAGCGGTTCGCTATAGACCCTCACCGACCCTCTCGCAACTTCCAGTTTCGGCTTATTCCATCTGCCGCCGTTTCCAGCATCAGACGTTTTCAGCTTGGCCGTGCTGCCGTGATCTTGCTTGGGTCCCGGCACTCGCCACCAACCGGGAAAACTTTTGAAATGTCAAAGAACGAGTGTGAATTTACGCTATTGGTAATTTAAGTCAAATAGTTTTTTGCGTTTTGTATCTTGCGTGGAATCAATAACTTGGAGATTCATCCACAGGCGGACATCAGAAAGAGGTGCAACGTGTTTGTGAAAGTCCAATATCCATGCGGGTGTGGTGGTGTTTTTGCGATTTTTGCGAATGTGAAAATGTGAGGAAAAATCAATGTTGATGCAGGGAAGAGCAGCAGCTCTTAGCTCTTAGCTTTTAGCCTTTAGCTTGTTCGTTTGAGCGCTTTGCTGATTCGATGATGAAAATCAATCGGTCTTTAGGGACGGTCGCATTGTTGGGTTTCAGAGAACATCTCTGACATCAGTCGGTGCTCTGAGAACCCGGACAACGAGAAGATGCTATAGCTCAGCAGATGGAGCCAAGAGCTAACAGCCAAAGCCGCTCTTCTCTCACGCTGCCCCGGCCTTGCCCGTCCAGTCGCCCAGAAGTTCAACTTCGCCGCCGGGGTTGCGGATTTCTCGGGCAGGATGGAAGTTGATGCGGTCGTCGCGCCGGAAATAAGGACAGATCAAGCTCCATGTATCAAAGCCGCTGCCTGAGACGGTGATCAGGATGGCTTCAGTCGGCGCTTCGGCCAATCGGCCCCAGCCATCACCCTGCAACTGGACAGGAGCGCCCGCAGCGTCATCGGGAAAAACGTCATTCACGGTGATAATGGCGCCGGCATTTTTCTGCTGGGCCACGTCCATCATCTCAGAATAAATCTCGTCGCGTTCTTCTTCCGTCTCAAACTCAATATCGAAGATGAGGTTCTCGTCCGGCGTGATGACGATGGCCGTGGGATTGAGGTAGCCGTCGCTCTTGAGCGTTTCCTGCGCTTCATGAAGAAATTCGTAGGCCAGGGCCTTGAGATCGGTCATAAGCACGCGGCCTCCTGTTGCAGCAAGTCTTTGATGGTCTCACGGCGGCGGATCAGACGAGCGCGGGTGCCATCGACCAGAACTTCAGCCGCGCGTGGACGGGAATTATAGTTTGAAGCCAATGACATGCCATAAGCGCCGGCATCCAGCACGCAGAGATTTTCACCTTGGGCGACGGCGGGCAGCATGGCGTCGCGGGCCAGGAAGTCACCGCTTTCGCAAACAGGGCCGGCGATATCCGATTGCACGCGCTCGCTGCGGCCTTTAACCAGATTCACCGGCGTGATCTCATGCCGGGCCTGGTAAAGCGACGGGCGAATCAGGTCGTTCATGGCGGCATCCACGATGGTGAAACGCTTGTTGCCATTCCGCTTTAGGTAGAGCACACGCGTGACCAGCGCACCGGCAGGCGCGATGATGGAGCGGCCGGGTTCCAGCAGCAGATGGGGAATTGGTTTCTTCATTCTCAGCAACGGCTCTGTGATGGCTTCCTCATAGCGATGAGCAAGATCGGTGAAATCGACTGGAGCAGAGCTGTTGTATGAGATGCCAAGACCGCCGCCCGCGTCTATGAAGCGGATTTTGTGGCCGTCGGCGATTAGCTCCAGCGCCAGATCCACCGCGCGCTCCATGGCCAGATGAAACGGCGTAACGTCACTAATTTGCGAGCCAATATGCAGGCTCACGCCCGGCCACGCGAAGATATTTGTGCTGCGCGGCACGGCGGCAGAGCTCGCGCGCGCTGCTGATGGGAACGCCAAATTTGTGTTCGCGCAGGCCGGTGGAAATATAAGGATGCGTTTCCGCCGGCACGTCAGGATTCACGCGCAAAGCAATATCAGCGACTTTGCGCAGTTCGGCGGCACAGGCAGCCAGCAGCTCCAGCTCGCCTTCGCTCTCGACATTGAACAACAGAATGCCGCTGCGGAGCGCCAGGCGCAGTTCGTCGGCGGTCTTGCCAACGCCGGAAAACACTACTTTGCTGAGCGACTTTTTATGTGCGCGACGAACACGCTCCAGTTCGCCGCCGGAAACGATGTCAAAGCCCGCGCCCATCCCCGCCAGCAGCCGCAGAATGCTCAGGTTTGAATTGGCCTTCACCGAATAGCACAGCGTGTGCTTTACGTGGTGAAACGCCCCTTCCAGCACGCGATAACGCTCGCGTATGGCCGTGGCGGAATAAAGATACAAAGGCGTCCCAAACTTTTTTGCGAGCTTGTTGATGCTCAAGGCCGTCGCAATGAAGCTCGTCATTTTTGTATGTGAATCCGGGAGGCCGCGTAAACATGAGTTGGGATTGTAGCAGGAGAGCGGCCCTTAGCTCTTGGCCTTTGGCCCTTAGCTTTGCTATCGTCTGCGAAGAGCTTACTTCGAGGTCATGGATTCGCTGTAGATCGGTCGCATGAATCGTTCAGACGATCAGCTCGGCGCATCTGCTCGCATGCTTCAAGCTAAACGCCAGATGCATTCAAGCATCGGGCGGCCCATTCCACAAAACACCGCCCGACGCATACAAGCATCGGGCGGGCCCACTCGCAGCCTGGACGGCAATTATTTTCTGCCTGGCACCTGGCTGGTTTTGGTGGATACCGGCTCGGGCTTCATCACGCCTGTATTGTCCGCGGATGAATCACCGGCCTGTGCGACGGCAGCTGTTTGTTTATCGAAATAGTCGAGCAAAATCTTTACATCGACCGGAGTCAGGTGAAGATTTGGCATCTTTGACCTTGTTGTATTTTTTAAACAGAGCCATGGCGATGGGATCTTTTGCCGCCAGCGCCTTGTCCGGCGCAAGAATGTATCTGGTTACCCAGTCGCGACCGTGAGCTGTTGTGACGCCAAGCAGGTCCGGGCCGACGCCATCGCCGCCGCCAATGGTGTGGCAAGCCGCGCAACGCGTGCGGAACATCGATGGGCCTTCACCGCCCACAGATTCATCGATCTTGGGCACGTTCTCATAGCTGTTGCTGGCCTTGCGATAACCGGGCGTAAGCCAGTTGCCGACAATCGTGGCGATGAAATGCGGATCGTCAAATGAACTGTCCTGCATCCATTGGCCCTGAGGTTCGTTGCCCAGGGTCAAGCTGCTGGTGTGTCCAGTGAGAGGATCTTCGTCCAGGCGTCCGGCCATACCGATCTTTTTGCGAACGGTATCGATATCTTCCTTCTTCCCGGTCAGGAAGTACCAGCCAGGGCCGGTGTGAAATCTCTTTGCGTAAGCTTTTAAGACGGCGGGAGTATCACGCTTGGAGTCAACGGTTATGGAGTAGAAAAAGATGTCTTTGCCCATGCGGTCGCCGAGCAATTTATAAACCTGGGCAAGTTTTGCAGTTTCAAGCGGGCAGGTTTCGCCGCATTCGGTGTAAATAAAATTGATCAGGACGATTTTGCCTTTCAGCATATCGTCATAAAAGTGGATGGTTTTTCCATCCTGGGTGATGAGAGGTACGTTGGGGAAATAATTTGCGCCCCAATAAGAGTTGTCAGCAGCGGCCGGCGTTACGCCGACCGTTAAGTAAGACGCAGCACAAAGCACGAATGCAGCTGTTGCCGCAAGGATAGCCCAACCATTCCGTCGCATGGTGTTTCTTCCCTCGGTTTTATTCCCAGATAATCATGTTGATAAGAGCGGCGGGACGCCCGGAAAGACGGCCCGCCGCTTGTTGCGCTTTCAGTTATTTACCTTTGCCGCCGCCGCTGGAGCCTTTGCCGGAACCGCTCCCGCCGCCGCTGTTAGAACCACCTTTTCCCGAGCCAGAGCCGCCGCCGGAGGTGCCATTATCCAGACCCGCCGCCTCCGCCATTGCCGCCCTTGCCGGAGCCGGAACCAGAACCGCCGCCACTCGTGCCGCTCTTGGTAGAGACGTCGTCGAGGGTTGGTTGAACGCTGTTGGCAGCGTGGTTGATGCGATGTAGCCCACGCCCTGAGGAGTCGGGATCGGAGTCGGCATCGGAACCAGGCCGCGATCCAGTTCCCAACGAACCAGCATGGCGTGATCTTCATGCACGGTGTTGTGGCAGTGCTCCATGAACATTCCGTAGAACTCGCGGAACTGCATGGTCAAAGTTACGCTTCCACCCGGACGCAGGCGATACACGTCTTTGCGGCCTTTTTCCCACGCAGGCACATTGGCTGCGCTGCCGTTGCGGGCAAGAATCTGGCCTTCTTCAAAGTGGATGTGAACTGGATGGTCCCATCCTGCGCCGGCATTCTTCAGTGTCCAGATTTCACGCGTGCCCGGTGTGGGCGCCGCGGAGACCCGGCCATAGTCGGCTTGCAGCATGGTGCCGCCATCTGTCTTAACGCCCCATGGATCTTTATCCGTTGGATCGGTAAGACTCTTGGCGCCGCTGCCAAACTCAAACGTCCGTTCGCGTACCACGGGGATGTTCGAGAGATCAGGGTTGGGAATCATTTGCGCAGGAATCTGGCTCAGATCAGGCTTGGCCGGATTTGCGGTGATGCGGAATTCCAGGATCTTACCAACGCAAGGATCGGAAGACTTGCCGGCCAGTGCGTCAGCAATCGAGCGATCTGCCGAAGGCTTCTTGCCATCCTGGTGTTCGCAGACGTTCACCAGCCAGACCTTGTCGCCAAGGTTGTAGCGGGAGAAGTCGATAATCCAGTCATAGCGCTCGGCGATGCCCTGTTCGTCGGACACAATTTGCGGCACCGGTTGAGGCATAAGGTTGCCGTCGTTGGCGATCTGAACCATCGGCGAACCGTCAGAGAGTCCATACTTGAAGAAGCGCGAAACGCTGGCGTTCAGGATGCGGAAGCGATATTTGCGGCGCTCCACTTCAAAGAACGGCTTGTAGCACAGGTTCACGGTCATCACGTCGCCGATAAATCCATCGAGCTGGAAGATATCGAAGTAGAGCTGTCCGTTTGCGTCCCATGCTTTATCAGCCAGCATGATATTGATGTCGTAATCCAGGTTGCCCCATGATTTTGAGGAGCCGCTGGGCAGCCGCAGGTTTACGCCGTCATTCAATTCTTCATTGCCACGATCGAGCGCGCTGTAAAGGTTGAACATGGCAGCGTTGCCCTTGTACACGTTCTGCGAAGTGAAGCTGAACATGTGATCGTGGAACCAGTGGGTTGACATGGTTTCATGCCAGTCACCCGGGACCTTGTTGATTCCACCTGCATCGGTCGGGCTGCCGGCCATTGGATCGGTAGCGTCAACGTTGATGCTGTCATGTCCGGCCAGAATGATCGGCCAGTGATAGTCGTAGAACTGTCCGGGGAAGAAGAACGCGCCGGTAAAGCCGTCGTTTTCCGCGCCGTGGTGTCCGTTGTGCTCGTGGGTTGAAATCGTGTGGCGTCCGAAACCGCCGTTCTTCGTGACATCAGCGGGAAGCAGGTTGTGATGGCGGAAGATGATCGGTTCGCCGTAACGGCCAATCGCCAACTTGGGCGGAATGGTTCCGTTGAAAGTCCACATTGCCAGCGGACCCTGATCGGGAAGATTGGGATGGAACTTGGGATGAATGCTCTGGCCGTTCTTAGTGTTGATCTTTGCGCCTTCCTGCGTGGCTTCAATCAGGACTTGCGGCGCGAATTCAGTCGAAGCGCTGGTGCGCCCAATCCTGTCCCGGAGGACGGCCTTCCATCGGCCCAAGTCCGCCGCCCAATTCAGGGGCCATGTTGATCGGCGTCTGATTGGATAATGCGGTGGGGGCCGGAGTGGCTGAAGAAATCGGATTGCGGTCAAGCAGCTCAAAACGAAGCATGGGCTGCGTGAAAGCCAGACCATTGAGTCCGGGGCTGGGCGGCGCGCCTGTGGGACCATTTAATGAACCCGCGTAGGCGCTATTAACGAATGGATTAAGACCGTGAATGGGGGCCAGCATGCCACCAGTTGTGATTAAGCCCCACTTGATTAGATCGCGACGAGAGACTTTGCCCTGTGAATAAGCTTTAACGATCTCTGCTCTGATTGTTTCTTGCATTTTCTGCTTCCCGAAGTCTAGCTTTGGAGGAATTTTCAGACAGAAAAAACCCTTCAGGCTGTTTACGGCTCATTGGCTGCGCTCCTTAAGTGTTTACCTGCACCCGGCCACGGCTCATTGGCCATGGCTCGGAACAGCGCTGACACGCAATGGCCCGGTTCCTATTTGTCCCTCTCTGGAACCTGTTGCCGATGTCAATTGACCTATGCAAATCGACTACAGATAGTTTTTGCACGGCTATCTCGACCTGCACTGCCCGGAAGACGGTGTCAGCCCTCAGGCATACAATGCGCCTGGGTCATTAGAATCGAGCGAGTAGGAAGATTAAAATTTCAAAAAGACTTTTGTCCTGATGAACTTACGTGAATCAACAGTGCGGATTCTCAGCGAATCTGTTGCGAAGCGACTTAAACTTTTTTAAATCGTAAAAAAGCCCGATGACAACATAAGTTATGAAGAATAAGAGTTTACTTAGGATTAAAAGATAGGTTGGCAACGATGGGAGGCCGGCAAGAACCGATCATTTTACTTTTAAAACAACCACGGTCTGATCGTCAAAAACTTCTGCACCGGCGGCGAACTCTTCTGTTGCTTTAAAAATAGCATCAACAATCTCTCGCGCGGAACCGTCGGCGTGCTTTGCAATTACGTGTTCCACGCGGCTGCGGCCAAATGCTTCATCATTAGAATTGCTGGCGTCAACAATGCCATCACTAAAAAAAGCGAATACATCACCCGTCTGCGCATGAATTGTTACCTCGTCATGGGAAACCTCTTCAAACATTCCTAAAGGAAGGCCAGCAGCCTCAAGCATGTGGGCATGGCCTTCATGGCAGTAAATGGGGCGGGGATTTCCAGAGTTGGCCACGCGCAAAGTGCGTTTTTCGTCGTCCCAAAGGGCGCAGGTGAGAACGAGGTACTGCGCATCCAAACGCCGATGGTTCAGCGAGCGATTTACAGCTTGGAGCATATCGGCAGGATAAGGTTCGTCGCGGGCAAGGCTGCGCAGGATCCCGCTGACCAGCGCCGCATATAAAGCAGCAGGAGCGCCTTTGCCGCTCACGTCGCCCACCACAATGCAGGCGAGAGGCAGCGTGTAGTCAAGAAAATCGTAGAGATCCCCGCCAATGGCATGCGCCGGATTAAAGCGCGCCGCAAGCTCGGCACCCTGCATGCTGGGACACGTGGGCGGAAGCAGATGGTGCTGCACTTCCCGCGCCATGGCCAAATCCCGCTCCATGCGCTGCTCTTCACGCGCGATTCTTTCATACAGCGTTGCATTCTCAATCGCAATGGCAACCTGCGCTGCGAGCGTGCTCACGGTGCGAAGATGCTCCTCAGTGAAGTAACCCCGACGCGTGTGTTCCAGATCAAGAACGCCGATAACTTCGTCCTTATAAATGAGAGGAACGCAAAGTTCAGAGCGCGTCTCAGGATTGGCTTTGATGTAGCGCGGATCGCGGGCGACATCCGGAGCCAACACCGGCTTTTTGCTTTGCGCTGCGGCGCCCACCAGTCCACGGCCGACAGGAATGTCATGCTTGATGTGGACGTTTTCCTTAAAGCGGACAGAGAAACGGTGCACCAGCTTCTGCTTGGTTGCATCCAGCAGCAGAATGGAGAACATGTGGTAATCAATGACCTTTAAGAGCAGATCGCCGATGCGCTTAAGCAACTGGTCAACATTCAGAATGGAGGTTAAATCGCGGCTGATCTCATTCAGAAGCGATAGCGTGCCGGCCTGCCTGACGATACGTGTGTACAGCCGGGCATTTTCAATGCTGACGGCAATGCGTGAAGCGATCAGCGTGAGCAGCCGCGCATGTTCTTCTTTGAAATAAGCGCGCTCGCGCGCTTCCAGGTCCATTACGCCGATGACGCGGTTCTTGTTGATCAACGGCACGGCCAGTTCTGAACGTACGCGAGGAACCGCATCAATGTAATGCGTTTCCTTGGAGACGTCATCCACCAGAATGGCCTGGCGTTCCTTGACGGCGCGGCCGGTTACGCCTTCGCCTACTTTTACCCGGATACGCTCTGCGACCTCAGGCAGATGGCCAATCTGAAAGCGGAAACGCAGTTCCTGCGCCCGTTCATTCAGCAAAAGAATGGAGAAAATTTCATAATCGATGACGCGCTTCACCATCTCGGCCACTCGCTGCAAAAGCGTGTCGAGATCAAGCGTGGTATTCAAAACGTCTGCCACTTCAATCAGAAGTGCCTCAACGTCCACGCGCTGCGGTGGTGGTGTAGTTATAGCCATCAAGTCCATCCATGATGATAACAGTTAGGCGCGGCTGCGTGAGACGGTGGAAAACAGCGTCCGACAAAATCAATCGCCCGGCATATTAGTTATCCGGGCGATTGGACATGGTGTGGAGCCAGCAGACAGATCAGAAGTTATTTAAATCGATAGACAATACCGGCGGAGTAGCGAACATCTTTCTGGGTGTTGGAAAAGACATGCGCGCCATGATAATCAAGCTGGACCGGACGGATGGCAAAGCTGGAGTTCAGGTTGTAATCCGCGCCGCCGCCGATTACCCAGCCTAATCCAGTGCTGCTGGGGCCATGGTCAAAGCTTAAACGCGAGACGCCCGCGAGCCCATGGACGAAAACATTGAACCTGTCCACGCGGTGCGAGAGCTGCGGGCCAAAAAGGACGTTGTATTCCTTGGCTTCGGACCCAAGAAGAGATTGATAATTGCCGCCAAGATCGGCCTTGAGTCCAAACCAGTCATTTAAGTTGCCGGTAAGAGCGGCTTCCCATCCGCTGCCGTGGGAGAGCGTGTCGCCATTAAGGAGCGAATAGCCAAAGAACACATCACCGGATGAACCTTCATGGCTCATGTCGCGTGTCTTCTGTGCCCAGCTGCAAGTAACAAGAAGTAGAAACGTAAATAAGACAAAAATCTTGCGCATCTTGCGGTATTGCCTCCTGCAAAAATATTGAGCTTCTATTGTGACGGAGCAGCGCAGAAAAGTTGAGAAAAAATGTCCGTAATCCGTTACGGATAGGATACGCCGGATGGAAATTTGTTATGCGTCAGTTCTTGCGCGACGTGAACTCAGGCGCGCCCAACTCACGAATGATGGCAATGCTGGCACTCGCGCCGATGCGGTTGGCTCCTGCATCGATCATTGCGTTGGCATTAGCAGCCGTACGAATGCCGCCGGAAGCTTTTACACCGGCCTGGTCGCCCACAACGCCGCGCATTAGGGAAACATCTTCTGGTGTTGCGGAGCCGAAGAATCCCGTCGCCGTTTTGACGAAGTCAGCTTTAGCGGCAAGACTGAGCTGGCAGCTAAGAATTTTTTCTTCCAGCGTAAGCAGCGGAGTTTCCAGAATCACTTTAACAATTGCGCCGCTACCATGCGCGACTTCCGCAACGGCCACAATATCATTCAGCACGGCCTGACGGTCGCCGGATTTCAGCGCGCCAATGTTCATGACCATATCCACTTCTTGCGCGCCCAGGCGGACAGCTTCAGAGGCTTCAAAGCGCTTTACGGTTGTGTGGTTTGCACCCAAGGGAAAGCCGATGGTGGTAGCAATTTTTACCGGAGTGCCGTGCAGGACCGAAACAGCCAGGCCAATCCACCATGGATTCACGCAGATAGCGGCAAAATTGAAGTAAGCCGCCTCTTCACACAGACGTACAATCTGCTCCGCAGTAACTTCTGATTTAAGTAGGGTATGGTCAATGAATCCGGCAACGCTTTGCCAGTTCCGAAGGGAAACCTGAGGATCTGCCAGCACGTGTGACATCCAGAACGGATTGTACCACTACTTGGTCGTGGTTCAGTTAAGGTTTACTGCCTCTCGTTAGGGAAGCGTTCAAAGCTGAGCGCGCTTTTACTCCGTCAAAGTGCTACCAAGGAAAAACTGGTACCTGGTATGGTCATCGCGTCGCATAAAAAGAGACAGTTTTGCTGGTGTTCCGGCTTGCATGATTCTCTGCTGCAATCTTCACATATACTCTTCTAAACGCGTTGGCAAAAAGAACTATCATTCAAATTTGTGCGCTGGGGCTGTTGCTGTTTGCCTCGGGCGGTGCGGTGTGCCAATCGTCGGCCGCCGCACAGTACAAGACGCAGATTTACAAAGCTAAATCTCTCCGCGACGCTGGCTCCTCAGAGGAAGCGCGGAAAATCTATGAATCAGTCCTGCCGCCGTTGCGATCGCAGCTGCCAAGCCCGGAACTGGTGGACACGCTCAATAACCTGAGCGACATTGCAACCATGTCCGGCGAATACGCTCGGGCGCTGGAACTTTCTCGAGAAAGCGCTGCTGCCTGCCAGAAGATGCACGACAAAGACTGCGAAGCGCAGGCCCATAACGATGCGGGTGTTGCTTTATTAAATGCTGGCAATTATCCAGAAGCGGCAGGCGAGCTCAATTTGGGATTGAAGCTCACGGCCCCAACCGGGAACGCGCAAACGGCCGTGCAGATACTGAACAATCTCGGCATCATTGATTATTACCAGGCGAAATATTCTGAGGCGCTGCGCACGTACGAATCTGCGCTGCAGTATGTGGAGAAATCGAGCGCCGAAGCGTGGAGCGCGACGTGGCGCCAGTTCACGCTGCTGAACCTGGCAACGCTGTATCAACGTCTGGGCAACGATCAACGCGCCATCAAAATCTATAACGATGTTCTGGCCCGCCCTGAAGCCATTACGCCGCGCGATCTTGGCCACTTGAACGCTAACATGGGGGCCGCTTACCGCCGCCTGGGCGATCCGAAACAAGCGCTGCTTTTTTACGGCTATGCGGATGAATACTACGCAAAGGAAAAAGATGTTGACGGCGAATTGGGAGTGCTCAAGAACAGCGGCATCGTTCTGGCGCTGGATCTTGGTCGCTTGCAGGAGGCGCTGAAGACGTTTGATCGTGTTCACGCTCTGGCCATCGAAACAAAGAGCCAGCGGGAAGCGATGCAGGCTCTTCTCTATCGTGGAGAGACTCTGTATCGCATGAATAGGCTGCCGGAAGCCGAAAGGGAATTTACTGCGGCGCTGGCGGAGGCAGACAAGCTTGGAACCGTTGAAGAACAGTGGAAAGCCGTGAACGCGCTGGGCAAGATTGCGTTGAAGAACGGCCAGCGTGATGCGGCGGAAGCGAAGTTCCGCGACGCTATCCAGCGGATTGAAAGCTTGCGGTCGCAATTGCAGCTTTCGCGGCTGAAAGCAGATTTTCTGGCCGATAAGCGCGATGTTTACGATGCGCTTATCAAGCTGCTGCTGGAACGCAACGATGCTGCCGCGGCTTTTGAGTTCATGGAGCGCAGCCGTGCCCGGGTTTTTCAAGACAGATTTTTTGGCGACAAGCTTTCGCCGGACGCGCTCACGCTTAAATCCATCCAGGCGCGGCTTGATCCACAGACCGCGATTATAGAATTCTGGGCCGGAGCAGAAGGCGTTGCGGCAGTATGGGTCACGCGCGAACAGGCCGGCATTTCGCAAAGCCATTTGTCTGCCGCTGACAGGGACGCTCTGGAACGCTTCATCACCGGACTTCCTGACAATCTCAACCGCGACTGGCAAAAAGATTTTCAGAAAATCAGCAGCATGCTGCCCCGGGACATCGTGCCTTTTGCTCAAGACCGTTACTCGCATGTGCTGATCGTGCCTGATGGTTTTCTCAGCCTGCTGCCCTTCGAACTTTTGCCCACCGCGTCAGGACAGCCGCTCTTGGAAAGCCGCGACGTCACATACATGCCCAGCGCAGTGCTGCTGCTGCGCGGCGCAATGCAAAATGCTTCTTCTACGCGGTTGCCGTGGCAGCAACAGCTTGTCGGCTTTGGCGATCCAGCGGTCGTCGGAGGCGGTGAAAGTTCGCTCACCAGCGCGGTTCGCGGAGAGATAAACGGATCGCTGCCAGCATCGGGCGAGGAAATTCGCGGCATCGCACGCATGAGCGCAGGCCGAAGCAAGCTTTTTCTTGGCGCAGACGACCGGAAGCAGACTTTCTTTGCGTCCGCTCATTCTGGCGCGGCGCTGCTACATGTGAGCACGCATGCGGTTGCAGACATGGACGATCCTGAACGCTCGCGCCTGCTTTTTTCGCCCGACGAACCGGGCCAGCCGAACAATTATTTATTTCTCAAAGAGCTTTACGATCTCGATCTTCGCGGCACGAGCCTGGCCACGCTTTCAGCCTGTGACACTGAACGCGGACGCCTTGTCCCCGGTGAAGGCATTCAGGCTTTTAGCCGCGCGCTGCTGGCCGCTGGATCGCGCTCTGCACTCACCACGCTATGGCGCGTTCCTGACCAGCCAACGTCACAGTTCATGCAGCACTTTTATTTCTATCTGCTCAAAAAGCACCAGTCGAAAGGGGAAGCGCTGCGCCTGACCAAGCTGGAATTTCTGCATTCCGGGACCGAGCTCAGCCATCCACGTTACTGGGCTGCGTTTGTTCTGAATGGGGATGGCGGAGAGCCTGTTCCGCGATTCATTTCGTGGCAGGTGCTGGCGATTCCTTTGCCGATCATCGCTCTTGCCGTGTTTATCTATCTGCGCATGAGGCGGAAGAAACAGCGCGCCGCTCAAGCCGTCTGATCATCGCGCACTGAAGCAACTTCGAAGTTACCGAACTCGAAGCGCAAAAACCTCAGGGGCTAAAGCCCGCGAATTTTATTGCAGAGTACCGCAGGCATGAATGCCTGCTCCACCCCGAGACGAATACAGCAACTCTGGAGCTTCAGTAAATAAACCGGTTTACTTGATCTTGAACTGCTCCGTACTTGAATTTGCGATCTCTTTTCCATCGGCATTCTTCGCGGTTACTTTCCACTTGAGCGGCTTGCCGGAAACCATGCTGACTTTCATCTCCGGAGTGACCGGCAAAACATTTTGGGCCGAGTTCGCGCTGGCCAGCGTGATTCCTGCAACATCTTTCAGCTCGACTGTGTAGCTGCTTGCGCCTTGCACTGCGTCCCAGTGAAATTCTTGCGGAGCGATGGTTTGCTCTGCAATCGGACTCACTAGGTGGATTGCGCCGCTACGGAAATTCCCACTGCCCACACCCGGATTGAGTCTGCCCGGTCCGTCTGAATTTTCGTGGTAAAGAGAGAATCCAAAGATCAGTACGGCGGCCAAGGCCGCTGCTCCGGCCATATAAGGCACGCGAAACATGGTGCGCCAGAAGGGAACTCGGGCAACTTTTTGTTGAGCGGCAGGAGCGTTCTGCCGGCGCTCCAACTGGGCGGCAATCCAGGCTACGGCTGCGCCTTCATCGGCGGAAGGAGTTGACTGCTCAAAGTTCTTCAGCATGGCCAGTTCGGTCTGGCAGTGCGCGCATCCGGCCAGATGCGCCGCAGCTTTCGCGTCTCGGGAAGTGTTGTCCACCATCTGCTCCAGCGTTTCCAGCGACAGGCATTCATTGGTGGCGGCTGCTGCTTCCTGCCAAATCTTTGCGGTTTGTGTGTTGTCGGCCATGACAATCTCCTCAGGGATGTTCCTTTTATGCTCTTGCCTGCCAGCGTTTTGCTGCTTTATCTAGCTTTCTTTTGGCGCTTACCAGGAAAGCTTTCGCTCCGCTGGCATTTGTCAGGTTGAGCATGCGCGTAATCACGTCCAGCGGAAGCTCTTCCCCAAAGTGCATGGTAAAAACGGCTTTCTCGGTCTCTTCCAGCGTCTCATTAATTAGCTGCCGCGCAATGTCGGCCTGTTGCTTGCGCTCTACCGACGCGAGCGGGCTGTCTTTTACGTCCGGCAGCGTATCCATCACCAGCTCGTCGGAGTCCGTTTGCGGGGCGCTCGCTCGGGACCTTACTGCATTAAGACAATGATTGCGGGTAATAGAGTAGAGCCAGGTAGAAAACCTGGATTGACCTTTGAAGTAAGAGAGGTTCTGGTAGGCCTTTACGCAGATTTCCTGCGCCAGATCGGCCGCCGACTCGCGATCTCCCGTCACCGATAAGCACCAACGCGCCACCTTTGTATGATGGCGACGAAACAGCTCGTTCAGGTACTGCTCCGCCTGTGCCTGGCCGGCTTCCGCGCGGTACCGGGCGATCAGCGCCTCGTCCGTAAGGTCCTGCCAGCCCATTTGCGGGATTATAGCAATTGCCTTGTCTCTGGCCGTCTCCGTTGCCGGATACATTGAAGCCACCGCTGTCGATTGTGCTGCCACAGGTTTCCTTTCCCTTACATGAACTTAGACAACGGTAAGTAGCTGGATGGAACAAGAATCTGGACTTGGGCATTTTGGCGGTTTTGGGAGGAACGGGAGGATGCCGTTCGGTACCGGGCACCAGGATTGTGGTTTTGGTGGAAAACCATTCTGAAAGTGTTTGCATCTCTCAAGTCCTACCAGAGATTCTGAATGCCCGGGGGCGCGTCAATGTCTGATCCCATCACCTTTGCTGGTACTCCGCTCGGGGAGTATCGCCATATCTGTGCTTTCTTCCACACACCCGACGAAATGTATCGTGTCCTGATGCCGTTCATCCAGGAAGGCTTCAAGCGGGGAGACCGTGGCTTTCACATCGTCGACGCACGGAATTGGGAAGACCACGTCAGTCGATTACGTGAGGCAGGTATTGAAGCTGACGCAGCTATGGAGCGTGGACAACTCGAGGTCCGCAATTGGCACCAGGCGTATCTTCGTGATGGGCATTTCTCGCAGGATCGAATGCTGGCCCTTATCGAAGAGGTGCTTCAGGCGGGTCCGAAGCAAGGCTACGAAATCACGAGGCTGGTCGCACATATGGAGTGGGCGTTGGAAGATATGCCCGGAGTGGATGATCTGGTGGAATACGAGACGCGTCTTAACTACGTACTGCCGCGTTACAAAGATCCTGTCATATGAACGTACGATTGCGCCAAGTTTGGCGCCGGCGTTGTAATGGATATAATGCGAACACATCCAATGGTCATTATCGGCGGCGTTCTTCAGTCCAACCCGTTCTTTGTTCCACCGGACGAATTTCTGCTTGAGTTGAGGGAGCGTGGTGCCTACCGGGTCAAAGCAACACCCACTCATGCCTGAACTAGATCGCAACTCCACCGTGGAACCGGAGTCGCGCGAGGCGGTGGTACTGCGCCGCGCCATGCGCGACCTGCTTGCGTTGTGCACCATCCCGGCCGCATGGGTGGGACGAGAACCCGACGCAATCGCCAAGGGCGTGGTTGATGTGCTCGTGACCGTGCTGCGTGTGGAATGTGGCTATCTCATGCTGCGCGGCAATCCAGCCAACATTGAGGTCATGCAGGGAGTTGCGCCTCGCGAGGTGCTGGAAAACTTGCGCCTGAAATGCGGAGGAGAACTGCCGCGAGCGCCGCTTGTGCATGATTTATGCCATGCTCATCGAGCCGCCATTGTACCTATCAGAGTGGCATCAAGGTCCGGGTTCGTCGCTGCTATTTCATCGCGAGCTGATTTTCCCACCGAAACGGAATCGATGCTCATGTCCGTGGCGGCAAACCAGGCGGCAATTTCCCTGGAAGCAGCGCATCTGCGTACGCAGGCGGCGTTAGAAGGCCGCCGTCTGCAGGAGTTGATGGCACAAGCCCCGGCTGCCATGGCTCTGATGTACGGCCCGGAACATCGTTATACCTACGTAAACGATTATTACCTCCGGGTCACGGGAAGAACCAGTGAAGCTGACTTCATCGGCAAAACACTGGAGGAAAGCCTCCCTGAGATCGAGAAAGAGGTCTTTCGCAAATTGCTGGACGACGTTTACCAGACCGGCAACCCTTACGTTGGGCGAGAGATGAAGGCGACCCTGAATCGTGAGGGACAGAACGTTGAAGTGTTCTTTGATTTTGCCTACCAGGCAATTCGAGACTCTGCAGGACATATTGAGGGAGTTCTGGTCCATGCCGTTGACGTTACGGACAAGGTGCTGGCGAGAAGAACGATTGCCGAGAGTGAAGAGAGGCTGCGACTGGCTCAAGGTGCCGCCCAGATCGGTACATGGGAATGGGATGCCGCGGACGGCAAAAACAGACTGTCACCTGAGCTTCATCAAATGTTTGCCACTAATGCGCAGGATCCCGATCGCGTACGAGTTTGGGCTGAACGAGTGCATCCAGACGATTGGGGGCGAGTCGAGCAGTTGATGCAAGAAGGCTATCGCCAAGGCGAAATGGAATTTGAATACCGCTACCAGAATCCAGAGTCAGGCACACGATGGTTCTATTGCAAAGGCCGTCGAAACGATGGTGAGACTCGGATGCTCGGAGTGGTCCAGGATGTAACCGAACGCAAGACGGCGGAAGTAGCGATACGGGAGAGCGAGGAGGAGCTGAGAATCCTCCAACGCATAGGGGCGACGCTAGCATCGCAGCTGGAATTGAAGAAACTTGTGCAGGCAGTCACCGATGCCGGGCGCGAGATCAGCCAGGCGGAGTTTGGCGCGTTCTTTTACAACGATACTGACGCAGCGGGCGAGAAATATTTTCTGTACACCCTTTCCGGCGCCCCGGATGAAGCGTTCAGCGGGTACCCCATGCCGAGAAATACCCCCGTGTTCGGGCCGACATTCAGAGGCGAAGGGACGGTCCGCGTTGCTGACATCCGGCAGGACCCGAGATATGGCAAAAATCCACCGTACCACGGAATGCCCAAGGAGCATCTTCCGGTGTGCAGCTATCTGGCGGTACCGGTGATCTCAAGATCGGGAGAGGTAATTGGTGGCTTGTTCTACGGTCATTCCCAGGTGGGTATGTTTACGGAAAGAGCGGAGCGGCTGGTGGAGGGTATCGCCCGGCAGGCTGCAATCGCTATTGATAACGCCCGCCTCTTTGAAACTGCTAATCGAGAGCGGGCCCGTGCCGAAGAGAGCGAAGCACGGCTGCGAGCTAACCAGCACAAACTACAGAGTGCATTGGTTGCTTCACAACGACTGGCCGCTATTGTCGAGTCCTCCGATGACGCAATCGTGAGTAAAAATTTGAATGGTATTGTGACAAGCTGGAACCTTTGTGCGGAAAGAACATTCGGGTACAAAGCGGAAGAGATGATCGGCAAGCCCATTACCACCATCATCCCGCCTGAGTTGCAGGATGACGAGCACCGGATTTTAGCGACTATCGCACGGGGTGAACGCATTGAACACTTTGAGACGGTACGAAGGACAAAGAGCGGGGAACTCATTGATGTTTCTCTGACCATTTCACCCATCAAAGATGAACAGGGTGAAGTGATAGGGGCGGCAAAGATTGCGCGTGACATTACGCAACGGAAGAGGACGGAAAAGGCGCTGCAACTGACTGAGAAGCTGGCTTCTGTGGGCCGGCTTGCCGCTACGGTGGCCCATGAACTAAATAATCCACTCGAGGCGGTTACGAACTTTATTTTTCTTGCGCAAACTACAGATAACCTGCCCGAACCTGCGAAGGAGTACCTTACTTTGGCTGACAGGGAACTGGAACGAGTCAGCCATATTGCCCAACAAACGCTCGGGTTCTACCGAGACACCTCTGCCCGCACCGTTGTGGACATTCGCGAGTCACTGGACGATGTACTTCGGGTGTTTGAGAGTAAGCTGCGTTACAAATCACTTAAGGCCAACATCAATGCAGAAAAAGGACTCAAGATTGAAGCGCTGGGCGGCGAAGTGCGCCAGGTCTTTTCCAATTTGATATCCAATGCCATTGATGCATCGCCGACTCGCAACGTGATCAAAATTCACGCCAAGACAATTATCAAGCGCGGCATTCCGTACGCTCAGATAGCGTTTGCAGATCACGGAAGTGGAATCCCTGATGGGGTGAAATCGAAGATTTTCAGCCCCTTTTTTACCACGAAGAGCGACGTGGGAACTGGTTTGGGACTGTGGGTCTCCAAAAGTTTGGTTGAGAAACATGGCGGCCGGATAGCGTTCCGCAGCACGCAAGGCAAGGGCACTGTGTTTACTCTGCAATTCCCTTTGCGCGCGCCCCATCACAACAAGGAACAAGGTGCAACTGCATGACAATTGAAAGGGACGAAAACAAATGACATTTACGGAATTGCACCTGTTTTCAGGAAAAATGCTTGTTCCAGGTGCCCCGGAAGATTCATCCACCCCCAGCGATGACTCATCCAGAAAACAGCGCATTTTAGTGGTAGATGACGAAGAGTTGATTGCACACAGCTTGAGAGACATTCTTACACGGGCAGGATTCGATACGGTATGTGCGCTCAGCGGCACAGAAGCAATTGAAGTGGCCGAGGAGATTTGCCCGGATATTGTGATCAGCGATGTAATCATGCCTGATCTTGATGGGGTGCAAACAGCTATCCGGATCAAACGGGCCTGCCCAACTGCCCGGATACTGTTGTTTTCCGGACAATCTGCAACCTCAGACTTGCTCCAGAGAGCAAGAGCAGAGGGCCACGATTTTGATCTTCTGCCCAAACCCATCCATCCCGCCCGATTACTAGCAGTTATCCGCCAGATGCTGTGAGGGGCACTAATATACGTCGCAAATGAACTGAATTCGCTCCTTTTTCGTTGTGTTTCAGTTGGGTGTGCGTTTTATAAGCAGAAATGGGACAGGGCAGAGGGCAAAACCTCTGACCAGTCCCTAACCACAAATCACCTTCACGAGAAAGGCGAATCATGCCTGTTTCTGAACGTACCAAAACCAAACCTTATCAGCGTGTCCACAAGTTTCCAGCGGCAAAGGGAAAACTCATTGCCGAAGTAGGACTTTCAACCTCAACGGATTACAACATCATTGAGATTGTTTTCGATGACAAAACTTCTCTCAGCTTCAATATTGAGCCGTGTTTTCAAGTTGCGCCTGAGTTGGTCAGTTGGAAAAGTGGCAGCTACAAACCATTGAAGCGATGGCGACCTCTTCACAGCATGTAAAACTCACCCGCCAGAAGTGGCGGGCTTTTAGTGCGCGTTTCCTTAGGCCAACCTTAGTCTGGCTCGGTGTTCCCGCCCGTTGAGGATGTTTTCGATTATCTCTAAAAACCTTCCAGGCTCATCCGGTGATGCATGATAGTCGCACGGCACAAAATCCTCGCCGTGTCGCTCAAGAGAAAGAATTGGAGCGGGACAATTGGCGCGAAACGATTCTATCAATGCCAGTTTGTCATCGTGCGGAATAGAGTGCCCTAAGATGAACAGATCAAAGCCACCAGCACGGCAAGACGTAAGAGCTTGGCTAAACCCGTGTGAATTAACTACGCAGTACCCTCTCTGTTCGAGCAGCATTTTGCGTGTTTCCAGCAAACTCACATCATACGAAACTGAAAGAATGCGTTTAGACATGTGTTTTCAGCTCCACAAAACATATTCTGAGATGCCGGAATCCGGTTTGTCAATGGGTTTGTTAATTCGTCTTTTTCTGCTCGGTCACGCCCTTCTTTCGCTTTTTTCTCTTTGGTTTCTCGCTTGAGCAGATGTCTCTGGGGATGAGTAGGTGCAACATTGCTCTGTGATTAGGGACAATTGTCGCGCATACCTATATTTTTCTCCTTTACATTCGCTTGGGATTCCACTATTCTCCGTAGGCAAATTCGCTATATGTTCGTCTGATAACAAGCAGGAAGTTAATTACAGATGACAGACTGGCGAGGGCGAAAAGATTCAACGTGATTCGAAGGCGAAATGAGGCAGAAAAGGGAGGTCGACCGTTCGGTGACCGTTCGGTCGAATGCGTTTTCTCTTTTGTTTGCAACAAAAGTTCGACCCCCGGGTGGGCTATGTAGAAGAAAAACTGCTTTTAGCTACTAGCCACTGTCTGCTAGCTAAACCCAACACGAGCCTTTGGCCTTTTAGCCATGAGCATTAGCCATTAGCTAAAGCAAAAGCCGGCCAGAACGGTCTTAAAAGGAGCAAGTTATGCGGTCATCATATGAAGTTTCGGACGGTTTTGGCTACAGAGAGGGCGAAAATTCCCTGGGAATGGTCGCGGAGGAGCAGGAATTGTGGCGACAGGCGAGGGGCCTGTATGCTGAGACGCGTGTAGTGCTGGAGCGGCGGGATGCGCGCCGGCTGAGGGAACACAATGAACGCGAGAAAGAACGGGAGAAGCAGGCGTGGGCGCGGACCGAGGCAGGGCAGTTGCTGAAGAAGCTGGGCGAGTGCTTTGCGGAGTATCGGAATTGCGTGGAGAAAGAGCCTGAATTGGAGCAGAAAGGGCTGGAATACGACGCGATTAACCAGAAAATCTTCAACAAAATGAAGAGCACAATTGAGCGAGCGAACAATGCGCCGCGATGCCGGTACGAAAAACCCGATGGCCGAGGATGCCGTGCGCCTCGCGTGAGGGGCAAGAAGTATTGCCACATGCACCTGATGCTGGAAGAGGCGCGTCCGGAGAAGATCAAGCTGCCGAGCCTGGGCGATGCAAACGCGATACAGGCGGCTATCGCGAAGGGAGCGCAGGCGGTGGTGGATGGCAAGCTGGACCAGAAGCAGGCGGGAATCCTTGGGTATTATCTGCAACTGGCGTTGAGCAATGTTAAGCATGTGGACTTTGAAGAAGGCTGGGAACCGGAGACCTAGGACCTGAGCGGGATTTGCGCGAATAAACAATTCCAGCGATCTTGCGATCCTTCAATGAAACATTCCGCGGACGAAGACTTGGCCCACAAAAGGCCTTTGAAACAGACTTGCAGGAGCGTTGGGACAACTATTATGAGCAGATTGCGAGATCAAAATACGCCAACACTCGAACTGCTAATTTTAGTCCGGGCCAAGCTCTGCCTTCTGATCCCCCGTGATTACGGCGATCACGGCGATCCTCCAATCTCTTTGCTACCATACTCTGTTCCCCATGCTTCGCTATATTTCAACCCGCCTGCTTTACATGGTGCCGGTTATCTGGCTTGTGGTTTCGGTGGTTTTTTTGCTGATCCATCTTGTTCCAGGCGATCCCATTCAGCAGATGCTGGGAGAAGGCGCGGCCAGCGCCGATGTTCAAGCCGCCCGCCACGCTTATGGACTCGATGTCCCGCTGCCGCGGCAATATGTAAATTACTGGAAAGGAGTGCTGCGCGGAGACCTTGGCCGCTCTTTCCGTTTCGACCAGCCGGTTACAGGTGTAATTGTCCAGCGTTATCCCAAGACGATTCTTTTAACCGTAGCTTCCATGATTGTCGCTCTGTTGATTTCCATTCCGGCAGGCGTTCGATCTGCGCGCCGCCGCAATCGCTGGGACGACCGCCTGCTCAGCTTTGTGAGCCTTTGGGGACTTTCATTCCCCAACTTCGCGCTGGGACCAATCTTGATTTTGTTCTTCGCCATCCGTCTGGGATTGCTGCCGGTCTCCGGCTACGGCACCTTCGCGCATCTGATCTTGCCGGCGATCACTATGGGCGGCGCGCTGGCTGCGATTCTTACCCGCATGGTCCGCACAGCAATGCTGGAGGAACTTGGGCAGGACTACATTCGGACGGCACGGGCCAAAGGATTGTCAGAAAATGTGGTTGTATATAAGCACGCGCTGCGTAATGCGTTGGTGCCTGTCTTGACCGTGGTAGGACTTCAGTTCGGTGCGCTGCTTGCAGGAGCCATTGTGACGGAAACGATCTTTTCCTGGCCGGGCATCGGACGCCTTACTATCAGCGCCATCAGCAGCCGCGACTATTACCTCGTTCAGGGCTGCATTCTCATGATCGGGCTTACGTATGTAGCCGTAAACTTCTTCACTGATTTTTTGTACTCCCTGGCGAACCCGCGGATCAGGCAGTAAGTTTGAGCCGTTCTGCAGGCGTGGCCAAAGCGAAAACTTTACGAGCCGTAGCAAGGGAGCCGTATGGTCAGGATGCTGTTGCAAATGCGGCGAATCGAGTTCTCATGGTTTTTCGCGATTCGCGTAAACGCGGCTGAGTTGCGAAGCTCCGATCGCGAGCGATTTGGCAAACTACATGATCGGCTTCCACGTCCTGCATTCTCCTACAGTGACTGGAGCGCCCACGGAACCAGCGCGCCAGCGCATGATGGCGTCGGTAGTGGAGCAGTAGCTCTTCGCGTCCGCGGTTTCATTCACTGGCATTGCCGTGACAACGTAGTTCTGGCAGCGGCCCTGCAGGCAGGTGGACCGGATACTGAAACGATAGCCGTTCTTCTCGCACCATGTACCCGCGGTGCAATTTGCGGCGCCGAGCTGGGCGTCCAGCAGGCAGGCATGCGCCGCGTTCACATTCGCTGCGGAGCAGTCGCCCGTTCCCGGACCAAGCGCAGACAGGCTGGGCGCATAGCCTTTATCGGGGTACGTCACGTTGTAAGTGACCTCGGCTGTATTGACGGTGCGGAGCATGGAAGTCGCTGCCGACTCGTTTGCCGCTGTGCGAGAATGCAGCAGATTGGGGATAACAATTGCCGCCGCGATCAACCCAACGCTCGTGCCGCTGGCAATGTTGTTGTTGGCAGTTCCGCGAATACTGGTTTCATCGGCGTAGCCATACATGAGCGTTGTGGTCGGTTTACTGCTGCTGAGCGCCTTGGAAAAGATCGCAGCCGTATCCGGCGAGAGACGTTGTGCAATGGCAGAGAGGAACGGTCCGGAATTCTGGTAGGCCATCATGGATGCCCTTGGCGGCTGCCCTTGCGCAGCCACCTGGCTCGAGTGCGCCAGCGATGTTCCGCTGCGATGCGCGCGCAGCGCTTCCTGCGCCTGCTCGCGAGTGGTGGCGACGATAAGGTAGCCATCCAAAAAGAAGTAGCTAATCTCCATGCCTGGCCCGCTCGCAGAAGGAGTGCTCAGCGAATAGAACGTCACGCCGTCTTCCATGCGCCCTTGGGGTTGCATGGGAGAGTGCGCCAGCAGCCGCTTCAACGTCTGCTGCAACCCAACTGCGTCAGAAACACCCAGAATGACTTTGAACTTTGGCGGTTCCATCACCATGTGCCCAGAGTTCCCGCCGCTTGCGGGTGGGACCGGCGGCGTTTGCATCTCAAATCCAATTTCTCCGCTCAGCTTGCTCAGGAGGTCTTGTTTCAGGCTAACCTTAAAGTTCGCCTCCATCTGGGGAAGCATTGCCGTTGCGTTCGGCCCGGCAAGCTCAACGATGTCGTCATAAATTTGCGTGAGAGGCTTCAGCCTGAACGCCTCTGCCACATACGACGTCGGCGACATAAATCCAAGCGATCCCAGGGGCGCAGGCGCTGCAAGCCACGATGCAATACTGCGGCGCGGGCCATTGAACACAAGTTCCATCTGCGTAGTTGCGTCCTTTCCGGCGAGCTTACTGTCCATCACGGCATATTTCATGTCGGAAAAGCCGCTCTTATCCAGCATCGTCCTTGCCTGCGGCGGATTTTGCGGCACCAGCGTCAGCAGGTTTTGCAAATCAGCGCCCAGGATTGTACTCGTGCCGCTCTGGTATGCCTGCATCAGTCGCTTGCCGATCACGCTTGCTGCAAACGTGCCCGGGCCGGCGTCGAGCTGCCCGTCATACTTGCGTAGAGTTGCGGTGTTGAAGCCAACCACGACCACGTCCTGGCGAATCAGCACGATCGGCCCTTGCCCAGTCCGGTCCGTCGCCGAAGCCAGTTGCTGCTGGTCCAGAACACGCAGCGGCTCCTTCGCCGTGGGCTCCCAGTCGTGGCTCATCTTCTCCAGGAATTCCTTCAACCCCGGCTTGCGCACCTCTGCAATCATCACGCCGCTCGGCTCGCTGCCTTTGAAGCTGCCGGTGAGAACAACTTCATCGCCCAGGTACTCTGACACTTCATAGAGTTTCTGGAGCGCATCTTCCAACTTTGGCTCGTCTTTCTCGAGCTTGTTTTTGTGGATGAAATCCTGTAACGCCGGGCTGTTCCGCAGCTCATGTTGAAAGATTTGTTGTGCCTCATGCAGCGTCTGCCCGTAATTAGGAAATGCGGCATAAAAACCTGTTGACTCAGAAAGCCGAGGGAGAATCCGGCTCTGCGTCCGTGGGCCCGGATATTGCAGTTCGGTGGTAAGCCTTTGGCTCAAATGCTCCACCGCTTTCATGAACTCGGGGTCCTTCAGTGCCTCCTGCAACCAGGCCATGTCGTCAGGCTTGTGAGTCGATGGTTTCTTGGTGGTCGAAGGAGAAGCGGTCCAAGGAGAAGCGCGTTTGGTTCCGCTCTGCGGAGCTTTGGCGGGGACCGTCGTCTGGCCCAGAGCTGTAATCGGCGCAATTGCAAGGAGCACGGCGACGAAAACAGTGGCGAAACGGCTAGACTTTCGTAGCTTGTTAGAATGCAGCGAATCGGAGCAGAGCATTGGCTCTCCTTAGGTTTCTCATAAGCGAAGGGGAACGCTAAAGATAATATTGTTCAGTCAGATTTACGAGAAATATTTCTATAAAGTTCAACCAAGGTGCAATATTCAGCATTGAACGAATGATAATAGGCAGCGCGATGAATCCGGGCATCCACAGATACCACGAAAGCAAACTCATTACTACCAAACTTCAAGTCGATGTAAGCTTCCCTGAATTCCTGTTGCGCTGACCTCCAGCTTACCCAAACTTATCGGTAGACTGAACCGGCGCGGTCCCGCGCTGCCCGGATTGAAATACAGCACGCCGTCCTTAACTTGCTGCGCCGGCTTGTGCGAGTGCCCGCTGATCACTGCTGCAAAACCGGCTGCTTTGGGATTCAAGTCCAGCGCGTTCGCGTCATGGATGACATAGAGGAGTAGCCCGCCGAGTTCCACCACCTCAGTCTCCGCAAATTGACGCGACCATGCCTGCGTATCCACATTGCCGCGGATTGCCGTTACCGGCGCAATCTTCTCCAGTTCTGGAATAATTTCCGGCGCGCCGATATCGCCCGCATGAATGATGTGCTCAGACCCGCGCAGCAGTTCCACCGCTTCAGGACGAAGCAGCCCGTGCGTATCCGAGATTACTCCAATGATCACTGGCGACCTCTTATCTTCTCAGAATTCTTCTCCGTGTCTCCGTGCCTCCGTGGTGAGATTTTTAGATGCCTGCTTCAATCCTCGATCTCGGGTCCATATAATCCCGCAGCGCGTCGCCAATAAAATTAAATGACAGCACTGCCAGCATCACTGCCAGAGCAGGGAAGAGCACCAGATGCGGTGCGTCAAAGAGATGTGCGCGGCCGTCATTCAGCATCGATCCCCAGCTTGCCGTCGGCGGCGGAACGCCCAGCCCCAGAAAGCTCATGGTCGCTTCCGCAAGCACGGCTCCGGCCATTCCAATTGCCGCCTGTACGATTACGGGCTGAATAATGTTGGGCAAAATGTGTCGCGTAACAATGCGCCAGTCACTTGCGCCCAGGGCCCGCGCCGCCTCTACAAACTCTTTTTCCTTAACCGACAGTACTTGTGCGCGCACCAGCCGGGCGTAACCCACCCATCCGCCAATGCAGAGCGCCAAAATCAGGTTAAAGATTCCCGGTCCCAGAAATGCTACAAAGGCGATCGCCAGCAAAATGCCTGGAAAAGAGAGAAACGCATTCATTAGTATGACGTTGAAAAACTTGTCGGAAAATCCACCATAATAGCCGGCAATCGATCCCAAAATCAGCCCTAGCAGCAGCGACCCTGCCACAACGCTGCTGCCCACCAGCATGGAGATGCGCGCGCCGTAAATCACGCGCGAGAAAATATCCCGGCCCAGTTCGTCTGTGCCGAACCAGTGTGCGCCGCTTGGAGGCTGCAGACGCGAAGGCAAATCGATGTTGCTGGGGTTTTGCGGAGCGATCCATGGCGCGAACAGCGCGAAAACCACGAAAATTGCCACCAGCACCATGCCGATGGTCGCAAGCACATTGCGTCGTCCCAACGCCGCTGCTGTGCCCCATGTGGTGGAAAGTGCCATCGTTAGTCAGTTAACCACAAAGGACACGAAGGTCACAAAGGAGAAAATGGTGATGCTACCGTTATTAAATTAGGACAGTAAATTGGTAATAGATCAGCTGGGCCGAGTAAGGCTGGACAGCTATTTTCGCACTGCTTTGTTAGTGATCTGAGGAAAGCAGTCAGTCCGCCATGCACATAATTTCTACTTTGTGTTCCTTCGTGTCCTTTGTGGTTGAGATTTTCAAGGCGTTACTGTCTGCCGCACCAGCTTTTTCAGCGCGCGAATGAACGTCTCATTCTGCTCGGGCGTACCAATGCTTACGCGTATGGCATTGGGCGCGCCCCACGGCGTCAGCGAGCGCACGATGACCCCTTCAGCCTGCATGCGTTTGCTAAAAGCGCTGGCGTCTTCATCTACAGTAAAGTGGATAAAGTTAGCGCTCGTCGGTATCGCTTTCACTCCAAGCTCTTTGAACCGCTCCAGCAGCCACGCCGCTCCCACGGCATTGTTTTCCACCGTCTTGCGGATGTGGTCCACATCGCAGATCGCCGCCAGTCCTGCTGCTTCAGCCACCACAGAGACGGAAAAAGAATTTCTTACCCTGGCAAAATAGCGGAGCAGCTCGGGATTTCCGCAGGCATATCCCAACCGAACACCAGCCAAGCCATGCGCTTTGGAAAAAGTGCGCAGTACCAGGACGTTTTGCTTCCCGTCACGCACATATTCAAACGAACGCGAATACGTGATGCCGCGCTGGCGCGCAAAATACTCCGCAAAGTCGGAGTATGCTTCATCCAGAACCACCAGCACGCTCTCCGGAACTTTTTGTAGAAAAGCTTCCGTCGCATCCGCGTCAAACATTGTCCCCGTGGGATTATTCGGGTTCGCCAGGATCACCACGCGCGTTTGTTCGTAAATGGCCGCCGCAATCGCGTCCAGATCGTAAGTGTCATTGCGCATCGGCACTTCAATAAACCGCGCGCCAATGCTGCGTGTGATCACCGGATAACTGATAAACGACCGCTCGCTGCTGATGCAGTTTGTCCCCGGCACCAAGAGAGTTCGCGCGACGACATCCAGAATTCCTAGTGAGCCATCGGCAATGAAAATCTGCTCCGCCGCCAGTTGATGGCGTGCCGCCAACGCCTCACGCAACTCACTGGCGTCATTATCAGGATAAAGATTCACCTCGGCCGCGGTTTCTCGAATCGCCGCCAGCGCCAGTGGAGATGGCCCAAATGGGTTTTCATTCGACGCCAGCTTGATCATCGCCACGCCGGATTCCCGCTCTGCCTGTCGCAACGGTTTTCCCGGCACGTATCCCACCAGCGCGCGAATGTGTTCCGGAATTTGATCGAGGACGGTCTTTTTCATCGGAGAAGAAGGGATAACAGAAGTTTGTATCACAAGCAGAGTTGCTTCGCTATGTCACGCAAGTCTCAGGCACTAATTCCAAAACAAAACAGTACCAGGTCCTCGGTTAGGTTTGTCTCGGTTTTACGAACAACATTACCGGCTTGGTCTTCGTTCTCGGCTATGTTCACTGCGCCGAGCACTGGCTCTCTTTCTCGATGGCAATTTGCGTTCAGGCGTTTGCGCTTTGCCGCCTCTCCCGGCGCGTTTGAGAGCCGCAACTTCTCCCGGCTTCAATTCGCGAAACTGACCGGGCTCAACATCCAGCGTGAGCGGACCATAGCGAACGCGCTTAATCTTTTCCACGTGATGGCCAATCTCTTCAAACATACGCCGTATCTGCCTGTTCTTGCCTTCTATCAACGTCACTTCATACCAGGGATTTTCAGCGTCTTTCATCAGCCGGACTTGCGCCGGCGCTGTGTGGATCGTTTCCATGCGTCGCGGCCCCGGCTTGGCGCCAATCTTGATTCCGCGGCGCAGCTTTTCGATCCCTTCTTCATTGGGTCGTCCGGCAATTTTTACCAGATAGGTCTTGGGCACGTGCGAGGAAGCATGCGTGAGCTCGGCGGCAAGCTCTCCGTCATTGGTGAACAGCAGCAATCCTTCGCTCGACCAATCAAGCCTTCCCACGGGATAAATGCGCGCCCCTACGCCTTTAATCAAGTCCATTACTGTGGGCCGGTGTTCAGGATCGGTTACCGTGGTTACATATCCTTTTGGTTTGTTGAGCAGCAGATAGATGTGACGCTCTGCGCCTTGCAGAAGCTTTCCGTCAACTTTAATGTGGTCGCGCTGAAAATCGGCCTTGCTGCCAAGTTCTGTCACGGTCTGGCCGTTCACGCTCACGCGTCCTTGCGTAATCAGCTCTTCTGCTTTGCGGCGGGAAGTGACGCCAGCAGCGGCAATAATTTTCTGTAAACGCTGGGGAGGCATTCTTAGCCGCCTGTGCTCTCAGAGGCAATCTGGTCGGCCACCTGTTCGTCTGCTTTGTTATGCTCCGGATCAGATGAGACGGTTGGCTCCGTCACATTCTGCGGGACTTCAGATTTATCTTCTTCCATCTGTTCCACGCCGCCATCTTCGCCATCCTCACCGGGCGTGCCGGTTGCGTCCGCCACGGCAACCGGACCGGAGTCAAAAAGCTCATCCTGGAGTTCGCCCGCAGCCAGCTTTTCGAATTCTTCAAGGCTGGGCAGCTCGCTCAGGTCACGCAAGCCAAAGCGCATCAGAAAATCTTTGGTGGTCTTGTACAACATCGGGCGGCCGACCACGGCTTTTCTCCCTGCCGTGGTGATGAGCTTTCGTTCCAGCAGCGTGCCAATCACTCCAGCCGCGTCCACGCCACGAATGTCACTGATTTCCGGAACTGTCACCGGTTGTTTGTAAGCTATCACGGCGAGGGTTTCCAGCGCCTGCAATGACAGGCGGATCGGCGGCTTCAGGCTCTTTGAGAATGCGCGTACTACATCGTGGTGCTCTGGCTTCGTCGACATCCGATAGCCGCTCGCCACTTCTCGCACCTCAATTCCGTGCTCTGGGTTGTTGTAGTCGGCGATCAGCTCGTCAAGGTATGGTCTTAACAGTCCGCGCAACTCCACCTTCTCAGATTTTTCTTTGACTTTCTTTGCGGGCAGCAGCGGTGCGGATTCTTCCACCGCGCCCAAATGGTCTTCTGCATTCTCTTGCTGTGGCTGCGATTCAGGCACGCCGTCCACTGCAGGATCCGGTGTTGCCGGCAGAGCAGTCTTCAGCGCCAGCAGGTCATCTTTAAGCAGCGCAGCCATCTGGTCCAGCGTGATGGGATCTTCCGCCGCGTAAATGATTGCTTCGACTTTAGGTTTGATCGACACGGTATTTAGTAATTGGTATTTAGTACTTGGCCAAAGCCGCGCGCCTCTTAGGCTAAGTACTAATTACCAAATACTGCTTATCTCCAATCATCTCTCACCCCGGCGCCTTCGCCCATTACGGTATCAAACATTGCGTGCTTCTTGATCAGGACCTCGCCAAAAACTCTTTCCTGTCGCAGCAGGATCGCTTGCAAGCGCACCAGTTCAAGCAAAGCCAAAAAGGATGAGATGAGCGCATGGCGAGAAGTGATGTGTTGCAAGAGCCGTTTCAGAGGAATCGGGCGGTCTTCCATCAGCAAGCGCCGGCGGAAAAATTGAATCATCTGCGCTACCGTAACCGTCTCTTCATTCACCTGCAACATTGGACGCGACCTGGCCCGCTCCAGTATCTGCTGAAATGTGCGCACAAGATCTACAACGTCTGCGGCCAACTCAGGCTCGGTGCCTTCAGCATCCTTAAATTCCTTCATTGACGGATTGCTGACCACGGCTTCTTCAATCTGCTGCTTTTGCATCAGCATCTGCGCGGCATTCTTGAATTTTTCATGCTCCAGCAGCCGCTGCACCAGCTCTTCGCGGGGATCTTCCTGCTCGCCCTCGGCCGCCTCAGGATCGCGCGGCAGCAGCATCTTGCTCTTGATGTGGATCAGCAGAGAAGCCATGTAGATAAATTCCGCTGCAATGTCTACGTCCAGTTGTTTCAAATTTTCGACATACCCCAGGTACTGCGCCGTGATCTTGGCGATGGGAATGTCATAAATGTCGATGTCCTGCTTGCGAACCAAATCCAGCAGCAGATCGAGCGGCCCGTCATAAACCTGGCCGACGCTGACCGAGAACGGAAACTCATTCGTGTGCGGCTTCGCGGATTGTGAAGTTTCTGCCATCAGTAAAATCGTGGAGCGCAGCCGCCCTCGGCTGCGGCTTGCAAATGGGACATTTGCTGCGTGTCGCGCTCTTCAATTCTAAATGTTATTGGCGCTCTTGCCGATGGCAGAGCTGTGGATTACATGTCTTTTACTGCAATGCGCTGTAATCGGCCTCATATTGCTGGATGTGAAGAGGTCCATCGGGCAAGAGCAGAGCTGCGCCCTGTGCCGACAGTTGCAGCTTAACATCCACATATCCATGATGTCGTACGAACTTCTTCCAGACATCTTGCAAAACCTTGGGCGGCAGCACGAAGTCGCGCAAAAGCCCGTGATCACCTTGCGTCAGCAACACCAGCACGTTCACCGGACGATCTTCCACCTGAAAGTGAAATGCGCCGTGCTGTTCCGGCATCGCATACACTCCGACTTTCCTACCTTTGCCCGTAATGAACGTCCGCGAACGGTCTTTCTTCAGCGGATACATCTTCGACACTTGTTCCAGCCAGAGCCGTGTGCGCACGGTCCATGCCTCTTCTTCAGTCTTCACCTCTGAGAGTGCCGTCACGGATACGCGCAACCGCTCCTTCTTTTCCGGCGCTTGTGATGCAGCCAATTCAGTCACGGCGCCCAGCCGAAGCAGCCCTATCGCATCACGCACAGCAGACATGGTTTGTTCCGCTGCTGCTATGGCTTTCTGTGCTCCGTGGTGAATGGTCTGCCGCAGCTTTGCTGGATTCTGCGCCAGCTCGTGCCGCCGCTCTCGGATGGGCGCCAAATGCGCGTTCACACTCTCTACAGCCAGCGCTTTGCATTCCACGCAGGTAATTGTCGCTTGCGTGCAGCCTTGGGTAATGTAGGCCAGTCTTTCCTTGTCACTGAAGATCTGGTGCAGGTTACCCACGGGACAACGGTCGGGGCTGCCATGATCGGTCAGCTTTGGCCTGTCAGTAACGCTATTCTTGATCTTCTGCTCCACGGCTGCGGCCTCGTCGCTCAGCAGAATCGAATTGCCATAAGACTTTGACATCTTTCGTTTGTCAGTGCCCAGCAGCTTGGGTGAAGGCGTGAGCAAAGTCTGCGGCTCAGGGAAAACGGGCTTGTCATTCAGCTTGTAAAAATGGTTGAAGCGGCGCGCCACCTCGCGCGTGAGTTCAATGTGGGCAGACTGGTCTTCTCCCACTGGAACAAAATCGGGCCGATATATAAGGATGTCAGCCGCCTGAAGCAGCGGATAGCCGAGAAACCCGTACATGTGCAGGTCTTTGTTCGGCATCTGCTGCTGTTGTTCTTTAAATGATGGAACGCGTTCCAGCCAGCCCAGCGGCGTAATCATGGAAAAGAGCAAGTGCAGCTCAGCATGTTCTTTTACGTGCGACTGCACAAAGATCGCGCATTTTTCAGGATCGAGGCCCGCGGCAAGAAAATCCAGCACCACTTCCAATGAGTTATCAGCAAGCCGCGACGTGTTGTCGTAATCGGTGGTGAGCGCATGCCAGTCTGCCACAAAGAAAAAACAGTCATGCGTCTCTTGCAGCTTTACCCAGTTCTGCAGCGCGCCAACATAATTACCCAGATGCAGCTTGCCAGTTGGGCGCATGCCGCTCAGGACGCGGGGGCGTGATTTTTGTGGTGGTTGATCCGTCATCTGTATGGAGATCGGCGAGTGCTCATCCGCCGCAATTAGCAGTTTAGCAAATAGCGTTTACCCCTCGGCACTTAGCCAGTGCCAAAACTTTTACCGCAAAGATCGCAAGGCAGAACATTTTCGGATTTTTCTTTGCGACCTTCGCGTCCTCTGCGGTGAAGGAGTTGACTTACGTCCCCGTCTTATCTCCTGCGGCGTGCGCCTGCGGCGCTATCGTTTTTACCTTGACCGGCTTGGCTGGAATGCCGACGGAGATCGCGTACGGATCAATGTCCTTGGTCGCTACACCCATCGATCCCAAGAGCCCATGTTCATGCACGCGGACGCCGCTCATCACCGTTGCGTGATAAGTAATGCGCGCGCGGGGCCCGATCTCGGTCTTCCGGTTGGTCACAATCATTCCGTCATTCACATCGTGGTCGTGGGAATAAACATTGGCGTAGTCGGAAATCGAGCTGCTTTCGTGAATAACAATTTCGCCGCGGTCGTCCAGAAGCACGTACTTGTGGATCGTGCAGTTGTCTTCGATCGTCAGGTTGTAGCCGTAAGAAACTTCCACGCCGTGGAAAATCTTCACGTTTTTGCCGATGTGCTTGAGCACGTGTTTTGCAATCATGGCGCGCATGCGAAATCCCAGCCAGTGGTCGAGCCCTATGGGCGAGCGATCAAACATCATCCAGAACCAGATTAGCGGTTTGCGCTCAGCGTATTTCTCCGCATCCACGTCGCCATAATATTCGGGCTCCAGGGAAGCGTTGCGTGGGTCAAAGCTGTGCACCAGTGCCTGCTCTGCCAATGGAGAGCTTGGTGCAGGATCGGCATAGGGTCGTCCCAGATAGAGTTCATGCAGCGTATTGCGGACCACGAGACAGCGATGTTCGACATTTCTGTTGGCAAACAGCTCGTCGAGCTTCTGGATCCAGTCCAGAAATGTTTTTTCTGCCGCTGGCATCGGCTGAATGTTGCGGTATTCGTAACGCGGCATGCAAGCCTCTCCGACTTCTCTTTTATTCTGAAAACACAATGATATAACGGCCGCCCAATTTCCTTGTGTTGCGGTAGATCTTCGACAATGATTCGATTTTCCCCGCGTCAATTTGGGCGCATTGTTTTAGCGTCCTTGCGCAGTCGAATCCCGCTGCGGCACCCTGACTAACGGAGAGCTGGCAGATACGCCATTCAAACCCAAGTTCAGTGCCTAACAAAATGAGCTTCAATCCGGAAATCAGGCACTGGTTACCTCAGTACCGTTGTCCCTACAGGGCTTTTGCCGCTATAAACAGCACATTCCGGGATTGTTTGGCTGCATTAAAGGAAAGACGATGATGTGCAGTTTTGTTCGATGGCCCAGGAAAGTCGCGCAAGCGGGTCTTCTCGGCGTCACTTTGCTAATTTCGCTGGGTCTTCAGGCTCAGGATGATGCGTTACAAGTCGATGGGTTCAAACCGGTGCCAATCCTGACCGGCTCAACCGCCTATTTTACCCGTGTCACTGCCGGACAATATCAGGATGCTCCCACGGTGAGCCCGCTTCTGCTTCTGCCGCTTGGAGACAAATGGCTGGTCGAAGCTAAAGGCTCGTACGGTGACACATTTAGCAAAAACGCACAGGGCGATTACAACGGAACCATTTCCTACGGAATGGCCTACGGCCAGATTGACTACATTGCCAATCGCTACATGACGTTCGTAGCCGGCCGGTTTATAACTCCTTTCAATATTTATGGTGAGCGGCTGGCGCCCAATTGGATTCGCGCTCTTCAAGTATCGCCTCTGACATCGCCTGTAACAAGCGGTTCCGGGCTGGGCGGTATGATGCGCGGCGGTTTTCCTGGGACGGATAGCCTCAACGTTACCTACGCGCTGTATTTCTCGGCGAATAACACGCATCACTTACTCGCCACTGACCGGTCCACGGGCGGCAGGCTGGGATTCTTTCTGCCACGCCAAAGGCTTGAAGTCGGCGCTTCATTCCAACAGGTTTTGCAGGCAGATCGGCCGCATTCTTCCGGCGTCTTCTTGGAGTGGCAGCCGAACCGTGCGCCTCTAACCATGCGGTCAGAATATGTGCGGTCATCAGGAACCAAGGGAAGCGCTTACTGGATTGAATCCGTCTACCGTCTCAGTCAGATTTCTGCGCTACGTAGGCTGGAACTGGTTGGGCGTGGAGAGCAGTTCTTTGCCGCGTCAAATCTTTCTGCCGCGACGGTGAAAAAGCTTGGCGCGCTCGGCAAAGACACCAATGAAGGTGATTTCGGCATGAACTATTACCTGCGCAGTGACGTTCGGGCCTCCGCCAGTTACGGCCGCCAGTTTGTGCTCGGCAAAGACGCTAACCTCTGGACGGTGGGGATGACGTATCGCTTTGTTGTGCCAATGCTGCCGCAAGGAGGCGCGCGGTGAACATGAAATTTTTAGTGGCCGCGTTCCTGGTCGCAAGCGCCTTGGCGCTCGGCTCAATGGCCAAAGGCAGCAGCGGCGGCAAGGATGCAACGAAAGATTCTCCCGCCCCAACAGTTTCCGCGGAGCAGAGCGCGCAGAATGAAACCATGCATGTAGAGGGCGAGAAACGTTTTCGCTCCAACTGCGGACGCTGCCATACCGCGCCGCCTAAGTTTCCGCCGCGCATGATGGCAACCATTGTTCGCCACATGCGTGTTCGAGCCACCATCACCGACCAGGACATGCATTTAATCCTGCGTTATATGACGGAGTAGTTGATGCAGCCTTTGCGCCATCGTTTCACGCAGCTTTCGATTCTGGCGATCTTCTCGATATTTTTGTTCTCGGCCACCCCATCATTCAGCCAGGCACGCGTAATTGAAGTTCTGGCCGATAAAGATAGTCATTTCAAGATTGCCGGCATGAGCCACCCGGAAATCACGGTTAAGGCGGGTGAGCCGGTGCTGCTGCGCATCAACGCGCGCAAAGGAAAAACCTGGAATCGTGACGGCACAGTGCACGGCTTTACGCTGCTGCGGGCCAAGGACCACAGCAAGGTCAGCGGATGGGACCTGGAATTAAAGCCCGGACAACAGGAGTTCTCTCTTGCCGCTCCCGCCGAGCCCGGTGAGTATGAAGTTTTATGTACGGTCATCTGCAGTGAAGAGCATGAAGGCATGCGGATGAAGTTTGTGGTTTTACCGTAAGACTTTTGTGAAGACTGGAAAACGCACGCGCCTGGTCCCAGCAAAACTGAAAACTTAGAAGGAGATTTCTGATGAACAAATCTTACAAAATGCGCGCGACGTTTTTCTTTGCGACTCTTGCGCTGTTATCGCTCTATTCATTTGCCAAAGATAAACCCAAAGATGCCACCGTAACCCTGCATGGCGCCATCATGGATAGCCAATGCGCCTTCAACGTTCACTCTGACGCACATTCACATGACTGGATGATGAAGCGAGGCATTCAGGGCGCCAAGGATGAAGAAAGCTGCACTCGCCATTGCGTGAAAGATATGGGAGGCAGTTATGTGCTGGTGGTTAAAAAAGAAGTTTACAAAATTGACGATCAGGTAAAGGCCGAGCAATTCTCGGGCAAGAAAGTAAAAATCAACGGAACTCTGGATGCGGAGACCCACACCCTGCATATCTTTGACATGGAAGAAGATAAATAGCGGGCGCGATCCTGGTGAAAGTTTCAAGGGCTGCGCTGAGGCGCAGCCCTTGCTCGTCTTGCGAGCTTCTGGAAAACGAGGGAAGCCGGCTTTAGGCAGACTTCTCGATTGTTAAACCACGGTGCATGATAGACGCTTCAGCATTGCGTGCTACCGTCATGGCTGCTTGTTCAATTGAAGCCAGAGACTCTTTCAGCGGACATGCTGAATGGTGGAGAAGCCGAAGCACCTCTGTGACCTGAGTTAGCCGGAGGCTTTGCTGTGCGTAATCGACCCCGTCCTCATTGATTCGCGCTGCGGCGGCTTCGATATAACACCACAAAAACTGGCTGAGAAGGTCAACTGCCTTCTTCAGGTCATGGCCTAGTCCGGCAAAATTATTCAAAATACGATCTTGGTCGCCGGAGTCAGCATCCTGGAACTTAGCCCATCTTAAGTGCGAATGGAGGGCCCTGAGTTCTTGCGTAATATTTTCAATCCGATCTGAGAGATCTTCCATTGTCTAATCCTTGCTCCACAAGTATTTGGTACATCCTAGACATCGGAAGAAGTGGCAAAACAGCTCTGCAGACGACCGGAAGGTAGTGGCTTCAACACGAATAGCTTAAACGTGAGATGCTGGATGTCCTCTCCGCGTTCAGTTACCGAAGTACATGTTACGCCGTTCCAATGGTCTACCCCACTTAAGACACGCTATAGAACAGTGCGGAACAAGCATCTTTACTGGCGAATCATTTACGAATACAATAGAAGTATATGCTTTCTGCCATTCCGGAATCCCTGGCCTGGGCGCATCCCCTGGTACAGGAATGGTTCATCAATAAATTCGGCACGCCCACCGAGCCGCAGGAGCAGGGCTGGCCGCACATCCTTGCCGGCCGCACCACTCTCATTTCCGCGCCTACGGGATCAGGCAAGACCCTGGCAGCCTTCCTGATCTGTATCGATCGGCTGGTGCGCAAGGCGCTGAGTGGCGACCTCACTGATCGCACTGAGATTCTTTATATCTCTCCGTTGAAGGCGCTCGGTAACGATATCCAGAAGAACCTGGAAGGCCCGCTCGGTGAAATTACGGCGCTGGCCGGCGAAAAAGGGTTGCTGATGCCGGAAATTCGCGCAGCCGTCCGCACTGGTGACACGCTCATGCAGGAGCGCCAGCGAATGCTCAAGCGGCCTCCGCATATTCTGGTGACCACGCCGGAATCTCTTTACATCCTGCTCACGGCGCAGAAGAGCCGGGCCATTCTTACTGACGTGAACACCGTCATCGTAGACGAAATTCATGCCGTGGCCGATGACAAGCGCGGGGCTCACCTTACTCTTTCCCTGGAACGCCTGGACGCATTGACCGTAAATCGAGCGGTACGCATCGGACTTTCTGCCACGCAGAAACCAATTGAAACCGTGGCCCACTTTCTTACGGGTAATGATCGTCCGGATCCTGTTGTGGTCAATATAGGTCATAAGCGCCAGATGGATCTGGCAATTGAAGTTCCCGGCCAAGAGCTTGGGCCGGTTGCCAGCAACGAACTCTGGGACGAGGTTTACGACCGCATCTGTGAGTTGGTCCAGCAGCACCGTTCTACGCTGGTTTTTGTGAACACGCGCCGCCTGGCTGAGCGCGTTTCTTTTAATTTGGCCGAACGCATGGGTGAGGATGTTGTCGGCGCGCACCACGGCAGTTTGGCCCGCAAGCTTCGCCTGGATGCGGAGAGCAAACTCAAGAATGGCGAGCTGAAAGTTCTGGTGGCCACCGCTTCGCTTGAACTGGGAATCGACATTGGTCACGTTGATCTGGCCCTGCATATAGGATCGCCGCGATCCATCGGCGTGTCGCTCCAGCGCTTTGGCAGGGCCGGCCACTGGCGCGGGGCTGTTCCCAAAGGCCGCTTTTTTCCCACTACGCGCGATGAGTTGATTGAATGCGCTGCGCTGGTACGTTCTATCCATCACGGAGAGCTTGACCGCCTAATGATTCCTGAAGCACCGCTCGACATTTTGGCACAGCAAATTGTCGCGATTTGTGCGGCTGAAGAATGTGGCGAAGATGAGCTTTTTACCCTGGTTAAGCGCGCCTATCCTTATCGCCAGCTCGAGCGTAAGGACTACGACGATCTGCTGACGATGCTGGGGGACGGCATTGCGTCCCAGCGCGGACGATACGGCGCATATCTCTTTCGCGACCGCGTAAACAAGCGGCTAAAAGCCCGACGCGGCGCGCGCATGATCGCCATTATGAATGGCGGAGCGATTCCAGAAACCGCGCTTTATACCGTCGTCGCCGAACCGGAAGGAACAGTCGTCGGCACACTGCATGAAGATTTCGCCGTGGAAAGTCTGAAGGGCGATATTGTTTTGCTGGGAAACATGAGCTGGCGCATTCGTCGCGTGGAAGCAGCGGGGCGCATTCTGGTGGAAGATGCGCACGGCGCGCCTCCATCGATTCCGTTCTGGCTCGGGGAAGCTCCCGGACGCACCGAAGAGCTTTCTCGGCAGATCGGCGAATTGCGGCAAAAGATCAGCGATCTCACACCCCATACGGTGCCCGGATTCGTCAATCAGAAGTCGCCTGAAGTTCTGAATGCCGTGGAGTGGCTGAAGAACGAGTGCGGGCTGGATGATTCTGGGGCAGAGCAGGCCATTGAATACATTGTTACGGGCCGCACCGTGCTGGGTGCTGTCCCTACCACCAATACCGTCATCGCTGAACGTTTCTTTGATGAAGGCGGAGGCATGCAATTGGTCGTGCATGCTCCGTTCGGCGCGCGCATCAACAAAGCGTGGGGACTCGCTTTGCGCAAGCGCTTCTGTGTCTCATTCAACTTTGAATTGCAGGCTGCGGCAACAGATAACGGTGTAAACATTTCCCTGGCCGAGCAGCATAGCTTCCCGCTGGCCGATGTCTTTCACTTCCTGCATGAAAACACGGTGAAGGAAGTTTTACAGCAAGCGGCGCTGCTCTCTCCGCTGCTGGAAACGCGCTGGCGATGGGATGCCAACCGCGCGCTGGCTCTTCTGCGTTACTGGAACGGCAAGAAGATTCCGCTCCAGGTGCAGCGTACCCGGTCCGCTGATCTGCTGGCCTCAGTGTTCCCAGATGTGGCGCAGTGCCAGGAAAATGCCGATGGGCCGATTGTCGTTCCTGACCATCCGCTGTTGCGCGAGGTGATGAAAGACATTTTTCAGGAAGCGCTTGACCTTGAAGGACTGAAAGACGTTCTGCGCAAGCTGCGGTCGGGCGAGATCAAATGCATCGCCGTGGATACGCCGGTGCCATCGGTCTTTTCACACGAGATCCTCAACACCAATCCCTATGCTTACCTGGACGATGCGCCTTTGGAAGAGCGTCGCGCGCGGGCCGTGGAGATGCGCCGGACGTTACCTGAGTCGGTGTTGCAGGAAGTTGGGGCACTTGATCCGGCGGCGATTGCTGAAGTCAGGGCCGATGCGTGGCCAGACGTGCGCGATGCCGACGAACTGGCTGACACGTTGCACACATTGATTGCTGTGCCGGAAAACTTTGTTTCGCCTGATGGTCGCTCACCGGCGGAAGCATGGCGCGGCTACTTTGATAACTTGCGCGCATCGAATCGTGCAACCAGAGCGCGAATACCAGAACTTGTAAGCGCCGAGCCGGGAGCGACTGCGCTCCACAATGATCTTGGACCGCAGGCTCCCTCGCCTGCGATGGATACATACTTCTGGGTCTCTGCTGAAAAAGCCAAGACATTCTCGGCAATTTATCCTGATGCTGAGTTTGAAGACCAGGTACCGGTGGTTGAAAGAGAAGCGCCATCGCAAGAAGACGCGCTCAAAGCAATGCTTACCGGCTGGCTTACGCATCTGGGGCCAACCACGGCTACCGCATTGTCCGAACTGCTGCATCTACCTGTCACTGAGATTGACAAGACCTTGGTACGCATCGAGACTACCGGCCTGGTTCTGCGCGGGACTTTTGATAAGACTCTGGGTGAAGAGACGCAGTGGTCAGAGCGTCGCCTGCTGGCCCGAATTCATCGGCTCACGCTGGGTACGCTGCGCAAACAGATTGAGCCTGTTACATCCGCCGCGTTCATGCGTTGGCTGCTGCGCTGGCAGCATGTTTCTCCGGGCACGCAGGCCCGTGCTGAGCATGGCACGATGCAAGTGCTGCGCCAGTTGCAGGGCTTTGAAGTTCCGGCAAGCGCGTGGGAGCGCCACGTTTTGGCTCGCCGGATTAGCAATTATGATCCCCAGGTTCTAGATCAGCTCTGTCTAACCGGCGCCGTTGGCTGGGGACGCCTCACCCCACATCCAGCGATGCTGGAAGATTCTTCTGGCGGCACGCGCAGAGTCGTTCCTACGAGTGTCGCTCCCATCACTTTCTTTGTTCGCGATGAAGCCGAATGGATGGCGCTGCCCAGCGTGAAATCTGCGCATCGTGATGCCGAGCAGGAAGTTCGCGGGCTGGGCGCCGGTGCACGTGAAGTGCTTACATTTCTGCGTTCGCGAGGAGCTTCGTTTTTTGCGGATATCGTGCGCGGCACGGGCAAACTCAAAGCGGAGATCGAAACCGCTTTATGGGAACTTGTGGCTGCCGGACTGGTTACAGCCGATGGCTTTGACAACTTGCGTGCGCTCATCGATCCCAAGCGGCGCTCCGGGCAGGGAAGCGGCAAAAGCAATCGTCCGCGGCACAGCGCAGGGCGCTGGTCATTGCTTTATCCGCCGCATGGTGAAGATAGCGGACGCGCCATTGAGTCCGTCTGCCGCGTGCTTCTTGAACGCTACGGCGTGGTCTTCCGCGAATTGCTGGCGCGTGAGAGTATGCTGCCGCGCTGGCGTGATCTGCTGATCTCATTCCGCCGTCTTGAAGATCGCGGTGAGATCCGGGGCGGGCGCTTCATCAGTGGTTTCATCGGAGAGCAATTTGCCTTGCCCGTTGCCGTGGAATCTCTACGGGCGATGAAAAGCATTCAGCCCACTGCCGAGATTGTCACCATTTCTGCCGCCGATCCGTTGAACCTTGCCGGAATCGTGGTACCCGGCGAGCGTGTGCCAGCAATATCGGGAAAGTACCTCAGCTTTAAAGATGGCGTGTTAGTAGAGACGCCAGAGACACCGATTCTGAGCATGGCGGGCAGAGTATGAGCGGGACCGAGCTTGTGGAAGGCGAAGACTATTACATGGAAAGAGGGAACTGGGTCTTTACGGCCAAGTATTTGCTCAATCGCGGATATTGCTGCCGTTCCGGCTGCAGACATTGCCCGTATGGGTTTGTGAAAGAAGAGCAGAAGATGTCGCCGCAGATTTCCGCTGATGAGCGCTGAGAAGGCAATTAGCAGCTAGCAATTAGCAACTGGCACAGCTGAAGTAGGTCCGCACGTATATCTTGATGGAACATTCATGATTTTGGCTGAGCTAGGCCAATTGCTATTTGCCAATTGCTAGTTGCTTACTCATACCGCAACGCAATCACCGGATCCAGCCGTGCCGCCTTTACTGCGGGATAAATTCCAAAGAATAGTCCTACGCTGCAAGCCACCCCTAACGCAAGCAGGATCGCCCAGATCGGAACGGATGATGGAAAATGAGCGAGCTGCATCAGGAAACTGAAGATCAGTGACAAGATAACGCCCAGAAATCCTCCAATGCCCGTCAGTGTCATGGCTTCAGTGATGAACTGAAAACTGATGTCGAGCTTACGCGCCCCAATGGCTTTGCGGACCCCAATTTCCCGTGTGCGCTCCGTGACTGACATCAACATGATATTCATCACACCCACGCCGCCAACCAGCAATCCCACGGAAACCACGCACACCACAAGTTGAAAGATGCCTTTCATGATGTCACGAAATTGCACCCCGAGTTGTTCCGCGCTGCTGATGCCAAAAGTATCCGGCTTGTTTGGTGGCACGCGGCGGCGTGTGCGCAACAGGCCTCGAATCTGGTCTTCCGCTACGTCCTTCATTCCAGGATAGGCCCCGGCAATCAGGGCAATTTCATCATCCTGCGGATAATGCTTTTTGTACGTCCGGAAGGGAATAAAAACTTCTACGTCGCCGCCCTGGTTTAGTGTGCTTTTCTTTTTGTCGAACACGCCGATCACGGTGTAAAGGTTCCCATCCACCAGCAATTGCTTGCCCTCGGCGGTTTCATCCGGGAAAAGACTTTTCTCCGCGTCATAGCCAATTACCACCACGTCAGCGCGATGAAGATCTTCCTGCTCCGTATAAAAACGGCCTTCTTTCATGCGGCCGTTCACCACCTCGGCATAGCTGGAGGTCATCCCACGAAAAACAATATTCGTGAGCTCGTGGCTTTTGTAACGCGCGGTGCGGACAGGCTGTGGACCTTGTCCAATGTGCGGAAGTACTTCAATTACCACGTCTTTTACCGCTGGCAATTCTTCTTTGATAGCAATGCCGTCTTCATATGTTAGCGGTTTGCGTGTACGTTCTTCCGGAGACAGCCGCCCAAAACGGATCCCCGGATCGAACTTTAAGACGAATAAATTATCCACGCCAAATTCGTTGAGAGAATCCTGCACGTTTTTTTCTACACCCAACAGGACTGACGCAACCAGTATCGCCACCATGGTCCCAATCACCACACCCAACACGGTGAGAAACGAACGAACCTTGTGAGTGCGGATAGTCTCCAGCGCCATCTTTATGTCTTCCAGCACCATGTTGGAGTGGGTCATGGTTATGCCTCGAACCTCAGAGCTTCAATGGGATTCAGCTTGGATGCTTTATATGCAGGGTAGACGCCGAAAAAGACGCCGACTGAAGTTGCAACCAGCACTCCAATAATGACCCAGCGTATTGGCAGGTCCATGGGAAATGGAGTAAGGTAGCCAACGATAAATGAGATTGCGGCTGCTACCAGCACACCAATCACGCCGCCAATTGTTGCCATAACCCCCGATTCAACCAGGAACTGCATCAGGACATCGCGTCGCGTGGCTCCTAGGGATTTCCGGACCCCAATTTCGCGGGTTCTCTCGGTCACGCTAGCCAGCATGATGTTCATAATCACGATGCCGCCAATCACCATGAAAATTCCGACGACAAAGATGGAGCCGCTGGCTAGCGAGCCGGTGAGGTTGTTGTAAAGCTCCATAATGGCGGAAGGCTCCACTACGCCAAAAGTGTCATCCTGTTTTCCTGCCAGATGGCGGCGTGCGCGCATCAACACGCGGGCTTCATCTTCAGCAGGTTGCATCAAATCTGCGGCAGCCGCTTTGATATTGATAGTCATGGAAATGTTGCTGCCGTATACTTTGCGCCACGTCTGAACAGGAATGTAAACGAAACTATCTTGTGACTGCCCAAAAGCGCTGCCCATCTCTTTGGCCACGCCCACCACTTCGTAAGCTTCTCCATCAACGTAAATCGATTTGCCCAGCGGATCGATGCCGGAAAAAAATCGCTTGGCCACGTCATTTCCAATCATTGTCACATTGGCCCGATGCATGTCATCCGCGTCAGTGACGTAGCGCCCGAGGACGGGCTCTTCAGTATCAATGCCGACCATGTTTGCAGTGACGCCGCGGACGTCAATATCTTCTATCGACTCTGTTTTATATTTCACGATGCCATTATGGTGTGCTTCCAGCCCCACGGCCTCCGCTAGCCTCATGTTGTCGCGGACGTATTCATAGTCTTCCCAGGTGATGTTTTTGTTGCTGCGCGAGAGCTTCACAAACTGTTCCGCGCTGGTGATGAGGGGGAAGCGCATCACCAGAAAAACATTAGAGCCGAAATTGGCGACCTTGTCCGACACGTATTTGTTGGCTCCCTGCACCATGGAAACCACAATGATCAAAGTGGAAACTGACAAAATCACGCCCAGAAGAGTCAGGAAAGAACGTAGCTTGTGCGTGCGCAAAGTTTCCAGTGCGATAAGCATCGGCTCTTTCAGGGACACACGCCGGCGAACTGATGAATCCGCGGCCTGTGCAACGGTGGCGGCTCGTTCCGATGAAGCGCTCTGAGGTGCTGGAGTGGAAACTTGCATAATAAGCAGAGGAATGCCTTAAAGTTTACCCTTTCTTATATACAAGACGAAAATTTAACCCGTTGGTTCCATTTTGCTAGAAAATATCCTGACTGTTTGACGGCCCGCAGCACCTTTGGTTTGACGAATGCACCCCAGTCGGCGAGAATAAGAAGGTATTTTCTGTGTGGGCCTGTGGCGCAGCTGGGAGCGCGCTTCCATGGCATGGAAGAGGTCGTCGGTTCGATCCCGACCAGGTCCACCATTTTAAATCACTTACATAACCACCGAAACTTAAGTTAGGCGAGCCCCTGCTCCTGCATCTTCTTTCTCAAGCTCAGCGGCCGCATGTCAGTCCATACCTCTTTGATATAGGCCAGGCATTCTTCCTTGGGGCCGCTTTTGCCGGCGTCCTTCCATCCCAAAGCATTCTCTCTGTGGGCAGGCCATATTGAGTATTGTTCTTCGTGATTAACTACAACTTTGTAAATAGTCTTGTCTTCTTGTTGGTCACTCATGGTAGTTATCTCCTGATGTTAGTCCCCTTCGCCAAATGTCTTGCGATCAATAAATGCCCTGAGCCTGCGTGAACGCGAAGGGTGACGCAGCTTGCGCAGCGCTTTTACTTCAATCTGGCGGATACGTTCGCGCGTTACCTGAAAATTCTGTCCCACTTCTTCCAGTGTATGTTCAGACCCATCTTCCAGTCCAAATCGCATCTTGATGATGCGCTCCTCGCGGGGATTGAGGGTGCGCAGAACATTGGCAGTCTGCTCCTTTAGGTTGACCCGGATCATCGCTTCAGCAGGTGAAACACCTGTTGTGTCCTGAATAAAATCACCTAAACGTGAATCTTCTTCCTCGCCCACCTTGCTCTCAAGTGAGATGGGCTGCTGCGCGATCTTCAAGACTTTGCGCACGCTCGATACCGGAATGTCCATGCGCTGGGCCACTTCTTCTGAAGTTGGTTCCCGGCCGAGTTCTTGCACCAACTGGCGCGAGGCGCGAAGCAGCTTGTTGATGTTCTCGATCATGTGGACAGGAACACGGATGGTGCGAGCCTGGTCTGAAATAGCGCGCGTGACAGCTTGCCTTATCCACCATGTGGCGTATGTTGAGAACTTGTAGCCGCGACGATATTCGAATTTGTCCACGGCCTTCATCAGGCCCATGTTACCTTCCTGGATCAAATCCAGAAATTGCAGACCGCGATTGGTATATTTCTTGGCAATTGAGACTACCAGGCGCAGGTTTGCTTCCACCAGTTCGCGCTTGGCGTACTCCGCATCCACGTTTCCTTGTGTGATCTCCCTCTGGGTGCGACAAAGCTCTTTGTAACTGACACCGGCTTCCTGCTCCAGTTGTTTCAGGTCGGAAAGGCAGCTTTTCTGCTGCCGTTTATACTCGGCACGATGCTCCTCGTTGCGTGTACCCTCAATCTTCTTTTCCAGCCGTTGCGCCTGCCGGTCCAGCGACCGCATTGTGTCCGTCGTGGTTGTTACCCGATCGATCAGCCGTTTTCGTTCCTGCGGCGTGTATTTGAAGCCGCGTATCACGCGTGAAACCGCAACGCTTTCTCGTCCCAGCTTCCACTGGCACCGGCGATATGGTTTGGGATTTTGTTTGCGGCTGATGCCCGCAAGTTTGTCCTCCAGCTTTTGCACTTTGTTGTAGTGGTCCACCATCTTTTCAATTTCATCGATAGTGGACTGAGTACGCGCGGAAAGAATTTCGTCCGTAACGTCTTCTTCGTTGAAGACAACTACTTCTTTAATGGAGCGCGCACCTGACTCAAGCTCGGCGCCAAGGGCCTTAATCTCTCGAATAACAATGGGACAACGTGAAATGGCCTTAAGCACTCTGAGATGGCCGCGTTCGAATCGTTTGGCAATCTCAATCTCTCCCTGGCGGGTGAGAAGAGGTACTGTACCCATTTCACGGAGGTAGAGCCGTACAGGATCGCTGGTTTTATCCAGCACACCGGGAGCAATGCTGGTATCAAGTTCCTCCTGGTCATCTAGTCCAAAGCCGGTCTTCCTGCGGCGTTGTGAAGGCAATTCGCCTTCACTGAGATCGATGCCTTCCGTATCCAGCGTCATTACAAGATCATCGATTTCATCAGCAGAAGGCACCTCCGTACCAATAAAGCTACTTGCTTCATTGGGAGTGAGATATTCCTTCTCCTCGTCTTCAGGATCTAATTGCTTCCAGTCAGGGTCGAATTTATCGTGGGTGGCCAACAGTGATTTTCCTCTCGCTTAAGTGCGAGCAAAGATTACTGGCAGGGCTCGTGCAAACGGGCGCGTGCTGGCCACATTAGTACGATCCCATCCAAGAGATGGTTTAACCGCCATGGGACAATAATTGGCAGCGGGTCACGGTTCTTGCTCAGTTGAACGCAGTTGCTCTCGGGAGCGATGACGCCCCTAAATTTCTGTCAGAATCCTGATATCAATCTGCGGAAACGGGCTTAGCGCTAAGCGAATCGATTTCCTTGAGAATGGTCTGGAGCCGTTGTTCCAGCTGTTTCTTGGTTCGTGGTTTTCTTTCCGTTCTTGTAAATTGCCCGTAATTGGCAATGGAGCGCCTGTAAAAGTCAGCAGTTTTTACCAGCAAATCAGCCTTAGGATCATTTTGGGTGGACATGATTCTATTTTATAGGAGAAATCGGTCAAATTCATCCCAATAACAACGGGTCCTGGCGGGATTGCCACCAAAGACCCGAAACTCACTATTTGAAAGGCGCTATGGCCAGCGATCATTACAAATTTAGACCGTGTAGCGCTGAAACACCTCTCCCGGAAGGCGAACCATCCTGGATCCAGGCTTAACCGGCTCCGGGCGCATGCTGGAGACGTCCACCGGCATGGCACGTTCTTCCCGGACAAGACCGGTTTCAACGTGCCCCCGGCGCATTTTCAGTTGCAGGGTGCGCTCGATTCTGGCTAGATCGGAACGCTCCACTCCGGAATAGAACGTGATCGCGGAGCCGGTTGCGCCGGCCCTTCCTGTGCGTCCTACACGATGGATGAAGTCTTCCGGAATTGCCGGCAGATCGTAGTTAATGACCTGCGCGATATCGTCAACGTGGATTCCGCGTGAAGCTACGTCGGTAGCCACCAGGACACGTGACTTGCCATGCTGGAAGGCCGTAAGAGCGCTATTGCGCTGTGATTGACTGCGGTCGCCGTGCAACACGCTAACAGCCACTCCTTGGCGGTTCAGCTTTTCCGCCAATCTCTCTGTAGCGCGTTTAGTCCGAACGAAAATCAGCGTGCGGCCGGTTTCTTCAGTCAGCAAACGCTTCAACAGGGAAAGCTTCTGATCGGCATGGACTTCGTAGGCCGTAAGGTTTACGGATTCAGAGGCTTTCTTCGTCGATCCAAAAGCTAGCCGTACAGCTCCCCGCGCGTAATCATCAACCAGATGTTCAACGGACGGTTCAAGAGTTGCTGAGAAGCATAGGGTCTGTCGTGACTTTGGCAGCCTGCTGACGATCCTGCGGATTGCAGGGATAAATCCCATGTCCAGCATTCTGTCCACTTCGTCAAGAACCAGGATTTTTACTCCGGTTAGCGAAATCAATTCGCGGTCAAACAGGTCTTCAAACCTGCCGGGCGTTGCGATGATGAGCTTGGCGCCGGAGCGCACAGCGCGCAGTTGCGACTTTTCTGCAACGCCACCAATCAGCATTGCTGCCGGCGGCAGCTTTTTGCCACGCAATTGTTCATATTGTTTGCCAATTTGCAGTGCCAGCTCTCGCGTTGGCACCAGAACCAGCGCACCGGGCCGCGATTCTGCCTGCTGCATCAGCTTGTCCATGACCGGAACCAAAAAAGCAAGGGTTTTACCTGTGCCGGTCTGGGCCGTTGCGACAACGTTCTTGCCGCTGGCGGCATGCGGAATAGCGGCCGTCTGGACTTCAGTTGGGGTTACGAATTCGGACGCACGGAGGCGATCCAGTAGATATGGAGATATGGGAAGTTCTTTAAACGTAGACACTTAGATTTTTTTTTATTGTGATCGGCGGCAGGGCTGACAGAGACGTTTTTCGAAACGTCAGGGCAGAGTGATCTCATGCCGATATTTTTCAATTTTCGCCGTAGACAATCGGAGGTAAGTCAGTGTGGGAGTCCTGGACCAGATCTCGATCTTAAGGAACCCTGCAACCGCGGATCTAAAGCAAGATCAGTATAGCACAATTTTGGTGCAATCGGCGGTCATCTTGGTATTGCTGTTTACTACTTTGCTTTCAGCTGCTTGGGCTCACAGCAGCATTTCCGCCTTAAGCTTTTGATATCCCGCCTGGGTCAGTCTACCCAGCTCCTCAAACCAGTCAGCGTTGACAGTGGTGAAGTTAAAGCAAGCCTGTCCCTGCATTGTTTTCTTCAGAGAAGGGGAAATTCGATCTGCCAGATCTGGAAACATATATAAGGCGGGAAGATAGAAACTGACGTAGTTTTTCTTGATTTTTGCGCCCGCAAAGAACATAGGCCGGCCATTCATGCTGGAAGAATGAGTTTCAAGGTAGCAGTTGCCAGGTTTGTCAATGCGGATGGCTAATTCGCTCTCATATGGTCTGAGTAGCTGTCGCAGGACCGCAAACACCGCGCTGTGTCCCTCTGCTCTCGCAGTCGCTGCCCCATTATTCTCACTAGCCATATTCGGTTCCTGGGAGGAAAATTTACAGGCTGGCTGATCCTGTCATTTCCAAAGTCTCAAAATCAATCAAATCGATGGGCAACTTCAAAGGCTCGGAAGCTCAATGGTTGCCTGATGTTTCCGTTCCTGAATATGGTCCCAGACCAGCTTGTCTGCGACAAAAGACGCCTGCTTGCGCGCAAGTTCCGCATCTTGTGAAGGCAATTCAACAATGGAATACCGTTGTCCGCATTTGCCGCAGACAACGGTTCCCATAGATGCTTCACGGGAGACAACTTCCGCTGTGCCCCTCATGCGCCTGGCTACGCTGGGTCTTACCAACGGGGTTCACGGCGCTGACGCGGTCCGCGATCATTGCCGCCACGGTCATTGCCACGCCCGCCGCCACGGCCACCACCAAACCCGCTGCGTGGAGCTTGCGGTCTGGCTTCATTTACCGTGAGTGCGCGTCCACCGGAGTCTTTGCCGTTCAGCGCTGCCATTGCTTTTTCTGCTTCGTCATCGTTTGGCATTTGGACGAAACCGAAACCGCGGGACCGGCCTGTGTCACGATCGGTGGCAACAGATGCGCTGTCAATAGCTCCAAAAGGCTCAAATAGCGCCCTTAGTTCAGGTTCTGTCATGTGGAATGAAAAATTGCCGACGTAAATCTTCTTCACTGCGACTCCTTTGTGATTGCTAGGGTGACGCTGTTCTCAGCAGAAATAGGCAGGGACGAGTGCAGGAAATATGTCTATCTGAGTCGAGGACAACTAACTTTCCTCTTAATACTACACCTTTGGGCAGGTACCACCCGAAAAGTGCCTAAAAATCATGAAAGCCGAATCCTTCAGGGATACCTTCTTCATTATAGGTAACGGTCAGATCTTTGGGCTTCTCAGGAGCGTTGGGATCGGTTTCCTGGTCCTGCGTCTTCCGTTGCAGCTTGCGTTGGGCTTTTTCAGCTTGCTTTTCTTGCCGCTGCCGCTCTTTTTGGCGCTTTGCAAAGGTGGTTCTAGAGCTTCCAGCCATGAGCACTCCTGATACTTCAAATTTTTGAGGAGAGCCAAGTAGCCCGCCCTTTCTCATATTGTACTTTATGCGCGGCCATCACGCACTATAGAAAGCAGCTTTGCTACACACACGATTTGACAGCATCGCAACAGTTTTCATCCTTTCTTGTTTTTCATCGCGAAAACAGCTCGTTGCCCTCTCGCATCCTATTCATTATTGAGCGTAAAAGGAGAGATTTGCGATGGCCAAAACTGCTGCAGATGTATTGATTGAGGGATTAATTGATTGGGGAGTAGATGTTGTTTTCGGCCTGCCGGGCGACGGCATCAACGGCATCATGGAATCCTTGCGGACGCACCAGGAGCAAATTCGTTTTGTGCAGGTCCGGCATGAAGAAGCTGCTGCGTTTATGGCCTGTGCCTACTCCAAGTTCACAGGAAAGCTCGGCGTGTGTTTGGCCACGTCAGGCCCCGGCGGGATTCACCTGCTCAACGGACTTTATGATGCCAAGCTGGATGGCGCTTCCGTTCTGGCCATTACCGGACTTCCATTCCATGATCTTAGCGACACCTTCACCCAGCAGGATGTCGCGCTGGATCGCCTCTTCATGGATGTGGCCGCTTACAACACCCGTGTCATGGGACCGAGCCATGTCGAAAACGTGACCGAACTCGCGTGCCGTACGGCCATTGCGTACCGGAAAGTGGCGCACATTACTTTTCCCACCGATATTCAGGACATGAAGGCTGAACGCAAGAACGCATCCAAGCGCAATCTTCCCGGACATGTTTCCAATGTGCCTGCCGATAGTGGGCATTTTCCTAAGGAGGCTGATCTGCGACGGGCTGCAGACGTGCTCAATGCCGGCAAAAAGATTGCTATTTTGGCCGGACAAGGCGCCCGCCATGCCACTGACGCGCTGGAGCAAATTGCAGACAAACTCGGAGCGCCCATTGTGAAGCCGCTATTGGGCAAAGCGGCTGTTCCAGACGACAGTCCATACACGACCGGCGGCATTGGGCTTCTGGGCACCAAGCCTTCGCAGGAAGCGCTGGAGAATTGCGACACACTGTTGATGGTCGGTTCGTCTTTTCCTTACATCGAGTTCCTGCCAAAACCCGGAAAAGCAAAAGCAGTGCAGATAGATCTTGATCCCGTGCGTATTGGATTGCGGTATGACGTTGAAGTGGGGTTGGTAGGGGATAGCCGCCGCACTCTGGAGGAGCTGCTGCCTCTGGTGAATCAGAATAAAGACCGGAGTTTTCTGGAAGAAGCGCAAAAGGGAATGAAAGAGTGGTGGGAGCTGATGCGCAAGCGCTCTTCCAACATGGAAAAGCCGATGAAACCGCAGGTGATTGCTCAGGCGTTGGGCGATCGGCTGCGCAATGATGCGATCGTTAGCTCCGACAGTGGCACAATTACTACATGGTGGGCTCGGCATATCCTGGCCAAACGCGGCCAGATGTATTCCTGTTCCGGCACTCTGGCCACCATGGCATGTGGAATGCCCTATACCATCTCCGCGCAGATTGCTCACCCAGGACGCCAGTGCGTTGCCTTTGTGGGCGATGGCGGCTTCAGCATGCTTATGGCGGAGCTCGTTACGGCAGTGAAATATAAACTTCCTATTATTGTTGTTGTTATCAAGAACAACACGCTGGGCCAGATCAAGTGGGAGCAGATGGTCTTTCTCGGCAATCCGGAATTTGGCGTGGATCTTCAGCCCATCGATTTTGTGAAATTTGCAGAATGTTGTGGCGCTGTGGGATTCCGCATTGACGATCCAAAGGAGTGCGGGTCGATTTTAGACCGTGCCCTGGCTGCCAACACCACCGGCCCGGTGCTGATAGAGGCCGTGGTCGACCCGTTTGAAGCGCCAATGCCGGCAAAAATTACGTTTGAGCAGGCAACGAAGTTCACCGAGTCACTGGTGCGCGGCGAACCTAATCGCAAGAAAATTATTGCCACGCAAATTTCGGACAAGGTAAGAGAACTGGTCTGAGAAGATTGAGCTAAAAAGAAAAGGAACTGTTATTCCAAAGGCGAAGCCCATCATAGCTTCGCCTTTAATTTTGTGCGTGGACTCTGTCAACGCCCTGAGCAGGCTACTTTTTCTTGGGCACCTTCGCGCCCTTCTCGCGCGCTTCAGACAGGCCAATTGCTATCGCCTGCTTGCGGCTCTTTACTGTTCCGCCTTTACCACCTTTGCCGGATTTGAGCGTGCCCTTTTTCTTGCGATGCATGGCGCTCTCTACTGATTTTCCCGCAGCCTTGCCGTATTTGCGACCGCTGGATTTCTTTTTCGAACTAGAACGTTTCTTGGTTGCCATTGTTCCTCCCTGTTAAGTGAGAAGCATGAGAGAAGAAATGAGTTGCGCCTCAAGAGGCGCGCTTCAAGCCGTGAAAATGTTGATAAGCCAAGCTGCGCAAATTCTTCCTTCTGCACCATCCTCTTATGCAAAACGTTCATCTTGTTGGAAGAGGCATTGCTTACAGAGTTCGAACAAGGAGAAGAAATATGGCGCACCGGACCACCGTGCAAAAAAAGACATCAAAGCCCGAATCCAAAGGCAAGGTGATGTCATTTGAAAACAGAACAAAAAACAGGCAAAAAGAGCCGAAGCCACCATTTCCTGAACAACACCAGTCGCACCCCGGAATTGAAGCAGACGTGGAACCTCGCCCGAAATATAAAGCGCCCCTGTATCGGGGTGCGGACAAGCTTCTGGACAAAGTTGCGCTGATCACTGGAGGCGATTCCGGAATCGGCCGCGCCGTGGCCGTGCTTTATGCGCGTGAAGGCGCCGATGTCGCAATAATCTTTCTTTCTGAAGAGGAGAAAGACGCCCATGAAACGGCTAGAGCAGTTGAAGCTGAAGGCCGACGCTGCATGCTGATTCCAGGCGACGTGAAAGATCCGGAGTTCTGCCGCGCAGCCGTAGAGCAAGCCGTCGAGGAATTCGGCGGTCTCGATATCCTGGTGAATAACGCAGCTTTTCAGCAGCATCAGGAATCGATTGAAGACATCACTGAAGAGCAATGGGAAAACACTTTCCGGACCAACATATTCGGCTATTTCCACATGGTAAAAGCTGCACTCCCTCACCTGAAATCGGGCAGCGCGATTGTAAATACCGGTTCCATCACAGGTCTGCAAGGCAGCAAAGAACTGCTTGACTATGCTTCAACCAAGGGAGCGATCCATGCTTTTACCAAATCGCTGGCACATAACCTGGTGGAGAAAAAAATCCGCGTAAACTGTGTAGCGCCGGGCCCAGTGTGGACTCCATTCAACATTGCAGACAAATCAGCCGATAAAGCGGCAGAACACGGAAAGAAAACACCCATGGAACGCCCGGCGCAGCCTGAGGAAGTTGCGCCTGCATTTGTGTTCTTTGCTTCAGAAGCGGATTCCAGTTACATCACCGGAGAGGTGCTGACGTTGCTCGGTGGGGAAACTACTGCTGCCTGAAATCTGTAATTGTTGCCGAAATCTCTGTATGGTAATTGCTTGGCAGGACTAGTTTTTTAGTACGAATTCATACCGCATTTCAATTTCGCTTTCGTGCTCTGCCGTTTCGTACTTCCATGTGTGAGCAGCCTCGGCCAAAGCCTGTACCAGCACGGGGTTGCCGCCGAGTTCTTTCACCTTGACTACACTGCCATCTGAACTTACGGTGAGCAGGATTCTCGCTATCCCCTCGATCTTCATTTTGCGCGCAAGTTCCGGATATTTCGGCTGTGTACTGGATTTCAACTTGCGCGTGCTGGTTTGAGTTTGTGCTGTCTGTGCAAACGCGTGGGAGGTTGAGAACATGTTGCAAAGCAGGACCGTGATCAGAACAAAGAAAGCAGGCTTAAAAATATGAAATGTGCGATTGGAAAAGTTGGCGATCATAAAACAGTCTTAGCTTCTTCCTCAACATTGGAACCATTGAGAACCTCTGCGACGCAAGTTCTGCAACTGTCTTTTGTTTCACTGGATCATCCTATAAACGTCGCGTCCACTCCAGCAGAAAAAGCCTGCGCTGCTCACGGAAGTCAATACTGAGTTTGTCCTTTTGTAATCGCCTGCGCTTGTGAGTTCCAAAACGGAACTCACGGCAGAGGAGCGACCAATTCCAGCCAAAAGAGAAGGGCCCCTTGCGGGGCCCTATTAAAAGCTATCTTTCTACTTATTCATTGATCGCGGGATGTTTCTTGAATTCGTGTGGAATGGCAAAGCCGATCTCCTGCGCCATCCACGCAGGCTCGCCGCTGCCCTGGCACATGCCCCAGAGCGTCATCGGCTCATTGCCATAGCGGACCATCCCGCTATGACGAGCTTTGTCTTTGTCGAGTTCTGGATTAGGATCGGCGAAGCCTAAAGAATGGCGGATCATGTCCAACTCTTCCGGCTTACCCGTCATGAAGTTCCAGTATTTGTCATGGATGCCGTGCATCTTCGCGTATTCCATTAGTTTGACCGGAGTGTCCGTTTCCGGCTTGACGGTCAGGGAATAGAAGAAGATCTCATGGTTGATCTGCTCGCGCAGGATCTTCTGCACGTGCTTCAGGTTTGCAGTAATGGTGGGGCACACGCCCTGGCAATCGGCGTACATAAAGTTCAAGAGGACGATTTTGTCTTTCAGCATATCGTCATAAAACTTCATCTTCATACCGTTATGCGCCACCAATTCAAAGTTTGGGAAGTAGCGCCGCCGCATCATTTCGCGACCGGAAACGCGGGGCGCGAACTTGTGTGCAGGCGCCGGCGCAGGATTTTCACCGCTTGCCGCCAGTGCGCCGAGAAAAGGTGCAGCGGCAAACCCGGCGAATAGCTTTCTTCTGCTGACTTCTGACATTTCAAAACTCCTTTCGGTCTTGTTGTTGGGGAGCAGCACGCTTATCGCATGCCGCTGCCGGCCGGGGTTACGGATTCGTCTTGGTGTCACCTGTAGTGGCGATGTCAAAGCGCAGCATCATGGCGTGGTCTTCGTGAATCACATTATGGCAGTGCATCACGTGACGCCCGACCCAATCACGAAAGCGCATTCTGATGGTGGCATTTGCTTTGGGCACTAGGCGCACCGTGTCTTTGCGGGCCAGGTTTACTCCCGTGGGAGTTTTTGTGGTACAGCCAGACCAGCAGTACTGGTTGCCGTATTTGCTGTAGTCCCATGAATCGTCACTGCTGCTGCCGTACAGCCCCGGCGCACCCTGCGTCACCTGATGTTCTTCAAAGTGCACGTGGATGGGATGAGACCAGTTCCAGCCATTATCGAAATACCATTGTTCCAGGCTGTTCTGCTGCACGGTGAAGCGCGCCGTAGTGCAACTGAACAGGCCGCCGTTAATGGTCCACTGGCCGTTCCGGCCCTGGTCAAAGTTAAATGTGCGGCTCACGCGCGGCGTGCCAGTCACGTTGGGTAACGCATAGTAGCTCGGCAAGGTTGCCGGATCCACACTGTTGTCGGTGGCTGCAGGCTGATCAACCGCGATCTGCAGCATGAGGAATCCCTTGCCCGGAGAAGCAACCGATCCGGTCGGACCACCCTGCCCGTTCGGCTGGAGCAGACGGTTTTCCAGATAGATCGTCTTTCCCGCATACTTGGAGAAGTCGATGATCACATCGGCTCGCTCCGCAACTCCCAGCGCAACGGCGGGAACCTGAATCGGTTTCGGCAACAAGTTGCCATCATTCGAAATCTGCCAGAACGGCTGCGACGTCGTGAGATTGTTCAGGTCAGTGAGATAAATTTGCAGGAAGCGCGACGGCCCGGTGTTGACCCAGCGCAAGCGATAGCGCCGCGGGCTCACGTGCAGAACAGGCTGAATCACGCCATTAACCAGGAATTTGTCACCCAGGATGCCGTCGGTGTTGAAGGTATCGAAGACGAGATCGCCGGTGGTTGCATCAAAGCAGCGGTCAGCAAACATCATTGGGATGTCGTAGTTCGGGAACGATGGCAGCCGGAACCCTGTGGTTTCGTCGCCTGTATCGTAATTGTTGAACAGAATGTAGTGCCCCACCAGACCTTTGTACACGTTCTGCGATGTAAAGCCCTCGCGATGATCGTGGTACCACAACGTACTCAGCGCCTCATTGATGTCGCCATTGGTTGAGACGTGGTCAGAGAGGAAGCCGGCAAGCTGGTTCGGGTAATACTGGTCGTAGTATTGGCCGGATGCAAAGTAATCGCAAGGGAAGCCGTCACTCTCAGATGGCGAGTGGGCGTTGTGCAGGTGCGTGGAAACTGAGTTGATTCCAAATCCGCCGTTGTCAGAAGGAAGATTGTTGTAATTGCGGATCAAAATCGGAGTGCCGTAGTGCGAGACGTACGTCGGCCCGGGGCTCATGCCGTCAAAGGTCCACAGCCTTTGCATCGGCAGGTCGGGAGACATGCTCACATTCGCCACCTGCTGATTTACCTGATAAACAGTTGCTGCAGGGAAGGGAAGATTGCCGTTGCTGCCGATGGGCAACTGGTGCGCTCGCGTGCGGCCTTCATATGCAAGCCCTGTAGTGGGATTGATAGCGTTGTTCGGCGCGATGGTCGGAGCCGGCCCAGTCAGCGCGGAAAGAGCAATGGGCTGCTTGACTGCCGGGATCGGCATGTTCATCACCCACGCGCGCGTTGTGGGACTGGCACAGGTGCCGCAGCCGCTGCTTCCGGAATAGCAGTTGCCGCCGCTGCCCCATGTGTCGGCCCATGCGCGGGAACTCAAGCCTTTCTTCGCAATCAGCATTCCCGCGCCGGTTAAAAGACCCATCCTCATCAGGTCACGTCGGCTGGTTAATCCGGCTTTCACCAATTCCTGCCGGTTCTTAAAGGCGTTGTACATTTCTTTCCATCGTGCGCGAGAGACTTTCTCTCCGTTCGCGTTGAAATACATAAGGCTCCTGTTTCCGTCCGACTCAGAGTTGAAGTTATGTGCAGGTACACGTATGCATCCTTCCCACGATTGTGCTGTGGGGGACGAACTGGTACGTGGTTATAGGGATCCGGAAGTTGAGGGCAAGGACGGTTGCAGACCTTGACGCGAATTCGGCGCCAACTGTCCAGACCAAACCTTGTTCTGAACTGTTTTTATCTGGAGGAACTCGACAATCTCGTCAACCGAAAGTCGAACTCCACTATTGCTTACATTGTTTTTTGGATAGTAAATCCGGCCACAAAACAGGTCAATATGTTTTCTAAGTAAATTGTAATTTTTGCTTCCGGCCTCTCTCCGTTGGATGAGTATGAAGCTTTAAAATTGAAAGTGAAATGGGGACAATTGGATTTTCTGATGAAGAATTCAACGTCTATAGGAAAATAATACTATCGCAACAGCTTGCAAAATAAAGAGACGCAGCAAGCTGCGTCTCAGTTATTCGAATTGCTTAATCCGGCTTTAGCCCTTCTTAGGCTGTTCCACCTGCAAATTATTCTCTACGGAGAAAATTCCGGAAACACCATTCGCGCGAATGAAAGCATCATCTTTTTCCGCCTGCGTTCTTACCACCCCTTCCAGATTCACATGACCATTCTTCACGATAATGTGAATAGGCGGCACGGGTTGGATTCCGTAATGGAACAGACGGGGATCATTGAATACCGCCGTGGCCACCCGACCGCGAATGCGATCGTCATTGAATGACGCCGGAAGTATTTCGATCTTGTTGTCAACGCGCTCCACGCCTTCCAGGTGCTTCACGCGGGCTTCCGCTGAATCTTTCACAATCGCGTCCCGCACCTGTCCAAATAGCGTTACGGTACCGCCATCTACGCGGTAAGCGAGATTATCAAAGACCGTAAATTGCGGAATCATGTTAAGTTCGTGGCGGACTTCGCCCGAGAGCCGCTGTTCAAGGCGCGAATCGCCACTTTTTGTGATCTGTTGGGAACCCTGGTTAGTAGAAGCGGCAAACCCCAATCCTGTGGTTCCCAATGCCAGGATTGTAGCCAACAATGTATTCAAACCCTTTTTCATAGCCTTCTCCAAGTTCCTTATGCTTATGTATTAACTGTTTAGTTAAATATTGGATGTCAGGTACAGGCGTAGGATTCTGATGAAAGGCTGGCGCAACAATTCTTAACGATTGCTCTCATTAGCTACCTCCAATAGGAGAATAAAGATCGAATAGGATCGTTGGGCGATATCGGTGTGATTTGAGCTTCGCGCATGCACAACTGCATTGCTGCTTTTGTGTATCCTAGAAGGTTGCAGTGGGTCACAACGGGTACAGTGGACAGGTAGGGTGCAGGAGTAACCCCAGGGTCGGCGAACCACATCTGATGTATTTGCAGGAGCGTTCCCCATGAAATCGGCCAGAGCGATAATTTTCTTTCTTATATTTTGCTTCGGCTTCGGCGCGATAGCGCAGCAGGCTCCAATGAATCCGCAAGCGCAGGCGACGCCACCCAGCGATCTGAACACTATCCTTTTGCAAATTCAGCAGGCCACCAGCTCAGCCAATGCGAACATTGGAAAACTGCGTATAGAAAAATGGAAGACTGACAATCAGGAAAAACAACAGATGCAGCAAGTGGCGGATTCATTACAAAAGAACATTTCCAACGCTGTTCCCGGACTGATCAGCGATGTCCAGACCAGCCGCGGTGGAGTGCTGGCGAGTTTCAAGCTGTATCACAACTTGAATGTGGTTTATGAATTTCTTAGCTCCATGGCTGAAGCCGCAGGCGCATTTGGCAAAAAAGAGGAGTATCAACCTCTGGAAGGCGACGCCACCGCTTTGGATACGGTCCGGCAGAACTTATCAACTTATATAGAGCAGGCGGCTGGAAAAATGGAAGCCGCGAACCGGGCGGCCGCGAATTCCAACGCTCTCCAGGCGAGACAAGGTCCGGGCACGCTTGTTCCGGGGAAGAAAGTAGTAGTGATCGACGAAGACGCTCATCCTCGTAAACGGACAAAGTCTACAAAGAAAAAGACTACCACTCCGCCCGCCCAGACATCGGCAACTCCGGCGCCGTCTTCTTCTTCTCCTCACTAAATTTCCAGGAACCTGGAACTTGTGACCCCAGGCCGGGGTCTATCTATTTGAAGGAATAGGGAATTGCTGTATCCCGTGGGAAAGTTACTGCCGTTACCTGTAGATTAGTTGTAGCGGCGCCCATAACTTGAGAGAATTGGGGTGACGCCATGCGAAAAGTGGCGGGAGTAACAGCATTGGGAAACATCGCCACCGCAATCGGCATAAGAGCCGAAGAAGCCTCAATTATTGCCGAGCTAAAGGCTGGCTCTGAAGAGGCTTACAACTGGCTTGTGACTCACTATCACCAGCCGATTTATAGCCTTGTGTACCGCATTCTGACCGACCCCGCAGATGCTGCCGATACCACACAGGAAGTTTTTCTCAAAGTTTTTCGCGGTATGAACCGTTTTAATGGCGAATGCAGCCTGAAAACATGGCTTTATCGCATTGCAATCCATGAGGCTTCCAACCAGAGGCGCTGGTGGTTTCGGCACAAGAGCAAAGAGACTTCCATGGAAGCCCACGTGGACCAGGACGGAAACTCGTTTGGTCTGTGCGACACCTTGGCAGACAAGCGGGAATCGCCTATGGAGATTTTTGCCCACGAGGAAGTGCGCGCGCGGGTGGAAATGGAATTGAAACAAATTCCTGAACCTTATCGTACAACCGTTGTATTGCGCGATATTGAAGGGCTTGCGTATGAAGAAATCGCGGAGGTGCTGCAGATTTCTCTGGGAACCGTAAAGTCCCGGTTAATTCGCGGCCGCGATGCTCTAAAGAAAAGACTGGAGACTTTTGTAAACCAAACGGGTGCTGAGGTAGGGGGAAGCAAGCCGGAAACGAATCACCGTTCACCGGCACAATCAGAAGTGGAGGCACAGTCATGAGATGTACAGAGGCCCGGCCCCTGTTTTCATCGTATCTGGATCGCGCCGTCAGCGGGACGGAGATGCACGAGATCTTCGCCCATCTGGAGCAATGCGCGGATTGCCAGAAAGAATATGCGCTTTTGGAAAATACGCGCTCGTTGGTTTCATCGGTCGGACGCCGTCAGCCCCCCTCTGATCTGGCGTTGAAAATTCGAGTGGCCATTTCCAGTACCCGCTCTCGCAACTCGCTGAACTTTTTTGAGCGTTGCGTTTTGCGGCTGGAAAATACGTTTCAGGGCTTCATGGTCCCGGCAACCGCGGGCGTGCTTTCCGCAGTGATCTTCTTTGGCGTGTTGATTGTGTTGCTGGTTCCGGCACAGGTGAGCGCCAATGACGATGTTCCATCAACCTTCTATACGCCGCCGCGTTTAGAAGTTTCTGAGTATCCTGAGAACCAGCTGAGTCTGGATTCCCCCGTAGTCATTGAAACCTATGTGGATACCACCGGCCGCGTGGAAAACTTCCGTATTATTTCCGGGCGTGACGACGAAGAAGTGAGAGCGCAATTAAACCGTGCTTTGTTGTTTACAATTTTTGTTCCGGCGCAGTCCTTTGGCAGACCTGTTCCGGGGAAGGCAATCATGTCCTTTTCCCATATCAATGTAAAAGGATAGGCTTTCCGCTTGTCTATAAGGGTCAGACCCTCAGGGTTTGACCCTTTCTGTTTTTGTGGCCTAAACTTGAGTTTCCCACACATTTGGAGGGGACCCTGAAGCGGAAACTTCAACCATTCTTCTGGTCTGTACTGCTGCTCACAGTGACTTCCGGCACATCTTTAGCTCAGGCCACCAAAGCGCAACTGGAAGTCAGCGAGACATTCTTTACACTCGCTGCGGCCTTAAACAGCTGCGGTTATGATGCCGGTCTGGAAACTTCTATGCCGGTTCGCCAAGCTGTCCGGACCGAAGTTCGCACTGCCTTGACACAGTCCCCTGAGGCAAAACAGGCAGGCAACGCAGTATGCCAATTTTGGATCGACCACCAGCTTCCCGGTAAAGAGAATGATGTCACGCCCTATCTTTCTCTTGCGCTGGAGTTGGGACCTGCGCCTGAGTTTGCTCCTGCAATTTCGGAAGCTGACCTGGCCCCCGACGCCGGACGTGTGCTGGGTGTTATCTCGCTCCTGAGGAAGTTCTATCAAGCTGCAAACATCGAGGCGCTCTGGCGAAAGCACGAACCTGAGTATCAAGCGTTGGTCAATCAACTTCACGACCCGGTTTCGCAACTGCTTACCCAAACAGACCTTTATTTGAAGGTTCCATTCAGCAATTATCCCGGCCAACGATTTGTGATTTACATGGAACCGCTGCTTTCTCCTGCGCAGGTGGATTCCAGAAACTTCGGAACGAACTACTACATGGTGATTTCGCCCGACCTTGAAAAGCGTGTGCGTTTTCCGGAGATCCGCCACACGTATCTCCATTTTGTGCTTGATCCCATGGCCCTCTCGCATGGAAACACGCTGAAACAACTGGAACCTATCCTTGAAGACGTCCGTTCCGCGCCGATGGCTCCGGCCTTTAAGAACGATATTTCGCTCATGGTCAATGAGTGCCTAATCCGCGCGATTGAAGCCCGCACCTCGATTGCAAAAACCGATGAAGCAGCCAGAAACGCTTACGTGCAGCGCTCAGTGGAAGAAGGGTTCGTGCTGACGCGCGTCTTTTACGATCAGTTACGCGAATTTGAAAAAGACTCAACAGGCTTGAAAAATGCCTATGGCAACCTGCTGCACACCATCAGCCTGGAGCGGGAGCGGAAAAGGGCGCGCGAGGTGGTGTTTCGCGACCAGGCTACGCCGGAAATTGTGAGCGCAGTACAACCGGCGCCGAATGAAGATCGCCTGCTAAGTATTGCCGAGCAGAAGCTTGCGGCCGGCGATCGTGAAGGCGCGCAGAAGTTGGCGAATGGAGTTCTGCAGCACAATCACGGTGGGGAAGCTCCGGGACACGCAGTTTTCATTCTGGCCAGAATCGCCACGCTCACTGGAAAAATGGAAGAAGCACAGACAAGCTTTGAACAGGCGGTCGCGTCTGTCCATGATCCCCGCATGCTGGCCTGGAGCCATATATATCTTGGCCGCATCTTTGATATCCAGGAAAAACGAGACGTTGCTGTTGAGCATTATCGGGCCGCTCTGGCGGCCGGGGATCCTTCGGCAGATACCAAGGCAGCTGCGGAGAGAGGTCTGACAGAGCCCTACCAGGCTCGGAAGTCGGCCAAACCATGAAGAAGTTGCCGTGGATTGTCTCGCTGCTCGTGATCTTCTGCTGCCTCAGTGCCGCCTTGATGGCACAACAGTCTGCAAGTACCAGCAAACTGCCTCAGCCTGCGGCGAAACATGTGCCTCAGGCCAAGACACATCCTGAATTCAACGATTACAACGCTGCCTATGCTATAACCGGGGGCGCAGCTTCAGAAAAGGCGGCTGATGATTTCGCCGTCAAATATCCTGAAAGCGAACTAAAGTCTTATCTTTATTCAAAGGCGATGCATGAGTACCAGAACGAAAACAATCCGGAGAAAATGTTGAGTGTGGGAGAGAAGGTATTGCGCCTTGATCCAGACAATTCAATCGCGCTGGTACTTACGGCAACGGTCCTGGCCGATAGCCTGAGCGATACTGATACTGACAGGCCATCGAAAATTGCGCGCGTGAAGACAAATGCTGGACATGCGCTGGATACGCTCGATTCGGGTTTCATGCCGCCCGCGAATGCGAACCCTGAGCAGGTAAAGGCATACAAAGATACTTTGCAGTCGATGGCACATTCGGCGCTCGGTATTGTTGCGCTGAAGACAGCGGACGACTCTGGGGCGGAAAGGGAATTAAAGCTTTCGGCTGATTTGAACCAAACTCAGCCGGATCCATACATCTGGTACCATCTGGCACTGGCGCAGGACCACCAGAAGAAATACCAGGAAGCACTCGCATCCGTAGACCACGCATTGCAGGTCATTGGAGCGAATGCCGATCTGGGGAACCTTGCCAAAAGCGAGCAGACACGCTTACTTACGCTGACCGGCGGAGCATCATCACCGGAAAAGCTTCCGGCTCAGCTGAAGTAGAATGCAGTTGTATTATGAGTTCAGCATATATAGAAGCTGCGAGCGCTCGATCCACGGTACGGTTTCCACGTTGGAAGCTAGCCGCAGGTAAGATCGCGCTCGGCCTGGTTGCGCTGTGCTTTTCGGTGGTTCCGGCCACTGCTTTGGATGGATATCCCAGCCCGCAGAGTGGGTCCCAACCTGATTCGATGGTAAGACGTCCGCAGGCGCGAAGTGAGCAGGAACGGTCCGACTTCAATGCTGATTATGCATTAACTGGCGCCGCAAAAGAGGAAGCAGCAGCAATTGATTTTTCGAACAAGTATCCCACTAGCGAGTTGCGCCGATATCTTTATTCCAGCGCCATGTTGCAGTATCAGCGGGAGAATAATCCTGCAAAAATGCTGATGATGGGCGAGCGGGTACTGGCGCTTGATCCTGATAATCCTCTGGCGCTGGTGCTTACGGCCACAGCGCTGGCGGATTCGCTGGGTGATCATGATCGGGAGCGGGACAAGAAGGTCAGCACAATCAGGCACAATGCATCCCGGGCTATCCAGGCAGCCGACGCCAGCTACCCAGATACTGCAGGGGAGGCAGGTGTCTACAAGACAACGCTGCAGTCCATGGCATATTCCGCGCTGGGAATCATGAAATTAAAGACGGGCGATGATGCAGGCGCGGAAAAAGACCTGAAGATGGCAACCGACCTAGCCAAAATCCGGCCTGATGGCTATGCCTGGTACCACCTGGCGCTGGCGCAAGACCATCGAAAGAAATATGCTGCCGCGCTAAGTTCGGTGGAGCAGGCGCTTCAACTTGCCAGTTCCGATCCTGAATTACAGAAGCTTTCGGAAGTTGAACATGAGCGGCTGGCCGGACTAGCCAGAGGCTCACGCAATGGATCATCAACGGAGCCGCAGTGAGCTCCCTCACCATGAATTCAGATCTTTCCGCACTACAAACCGCGCTGGGACACACCTTCAAACGGCCGGAGATGCTGGACCGGGCCTTAACGCATAGCTCGCACGCGCATGAGGAATCGAAGGCGGCCGGCGCGGATGCACCAGCTGAGAAACTTGACAACGAGCAGTTTGAGTTTCTCGGCGATGCCGTTTTGGGCCTGGTGACAAGCCAGCTACTATTTGAAAGGTTTCCTACATTCCATGAAGGCCAGCTATCGAAGTTAAAGGCGCACCTGGTAAGCGCGGAACATCTGGTAGGCGTTGCGACCAAAATCGGGCTGGGACAATACCTGCGATTGGGGCGCGGTGAAGAGCGCAGCGGCGGCCGGTCAAAAGGTACGCTGCTTTCTGATGCCATTGAAGCCGTTATCGCCGCCATGTACCTGGATGCAGGTCTGGAAAAGACGCGTGAATTCATCATCCGGCAAATCTTGGAGGATGAACTAGAGACGATTACCGCCGACGGAGAAAATGAATTCAGCCTTGCAGACCATAAATCTGCTCTGCAGGAACTTTTGCAGTCTAGTGGGCGGCAGCAGCCTGTCTATGTAACAGTGAAAGAAGAGGGGCCGGACCATCGCAAGACATTTACAGTGGAGGCGCGAATCTATATCCAGGGGCAGAGCAAGATGGAGTATGTGGCTAGGGCTGAAGGCGGAACGAAAAAGAAAGCTGAACAACTTGCCGCCAAGCAAGCTTTGGAGCATCTACGCGGGCAGGCTGAGAGTGAATGAACGATAAGGACCAGAGTCAGGGAGAAGTAGTGCCGGCAGCGGAGCCATCACAGGTTGAAAGTGGGCCTTTGCAGCCAGCACGGAAGCCCAAAGCGTAGACCCTAACACCGCATTGCCGCCGACTGCAGCGCAGCCAGCTACAGAAGCCCAAAGCAGGGGGCTAATATCGCGTTGCCGTCAACTGCACCGCAGCCCGTTCCGGATCATAAATCGCATCAGGCGCCACGCGATCTTTTTGGGATACAGGCTTTCTTTACCGTTGTGATCTTCAGCATTTTCGTGATCACATTCATTGTTCAGGCGTTTCAAATTCCTTCCGGCTCCATGGAAAACACGCTGCTCGTAGGCGATTTTCTGCTGGTAGATAAGCTGCACTATGCGGGCCTTCCCGGGTCGGCCCACCTTCTGCCTTACGGAAAAATCGAGCGAGGCGACATTGTAGTTTTTTATTTTCCGGTAGACCCCTCCCAGTTCCTGGTGAAACGCGTGATCGGAATGCCCGGAGACCATATTCGCCTTCAGAACAAGATCGTCTATGTCAACGGCACTCCGCTCCAGGAAAATTACGCGATCCACAAGCAATGGATGCCTGATGGATATCGCGACAACTTTCCCAATCAGCGTGGCTACTCCCGTGACATTGATCGCCATTGGCGGTATCAATTAGCGAATTACGTCACCGATGGCGAACTCGTGGTGCCGCCGGACCATTATTTTGTGATGGGCGATAATCGTGACAATAGTCTGGACAGCCGTTATTGGGGGTTTGTCCCCCGGGCCAACATCGTGGGCAGGCCCTTAGTGATCTATCTCTCCGTCCGAGGTTCGGAACCTAGGCGCTCCGGTGATAAACTCAATCATTCAGGACAGATACTGGCCCACCTGCTGGACTTAGCGCGTTGGGACCGCATGTTCCGGCTGGTTCGCTGATCCATTATCTGAGCAGGAACCGCTTTTGTTGGATAAAACCAAAAAGAAAAAACCGGAAAAGAAAAAAGAAAGCCTGCCTGAATCTATCGCCGGAATTGCGGCGGTGCTGGTTTCAGGACTGTTCATTATTACGTTTATTGTCCAGGCTTTTGAAATTCCCTCAGAATCCATGGTCAAGACCTTACTTGTGGGCGACCATGTTTTTGTTGATCGTCTTTCACCCACACTTAAAGCCTCATATATGGGGCCCTTGATACCGTACCGCGAGATAAAACATGGCGACATCATTGTTTTCCTCCACCCGAAGGAACCCGGAATGTATGTAGTGAAGCGGATCATCGGGGTTCCGGGAGACAGGATTCACCTGCGCGACGGCAAGGTTTATCGAAATGGCGAAGCTCTGGATGAGCCCTATGTAATTCATTCGGGACCAAGCTACTCTCCGTATCGGGATCAGTTTCCGGCAGTTGCTCCGGACGGCGATTCGAACGTAAATCCCGAATGGCCCATCGTGATGCGGGGACACTTAAGAGACGGCGACCTGGTGGTACCCCCGGACAATTTTTTCGGCATGGGTGACAATCGCGACGTCAGCCTGGACAGCCGGTTCTGGGGATTCATTCCCAGAGAAAATGTTATTGGCCAACCATTGTTTATTTACTGGTCATTCGATACACCGAAAGACCAGTATGAGCGTACCTCCATGGCTGACCGTGTCGGCTTCCTGGTTCATGTGGTGACTCATTTTTTCGGAGGAACACGCTGGAGCCGCATGTTCCACCTGGTGCGCTGATCCTAAATTCAGGAATTACATCTTTGTCTTTATTTAAAAAAAATCGGAAAAAGCCCGAGCGTCCAAAAGAGACATTGCCGGAATCGATTGCCGGAATAGCGTCCGTCTTGGTAGTGGGGCTTTTTATTCTCACCTTTATCGTCCAGCATTTTGAGATCCCGTCACGTTCCATGGAAATGACATTGCTTGTGGGTGACCACGTGTTTGTAGATCGACTCACTCCCCTGGGCGGGGGCAAACTGCACTGGCTGCTGCCATATCGTGGAATTCACCGTGGAGACACCGCCGTTTTTCTTACTCCGAACCCGTCAGAGCAGGGAATGTATCTGGTTAAACGAATAATCGGTGTGCCGGGCGACAGGCTTCGCCTACGCAATGGTGTGATCTATCTGAACGGAGTCAGGCAGGCTGAGCCGTATGTGATCCGCAATGGAACTTATGATACATATCGCGATGAGTTTCCGACGGCCCTGAGCGCTGGCATTGGTCAGATTTCTCCGGAGTGGGCCGCCACTTTGCAACAAAACATTCATAATGACGAGGTGGTGATTCCGCCCGACCACTACTTTGCCATGGGTGACAATCGCGACAACAGCCTGGACAGCCGCTATTGGGGATTTGTGCCCAAAGAAAATATCATTGGGCGTCCTCTGGTTGTGTTCTGGTCCTTTGACGTGCCTGAAGAAAACGGCGACCCCAAACCCATAGGGGATCGGGTAGCCGGTTTTTTGAATGTCACCACGCATTTTTTTAGCCTGACCCGTTGGCACCGCCTCTTTCATCTGGTGCATTAACCATGACGCCTACCAGAAAAAAAATCGTTGTAGTTGTACTGGTAGGGCTGGCGTTATGCATCTTCCTGCCTCCCAACATTAACGGCGCACGCTTCAAGAATCGGCTGGCCTCAACTTTGAGCGCGGCTCTGGGTAGGGAAGTCAAGGTTGGGTCCGTTAAATATCGCCTGTTCCCGCGCCCGGGATTTGACCTTTATGACTTTAAAGTAATGGATGATCCTGCTTTCGGCGCGGAACCTCTACTGCTTTGCCCTAAGGTGACGGCGGATCTTAGGCTGACTTCTTTGTGGCAAGGCCGGCTGGAAATCGCCAATCTTAAGCTGACCGATGATGTTGCTCCTCCCAGCCTGAACCTGGTTTTCGCACACGATCATTGGAATTTGGAACCATTGTTGTTGCGCGTAGAGCAGGTCCCGACCGCTCCCACGGCTAAACGCAGCGCGGAGCAGCGCTCCCGCTTTCCTTACATCGAAGCCAGTGGTGGGCGAATCAATGTGAAACTTGGTCCGGAAAAGAAGCCGTACGCCCTGACTAATACTGATTTCGCGTTCTGGTTGGCAGCGGAAGATACGTGGCATATACGGCTGGAAGGCCATCCTGTTCGTACCGACATGAACTTGAACGATACCGGTTCAATTCGAGTTGAAGGCGACGTAAAACGCTCCGCCAACCTGAGTGACATGCCTGTTAGATTGCAGGTGTCATGGGAAAAAGCGCAATTAGGACAATTTTCCTACCTGGTGCTGGGGCAGGATAAAGGATGGCGGGGAGCATTGGACGCCACTGCGGAAGTCGCCGGTAAACTATCCGACCTGCACATTAATGCCACTGCCGATTTGGATAGTTTTCGCCGGTTCGACATCAATCGCAATGCTATGCCACAGGTCCGCACCCGCTGCCTTGGAGATTACACCGGTGGAAGCCTCGCACTGAAATGCGATACGCCCCTTGGCACTGGCGGTCTCTTGATTACGGCGCATTTCACGCCAAGCGCACAGAACTATGATCTCTCACTTGTGGCCAATCGAGTACCGCTATCCTTGCTGGCGGCGGTTGCGCGGCAAGCCCGCCGTTCTCTGCCCGATGACTTCACCGCCAGCGGCGATCTGAATGCAGCGTTTGGTTTTCATTGGCATGCAGGTGTGCGTGATTTTCATGGAACCGGCATGAGCACGCCATTCCTGCTGCAGGCTTCGGCCGGAGACAAACCGTTTCCGGTGAGCGCCGTCAGGTTCCATATTGGCGCAGGCGATACTCCAACTGCGCTGGTCGTAAAAAAGAAAAAATCGAACGTGCCGGCGCAGACAACGCCTGCGGTTGCTCCCAGCGCAGCTTATGATTCGAGCTCGCTTACGGTTGATGCGTTCTCAGTCCAAATGGGCCCCTCAACCACGCTTGAGGTACAAGGAAGCCTGGATAGTAAGGGCTACTTTGTGAGCGCCAAGGGGATGGTACCGATGGAAAGACTTTTGGCTTTCGGCCGCGCCACTGGATTCCATTCCCATATTGTGAATACAACTGCGTCAGCCCTGGTGGACTTGAACGTGAGTGGACCATGGGTAAACTTTACTGCCCCAAAGCTTCATGGAACAGCACACCTGCAAAATCTCGCGGCTTGGATTCCCGGTGTGAAAGACCGGCTCGTGATGTCCGAAGCTGACGCACAAATTACCGATACCGCGCTGGTGCTCAGCAAAATCAACGGCCAGTTTGAGCACAGTCCAATAGCATTCACCGGCTCGGTGAGTGGCCCTCTGAACTGTACGGGCAATGCTCCGTGCCCGCTCCAGTTTGATCTGCAGCTGGATTCATTGGCTGTACTGGATGTAGTCGGTCTGACGGGATTTACCGATCAGGGATGGAGTCTGCCCTTTCTTTCCGGATCAGAAAATAAGTTACCTGATTTTCGGGCCGAAGGAAGTCTAGCCGTCGGCGAATTGAATATTGACAGCATGCCATTGGAAAAATTCGCAGCACATCTTGAACTGGGTGACCACACGCTTACGGTGAATCGCGTGACTGCCAAGCTCGGAGGCGGGACTACGCAAGGCGAATGGAAAGTTGACTGGAGCGGGGGCCAGCCGCACTACACTTGCAATGGTTCAATGGAAGGTATTGTGCTGGAACGCGTGAGCGCACAGAATTCCGTTGCTGCTCAGGTAGCGCAATGGATCTCCGGCCGGGCCCAGGTAAGTTATTCAATCCACTTTGAAGGCAAGACGCCTCAGGACATGTCGGGCAGTGCAGGTGGGCGAGTGGAATTTGAGGTAAGCAACGGAACATCGAAAGCGCTGGCACTGGAGGCGGGTAGGCCGCTGAGGTTCAACGCCGCACAGGGGGCGCTGGAAATCGACAAACAAGCGATAAAAATTCTGCCAAGCAAATTTAGAGCAGAGAACCGCATCTATCAATTAAGTGGGACCATGTCTCTGGCCAACAAGCAGGCAAAGCTTAAGGTGAATACCACTGGTACTCAGTGGGAAATCACTGGATCGCTGGAAAAGCCGGTGATTACGCCGCAGCCATTGACCGCACAGGCGGCTCCCGCGCACGCTAAATGATCTCAAGAACTGTTTTAACAATATTACTGGTGGCGAGCATTATCTTTATTGTCCAGGAAGGGCCTGCCTCGGTACAGCAGCCGTCTTCTGCGTCCAGGCCGAATCCTGCACAGCAAGCACAGCAATCTTCTACCTCGCAAACCAGTGCTGCGCATAACGCCGGACACCGGCTGGCCGACAGCCTGCAGGCCAAACTGGATCATATCCAGCAAAATGGCGAACAAGAGCACCCAGACCAAACGCCTACAGTCATGACCGAGGAAGAGGTCAATGATTACATTGCTGCGGGAAGGATCAGTCCACCCCAGGGCGTCAAGAAACTCAGGATGGAAGGTCGCAGCGGAGTTGTCACTGCATTTTTAAATGTTGATTTCGATCAAATCCGCGAAGGACAAAATTCATCCAATCCTATGCTTTCACTTTTCAGCGGCCAGCACGACGTGCGGGTGGAAGCGGATGCGACCGGAAGCGGCCGCGAAGGGCGCGTGCACGTGCGCGAAGTCACCATTGATGGATTCAGCGTGCCACGGATGGCACTGGAATACTTTGTCAGCAAGTACATTACCCCTAAGTATCCCAATGTGGGTATTGATTCCCTGTTCCAGCTGCCCAATAAAATTGATATGGCTACCGTTGGCTATCACAAGGTCACGATCACACAAAAATAGCTCTGCGTCCGAGTCCTTAAAGTGTAATTCTTGCACTGATCTAAGGCTGACAGAAACAACCGAGGCAGCCCGTCTGTCTCTTCGTCCCAGAGCGTGCCTGCTCAGCAGAACTTCGCTAGAATGTTTGTCTATGCTAAAACACATCCGCTGGAATGATGTCGAATTGGAAAAGCTGAATCCGCTGCTGGATCGCCAAATGATTACGGGCGAAAACCTGATGCTTGCCCGAGTACTGCTGAAGAAAGGCTGCGTGGTGCCGGAGCACAGCCATTTGAATGAGCAGCTTACTTACATTGTGGAAGGCGCGCTGAAATTCTGGATTGATGGAAAAGAAATTATTGTTCGGACGGGGGAAGTGCTCTGCATCCCGCCGCACATGCCTCACAAAGCTGAAGCGATTGAGGACACAGTCGATCTGGATGTCTTCTATCCGCCCCGCCAGGACTGGCTGAACAAATCAGACGTGTACCTGCGGAACTCTGAACCGGCTGCCACGCGTTAAACGCCAACAGCGGTTCGCTTCGTAAGGGCTAGCCGGTACTGCGAAATTAATGGGGAGGCTGATTGGAGAAAGAACCAGCCTCCCCGGTGGTGGATTAACTGCGTTACGCAGTTCAAGCTGAAAACGGCACCGCGCACCCGAGATCAACGTGGTTCGCCGCAAGGGATCACTCCCGAGCACGACAACCCATTGATCTTCGTTACGCCGACGCTTCTGGGGGAGGAAAAAGGTATCCTTGCCAAACGCGCCGCAGTCGTGTTGAGTTGCCGTCTCCCGTCCCTGGTTGATTGCTGCGCCGGTCGAGCGGGCCGGTGCTGCAATTCTAGCTCGGCGGACTATTTCCACATCCGATTAGCGGGATCGTGATGTTGAACCAGAACGCCGCCCATCACCAGGGTACACTCCAACCACCACACCACTCCGTGCGCTTACCTTCATCTTTACTGCACGGGCTTACACTCCGTTACCGGAATATCCGAATTGCGGCTTGCGATGATGCCTTTTTATTTCAACAGTAAGGATTTAAGAGCCGATTAGTGTTGGATTAAAATTTCTCATCGGGCTTTTGCACACTATGGGCAACATCCCATGACGGCCACCGTGAGCCCATCTGAAGACTGCTCGAGGATGGATTACGAAACATCGAGCCCGATGGACTTCATCAGTTCAATGCCATTGCTGGTGGTGACCACGCCGGCGCGAAGACGATAGTCGAAGGAGAGCCTGTCATCTTCAAAGCGTTCCTGAAAATGAACATTTTGCACATGGGCGGGGAAAACTTGTTCCAGTGAAGTCAGTGCAAGATCGTGGGTTGTGACAAGACCGATTGCCGCATTGCGCAACAATGTTCGGAGCACCCCTTCCGTGCCCACGCGCCGATCATGTGAGTTAGTGCCTTGTAAAACTTCATCGAGCAAAAATAGCGTTGGTCCCATGGAGGAAAGGTCCACCACCTGGCGAAGTTTTTTAATTTCGGCATAGAAATGCGAAATGCCTTTTTGCAGCGAGTCAGAGACGCGCATGGAAGCGCCCACAGCTACACGTGAAAGGCGCAAGCGTGTGGCCCGCACGGGCGCGCCCATCATTGCCAGAACAGCATTGATGCCCACCACACGCAGGTATGTGCTTTTGCCGGACATATTGGATCCGCTCACCAAAAGTACCTGATTGGGACCGCCAAGCGTTACGTCATTTCGCACGCATTTGTCAGCAGGTAAGAGAGGATGGCCAAGAGCATTGCCGTGAAAGCAGATTTCAGCTTCCGGCGACGCGAACTCCGGAAACGGATCTTGCGGATGCTCGTAAGCGTAAGCGGCGATGGATGTAAGCGTTTCGATTTCTCCAACTACCTCCAGCCAAGCTTCAATGCCGGCGCCGTATGTGCGACGCCAGCGCTCCAGCGCAAATGCAATTTGCATGGAGTACAGCAGCGGGATATCGAAGATCCGTACGAACCAGTTATGACGGGAATCATCCAGATCAGCCAGCGTGTCCAGCCGGCCGATGGAAGCCGAGGGCGGCTGCCCGTGGGTGAGAAGCCGAGCCTGAAGTTGCTGGAGTACGGGAGAATCAAACTTTTCAACTTCGATGCGCTGGAGCAAGAGCGCGAGTGAATCGAGGTCCTTGTGGGTGTCGCCTATCCCGGCAAAAATCTTTTCCAGGCGATGACGGGCGCGCGAGGTAATGATGCCGTTGATCAGCAAAGAAATAATGAAAGGCGTCCACATCACCATGAAACCGAAGATCAGTGTGGCCAAGTTAAATACGGCGAGAGCAGCAGCCCACCAGCGGCCGTCCTTTAAACTGCTTTCGTCGCGGGCCCAAGTGATCAGCGCTTCCGGCTTGGCGGCGATACGCTCACTTTCACCGCTTACGGCCAGATCTTCCCGGAAATCAAGTCGTGACTTCAATTCGGCAACCGCGGCTTGCCGCTCCTGGATTTCTTCTACATCGGGATGAGTCAGCAGCCAGCGTGACAAACACTGCTTGCCCATGTTCGTGCGCGCGGTCGATAGCAATTGGAACAGGCTGCCTTCGCCCACAATATCGAGGTCTTCCGCGTATAAATGCAGCGGATCTTTGAATTCTTCTCCTGTTTCACCGATTCCGGCCCAACGATCTTCCATCCGCGCCAGACCGCGGCTATAAATGGAAAGCGCGCGCTTCGCCCTGCTCAGAGCGCTCATGACATGACGGTGTGCGACAACGAGAACGGCGAATAGAACGATAGGCGCGAGCAACCAATAGATAGAAGGGAATCCGGTCTTCCCGGTGATCCAGCACTGGATGAATATGGCGATAAAAACAGCGATGCGCGCGTTGCCAAGCCACAGATGCTTACGCTGAAGCTGCCCAGCCTGCATTTCACGGTCTTTGAGGCGACGTGAATATTCCTGGTGAGGAGCGGAGGCCGTCACTGTCGCCGGGGCCGGCGTAGCTTCCTGTTCGGCGATTATGCGATCGTTCACCACATACCATTCTGGCTGGAGCGCGGAGCAAATGCAAAAGGGCACATAATTCGTGCCCTTTTACTGTGATGAGTGTTCAAAGAAGGATATGGATGATCCTGTATAGCTCTGATGGTTTCACCAAACCCTGCACGCGTTCGCGGGCGCCATGGGCTGGCCCGGTTTGCAGCCGAAAGCTTTCTGGAATTCCGGCATATTACGCACCACGCCGTTTACGCGCCATTTGCCGGGCGAATGCGGGTCCACGCGGACCAGCATTCGAGAGAGTTCCGGAGTGGTGTTCTGGCACCAGACGCGGCCAAAACCAAGGAAAAAGCGTTGATCGGGTGTATAGCCGTCAATCTTTTTGTCGGGATCTTGATGTGCCTGGGCCATCATGTCATGCAGCGCCATGAGGGCAATACGTGCGCCGCCATTGTCCGCGGTATTTTCACCCAGAGTGAGGCGGCCATTTAGCTTAATGTCGTCTACGGCAGTGAATGAGCTGTATTCATCCGCCACGCAGCTTACGCGTTGTTCAAACTCCTTGCCATCTTCGGCGGTCCACCAGTCGCGGAGATTGCCTTTTGGATCGAATTTGCGACCCTGATCGTCAAATCCGTGCGTAAGCTCGTGGCCGATCACCAGGCCAATACCGCCCATGTTGACCGCGTCATCCAGCGTGCGATCAAAGAATGGCGGCTGAAGAATACCGGCAGGGAACACGATCTCATTGTGGCTTCCGCTGTAATAAGCATTGACCGTAGGCGGAGTCATGCCCCATTCCTGTTTGTCTACTGGTTTGCCGATCTTCTGCAACTGGCGGTTGGATTCAAACTCACTTGCGCGATAAAGATTTCCGATCATGTCTCCGCGAACAATTTTCAGTTTGCTGTAGTCGCGCCACTTATCGGGATAGCCAATCTTGTTGCGTATGGCGGCCAGTTTGATCATTGCTTCCTTCTTAGTAGTCTCGGTCATCCACGGCAGGGTGGTAATGTCGCCGCTAAGCGAGTGTTCCAGCGCGTCTACCATCTTCAGCATGCGCGCTTTTCCTTCCGCGCCAAAGGTAGCGTCCACGTAAGGTTGGCCCAGCGCTTCGCCCAAAGCATTGTCGGTGGCGTTGATGCAGCGCTTCCAGCGCACCGGCAACTCTTTTTGTCCTGTGATGGCCTGCTGGAATTTAAAGTCTTCTTGCACAAAGTCATCGGACAGCCAGCTGGCGGCATTGTTCACCATCTGCCAGGTCATGTAGGTCTTCCATTCCTCCAGAGGGATGGAGTCAATGACCACATTCACGGCCTTAAAATATTCCGGATTGCCGACATTCAGTTCAGCAAAAGATGGCGCGCCGGTGGCCGCGAAATAGCGGTCTAGGTGGAAATTTGGGGCAAAGGATTCAGCCTGTGCCACCGACATCTTGTGGTCTCTGTTCTTGGGATCGCGACGCAACGTGCGCTCCATAAAGGCTTTGGCTAGATCAGTTTCAATCTTCAAAACAGTATCGGCGCTTTGGGAGGCCTGCTCGGGTGACTCTCCCAGCAGTGCGAAATCTTTTCTCATGTGATCGATAAAAGCCTTGCGGATGGCAAGAGTTGGAGCATCATCTTTCAGGTAATAATCGCGGTCTGGCAGAGACAGGCCGTTCTGGTCAATGGAGGCAATCGTCTGGTCGGCATTATGCAGGTCTGGGCTGGAGCCAAATCCGAACAGCGGATTAGGACCAATCAGCTGCTCATGCGCCATCACTTCAATCATTCCCGTCTTGTCTTTGATGGCGGCGATGCGATCCAACTCGGGCTTGAGGGGAGCGGCGCCAGCCTTATTGGCGGCTGCCTCATCCATGCAAGAGGCGTAGAAGTCGCCGATTTTCTGCGTTACCGCATTGCGAGATGGGTCGTTACGCGCCGCGGTTTCCAGTATCTGGCGCAGAACCACCAGATTGTGCTCATAGACTTCTGCAAAGCTGAGCCAAACAGGCTGGTCAGCGGGAATGGGATTGTTTTTCAGCCAGTTTCCGCAGGCATACTGGTAAAAATCCACGCAGGGATCAACCGTTTTATCAATGTTGGCGATATCGAATTTGGGGGCTGGATGCACCGGGGCAGGGTTGCTCGTCGTCGATGGATTCGCCGCTGGAGCGGTAGGTCCGGAATTCTGGGTCTTGGCATTGCCGGCGTTTTTAGTGGACTTCAGGGGTGGTTTTTGCGGCGTAGGCTGTGGCGACTGGGCCAGCACCATGCCGGCTGAGAGCAATAGCATTCCAATGAAAGACGAGACGGGCTGGTGCAACGAGTATTTACGCATTCGAAATTCTCTCCTATGCCAGAACATGCATTGTATAAGACGGATTGGGACGAAAGACGTTGGCAATCATCTGAGGGCCCCAAAAGGATATTCGGTGCTAGCAGACGCCGTCAGTCTTAGTTTTTGCTCGGCGAACGCGATATGATGTCCTTTATCCTTCATGGAACAAGACCTGACAATTCTCAAAGATGACATGGTTGCCTTTATTGAGGGCCATGGGTTGCGGCGCTTTAGCGCTTACGTGAGTGATGAGGTCGCGAACGTGCCCTGGTCCACCGACGAAGACCACCCTGATGGCTGGAAAGACTTTGTTGAGCTGGCCAAGGCTTCAAACGCAAGTTTTGTGACCATGAATCACGTTTCGCTCGATAAAGAAGATGTGGACCTGCTGGTCAACCGGCTCCAGGAAATTGAATATATGAATGAGGAAGAGCTGGAAGAGGCGGGCTGGCTGCGCAGCTTTATCGGCAAAGTGGGCTATGTCCAGCTTGGCTTCCCCTGCCAGGGGGTGATGTTTTTGTATGAGGTTTCCACCCCTTGGTATGACACGTACCAGAGGCTGGAGAGTGCAGCCGACGATTATGACGGCATTCTGATTGACGATACCGATCAGGAAGATGAGTAAGCCGCAGATGCGGTGGTCATTTTCCAATCCCGATGCGGTCCAGGTAGAAGCTCTCAAGGCTGAAGCCAAGGTCTCGCCAATTGTTGCTCGATTGCTAGTCCTGCGTGGGATCACCGCCGCCAACGCAGCAACTTTCTTATCGCCTTCACTCGATCATCTGCATTCGCCCTATCTCATGCGAGGAATGACTGCGGCTATAGAGCGCCTGAGCGCCGCCATCGCGAATAAGGAAGGCATTCTGATTTATGGCGACTACGACGTGGACGGCACCACCGCTGTCGTCATCCTGAAAACTGCGATTGAGCTGTGTGGCGGCGCTGCTGATTTTCACGTTCCGCATCGAATCAAGGAAGGCTACGGCATCAAGGATGACGTGATAGAGCGCGCCGCTGGCGCCGGAATAAAAGTAGTGATCAGTGTGGATACCGGCATCCGGGCGTTTCAGGCGGCTGAAACGGCACGGCGGGTCGGTATTGACCTGATCGTTACGGACCATCACCTCCCTGAAGCGCATGAAGGTGTGCCGAACGCTTGGGCTGTTCTCAATCCCAACCAGCAGGGCTGTGATTATCCCTGCAAAGAGCTTTGCGGCGCGGGAGTGGCATTCAAAATTGCTCAGGCGCTATTTGCCAAATTCAAGGACCAGGTCGATCAGTCGAAACTGGTTCCGTCTTTTCTCAAGATGGTGGCCATCGCCACTATTGCGGACGCTGTTCCGCTGGTAGGAGAGAACCGCACAATTGCCCGCCTAGGGCTGGAAGGACTGCGGCGTCCGGTAAACGGAGGACTTAAAGCGTTAATGGAAGTTTCCGGTTTAACTGGTGAACGCGCTATGAATGCCGGGGATGTCGGATTTCGATTGGGGCCTCGCATCAATGCCGCCGGACGCATGGACGTGGCGCGCGACGTGATTGAGCTGTTCACGTGCAAAGATCAGGCCCGGTGCAAAGAGATTGCGGAAAAATTGAACCAACTTAACCTGGAGCGCCAGTCGGAAGAGCAGCGCATTGTGGCCGAAATTGAGGAACAGCTTGCCGCTGAACCTGATCTGACAGGGAAGTTCTGCATGGTTTTTGATGGGGACGGCTGGCACCGCGGTGTTGTCGGGATTGTGGCTTCAAGAGTCGTTGAGAAGACAGGTCGCCCGGCCCTGGTGATTGCAAAAGACGCGGAAGAGGCACACGGATCGGGCAGATCCATTAGCGCGTTCCATCTGTTGAATGCGCTTGAATCCTGCCACGAGCTATTTACACGATTTGGCGGCCATGCTCACGCAGTCGGCTTTGCCATGCCCAGTAAGGATGTTTCTGCCTTAAAGCAAAGGTTGAACACTTATGCGCAAGCTATGTTGAAGCCTGAGGACTTGCTGCCCGAGCTAAATATTGATGCCGAAATTGCCCTCAGCTCAGTTACGCCAGAGTTGCTCGGTAGTCTGGGCCAATTGGAGCCGTTTGGACACGGCAACCGAGAGCCGGTATTTTCCAGTTGCGGCGTAAGCCTGTTAATGCCGCCAAGGATTCTGAAGGAGAAACACATCAAGCTGCGGGTGAACCAGAGATTGCCGAATGAGAAAGGCAGCTTCAACTATGAGGCTGTCGGCTGGCGAATGGCAAAGAGGGCTTTATCTGAGGTCCTACAACCTGGTGACACTCTGGATGTGGCTTACAAGGTTGGCTTGAACTTTCATCCTGAATTCGGCGGCTTGAGATTGACATTGGAAGACTTCAGAAAATCAGTTCCCGCGGCAATTTCTGTTTGCGGCTAAAGGCCCAATAGCGTTATAGTCGCCGTAATATGCCAGATAATTTTATCTTTTGTTCCAAGTGCGGAGCGCAGAACTCCGCCATGGCCCAGTCTTGCCAGAATTGCGGTTTGAGCCTTTCCAACAATCTTGCGCCAAGCCAGGCAGCGGCTCCAGCGGTCGCTTATGCCGCTGCGCCTCCGGTGGCTTATGCTCCTCCTTCGATCTACGGTGGATTTTGGATTCGCTTGCTGGCGCACTTGATTGATCATGTAGTCTTGGGCGCGGTGGCCGTTCCTCTATTTGTTATGACGGTCTTACCGTCAATCATTCGCATTGTACGTCAAGCGGAACAGGACCAGGAGCCGTCTCCGGAAATGATTGTTGCGATCGTGAGTTCAGCTTTCGTCTATATTGCGCTGGCGTTTGTAGGACAGTGGCTTTATGAAGCGCTGCTTACCAGTTCCTCATGGCAGGCAACGATCGGGAAAAGGGTTTTACGCCTTAAAGTAGTCGATGAAGCTGGCAATCGGATTAGCTTTGGCCGCGCTACAGGACGGTTTTTTGCCAAGATTTTATCTTCCATGTTTTTCTGCATTGGTTTTCTCATGATCGCTTTTACCGAGCAAAAAACCGGACTCGCATGACATGCTGGCGGGAACCAGAGTGCTGCGTTACTGACTAATCAGCCAGTGCTGCGCCAGAAGCGCGTGTCGAGCTATTGTCATTTAACATGAAGCATGGCTTTTGATCCCAAGCGGCTGAGAAAAATCTTTGCCGGTGGCGCTCTGTTTGTGTTTGTTGTGGCGCTGGGATTCTATCTACACGGTATCTTTAAGCCGCAAGAAGTGATTCCCGATACGCCCAAGAACATTCCTTCAGGTGTGGAAAAGAGCGCTACAGGCTTCAATCTTTCCAAGTCAGAAGGTGGGAAGACACTCTTTACCATCCATGCGGCCAGCGTCCAACAATACAACGAAGGCGGACGCGCAGCCCTGCATGACGTAAGCATCACCGTTTTTGGCCGCAACCAGGACCGGTCCGACCAGATTTACGGCTCTGATTTCTCTTATGATCCAGCGGCAAAAATCGTCTCAGCGGAAGGCGAAGTACGCATCGACCTTGAGGCCGTTTCCGCATCCGCACCCACTTCCGGGCAATCTCCTGCGGCGGAAACCAAGAACCTGATTCACGTAAAGACCAGCGCGCTCACCTTCAATGAAAATACCGGAATTGCGCAAACCAAGGCCGCCATTGAATTCCGCGTGCCTGAAGGCAATGGATCAGCAGTGGGAGCAACCTACGACTCCCATGGCGGCGTGCTTACGCTGAAGTCGGCAGTGCGGCTTACCAGCACCGGTCCGCGCAAAGCGACGATCACGGGGCAGAGCGCGACAATCACCAAGAACCCAAGCAAGGTCGTGATGCAGTCTGCCAAGTTGGAAGAACCCCAACGTGTAATTTCCGCCGACAAAGTTACAGTCTTCATCAACGATGACAACAACATTGAGCGCGTGGTTGGTTCCGGCAACCTGCATGCGGCCAGCACGGGTGCAAAAGCATTTGAGGTGAGTGCGCCTGAAGGTGAACTTGAGATGGCGGACGCGAACCAGGCGCGAAGAGGTGTCCTCTCTGGTGGCGTAAGTTTCTTGCGAAAAGGCGATTTGCCTGCCGAAGGGAAGGCAGGAAAGATTCTGCTCTCATTTGGACCTGAGAACCGGCTGACCAAAGCAAGAGCTGAGGGTTCAGTCCAGCTAAAGCAGGGCCCGGCAGGGAAGTCAGAAGAGCTGCATGCAGTCGCATTGGATCTTTCGGTGAAGGATGGCCGTAGATTAGAGAAGGCGGTAACCTCAGGCGGACCGGCAGAGATTGTCCGCGAACAAGCGACGGGCAAGACCACAATCAGCGCGGGACATTTTGAGACGGTGTTCAACGATCAGAATCGGCCTGTCTCTCTCTACGGAACACCTGATGCCAAGATCGTTGACACTGTTCCCGGCAAGCCGGACAGAATTCTTGCATCGCGCGAGCTGACGGCAAAGTTCAATGACAAAGGTGAGATTGTTGCTGCCGATCAGACCGGAGATTTTCACTATCAGGAAGGAACGCAGACGGCTACTGCCGATCGCGCTAAATACGCCGCTGCCGAAGAAACGATTTTGCTTTCCGGGTCGCCGCGCGTGGTTGATGCTTCACAGGGCATTACGCTCACCGCTGATAGCATCCAGTTAAATCGCAAGACTCGCAATGCGTTTGCGCAGGATAAGGTAAAAACCACCTATTCCAAAATGAGCGCGCAGCCGGGCGGGGCAATGCTGGGATCCGCTGACCCGATTCACGTTACCGGATCAAGTGCAACCATGAACTCTGCTACCGGAGTAGCGCGCTATACAAAAGCCCGTCTGTGGCAGGGGCCTAACATTGTGGAAGCGCCGACCATTAGCTTTGATCGCACAAAGCGAAGCCTTCAGGCCCAGGGTGGCCAGGGTAGCCATGTTGCATCAGTTTTTGTGCAAAAAGACAAAAATGGCAAGCTGACGCCGGTAAATGTGACGTCGGATAGGCTTTCTTACGTCGATGCGGAGCGTAGAGCGGTCTTTAGCGGCAATGTGATCGTGCGGGCGCAGGATGTCACCATTACTTCAGCGACGGTTCAAGTAATCCTGCTGCCGAACAAGAGCCTGGCCCAAAATCAGACCGCAAGCCAGCTGGATCGTATTGAAGCGCAAGGAGATATCAAGATTGAGCAAGGCAGCCGGAAGGCATCTGGAAATAAGCTGGTTTACACCGCTGCCGAGGAAAAAATGGTGCTAACCGGTACTCCTGACAAACTCCCTAGCATTTTTGATGCCGAACGGGGGCAAATTTCGGGCGATTCGTTGACTTTCTTTACCCACGATGGTAGGGTGCTGGTAGGTAGAGGAGAAACCTCCAAAGCCGAGACTCCAAACAGGATACCTGACGCGAGCAAGAAGTAAATGCAGACCTTAGCCACGGACGAAATCGCGAAATCGTACCGCGGGCGGAGGGTAGTGAATGGCGTCAGTCTTCATATCAACCAGGCTGAAGTAGTTGGGCTTCTTGGGCCCAATGGCGCCGGCAAAACCACATCTTTTTACATGATTGTAGGGCTGGTGCCCCCGGATAGCGGCCGCATTCTTGTGGACGGCGAGGACATTTCCAATGTTCCCATGTATCTGCGCGCGCGGAATTTTGGCATCAGTTATCTGCCGCAGGAGCCTTCGGTCTTTCGCAAGCTAAGTGTGGAAGAAAACATTATGGCTGTACTGGAAGTGCAGCCCATCTCATGGCAGGAGCGTCGCCGGAAACGTGACCAGTTGATCGACGAACTGGGTCTCGGCCATATACGCAACAACATGGGTTATGCGCTTTCCGGCGGTGAGCGGCGCAGAGTGGAAATCGCGCGCGCTTTGTGCATTGCTCCTAAGTTCATTCTGCTGGATGAACCATTTTCAGGTATTGATCCGATTGCCGTGCTCGATTTGCAGAAGATTATTTTCGACCTGAAGGGAAGCGGCATCGGCGTTTTGATCACAGATCACAACGTGCGTGAAACGCTGTCCGTAACGGATCGAGCCTACATCATCAATGAAGGCCGCATTTTCCGGACGGGGACGCCAGAGCAGCTGGGCAACGATCCAGAAGTAAAGAGAGTCTATCTGGGAGAGAGTTTTTCATTTGTTTAGATTTGAATAAAGTAAGTTGAATTACGACGGTACTCTTTTGGGCTATGGGCCAGCATGTAATAGTAAAATTTAACTAAAGAGCAGGGATGGTTTTACTCCAAAACAAATTGAATTTGAGAGTCTCGCAAAAGCAGATTCTCACTCCGGGACTGGTCCAGATGGTGAGCGTGCTCGCGCTCAACAAACTGGAGCTCAAGGAGATGATTAACACGGAAATGGTGGAGAACCCCGTGTTGGAGGAGTTGGATTCCACTGTCCCGCTGCTGGATGAGATTGCCGGAAAACAAGAGGCCCACGAACGCCAGGATGCAATAGACATCAAAGAGAAAGATGAAACCGGCCCGGAGGCCGAAAAAAAAGATCCTTTTGATGAGATTGATTTCGGGTCATTTTTTCGCGATTACCTTGATCCCGGCTACCGCAATTCAGCCGACCTGGAAGAAATTGACCGTCCATCTTTTGAAAACTTCCTTTCCAAACCCGGGACTCTTTCCGACCATCTGACATGGCAGCTAGGTTCAGTCACGGTGCGTCCTGCGGTCTATGCCGCTGCGGAGTTGGTAATAGGCAATCTGAACGAGGACGGCTATCTTACTGCTTCAGACGATGAATTAATGGGAGTGGCGCAGACGCAGCAATCCGAAGATACTGTGTCTGAATTTGCATCCACAGATGCCGCCGTTGCCGAAGCCGCAACGGAACCCTCTCACCTTGAATTGATAGTTTCCCATGAGCCCACGCCCGAAGCGGTTGCTGCGGAGAAGCACAATGGTTTTGCTCCGGTGTTGCAATTCACGCGGGATGATCTGCGGGAAGCAATCGCTCTGATTCAGCATTTTGATCCTGTTGGAGTAGCGGCGCGTGATCTGCGGGAATGTTTGATGGCCCAACTTGAGCACTTAATCAAGACGCGGGACATGGAAGGCTCGGACGATCCGGAAAATGATCAAGTAGTTGAAGATGCGCTGAAGATGGTGGACAAGCAGCTCCACTTCTTGCAGAACAAGCAATATAAGGAAATCGCTAAGGCCATCACACGCCCCATGGAAGCAGTGATTCAGGCGCATGAGTTCATTCGGACGCTAGATCCCAAACCCGGACTACGCTACAACAAAGTCGAGCCCAAGCTGATTGAGCCGGACGTGGCTTTTGTGAAACATGGCGATGAATATCTGGTCCTGATGAACGATGAAGATTTGCCCCAGCTCCGCGTGAGTCCGACCTATCGCAAGATGTTAAATAACCAGAATGGCGGCGTTGAAAAAGACGTTAAGACCTATGTGAAAGAGCGCTACAAGTCAGCGGTGCAGCTGATCAAGAATATCGAACAGCGCAGACAGACGATTTTGAAAGTTTGTTATGCCATCATCGGACGCCAGCGCGACTTTCTTGATCAAGGCATCGATCAGCTCAAGCCCATGATGATCAAAGAAGTTGCGGAAGAGATCGGTGTACATCCATCGACAGTGAGTCGGGCGGTGGCCAGCAAGTACGTTCATACGTCCCAGGGAGTGTTTGAACTGCGCTACTTCTTCTCAGAAAGCGTTCAAGGTCCTGAAGGCGCAGGCACATCACTACTCATTCTGAAGCGTCGCGTCAAGAAACTGATTGAAGAAGAAGATCCGGCGCATCCGCTGACAGATGACCAGATTACGCGGGTCTTGCAGTCGCAAGGGATTCAGGTGACGCGCCGGACGGTAGCAAAATATCGCGAGGATATGAAGATACCCAGCACGCATCAAAGGAGGACGAAGAGCTAAATCGGGAAGCCAGGCCACATCCGAGCCGGCGCTTTTCGGGCAGACGTTACAAAGCCGCCTGTACCCCGTGCCGTAACTCCCAAGCACCCGGCAGACGACTCTCAGTTGGACCCAATTCAGGAGGGAGTCAATGAACGTCGAATACACTGGCCGCCAGTACGAAATCACTCCTATGACCCGCAAGCAGGTCGAAGGCGGGCTTGAAAAACTCCATAAAATCCTTGGCACATTTGAAACGCACGTGATCCTCTCAGCGGAAAAACGCCGCCACATCGCGGAGATCACGATTTCTGTGCGCAATCACGCTCCCATCGTCGGCCTCTCAGAGGCCCAGGAAATGATTGCGGCCATTGGAGGAGCGCTGGACAAGATCGAGCGCCAGGCCGTGAAGTATAAGACGCGATGGAAGAGCAAGAAACGCCAGGCGCGCAAAAAGATGGAGCTGACCGGCGAGTCGCAGCAGGAGCCCAGCATCGCCATTGCAGTGAACGGCGATCTGACCAGGGCGGTGCCGGTAAAGGTCCACAGTTTTCCCAGCAAAGTAAGGGTCACTGAAACGCACGTCACCAAAAGCTCTGATTCCGTCTCATACAAGCCCCTGAGTGTTGAGGAAGCGGTGAAAGAAGCAGAATTTCGCGACCGCGAAGTATTTGTCTTCCGCGATCTGGAAGGCCGCGTCAAAGTCCTGCATCGCAAACGTGACGGCAAGATGGAGTTGATTGAAGCGCCTTAAACAGTACGCACCGGTGGTGAAGCAAAAAAAGGCGCTCCAAGAGCGCCTTTTCACTGCACAGAATACTAAGCTATTTTGGTTTCACGGAAGTCCCCGATATCAATAGCGTCAATCCGGCGAGCTCCAGAGTTATCCTTGTAATCCGTAATGCCGGCGATTACGGTTTCACCTGCGCCCTGGCCATAGAAGTAGCTGCGCTCGGCTGTACCTTCAAGTCCGAGCAGCAGCGGCATGGCAGCGCTGGCTGCCGCCACTCCGTAGTCCATGATGCCGTGTACTTTAAAGTCATACAGCCGAAAGACGCCCAGCTCGTAATCGGTGCACAACGCGTTTACCAGCACTGAGGCTCCGAGCGCAAAGCATGCGTTTGAGGCGCTGCGGCTGCGGCTGCGAAAAAGAAAGCCCGCCAGAATATTTGTCCCAGCATGAATGTAGTCGATGATACCGTGGGTTTTTGAGTCGATGACTCCGGGTAGTGCGTCGGAAATGAGTCCTGCCATGAAAATGCCTCCTTGATGATGAATTGTAAAATTGTGTTTAGGCTGCGGGCCTCACCCGCTGCGCCTGGCTGAAAAGCTGGATCATTGCGCGATTAAATGCTGGGATGTCGTCCGGCTTGCGGGCGCTGACAAGATTGCCGTCAGTGACGGCTTCCTTATCGACCCATTCCGCGCCGGCATTGCGGATATCGGTCTTGAGAGAAGGCCATGACGCGATCTTGCGGCCGCGGGCTACACCAGCTTCAATGATTGTCCAAGGACCGTGGCAAATCGCCGCGACGGGTTTTCCGGCATCAAAGAACGATCTAACGAATGCGACCGCCTTGGGTTCCATACGAAGCTTGTCTGGATTGATGACGCCGCCGGGAAGAAGGAGAGCGTCAAAGTCATCCGACTGCGCATTATCCAGCGTCAGATCTGCGGAAACTTCCTTGCCCCATTTCGTCATGTCCCAGCCTTTTACAGGGCCTTCTTTCAGCGACACAACTTTGGTTTCAGCGCCAGCTTGGTCCAGAGCTTTTCGCGGCTCGAATAGTTCGACTTGCTCAAAGCCATCAGTTACCAGGATTGCTACTTTTTTGCCTTTCAGATTCTCATTGGCCATCCTTGCAAACTCCCTTCTCAGAAATGATGCTTACGGTTTGTGTTTGCGAATCAACGGAAAACTCGCGCCGGTTTACCCGGCGCGATTCTGCCATAAGTTGAGGGTTGCCGCTTAAGCTGCGGCTGCTCCATTTGCCCAGGGATCAAGAACAACCTTGGTGCAATGGTCTTGTTTGTCGCGGAAAACTTTGTACATTTCTGGAGCTTTATCGATCGGCACTCGGTGGCTAATGACAAAGCTGGGATCGATTTTTCCCCCCTCAATCAACTCCAGCAAAGGCTTCATGTAGCGCATCATGTGTGTCTGCCCCGTCTTCATGGTCAGGCCTTTGTTCATATAAGTGCCTATTGGCATCTTGTCAATAAACCCGCCATACACGCCGGGAACTGAAACCGTACCTCCCTTACGGCAAGCCATGATTGCCTCGCGCAAGACCCCAGGACGATCCGGCTGCATTCTTAATACCTGCTTTGTTCTATCGATGGCCCACATTGGGCCGCTGTAATGCGCTTCCATTCCAACAGCGTCCATGCAGGAGTCCGGGCCGATGTTGCCGGTCATGTCTTTCAGAAGCTGAACCACGTCTTCAACCTGTTCATAATTGATGATTTCCGCACCGGCCTGTTGAGCCAATTGCAGACGGTAGTCAAACCGATCAATGGCGATCACGCGCTCAGCTCCCAGAAGGAATGCGCTTCGAATGGCGAACTGGCCCACAGGACCGCAGCCCCAGATTGCAACAGTGTCGCCAGGCTGAATGTTGCAATTTTCCGCGCCCATGTAGCCTGTGGGAAAGATGTCTGAGAGAAAGACAACTTGGTCGTCTGGAATACCTGTAGGAATTTTCAATGGACCCACGTCAGCAAACGGCACGCGAGCGAACTGTGCCTGTCCTCCCGCATAACCGCCCAGCATGTGCGTGTAGCCGAACAGTCCGGAAGGCGAGTAGCCCATGATTTTTTCGGCAATCCAGTAATTCGGGTTTGAGTTATCACAGCAAGACCACAACTGCTGCTGACAGAAGAAACATCGTCCACATGCAATGGTAAAAGGTACTACCACACGGTCGCCGACCTTCAGCTTTTCGCGATCAACACCAGCGCCGATTTCCGCGACTTCGCCCATAAACTCATGGCCCATGATGTCGCCTTGCTCCATGGTAGGCATGAATCCGTCGTACAAGTGCAGGTCAGAACCGCAAATGCAGGTGCTGGAAATGCGGATAATGGCATCGCGAGGATTCAGGATTTTTGGATCTGGCACGTTCTCAACAGTCATCTTCTCCGTACCCATCCAGCAAACTGCTTTCATGAGGCCCTCCTTTTGGCTTGTGCAATGTCAGTTAACTTTCCTTCGCCTTGGATTGGATCGTCGGGATTGAGAAGCCGCGCTGCGGCAGCAACGCTGGAACGTGGGCCATGCGACTGGCCTTCAACTGTGGGAATTTCACCTGCTTCAATCAATGCCTTCAGGCGGCGCAGGTCCTGCCGCATCATGAAGCTGGGATCTTTGCCTAGAATCTTGGCCAATGCTCCGCCTAGAGTGCCTGCGGGTGGCTGATAGACCACTACCACGGTGATGATGGTTCCCCGATTCGCCGGAGCATTGTGGAATTTAACAATGCCATCAACGTAGATATCGGAATCCGGCAGGGAACGCCATGCAATAACATCGTCTTTGCGATCAAAAGCAATTTCGGCGTCCCATGTAACGCGTTTGCCCAGGGGGCCAATGGCAGTCCATCTGGAGCGGGTTTCTCCTATGAGTGTCACGGATTCAAGGTGGCGCATGAATAATGGCAGGTTCTCAAACTTACTCCAGAACTGATAAGCCTCTTCTGGAGTACAGTTCAACAGGATGCTGCTGCGGGCAATCAACTCCCGAGGTTTGGCGCCGGCCTTGGCGCCTGCATATGACAGCAGTCCGCCGGCTGTTGCAATGGCAACGCCGGATTTGGAACGTTTAGACAATCCGATTAAAGCCAGCGCGCCTCCTGTGACCAGCGCGCTCCAGCGGAATGCAGTGGCTCTCCGATGACGGCGGCCTTGAGCATTCCTTAAGTGAATGCGTGCAGCTTCGCTCATAACAACACACCCTTTCTTTGGGAATAATCGATGAGATGCGCTATGGAAATGACGGGTGTGCTCGACGCATGGTTTTTCGCGGAGCTTACAACAAAAAGGAGTGCACCACTTCAAATATAAATTTTGTGAGGGAAAAGAGCTGCTCGGGTCAGATCAGACCAGCAGTGGTTACTCGCCCAAAAGCGCGACGCCAACTGCGCACGTTCTGCTTTGCCTTTTCTTACGCACGATTTACACGAAATGAAGACAGCGAACCAGCGCAAGTGCCTGTTGAAAATCTGTCCGTTTGGAAGCGGTATAATCTAAATTCCAGCATGAGTTATCAAGTTCTAGCGCGCAAATACAGGCCGCAACGTTTTTCTGAGGTGATTGGGCAGGAACACGTGACCCGTACCCTGAAAAACGCCATTGAGCAGCAGCGAATTGCGCATGGTTATATCTTCAGCGGCCATCGCGGCATCGGTAAAACGACCATTGCCCGCATTCTGGCAATGGCGCTGAATTGCCGTGGCGTTGATGGCAAAGCTGACAAAGCAACGCCGGAGCCCTGCGGCGTGTGCGACTCATGCGTGGAAGTCCGTGCCGGCAGCTCGGTAGATGTGATTGAGATCGATGCAGCGACGAACCGCGGCATTGACGAGATCCGAGAGCTGCGCGATGCAGCCCGATATCGCCCGGCACGTGATCGCTTCAAGATTTACATTCTGGACGAAGCTCACCAGATCACGGATGCCGCCTTCAATGCGCTGCTTAAAACATTGGAAGAGCCTCCACCACACATTATTTTTATGATGGCGACAACGCAAGCCGAGGACATTCCACAGACTATCCGCTCGCGCTGCCAGCATTTTAGCTTTCACGCGGTGAAATTTGATGAGATCGTGAGCCAGTTGGGGGCGATTGCAGGCAAAGAGAATATTCAAACAGACGATGAAGCTTTGGCCGTGCTGGCCGAAGCAGGTGACGGCTCAATGCGCGACGCGCTTTCCATCATGGACCAGGCCATTGCATGCTGCGGCACCAAGCTCAGCGGAGAACTGGTGCGCGGGCTTGTAGGAAATGTGGGTTCCGAAGTCTTTGAGGACTTAATGGGGACAGTATCCCGCGGCTCCAGTGAAGAAGCCTTGCGTACGCTCGACCGGCTCATGACTGAAGGACACAATCCGGCGCACTTTGCGCGCCAGTTGGTACGCTTTCTGCGCAATACAGTGGTAGCTAAGGTGGCTGGTGATGATTCTTCGCTGCTGCAAATCTCATCCGACGAGCGGGCGCGCGTGGGACGGGTGGCCAGCCAGTTTTCTGAGGAAGAGCTGGCGCGGTTTCTTCAGATCATGCTTCGCACTTTCGACGAACTTGGATATCGGCAGGAGCAAAGATTTCATCTTGAGTTGGGCGTGCTGAAACTTGTACACGCGCAACGCATTCTTCCGCTGGAGCAGATACTCAGCCAGGTTGGAAGTGAAACGCAGAAGATTCCCGAGCCGCAACGAGTAGCGGCAGCTCGGCCTACGTCGGTAAGTGCTTCATCGACGGCGGCACCCGGATTCAGCGGGGCTGCCAGGCAGCAAAGCCCTGTCTCGCCGTTTGAAGCTGATCGAACGCGCAAAGGCCGCAGCTTTGATCCGGAAATGTCGACAGTAGCCGGGACAACGTTACAGACCCAAGCGTCGGCAACAGCTACGGCCGTGGCGGTGGAAGAGCCGCAGACAAGCGATGATCCGGGCACGATTCTGGGGCATATAGTGGTTGCGCTGGAGAAGACCCCCGGAGGAGACAATCTGGCTTCGACTTTTGCCGAAGGCTCTGCTGCTATACAGGGAAATGAACTGGTTATCACTGTGGCACGTCCGCAATCGGTAATTCCATTCATTATGAATGCGGAGCAAAAGCAGATTGCTATTGCCGCGGCTACATCAGCAGCAGGACGGACGTTGAAAGTTACTATTGTTGGCGGGGCCAAGCCAGATACAAATGGTTCCGTTGCAGCCGTGGTGCGTCCCCGCAACGGAGCAAGCGCGCGAAGCCGCGCGGCAGAAGACCCAATCGTACAGCGGATGCGCGAGAAATTTGGCGCAGAAATTCGTACCGTGATTGATCATCGCGAGAAAAACTAGGAGAAGCCATGGGCGGATTTAATTCACGCCAATTTCAAGAGATGTTGGAGAACGCGCAGAAGCAGGCTCAAGACCTGCAGAGCAAGATGAAGCAGACGGTAGTCGAGGCTTCTTCCGGCGGCGGCACGGTCACCATCAAGATGAACGGACAAAAGCAGGTACTGGAAACGCGCATTGATCCTGAAGCGGTAAAAGCCGGCGACGTGGAGATGCTGCAAGACCTGGTGACAGCGGCTGTAAACGCAGCGGGGCAGAAAGTGGATGAAGCCATGCAATCGACTGTGGGCGGCATGCTGGGCGGAATGGGAATTCCGGGAATGTAGAGGGAGCTGTGTCAAAGTTCGCCGAGCCAATGGCTCGACTGATTGATGAGCTGAAGAAACTTCCTGGCGTTGGGGGTAAGAGCGCCCAGCGTCTGGCTTTTCATATTCTCCGCTCCAGCGCTGAGGATGCGGAGGATCTCGCGGCGGCCATTCGAAACCTTAAAGAAAAACTTCATCTTTGTTCGGTATGCAGCAACATTACTGACATTGATCCATGCAGCTACTGCACCAGCGCCACTCGAAACCAACGGCTGGTTTGCGTGGTGGAAGAGCCCACGAATATTGCTTCCATTGAGAAAGCTCGGTTTTATAACGGCGTCTACCACGTTCTTCACGGCGCAATTTCCCCATTACATGGCGTAGGGCCAGAGCATTTGCGGATACCTTCGCTAATGCGAAGGATAGAGAGCGGTAGCCTGGACGAAGTGATTCTCGCCACCAATCCCACGATCGAAGGCGAGGCTACGGCGATCCATTTGACTGGTTTGCTGAAACGTCCCGGAGTGAAGATCACACGGATTGCGACCGGAATCCCAGCCGGCAGTGATATTGAATATGCTGACGAAGTGACGATGTTGAAGGCGATGGAAGGCAGAAGGGAACTGTAGGACGAAACCAGTCAATTTCATCCCACGCTAAGTTGACAGCTAATCTTCTGCTGCTAGACTGACGTTATGGAAATCCACCTGACACCTGAAAAAGAGGCACTTTTGCGACAAGTTGCCGCCCGCAATGGGCAGGACGCTGCACAGGTCATTCAGGAAGCTGTTGATCGCCTTTTGGACCTCGATACGTGGTTCGTTCAAGAGGTAGAGAAGGGGCAGTCGCAGGCTGCTAGGGAGGACCTCATCGAACATGATGAGGTCGTGGCGCGGATGGAGAAGCGACTGAAAGAAAAGCAGCATCATTCATAATGCGGCTTGTCTGGACTGCCACAGCAGTTACAGATCTCGAACAGATTTCCGACTACGTGTTCGAGAAGAATCCAGAACTTGCAGCCACTACCATCCGGCATATTCTTGAATCCGCGTCAGAATTGAAACTGTTTCCCAGACGAGACCGCCCAGGCTGCAAGGAAGGGATGCGGGAAATAGTTTTGACTCAGTTGCCTTATTTGGTTGTCTATGAGGTTGTCGATCAGAGCATTAGGGTGCTGCGCGTCTTGCACGGAGCCCGTAGGTGGCCTGAGTAATTGCCGGAATCCGGAATCCCTCTTAATTCCTCAACTTAGCCAATAAATCTTGCGGATGGACTGGTTTAGCTAGAATCTCAAATTCATGGCCCTGGGCGCGGGCTTTTTCCAGCAAATCGGCGGTTGCGGCCTGACCGGAAAAGAGAAGGATTTTGCAGCCGGGCAACGCCTGGCGGATGCGGATAGCGGCTTCAATGCCATTCATGTCAGGCATGATGACATCGCTGATGATCAGGTCGGGCTTGGTTTCACGCGCGCGATCCACGGCCGCTGTTCCTGTGTAAACGGCGGAGGCATCAAATCCATTTTGATTGAGAATTATCGCCAGGGTATCGGCGATAACGCGCTCGTCATCCACCACCAAGACTCGGGGTTTGGAAGGCTGACCATTGGACGTCAATTTGGAACTCCTGTAACGGTAAGATCAGAACCGATTAAAATCGACCAAACAACATTATAACGTGTAGCGGCGCACTACTGTCTGCTTAACAGAGATGCTGGATTTGGCAAAATAGTAGGCTGTCACGGGCCAACCTGCGATTCTTTGTCAGCTTCTCACCTGTGGTGTAACCACGTGGAGGACATTTATTTTATGCGCAGGACAGCCACGCTCATACTCTTCGCACTGGTGGCTGGAGCAGTGGTCTTTGCCCAGAACCCGCCGGGAACCAACAGCAATCCGGTGACCACGCCGCAAACGCAAAATCCGGCGGTGCCAAATACGGCGCCAAATAATGGAACCGCCCCCCCTGCACATACATCGCCTGCTGATGTTCCCCAGGGAAATGCCGGACAAGCGCCAAGCCCGGCGCAGAACGCACCGGCTGCAAACACAGCCGTAATTGATGAAGTGGGCGCGGGAACTGAGATTCATGCAGGTTTGGATACACCTTTATCCAGCAAGACTGCAAAGCCGGGTGATCGATTTACGGCGACTGTGAGCGATCCAGTAAGGGCAAATAATGGCGCGGTGGTCATTCCTACAGGAGCAAGAGTCGAAGGCGAAGTAGCCGAAGCAGAAGATGAAAAGACGCTGACCGCTCTGAAGGACAAGCCTAAGTTGAGCCTGCGCTTTAGAGATGTGGTATTGCCAACAGGCCAGACGGTCCCGCTTACGGCAACTTTGGTTTCTGTGCATGATACCAGCAGCAAAAGCTCCAAGAATACCGGAATGGAAGCAGGCAAAGGTTCCAATGCCATTGGCGCGACTTCTGCAAAGAGACGCAATATCCTCTCACCAATCAAAGGCTTAGCGATTGGCACGCTTTCAGGCGGAGGCTATATTGTGGCTACGAACGGAAAAGACGTGCAGCTTCCCGCACAAGCAGTCATGAATATTCGGGTTGACCAGCCGCTGAGCTGGAATGGAACATCGCCAATGCCGAGATAAGAATCAGGCGAATAAATGCCGTCGCCCAAGAGCGGCGGCATTCTTCCTTTTAGGAGTGGATTCAATGCGAATTCGCTAACGTCTTCGTGCTGCCGTACTGCGTTCTTTTTCGCGACGCAGGCGTGCAGCTTCTCGGCGCTTCTTGCGTTGGCGTAAAGCTTTCTTCTGGCGCGCGACTTCCTCTTCAGAGAACATGGTGCGCCGGCAATTTTTCAGGCCGCAATAGCAGGGCGCTTTCTCGCCTATGTCGCCATCGAAGAGGTTGTAGTCATAGGTGAGTTCTTCTCCGGCTTCGATATCACGCAACGCCATGACCCATATGCGATTGTCGATCTGGTCAGTCTCGCAGTTGGGATCACAAGTATGGTTCACAAAAGCGGCCATTCCGAAACCATCGATAATGGTGTCGCCATCGTCCATGGCGAAGAGGTACGTTACCTCTGTGTCCGCATACATCCCTTCGCATGCCTTGGCGGTGAGACGCGGGCCGGTATATTCCAGAATGAGCGCGCCCTTTTTGATGGCAGCCGTGGTGTAAACGCCAGCGCCGTGCAGGGAAGATGATTTGACGATAATGGCCATAGACAATCGGATGAATGATACATGATAGGTCAGCAGTGTCACGACTGAACGCAGTCGTTGCAACTGGCGACAACTTCCTACATCGGCACGCTAATTATTCGCGGTTAGGTTGCTTTTGGCTGCCGCTGCACAGCGCGTTGGAGTGTTTTATCCAGCGCTGCTTTCGCCGTCTGGTAATCCTGTGCGTTGATTTTTCCATTCAATCGGTCTGATTCAAGCTGGAAAACTTCCTCTTTCATGGCTTCCATCAACAATGCTGAGCGGTCCTGAGGTACAGCATGTCCGGCTGTGGCAGGGACATTCTGGTTGGACGTGTAAACAAAGACACCGCCTGCGGCCAGGAAGAGCGACAACACTCCCAGGAATAGCCATTGACCGGAATGGAGAGGATCTGGCCGTTCATTGGGCACTCCCAGACCGCCGCCAGGGCCGGCAGGCTCTCCGCGTGGGCCGCCATTTCTTGGACCCGCGGCTTGTTCCGGCTCATGGGGCATTTCTCCTTTACCCGATATGGCGAAGGCCACTTTCTGTTTGGGAGTAATGTTCTTGGCGACGAAAAAGTTGATGCCTTTGAATTGAGGATTCGTATTCGCCTGGTAAAGGGCGCTATCAGTGGCGGCAAATTTAATCGTGTCAGGCGCGGCCACCATGAGTGTCCCCGTAGGCAGATCAGATCGAGGGTCAATTTCCAACTTGCCGGAGTAGGGAACCGTGTAGATGATGTGAAACTGTGTTTGGCCGGGGCGTATGGGAAAAACGAAGGCAAATTTATTTTTTTCTTCTGTTGGGATCACCGCTGCTTTAAGCTGCGTCTTGCCAGTCTGCACGCTGGATTCCTTGATCGACGCACCCTCAGGCAGGTAAAACTCAAGCGTTTGCTTGCCTGTGAGCGTGCGGGGCGGCGTGGACTCATTGCCGACTGTATAGATCTCTTCGCCATTCAGCGTTGCTCCGTCCTCAGAGGTCTGGAGCGCCATGGCATGGTCGAGAATAGTGATTTCTTTTATGTTGGCAGCCGCATCAAAAACCCGGATTGCCACCGGTACGCCTCCGGGCAAAGCTGCCTGCGTGTATGTGACTCCCTGATGCTGGACCCAAACGATGTAAGGCTGTTGCGTGGCAGGAACGCTAAAGTTGAACTCGCCTTTGGCATTAGTTTTTGCTTTGGCCACATCCTCCATGCCCTGGCCGATTTTCTTAAGCGTGACATCATCACCTGCGGAAGGCTTGTTGGTAGTGCTGTTCTGGACGACGCCCTTGAGCGTGTCTGCCGCGGCGGCAAGTGAAAAGATGAGGAGAAAAGTGGCAGCAACTTGCTTCAATTGAATAAACTCCTTCAGGCTTTCGCAGATTCCAGCATTTCAATTTCGGCCAAGATGCGCGCCGCTTCTGCTTCCAGGCCGAGACGCATACCGTCGTAGTCAGCTTGGGTAAATTTGCCTGATTTGAATTCAAAACTCAGATCGCGCAAATTTTCATAGACCACTTCTTTGCGCTCATACAGGTAAGTGGCCCGCGTCTTGGTGACTCCTGTATCGGTATCGCGACTGGGATAGAAGACGTAGACCAGAATGCCGGCTGCGAACACGCAACACACCATCTTGATGATGTAGTCAAAAATGGCCGGATTCATAGTTCAGTCTCCCGGCGGGCGCGGGCGCGCAGAGCTTCAAGATCGGGAGCAAGGTTCATGTCTGCTGTGGCAACCGGCGCGGGACGCATTTTCCAATTGCGGATCAGCAACACAACCAGCATCAATCCCAGGCCAAGCCCGGCAGCAGGCAGAACCCAGGCCAGTAGTTCAAAGCCATGCGTTGAAGGCTCGACAACCGCTGTTACACCCCATTTGGTTCGGAACCAGTTCAGCACGGCTTCATCATTCTGCGTCCGGCTGACGTTGGCGCGGAGCTCGCGAATCATTTGGTCAGAGTTGGGGCAGCCTACGTGGTTGCACTTGAGCAGCATCTGCGCGCAACTGCACGTACACATGATTTTGCCGCCCAGGTTTTGGAAGCGGGCTTCCTGATTGTCTGCCCCCATGAGCAGCACCAACACGCACGGGAGCAAAAGAGCTTTTAAAACTTTTTTCACTTGCCTGCTCCCGCAGGGTGCATGCCCCGTTCTTCCATCTGTGCCACTGCTACAGTGTTACGGACGGGCACGCTGACCGGCGCTGCGTTCGGCACCAAAGCCATGCCTGTTCCAAAGACGATTACGAGCACGCCAATCCAAATCCAATTTACCAATGGATTGATGATGATCTTGATGATGGGATGGTCAGTATCAGGATTGCTGCCTTCATAGACAACGTAAAGGTCTTCGCGCAACGTGGAGTGGTTCGCTACGATGTGAACCGGTTGTCCGCCGCTGGCTTTAAAGAAACGCTCTTCAGGATTGAGCCGCGTAAGGAATTTACCGTCTTTATAAACTTCAAGCAGGGCGGCTTGCGACCTGTAATTTGCGTTATCGTCCTCGGTGTATTCCTCGCCCACGACCGTGTAAGAGCCGATCTGGACTTTGTCGCCTTTGCCAATTTCCTGTTCTTTGTCATGGTTAAAGGCCGCGCCGGCCAGCCCGATTATGACCAGCACCACGCCGAAATGGACAACATAGCCGCCATAACGGCGCATGTTGCGGCGTGAGAGCTGGTACATCCCCGCAAAGATATTGGTCTGGAGCTTGTTTTTCCAGACGAGACCGCCGCGAATGAACTCAGACGCAACCGTGGCGATAACAAGAGTGCTGAGGCAGAACGCCATCATCGCGTAGATTTGGCCCATATCGGTCCAGAAGTGGACGCCGTTTTTAAACAGTACAAAGGCGACCACGCCCTCAATCAACAGAGCTACCGTTGCCGGGACGGTAAGGTTGCGCTTGATGCTGCCTACGGATGTGTTGCGCCACGCGAGAAGAGGCCCCACGCCAGTGAGGAAGATCAGCGCAAGCCCGATCGGCACCATCACCTTGTTATAGAAGGGAGCGCCGAGGTTCATTTTTACGTCGCGCACCAATTCAGACAAGATGGGGAACAGCGTGCCGCACAGCACAGCAAAACACGCACCCAGCAACAGCAGATTGTTGAACATGAAGCTGGATTCGCGAGAGACCAGCGATTCCAGCTTATTTTCAGAGCGCAGATGGTCGCGGTTGCGGATGTAAAAGACCAGGCACACAGCAAAGATGATGGCCAGAAATCCTGAGAACCAGTTGCCGATGCTGGACTGCGCGAATGAATGAACGGAGCTGACAACGCCGCTTCTGGTAAGGAATGTCCCCAGGATCGAGAGCATGAAGGTGATAAAGATCAGCCAAACATTCCAAACCTTCATCATGCCGCGCTTTTCCTGCATCATGACGGAATGCAGAAACGCAGTAGTGGAAAGCCACGGGAGCAGGGAAGCGTTCTCTACGGGGTCCCAGCCCCAGTATCCGCCCCAGCCCAGCACCGCGTAAGCCCAGTGTGCGCCCAGCGAGATCCCGAATGTAAGAAAGAGCCAAGCCACCATGGTCCAGCGGCGGGTAATGTGTATCCACTTCTCGCCCGGATAGCGCATGATGAGAGCGGCCAGAGCAAAAGCGAAGGGAACCGAAACGCCAACGTATCCCAGATAAAGCATGGGCGGATGGATGACCATCTCAGGATACTGCAACAACGGATTCAGGCCGTTGCCGTCCGCCGCAACGCGATCCATGATGCCAAAAGGATTGGCAACAAAATTAACCAAAATCAGGAAGAAAATCTGGATCGCGGCCAAGACCATAGACGCCATGGCGACCAGCCGCCGATCGACCTTGTGGCCCAAGCGCAGAACAAAGCCGTATGCGGAAAGCAACAGGGCCCAAAAGAGGATCGAACCTTCCTGTCCTGACCATAAGACGGCAAATTTATAAGGGCCGGGTAGAGCGCGGTTGGAATGATGAAGGATGTAAGCGACAGAAAAATCATCAGTCAGAGCGGCATAGACAAGCGCGCCTGCAGCGACCAGCACCGCAAAAAATGATGCCATGCCGGCTCGCCGCGCGGTTTCCGCCAGCCGATAGCCAACGGCATCTTTGCGAACAGCAGCGACCACGCCGACTACAAAGCAGTAGCCAGCCAGCGCCAAAGCAAATAAAAGACAAAAGCTTCCTAGTAGTGGCATTGTTCAGGAGCTTAATATGGTTTCATGTCTACTGCAATGGTTCAATTAGGCGGAAGCCCTAACATTCAGCGCGGATTTCACTAGGGCTATTAAGTCCTCAGGATCACAGGGCTTAACCCGGAAAATGACGTTCAGACCGGCATATTCGGAGTCGGCGTCCGGCAGGCCGCTGATCACGATTACTGGAACTTCCTTGTTAAAAGCGCGCAACTGGCGGACAAACTCCGTTCCGTCCATATCGGGCATCAGGTGGTCTGTGATGACCACACCGATTTTGGCCCGTCCGGCGTCACTGCGCAGCAATGCCAGCGCGCTTTGTCCCTTGGTGGCGACGTGGCTTTCAATTTCAGCTTTGCGCAGCACCAACTCACGCACCGTGAGTTGAGCGATATTGTCGTCCAGTAGAAGGGCTTGTCTCATGCGAGGGGCTATGCGCTTTTGTCCCTTCGGTATCTGGCCAGGATTTCAGCTTCAGCCCGAGCCCAATCCTCGTGGTGAAAGCCTTCCAGTCGTCCCCGCTGCTCAAAAAGCTCATAGGCGCGGATGCGAATCTCTTCTTCGATTCTCTGGTCTCCTGAAGATTTGTGGTCAGCAGGCGCAAAGGCACCATTGCTGGTTTCTGCAACATTAACGCCCTGGGCAATAGGGGTCACGGTGGATTTTTGCTGTCCTGCTCCTTGTTTTGCGGATGTGGTCTTACGGGGTTTATTCGACGATTTTGTTGCCATGCTTGTCTGTTGCTCCCTCAGCTCCGGAAATGTTGATTTTTAAAACGAGAGCGGCGTTGAATCAATTATAGAAGAATCTGCGGCGGCTTGTGGGCGAATGCAAACAAAAATTGAGGATTATCAGCGTTCATTGCAAGGGTTAAGTGTTTGTGTGACATTATTTCAGTTTGAGGAAGGATTATCGCGGATGATCGCCGATGGAAACAGCAGGAAAATAAACGTGGACGCATCGCGACAAGAAGAAACCGGAACTTCTTACCGCTAATACAGGCTTATGACAGTGGTCCGAAGAGAACTTAATGTGCTTCAGAAAGCAGCATTTGGCAGCAGCAATTTTACGTTCATTGAGTGGGGGATGGGGGCAACCAAAGTTTCAAAAACTTTGATTCATTCTGGAAGCAATTCCAGATTGGTCGATTGCTCTGGGATTTTAAGGCTTTGTTATACTGCATAAGCCCGGCAACAACAGAGTGGCGCTATCGTCTAGGGGTTAGGACGTGAGATTCTCAATCTTAAAACCCGGGTTCGATTCCCGGTAGCGCTACCAAACCTTCTTTTTCTCATCACCCTGAACTTGCGCGAGATCCCGATCCCCCGGCAACCTGCAGAAATTACTGAAGCAATGCTGATTTTTGTTCTGCCGAAGAATTCTTGACAATTTTTAAGATGTTTCTGGCTACCCGGGGTTAAAGGTTGGCATGTAATCTCAATGCAATTTTCTAAAAATCTATAAGTTACCACGGGTTCCCCAGGGCCTAAATCGACGTTCCAGTCAGGGATAGCAGGAAATGCCTGCAAAAAGCTTTATCGTTGCATTCGTGTGTTCGCATACGTGTGTTCAGCGCCGCTGTACGCTCAGTCAAGGCATGCGAACAACGATCATTGCCTCTCATGGCAAATCCAAAACAACGACCAACCCGGTTCTCGAAACGGCTGTAGTTGGCGCGGATTCCTTCGTCAATCCGCGAGTGATTCCGTACGTCGGCGTTTTGAAGGATAAGCATCAAGGCTGCTGTGGCTCTGGTTTTTTCCATTTATGGCAGCGGTGATTCAACCAGCCCACTTTGACAGGAGGCGCAAAATATCCAGACGGACCCGGATGGCCGCTACACGGAATTCCTAGGCGCCTCGGCTGCTGGCGGGTTGCCGTCTTTCATCCTTGCTGGAGCTGAGCCGCAATGGCTTGGAGTGCACGCGGCTGCCGATGACGATGAGCAAAGAACACCTTTGGTCAGGGCATTTGCTTACGGCGGAGGACCAAACGGCACGGTGCCAATTGTTGCAAAAACGGTTGGCGGTCCAAACCGTTGCCAGCGCAAAAAGGGAGCACCACCCAGCAACCCGGTTCGCCGGGTTTGGTGATAGGAATCCCATCGGCGCTCTCTTTGTGGTGGAGAGTAAGGCGGTGTTACTTGTTGACGAAATAGGGAGATCGAATACGTTAACGAATCTGTTATCTTGCGAAACAAACAATTGGGCCTTGTCGAGGGCTACAAAAGAGAATGCAAAATCTCCGCAAAAGGGACCTCCATGGGCGACCGGAGCCCCCGTATAGGAGGCGCAAAGACATATACCGTGCTGTTGATGAAGAAGCAGAAGGCGCAGTCAGGAATGTGGTTGTTGCAAACGGCGTCGGCTGCCGCTATGGCGTGCGATATTGCGTATGGCGCGAACTTGGCAACATTCTTGGATTATCACCAAGGTTGCAGGGACAGTAGTTCGCCGCGGTATCGGTCCTTGGCTTCAAGCGAGGGCATAAAATGAACAAAGGAACGCTTCCAGAAGCGTCTGGGGTTACCCTCCGGGAAGATGATCTTTGACAATCGAATAATTAGGCACAGTGCAGGCACACAGTTCCTCACGACGGTGTCTTCATAATCAAATACCCGCCCGCCAATCCAAAGATCAAATCTGGCGACCACGCCGCGATCAATGGCGGAAGCTGGCTGACGTTGCCCATGGCTTCAAACAAACTGGAAGTTAGGACATAAGTCACGCCGATGACCAGCGCCACCACCACGCCGCTGAGAGCGCCGCGGCGTCCGCCGGAAAGCGCGAAAGGAACAGCCAGCACGGCCATCACGAGTGTGATCAGCGGGAAGGCAATTTTTTTCTGCAATTGAACGCGCAGGCGCACCACGTCAAAGCCGCCCTGCTGCAGATCGGAAATATAGCGCTGCAGTTCGTCATAGTTCATTTCAGAAGATTGCAGGACTTCTTTCTTGAAGTAGGTCGGCGGCTCATTGAGTTCGGCAAAGGTGCTCACGTCAAATTTGCGTAGCTCTTCCTGGGGCTCGGAGCCGGGAGCGTTGGCCCATGTGCGCTGCCAGCCATTCTCAAAAGTCCATTTTGATAACTGCTCTGCCCAGCGAGCGCGCGTGGCATAGACGCGCTTGACCATCTGGAAGGAATGAGGATTCAGCTCAAAGACTGAGATGCTGCCGAAGGTATTGCGGTCAGGATCGAAAGCCTCGTAATAATAAATCTTGCGATTTTCCAGCGTGCCGTCAGGTCTCTTTTTGCTTTCGCCAAAAATCCACTTGCGGTCAGGACGCAAATAAGTCTGGGCCGGCTTGCCTTTAATCATGTTGCGCAAAGTTTCAACCCGCTTGTTGGCATAAGGCAGGTACCATTGATCCAGCACAAAGAGCCCGCCCGCCAGGGTGCAGGCGATAATCAGAATCGGAATCACCGTGCGATAGATGCTTACGCCGGTGGCTTTCATGGCCGTGATTTCGTTGGATTTCTGCATCAGCCCAAACATCACCAGCACGGTCAGCAGCACGGCCAAAGGTGTGATCTGGTAAAGCACTGACGGAACAAAGTTGACCAGGTATGCAAGCTGGGTGAGCAGCGGAATTTTCTTCCGAACAATGTCAGAAAGCAATTCAAAATAAGTGAAAACCAGGAACAGGACAATCAGGCTGGAAAGGATGAGCAGCAGATAACTCACGAAGCTGCGTAGAACGTAGTCGTCGAGAATAAGCGGAAAGCGTGTGCTAAAAAGACGGCCTCGCCTGCGGCTGCCATAAGCCGGATCATCGGCCTTGGCGTTGAGCAGCTTGCCAAAGGTGTCTTTAAACTGGCCGAGCAACATCTGGCCTAGGCCCAGCTCAACAGGAACTCTGTCGGTCCGGCTGAGTAGAACGACGCCGATCAATCCAAAGACGATGTTGGCCATCCAGACGCCGAGCACGGGAGAGATTTTTCCTCCGCGGGCCAGAGAAACGCCGATGATGGAGACAAAATAGTAGATGAACACCAGAATAATGGTGAGCACAAAGCCTGCGCCTTTACCGCCTTTCTTGGCGGAAAGGCCCAGCGGAATTCCAATGAGCACCAGCACCAGGCAAGCGGTTGGGAGAGCCAGACGGCGATTGAATTCTATCCAGTACCAGCGCGCAAATTCTTTGTTGGGATTGTATTTCTGGCGGTAAAGCTCCTGGGTGCTGAGCTGCGCCACCGGTACCGCATCCTGCGCCGGTTTGGGGATGGGCGGCTGGCTGATAACAATGTCAGTATCTTGAAAAGTCGTGATTGTGTATTGGTCAGGAGTGCGGGAATTCGTGTCATGCGTTTCGCCATTGATTAGATGCAGCCGGATTGCATCTGTTCCGGAAGCGCTGACAATGGCCTCTTTGGCGATGGTGATCTTGGGAGCGCCGGGAGTGCTGATGTCGGCATCAAAAACATTTTTCCACACGGCAGCGCCTGACACGCTGGAAACATCTTCCACGTAAAGCACATGGTTCTTAAAGCCTTCATAGAAGACGTGGGGCTGAACTTCAAAAGAAATCTGCGTGGCAGCCAGTTTGTTCTGCAGTCCGGCAAGCGCGGCGGCAGAGCGCGGCTCTACGATCACGGTGTTGACCAGCGCCAGACACCACGCGGCAATCCCAAACACCGAAATGATCTTGAGAAATTTGCGCACGCTCACTCCGGAGGCGCGCATCGCCGTAACTTCACTATCGGCGGCCATGCGGCTCAGTCCCAGAAGGATTCCGACCAGCACTCCCATGGGGATGGTGACTTTTAATGCGGCGGGCAGGGTGAGAAAGAAGATTTCCGCTACGCTGGGAAACGGAGCGCTGTTGCGCACCACGGCTTCCAGTATGCGCGTGAGTTCGCGCATAAAAATCACGAAAGTGAACACTGAGGCCCCAATGAGCCCGTGCCAGAGCACTTCCTTCAATATGTAGCGAGTGAAAATGCGCACGCGTTTTTCTTCTCAAAGTCTAGCAGAAGCCCGCTTGTGTTATTAATGGATAATCAATGGATACGCCCGCAATCCACCTGCTGTTTCTCTGGCACATGCACCAGCCGTATTACAAGGACCTGGTTACCGGGCAATATCGCCTGCCCTGGGTACGCTTGCACGCGCTGAAGGATTATTACGGCATGGTGAAGCTGCTGGATGAATTTCCCGGCATGCACCAGACGTTTAATCTTGTACCTTCACTCATCACGCAACTGCAAGAGTATGTCAACGGAACGGCGCAGGACCCCTTTCTGCAAGTTGCAGCTATGCCGGCTGCAGAGATGAATCTGGCCGAACGGCAGTTTGCGGTGCAGTACCTGTTTCAGGCGAATGCGGAGAACATGATTGGCCGTTATCCGCGCTACGGTGAATTAGCGCAGCAATTTCATGGGCGACCACAGGACGCGCAGAACAAAGCGCGGCGCATGAGCGATGGCGAACTCACTGACCTCCAAGTGCTTTCGCAGATTGCCTGGATGGATGAATTTTTTCTCGATGATCCAGTTGTCGCAGAACTGATCAGCAAAGGCCGCAACTTTTCATTGAAAGATCAGGAGCAGGTGATCCAGATTCAACAAAAGTTTCTGGCCAAGGTGCTGCCCGCCTATGCCGAAGCAGGGAAGCGCGGCACGATTGAGATTTCTACCTCGCCTTTTTACCATCCCATTCTGCCGCTGGTGTGCGATACCAATGTCGGTGAAGTGTCACACCATGGCCTACCATTACCGTCGAATTGGTTTCACCATCCTGAGGATGCGCGTGAGCAGATCGAACGCGGGCTCACCTTGCATGAGCAGGTTTTTGGCGCCAGACCAAAAGGGATGTGGCCGTCTGAAGGAAGCGTTTCCAATGAGGCGCTGGCGATTGCGCATGACCTAGGCGTGAAGTGGATGGCCAGCGATGAAGGTGTGCTCTGCCGTTCCCTGGGAACAATTTTCCATCGCGATGGCAGCGGGAAATTGGAACCCGACAGCGCGGCCCAGCTTTACCAGATTTTCCATTGGCAGCAGGGCGCGGCGGAAATGAGCATGGTATTTCGCGACCATTCGCTTTCTGACCTGATCGGTTTTGTCTATTCCGGCGTGCCGGCCAAAGAAGCAGCCGATGATTTCATCCGTCGGGTGAAGCAGGCAGCCGAGCCGGTGCTGGCAAAAGGCAAGACAGCGGTGCTGCCAATCATTCTTGATGGCGAGAACGCATGGGAGTTTTATCCACAGTCTGGCCGCGAGTTCTTGCGGCGGCTGTATGATGGCATTCAAAAAGATCCATCGATTGCAGCGCTGACAGTTTCTGAGGCCATTGAGCGGGAGCACGCGCCAGCGGCCATTGAATCCATTGTTCCTGGCTCATGGATCAATTCGAATTTTGACGTATGGATCGGCGCGCCGGAAGACAACGTAGCGTGGGACCAACTCACCGCGGCACGAGACTTTTTTACCGAGAACGCGAGCAAAGCTTCAGAACAGCAGGCCGCTCTGGCTTATGAAGAACTGCTGATCGCGGAAGGCAGTGACTGGAACTGGTGGTATGGCCCGGAGCACCACTCTGCCAATGATCGCGATTTTGACGAGCTTTACCGCAAGCATCTTTCCAATGTCTATCTCGCTTTGGGCGGCACGCCGCCCGACCTGCTGGCACAGCCGATCGCGGGCGCTCATGCCAAACCGCAATTCACTCCCCAAACCGCGTATATCCATCCTGAAGTGGATGGGAAAAATATCGAGTACTTTGAATGGCTGGGTGCGGCATCGCACGTCGCTGACCGGCATTCTTCCGCCATGCATGGAAAACTTTTTCTGCTGGATACCGGCTACGCAGGCATTGATGAAGAGAATCTTTATTGCCGAGTGGATTTCACCGATGATCCTGCGGAGTGGGCCACTGGAGACACGCGGCTGGTGGTGACAATTGAAGCCGTGAGCCCAGATGACAATGGGAGTAACCCGGTTCGCCTGGAAGCCGATATTTCCCAAGGTAAGCTTCGGGGATGGAAGCTGGGCGAAAATGGACAGCAACAAGAAGAAGGCTTTCGAATCGGCATTGACTCCATCTTTGAATGTCAGTCGCCATTGAGAGCACTGAAGGCCATCATGGGATCTCGGCTGCGAGTACGCTTTTCCTTGTGGCGCGATGGTTTGCCACTCGATGCTTTGCCGCAGGAAGGCGCTATCGAAGTGCGCGTTGCTCCGGAAACAGAATTGAGCGCACTGCCGTATGCGAAGCCGTGAGGATCGGTAGTTAGTATTTGGTACTTAGCTGTAAGCCCGCAGCAATTGCGACTATTTTGAAACGCGCTGATTGCACGCAAGAATCGGTATTTAGTATTTGGCCATGCATGCGCGATCCGCGTATTTTGGGAAGAAGAACGAAACTGTCGCGGATTTACGGCCAAATACTAAGTACTAAATACCAAGTACTGGAGCAAGGGCGAGCCCGACTTGCGCGGCGAGCCCGCAGTATCAGGAGCTGAGGGTTCTTAAAAGCAAATTGGCTCTCCAGCGGTTTGGAGCGCAGCGACAAAAAAAAGACGGCCTGCGTAAACAGGCCGTCAAGGTTTGAGGGGTAGAGGAACTGTTTAGTGATTGTCGTCGTCGCGGACAGCAATCATCGAGTACACTCCGCCGTTGAAGAACACCAGGCCGCGTGCGCGGATGGTGGCTCCAGCCACCGGAGTCGTCTTGAGAGTTGCGCCGTTGGCGAACGTTACTGCCACGCTGGTTGCACCGCTCAGAGTACCGAAAGCGGACGTCGGGCTGATGGTGATGGTGAAGCCTGACGTGGTTGGCGCTGGCGATGCAGCCACCGTACCGATCAGGGCCTGCTCGCGCAGTTTTACTTTGGTGGCAAGAAGAGGCGTCACATTGTTGCTGGAGTCGGCTTCAATGCGCTGGCCGTTGCCAATGTGGGTTGCGTCAAATGCCGGAGCAGTAATGTTCAGCTTATCTGAGCGGACGCTGAAAACAGTACTGGAGTTCACTCCGATATCCACTGTGACAGGCGAGTTAGAACTTCCGGTGGAATCCAGCTGATGAACAATCGTGATCTTCGTGAGCGGATTGTCGAGAGCTGAAATGAGTCCCTCGGCTTCTTCACCGTTCTGGCTGCCTTCACGCTCAACTTTCGTCGCCAGTTTGGTGCCATCGCTCTTAGTAACGCCGTCAACTTCAACGATGTCGCCAACCTTCAGATCAGAAAGTTGCGTGATGCCATCTTTGAACCGGGTGTTGGCGTCCGTGGCAAACGTGATGTCAGTTGAGTTGGTGGTGATAGTGAAACTTGGAGCGCTGATGGTTTTTACTGAACCGTGAACGTCTTCCAAATCTCCGTTATCGTGATCTTCATTTCCTTCATCGCCGGCCGGCGGCGTGGCGGCTGAAGTGACGTTGAACGTGGGAGTAATGGTGGCTGAAGTGATCGGCGTTCCGTTCAGTACAACGGATGTTGCCAGATCAAGATCAAAGTTCAGGAACAGCGGCGTGCTGCTAACCGTGATGTTGGCAAAGGTCACATTCACTGTGCCGCTGGAAATAGTGGACGAAATCTTTGTGGGTACACCGGCATTAAGTACTACGACTTCAGCGCCGGTCACAGTGATTGTGGCCCCGTTGTAAGTACCCGGCGGCAAGTTCGCGAGCGTTAAAGGCTCAAATGTCCCGGCTTCATGTGAAAACTCGACTTCAGCTGGTTTTGCCAGCAAATTCGCGGTGGTAGCAGTTGGGCTTACGCCGGTAAGGGTGATAGAGCTGATGTTGAGCTCAAATTTTGCAATCTGGTCATTAACGGCGTCGCCAGTCTGCAGGATAACCTGTCCTGCGCCGGTGGAAACTTGATTGGTGGAACCGCCTCCGCAACCTGTCAGCAACAAAGCAAACACCACGCATAGCAGTGTGAACAAATAAACCCGTCTCATTGGGCCTCCAAGAGTGAAAATGTATGAGGATTCGATCGAGTGGCGTTGTGTTAGTAGAGTACTACGAACATCGTCCTGATAGTGGGGCGACTCCGTCTTGTCATCGCTCCCTTGTACATGCCCCAGTATTCGCCAAGACAACGCACTTCCGGTGCGCTCATGCAGCGGATCATGCGCGGCATAAGCGGTGGCGTTCGAAGCTTGGGGAAAGCTTTTCAGGGCTGTACCTTTTCCTTTCAGTGGCGAAGTAGCACAGGGGAATCTATGCTGACTTGCCTTGCGTAATGCAGTCGGCGTGCCAGATCGGTACGACCCTTAAGTCTTTTCGTTTCAGCAACTCAGGTTATTGCGGAAAGGGCGGTTGGGTTAATGTGACCCATGCACCCGTGTATTCCGGATACAAACCGCATTTCAATATGCCGTCTGTCTGTCTGGACAAATAAAAACGCGGCGCTGTTTGTAAAAAACATCGCCGCGATTAGTGAAATCTAAACACGAATTTGTGGTGCACCTAAATTTGCTCCGGCGGTCTGCCTCCATGATGATGGTCATCGCCGCTCCCGCTGCCGCCGTCGGAGCCGGATCCCGAGCCGCCATCAGAGCCAGATCCTGAACCAGATCCAGATCCAGAGCCTGATCCTGATGAATGGTCATTATCACCTGAGCCGGAGGAATGCCCGCTGCTATCTGGATCGCCGCCGCCGTGGTGATCTCCTGGGTCGCGCTGATCAGCCACACGCAGGCTCTTGATTGGATCGTTATCGTCGGTCGAATTGCTGCCGCTGTCCCGGCGGCTGGGGCGGTCAAGCTGCGGACGCAAATCCTGTGTGGGGCGGGGAACCTCCGGACCGCCTTCCATACCCACGCGGCTGGAGAAGCCGGCGGTGATCATTACGGATTGTCCGCGGCCAGTCACGGCCTCAAGTTCCACAACACCTTCATCCACGTCCACTTCAGTGAATCCGCGACGATCAACCTCAACGTCAAACTTGGTGCCGCGGACGGAAATGACCGCGCTGGGCGTGCCGATCTGAAAAGCAGGCGATCCGCCCATCCGCTTTTGAATTTGCGTGCGGACGCGGCCCATTAGAAGCTGAAAATACTTCCATCCACTGGTCTCGGGCTGCTTCAACAAGAGCTTGGTATGCGCGCGGACCAACACATCGCTTCCGTCAGAGAGCTTCAGCAGCAGACGGCCATCGTCGGTACTCACGGTCGTATCCGGCGGCAGTATTTCGCCTCGGACAGGCGCGGCAAATGCCTGCGCGGGAAGCTGGATGCTGACTTTTCCTCTGAAGTCGGAAATTGTGGCCCCGGCATAAGGGGCACTGGCGGTAGCCGCTGGTGAGGATTCCTGCGCAACGGCAGACGCGCAGTAGAGCACAAAGCCGATGAGCGTAAAAATTAATTTGTTCTTCATGGTGTCACCTCTGAAACTTCACAGGCGCCGCGCGGCAGTGTAAATGCAAACGTGGTGCCTGCGGATTGATTACTCGTTACATTTACTCTTCCGCCGTGCTGTTGGGAAATGCGGCGGACAAAACTCAGTCCCAAGCCCCAGCCGGGAATCGATTCGCTGCGGGCGGGACGATAAAAGCGTTCAAACAATTGCTCTAACTCGGCCTCCGGTATCACCGGGCCGGAATTCTGTACTTCAAACTGTACTTCGTCGCCGGAAGAATGGACGCGTATCAGTACCTCTGTTCCGTTAGCTCCGTATTTGATGGCATTGCTGACCAGGTTGAGCAGAGCGCCGGAGATAAGCGTTTCATCGCACTGCACAAACCCGTCCTCGCAATCCACCTCTGCCCTGACCGAGACCTTGGCCGCGGCAGCCAGCGGCTGCACCACTTTTTGCACATGTTCCACCATGGTGCTGATGCTGGTGCGCGCCAGTCGTAAAGGCCGCGCTCCGGCGTCCAGCCGCAGGACTTCAAGATACGTATTGATCATGGCCACCAGGCGGTTGGTTTCGCGAAAGATGGTGGATGGAGCTTCACGGGTTGCCGGTGAATTGGGATAGCGCATCAGCAATTCAGAAAAGCCCTGAATGGAAATGAGCGGTGTGCGCAGCTCATGCGTGACAAAGCTCAGCGCTTCAGATCGCGCCTGGTCACGCTGGCGGCGAGCCGTGATGTCTTCCGCGATCAGCAACAGCGCTCCGGCTTCAGCAAATGACGTCCACGGCAGCCGAACCGCTTGGAAGAGCCACAACTCTTCTGCGAGTGAAACTTCCTGTTCTGTCCATGACGCGGGCTGGGGCGATAAACTCGCCAGTTCCTGCCAGCTACCCGCAAGTTGCGTCACGCCTGAAAGTTTATCTGTGACCAAAGAATGTCTTGCGCAAAATGCGGTCCATGTTTCGTTGCTGAACAGAAGTGCGCCGTTAGCGCCATACACCGCAAGGCCTTCATTCATGGTCTCCAACAAGGTTTGGTTGAAGGAATAAAGTGAAGACAGCTCCGCCTGAAGGTCTTTAAGCGCGGCTAGCTTCCAATGCAAGCGATCAGAGGCCGGCCACTTGGCGAGATCAGTGCCTGGCTGGGCGGGTTTGAGCTGTCCATAGTGTGGACTGATGGCGTGGCGAAGCTGTTGCAAGCGCGATGTGACTTCGCGATCGACGATCAACAGGTTTTCCAGTTGCGCGATGGGCGCGGCAAGTACGCCTGCGACCAATAACGGCCCGTAAGCAAGCAGGCGATGAAAATCTGCAAACAGGAAATAGGCCGCCACATAAACGCCCGCGAGCATACCGACAAGAATCAATAGGCCGCGCGCTCCGGGATATCGCACCACCACCCAGAGCGACACCACGCTCATCAGGACCAAAAGCGTGAGCTGGCCAAAGTTGCCGATCTGTGACAAGATGCGGCCGCTTAGCGCCATATCTGCCACGTTGGCGTTGATTTCCACTCCAGGCATGGGAAGCTGGTTGCTGACCGGAGTGATAAGCCGGTCACTGATGTCGATGCCGCCAAAGCCGACTAGCACCGCTTTGCCTGCCAGTTGCGGCGCCGGCTTGCCGGCCAGCAGATCGCCTGCGGAGACAACGACGAATGGCGGATTTGCCTCTCCCGGCTCAAATTGAGGCCGATAATCGATAAGCATTGGCGGTAGCGTTGCCATGCGTTCGACGCCGGGCGTGTTCGCGTCGAGAACAACTTTCTTCCCCAGCACTCCGGGCTTGGCCAGTTCAGCCAGCTTGAGCGCAAATGCTGGACGCAATCCGTCCGCGCTTGGTTCCTGCACGGGAATGCTGCGGCAGAGGCCGTCAAAATCGATAATCGCTTGCACGTGCCCCACCCCTTTGGCCGCCTGCGCAAAGCGGGGAAGCGGATCCATCCACAAATTGCCGGTCGGTGACGTGGAAATTTTTGCCGCCAGCACGATGTTGGGCGCGGACTGAATGGCGCTGGTCACTGCAGAATCATTTTGCTCATCCTCGGTCTCGGGCAAGAGCACGTCAACGCCAATGGCTTTTGGACTCTGCGCGCTTACAGCGCGAATCAGCTTTGCCAGTTCGGCGCGTGGCCACGGCCAGCGTCCATGCTGCTCCAGCGTGGCATCGTCAATCAGCACCAGAGCGACTTGGCTTGAAACCGGCAACGGACGCCGCACGCGGAAAAAGAAGTCATTCAGCTTCTGGCTTAGCGTGGAAACAGGGAAGCTCAGGCTCACCAGGCACACCAGTCCTAGCAAGATGGCATTGAGCCTGATCCATCGGCCCCAGGTGATGGGCCTTGCTTGCGTCGAATTGGAGAAAAACTTCATCGCTGAAACCGATATCTCCTGTTGCAATCAGCCGACCATCAAATCAATCCCGAGCCGGCGCGCTTTCTGGTACAGAGTCTTCCTTTCAATGCCGAGCGCACGCGCCGCTTTTGACTTGTTGCCCGCGTGTTCCTGCAACACACGCAATATATGTTGCCGCTCCATGTCTTCCAATGACGAAGGAGGAGTCTTGTCCGGAAGGCCGTTGGTGCGGACCATCTGGCGCTCGCGCTCCACATCAGCCACGCCGATTTCGCCCGACGAACAAAAGATTGCGAGCCGCTCCACCAGATTTTCCAGCTCACGCACATTGCCGGGCCACGCTGCATTGGTTAGCATTTTTACCGCGGAATCCGTGATGGTGATATTGCGCTTGCTCCTGTGGTTAGATCGCTTCAGGAAATGCTGGACGAGTAAAGGAATGTCTTCACGCCGCTCTTCAAGTCCGGGAAGATTGATAACCACCACGCTCAGCCGATAGTAGAGATCTTCACGGAAACGGCCTTCGGTCATCAGCTTGGTCAGGTCGCGATTGCTGGCCGCAAGAATGCGGACGTTGATCTGTGTGTACTTGTGCGAGCCAACGCGACGGATCTGTTGCTCCTGCACCGCGCGCAGAAGGTTGACCTGGAAGCCGGGCTTGGTTTCAGAAATTTCGTCCAGAAAAAGCGTGCCGCCGTGCGCGGCTTCAAACAGGCCGGGACGGGTGCTGTCCGCGCCGGTATAAGCCCCTTTTTCGTGGCCAAAAAGCTCGCTCTCCAGAATGTTTTCGGGAAGAGCACCGCAGTTCACAGGAACAAATGGCTTATCCGCGCGTGAACTATGGTCATGCAGCGCCCGCGCAACCAGCTCTTTTCCCGTGCCGCTTGCGCCCAGAATCAGCACGCTGGCTTCGGTCGGCGCAACCCGCGCAATGGCGCGATAAACTTCCAGCATTTTCGGCGTGCGTCCAATGATGGATGTTTCAGGACCTTCGTCCACGGTGGCAGTAGCTTCGCCCGATGCGCGTTTGCTGGCCTGCACTTTGCGCACAAGAGCCAGAAGATCGTCGATCAACAGCGGCTTGCCCAGATATTCAATGGCTCCTGAGCCCAAAGACTTGGTAACTGTCTCAACGCTGGTATGCGCCGTCATAATCACGCAAGCGCATTGCGGCTGCAGGACTTTGATCAGATCAAGCACGTTGAGGCCGTTGGCCGTGCCCAGATAAAGATCAAGCAGCGCGAGCTGCACCGGCTCCTGGCGCAGGATTACGTCTGCCGATGCCACGCTGTTGGCGGTGAGGCATTCATAACCCTCCGCGGCCAGCACGGAGCTAAGCAGGCTGCGGGTGGAATCATCGTCATCCACTACCAGAATTCTGAAGTTACGATTTTTTTCGCTGCCGGACATCCGAAAGAGCCTTTCTACAGCCTGCTAAAGACTGTCGTCAAACACTTGTACGAGCATCAAACTTGCTTCGTCAAAACTTTTGCCATCAAGACTGTGTCGTCAAAACTTGTAACCCAGCGTCACGCTCACGGAGTTCGCCCGGAACGCGCCCGTAGTTTGTATAAGGTGGTAATAGGAATAGTCCGCGGCAAGGTCCCACGGTCCAAACAGAAAGTCATTTTTCATTACGGCAACGCCCGCAGGCGAGTAGCCGGCAAAGTCTTCCAGAATTTCCGCGCCTCCATAACCCATATATTCCCCGCGATAATGCTTGCCCAGACGCATGCGGAATCCTGCTGCGCCAAGATGGCTGCGGTATTGGTTGGGGCTGAAGTAGCCGTGGTTCAGGTCTTTGGTGAAATGAATATGGCGGAAAGCATAGCCGCCGCCAATGGCAAATTGATTGTCGTGCCAGGGGAACCAACGCAATGCTTCTCCCCATTCGCGCTCGGCGTGATTGCCGTCAGAATAATGGGTGAGAGAAAGACTGCCCGCAATAGTGAAGTTATGTCCGCGATAATCAATATGGCTGTGCCAGCCCTGCGCCAGCAGGTCGAACGCGGTGGAATCGAACGTGGGTGAAATGGGATAACGCGAGTAACCGCCGGAAAGGGAAAGCCCTTTCAGCGGATAAAGTTCCAGGTCTCCGTTATAAAGAACCTGGCTGCTGGTATCGGCAAAGCGCACCGCCCCCGCGCTGGTACGCACGGCAACATACTTGCCCAGTCGCAGGCGAGTTTCCCCAGCGCCAGAAAGCACCGTCTGAGTGAAGGCGCCGGTCTTCCAAAGTGAAGTCTCGTCCAGCCCCATTCGTGCGGTAAGATTTTTGCTGAATTGATATACAAACCCTTGACCGGAATAAACAGAACGGTTTCCTGAAGTATCAGTAAAGAACGATTCAGAGTTTTGTATGCGATGAAATTCGCCGTGCCTGGCCTTCAACCGGCTCAGAAGCAAGATAGTCACTGTACTGTTGCAGTTGCAGGCTGGTGGGATGCCGCGCGAAGGCCTGCTGCAATTGCGCCCGCGCTTCTGCACGCTTTCCTTCCAGAGTCAAATTATGGACCAGCCCAAGCGCCGCAGTTTCGTCCTCTTGATCGGTTGCGAGCAGTTCGCGGTAGAGCCTGTCAGATTCGCGATAATTCTCCCGATAGCCAAAAATCTGAGCTAGTTCCAGTTTGGCGTTACGGCTGGAGCTGTTGGCCAACAGGATCGAGTTCAGCAGGCCAATCGCCTGGCGGTCTTTCTTCTGCTCCACATAGATTCGCGCCAACTGAATCTGCAATTCTTCTTGATTAGGGAACTTGATGAGCCCCTGCTGAATGAGCGAGAGCGCCTTTTGCTCATTGTGCTCGCTCAGTGCCTGCTGGCTTTGCGCGACGATTTGCGCAATTTCCTGCTCAGGCGTCTGCTGTGAAAAAAGATGCGTGCTCATCAAGGCGAGCAAGGCCGTGATAATCCTGACGAAAATGGCTTGATATTTCATGTGTTCGAGCCCGCGCGCTTGGTATCCCCTGATAGCAGGCAATTGAGCGGCCCAAACCTGTTTTCAAGCAGATATACAAAGTTGGGACTCGCCGTTGAGCCAAAGTGTATCCAAACGACGTAGTGGGTGTATCAGATCTAACCACATTTCAGAGGCTTCTACAATCCAGAACTGGAAGGCAAAGGTGCTAATACCTAAACCTCTAGAAATCAGGAAATGGTGTGACTTGAAAGATTGGTTAATGGTGCGAAAGGGGGGACTCGAACCCCCACGCCTTGCGGCGCCAGATCCTAAATTGAGGCGATTAGCGGGCGTGAGCGAAGCGGGAGCCTGCTGCCGAAATCCTGAGCAACCCCGAACCTTGGGTGAGGGGGCGTCGAAGGATCTCCAAAGACTGTTGGTGCGAAAGGGGGGACTCGAACCCCCACGCCTTGCGGCGCCAGATCCTAAGTCTGGTGCGTCTGCCAATTCCGCCACTTTCGCACGCGTGAGCAGTTTGTATTGTAAATCGTGAGGGTGACTGAAGTGGTGAAGGAAGCAGCTAACTCTCTTCCGTGATAACAATTACTTTTGGACGAGATAGTTGGGCGCCGGGATTCGTAGGGCGAAAAGCTGGGAGAATAATTCAGGTTTGTGTTGTACTATGTGGCGCATGAAACCCAGCTTGTTGCTCGCCATATGCCTTACTGCGTCCGCCACCGCGCAGACCACGGTCCAGGATAATGTCAACCCCGCCACTCCCGTTGCAACTGCCACCGCCGACAATGCCAAGCCTGCCGTGCCACCTGCGGCCGGCAACGCTGCCTCTGTCCGCTTCGGATCCATTGGCTGGCGCAAGTCATTGATGAGCAAGAGCCAATTTGCAGAAGCCGCCGCAGCATTTCAGGCCATTCTTGCCAAGAATCCGTCATCGCCGGAAGCGAATGCGGGATTAGTCCGCAGCCTGCTGCGCGGGCACAAGCTTGATGAGGCCGAGGAAGCCGCAAAGAAAGCAGTTGCCGCCATCCCCAACTCAGCCATGGTGCATGCAGCCGCGGGTGATGTGGCTTTTCGCGAAGGAAAATTTGCCGATACGGAAACTGAATATCGCGCTGCCTTAAAGTTGGACGCCAACTCCGCCCGCGCCCAGTTCGGCATGGGCCGCATGTATCAAATGGTTTCCATGAATAAGCGGGCCAAAGACACATTTGCCAAGGCGCATCAACTTGATCCTGAAGATGAGCAGATTTTTGAGTACTGGGTAGAGACACTGCCTTATGCGGAGCAGCTTGAGGCAATCAAGAAGTCGGCCGGCGACCATCCAACTGACGTCCAAGCGAACCAAATCAAATATCTTACCGCACTTGCAGGCAAGCAACCGTGGATCCTTACCAGTGAGTTTAAGCCCACGGAGCTGAAAGTGATGCCTTATGGCCGGGAACTCACTGGAGTTTATGACATCAACCGCAACGGTCCCATGAATATCAGCAAGGGCTTCGGTCTCCAGGTGAAATTTAACGATCGGGCTTCAGCCGTTCTGCTGCTAGATACGGGCGCGGGGGGAATCACGATCGGACGAAAGCTGGCTGAGAAGGCGGGCGCAGTAAAGATCGCCGACAGCCGGATTGGCGGCATTGGCGACCAGGGATCGACGCTCAGCTACGAGGCCTGGATCGATAAAATCACCATAGGCGGCGTGGAATTTCATAACTGCGTCGTTACGGTTTCCAGCAAAAACAACATCGCCGATGAAGCCGGTCTTATTGGCCCTGACGTATTCCGGAGATTCCTGGTCACGCTGGATTTTCGTGCACAGAAGGTATTGCTGTCTCCTCTGCCCAAAAATCCGAGTGCCACCAGCGACGATGATCCGGCCCAGGACCGCTATATTGCGCCTGAAATGCAGTCCTTCACCAAGTTTTATCGTTTTGGGCATGACATTGTGGTGCCCGTGGTGGTCAATGACAAGGCGACGGGAAATTTTATCCTCGATACCGGCGCAGACCTCAACATCATGAGCCCGAAGCTTGCCTCGCAAGTGACCAAAGCCAGCGCGGATGGTGATTACACCATGAAAGGCGTGAGCGGCAGGGTGCAGGAAGTTTTAACCGGCCAGAAAGCGATCCTGCAGTTCGCCAAGATGCGGATCGAAAGCCATGACCTTCCAGTTTTCTCAACTGACAACATCAGTGCTGCTGAAGGCACCGAGATCGCAGGATTCATTGGCATTCGTACGCTTGTACAAATGAAAATGGCGATTGATTATCGTGACGGATTGGTCAATCTTGAAGTGTATGAATTCAAGAAAGCCCGCGAATAACCCAGGCTTTTGCCTATGATCGTTTGCGCAAGTATTCTCTGGTGATGCGTTCTGGAGTTGTGCCCAAGCTCTGCTTGCTGCTGATCATTGTGTTTGCGGCGCTGTCTTCGCTGTCTTGGGCGCAGGACGTCGCTGGCCAGCGGATGATGGCGCGCTGGACAATGCGCACCATCTTTTCCGCCAAGCCGATTTTCGTGGCGCTGCTGCGGCGTTTCGGAAAATTGTTGAGGCCAAGCCCTCGCCTGAAGCGTATGCCGGTCTGGTCCGCAGTCTCTTAAAGGCGGATGACGTTAAGGTTGCCGAAGAAAGCTCACAGAAGGCGCTCGCCGCATTTCCGGATTCAGCAATCATCCATGCCGAACGCGGCGACGTTGACTACCGCCGCGGCCTTATCTCACAAGCTGAAGAAGAATATCGCGCTGCGCTCAAGCTGGACGACAAATGTGCTCGTGCATGGCTGGGGCAGGGAAAAGTTGACGATGTTAATACGCGCCACAGCAAAGCGAAGGAAAACATCGGCAAAGCCCATGAGCTTGATCCCCAGGATAGCGATGCGTTTTATGAGTGGGCCGTCCGGTTGCCGTATCCGGAAATTGTCGCGGCACTGGAGCGGCATCTGGCTGAGTTCCATAATGATCCGGAAGCGGAGCGCCATGAGCGCGAATACAAAGATTTCGTAAAATCCTTGGCGGCCGTAAGACCTGGATTCCGGCACGCGACGTGGAGCGTACGGAAATCAAGATGGAAGCGCTGACCGTGGGCGCACGGATGGTGTTGCGCGGTTACGGGCTGCGCGTGCGGCTGAATGATCGCGCCATGGTGACGCTGCTGGTGGATACTGGATCTTCGGGTATCACCATCACGCGGAAACTGGCGGAAAAAATTGGCGCGCGCAAACTTTCAGAGCAGGCGATTGAGGGGGTTGGCAAATCGGGACCGGCTGTCGGCTACAAGGCGTGGATCGATAAAGTTGTGATTGGCAATCTTGAATTTCATGATTGCTTTGTTCAGGCCACACCGACGAGAGATTGCGGAAGTGGACGGAATCATCGGCATGGATGTTTTCTCCAAGTACCTGATCACCCTGGACATGCCTGCACGCAAGCTTCGTCTGGAGCCAATGCTCGCTCCCAGTAATGACGGCAGGCCCCCGCAGGTAGAAGCCTTCGCGCCGACTTTCACGCTCGGGCATTTTCTACTGCTACCCACGGAAGTCGGGAAAAAAGCAAGTGGGCTGTTCGTGGTGGATAGCGGCTCGAATGCCAATACTGTCTCACCCGAGCTGGCAAGATTCATGCCGGAGATGCGGGCTTTCAATTCGCCCATGTCCGGGACCAGCGGCGTGGTGAACAGCGCCTTTATCGCCGACGACGCAACGCTGCGATTTGCCAAAGTCAACCACCATGATCGAATCAGCACAGTCGATCTTCATTCAGTCAGCAAAGACCTGGGGATTGAAGTCTCCGGGCAGATTGGCTTCAGCGCCATGGAAAACATGAAATTGACGATTGATTACCGCGATGGGTTGGTGCAATTCGTAGCGAAATAACCCACCCAATTTTTGCGGCAAGTGCCAACTCTCGTCTGAAGGCGTATCATTACCCGCTCGGCCTACATAAGGAGTTGTGTCCGCTATGATCTTTCGGAGTCGTGTCTTTGTTTTGTGCTTAATTTGTTCGATGAGCGCCGCAATGGCGCAATCACCCAAAAATCCTCAGACATCTGAAGACAAGCAAGGCAAGAAGCCTGCGGGCGCACCAGCCAAAAAATCGTCCAGCAAGACCATGACTCCGGCACAAACGCCACCGCCTGCGGCAGGACAGATCGACGAAAAACTTTTTGGCGCAATGCGCTGGCGGCAGGTAGGGCCATTCCGTGGCGGCCGTGTACTCGCAGTGACCGGCGTACCTGGCGAGCCGAACGTTTTCTATTTTGGCGGAGCCTCCAGTGGCGTGTGGAAGAGCATAGACTCGGGCACGAACTGGCAGCCATTGTTTGATAAGCAGCCGATTGCGTCCATTGGCGCAATTGCCGTGGCGCAATCTGACCACAACATTATTTACGTTGGCACAGGCGAGGCTTGCATACGCGGCAACATTTCGTATGGTAATGGCGTTTATAAGTCAGTGGATGGAGGCAAGACCTGGAAAAATGTTGGTTTAAAAGATTCGCAGCACATTGGCGCGTTGATTATCGATCCCAAAAATCCGAACATTGTTTTTGTTGCCGCTCTGGGTCACGCCTACGGACAAAACGAAGAGCGCGGCATCTTTCGCACGACCGATGGCGGCGCTACGTGGCAGAAGGTCTTATATAAAGACAACAAGACCGGCGCAATTGACGTGGTGTTTGATCCCAACAATTCCAGCACGATCTTTGCTTCGCTGTGGGAGGTTTATCGAAATCCATGGAGCCTGAACAGCGGCGGCCCAGGCAGCGGATTGTACAAATCCATTGACGGCGGCTCTACGTGGACGCACATTGAAGGACATGGCTTGCCTGCGGGGATCATGGGGCGGATTGGCGTCTCGGTTTCTGGCGCGGACTCAAACAAGGTTTATGCGATGGTGGAATCGAAAGAAGGCGGGCTTTACCGGTCGGACGATGGCGGCGATAACTGGATTCGCATGAATGAAGATGGACGCCTGCGCCAGCGCGCCTGGTACTTCAGCCACATCTTCGCCGATCCCAAGTCGCCGGACACGGTTTACGTGCTGAATACCGGCATGTTCCGCTCCACGGATGGCGGACGTACTTTTGGCTTGCTGCCTGCGCCCCACGGTGATCATCACGGATTGTGGATTGATCCGGACAATCCGGACCATCTGATTAACGGCAATGACGGCGGAACAACGGTCTCACTCGACGGTGGGCGCACGTGGTCGACGCAGTACAACCAGCCGACGGCGCAGTTCTACCACGTGATTACAGATAATCGCTGGCCTTATTACATCTACGGGGCGCAGCAGGATAACTCCACGATCGCCATTAAGAGCTATGACGACGATGGCGTGATTGGCCGGCAGGATTGGTACCCCGTGGGCGGCGGAGAAAGCGGCTATATCGCGCCATATCCTACCGATCCAAACATCACATTTGCCAATGCCGAAGCGTTTACGTCCCGCTTTGATAAACGCACGGAGCAGGTGGTGGATATTTCCGTTTGGCCGCTGGATGTTTCCGGCAACGGCGCGGAAAAATTGCTGCATCGCTTTAACTGGACGTCGCCGTTGATGATTTCTCCTCATGATCCGAACACGCTTTATACGGCGAGCGAGATGGTGTTCAAGTCCACCAATGCCGGACAGAGTTGGACAGCGATCAGCGGTGATTTGACGCGCAACGATAAATCAAAGCAGAAGCCCTCCGGCGGTCCAATCACGCTGGACATTACCAGCGTTGAATACTATGACACCATCTTTGCCCTGGCGGAGTCGCCGCTCAAGAAAGATACGCTCTGGGCCGGGACCGACGACGGCTTGATTCAACTCACCACGGATGGCGGCCAGCACTGGGCCAATGTTACGCCGAAAGACATGCCGGAATGGAGCATGATCAGCATCATTGAGCCTTCACATCATGATCCCAACACCGTTTACGTGGCAGTTGATCGGCATAAATTTGATGATTTTCGACCGCTGATTTTCCGCACCAGAGATAACGGCAAGAGCTGGATCCTCACTGCCAATGGAATCCCGGAAGGTTCCTACGTTCGCTCTGTAAGGGAAGATCCCAAGCGCAAAGGCTTGCTCTATGCGGGAACTGAAACCGGCGTTTACTTTTCAGTGGATGACGGAGGTCACTGGCAGCCGCTGAAGCTGAATCTGCCAACTGTCCCGGTGCATGATCTTGAAATTCATGGTGATGACCTGATTGCTGCCACGCATGGACGCGCCTTCTGGGTACTGGATGACATTACTCCGCTGCGGCAGCTAGATTCAGTTTCTTCTACGGCAGAAATGGTGCTGTTCAAACCTGAGACGGCGCTGCGCCTGCACTTGCCGACAGACATCGAACGGCGCGGGCCGGTAGGCGATAATCCGCCGCCGGGAGCGATCATCAACTATTACTTTAAGGCAGCGCCAAAAGATGAAGTAAAGCTTGAGATTGTCGATTCGTCCGGCAAAGTCGTCCGCACGCTTTCCAGCAAGGAAAAGAAAGGTGATGAACAGCCGCCGGAGTGGCCAGACCAAGTGAAGGAAGTCACCACCATTCCCGCCGCAGCAGGCATGAATCGCTATGCTTGGAACCTGCGCTGGGAGCCGCCAGTAAAAATTCCGGGAGCGTTTTACAGTGACCAGGGGCCACAGGGGCCGTTGGTCCAGCCCGGGCAATACACAATCAAGCTGACGGCCGGAAAGCAGAGCGTGTCGCAGCCGCTGGAAATCATAATGGATCCGCGTACCAAGAACGTGAATCCTGATGACGTGCGCAAACAGTTTGAATTGGCCATGCAGGTAAATAAAGCGAACGATGATTTACATCGCGCGGTGAACCAGGTGCGCACTATGCGAGCAGAAATCAAGGCTGTCCAGCAGCGTTTTGATGATGATCCAAAAATGAAAGGTTTACTTGAACAAGCCGCCGCGCTGGACAAGAAAATGGCCCCTGTGGAGGAACGCCTTATTCAGGTAAACATGAAGGGATCGGAAGCGAACCTTGCCTTCCCGAACATGCTCAATGAGCAGCTTGATTCATTCATCTCGATTGTGCAGGCGGGTGATAGCGCGCCATCGCAACAACAATATGAGGTGTTCAAGATGCTGCGAAGCCAATTAGATGAGCAACTGGCGGCCTGGAAGCAGCTCATGTCCACGGACGTGCCTGCTTTCAACGAGGCCATGAAGAACAGCAACACGCCCGCGCTGTATTTGCCGCCGGAAGGCCAGTAACGGGTTGGTTTTAAACATGGTTAGTACCTTAAAGGTGGCTGCCGAGGACCAAAAATACTAACTCTGCGGGCATCTTTTCAGGCGTATTATGAAACAAAGAACTGAGGCCGAAGCTGCTGGTCGGATTTTTGGTCTTTTTTAAGTGCTCCCATCCGTTTGTTGCCACAAGGAGTCATCCATGCGCGCGATCCTTTTCGTTGACGACCATGAAGTCCTGGCGCGGTTGAGCTGCGAAATTCTGGAAATGCAGGGCTATCGGGCAGTTAGTGCTTATAACGGGACGGAAGCTCTGAAGAAGTTCGACGAAGAAGATTTCGATATTCTGGTGACCGACTTCCGCATGGACGGCATGAATGGGGTTGAACTTGCCAAAAAGGTACACGAAAAAAATCCCGAGGTTCCTGTAATTATCGTGACCGGTTACGGTCCAATCGACGGGGGCAAGGACGTGGCTGCCTGCCTTCAAAAAGAAGATCTCTTTCCCGCGCTTCTGGAAAAAATCAAGATGTTCCTGGGTGAAAGAGAGCCTCGCCCTCAGGAAGTAAAAACAGCTTAGGTTTAAACACAAAGGACACGAAGGAACACAGAGATGTGTTTTTTCGTCTGTTTGTGAACTGCCAAATTCCGAGCCCGATTGCATCCTCAAGCCGAACTTTCTTGCTGCAACCAGAGCAATTCTTTCGACCATTTCGCTACTTCATTTCTTTCGTGTCCTTTGGGGTAAAGGGTTTTTTGTTAGACTCACCCAGTGCGTCGTCTCATCGTTAACGCAGATGATTTTGGCCTGACCTCGGGCGTGAACCGCGCAATCATTGAAGGTAATCGATCCGGCATTGTGACTTCAGCCACGCTCATGGCCAATGCCAATGCCACGGAATCGGCAATCGATCTGGCTCAGGCCCTGGGGAGCCTTAAGACTGGATGCCACGTCGTGCTGATTGATGGTGTCCCGCTCACGGAAAATCTTCCTTCACTGGCAGGAAATTCGCAGCGTTTTCGTTCGAGTTTGAAGCAGTTTGCTGTGGCGGCAATTCGTAAGCAGATTGCTGCCGATGAAATCCAGCGCGAAGTAGAAGCTCAGATTCGCAAGCTCCAGTCGCAAGGAATTAATTTGACCCACCTTGACAGCCACAAGCACACCCACATGTTCCCGCATATTTTGCGGCCCATGGTTCGCGCCGCGAAAGCTTGCGGTATTCGCGCCGTAAGAAACCCGTTTGAACCGATACGCTGCTGGCCCACCGGAATGGTGTTTCGTAGTCCGGGGCTCTGGCTGCGCTCGGCTGGTGTTATGACATTCCAGATGTTTGCTGCGGAATTCCGTCGGGTACTGAAAGAGGAAGGGATTACATCCACTGACGGCACCGTCGGAATCGCGGTCACGGGCCTGCTGGATCGGCAAAGGCTCTTGCAAATCCTTGAAGCATTGCCTGAAGGCACATGGGAACTGGTCTGTCATCCGGGATATTCAGATTTTGATTTAAAGGCAGCGGGAACACGCCTGACACGATCAAGGGAGGTCGAGCTTGCAGCATTGACATCAACAGAGATAAAAAAAGCCCTTGCTCGTCATCAAATAGACCTGATCTCGTACGCCGATCTTTAATTCTTTTGGAATACTCATTATCCATGGTGAACGAGAGCAGATTGAGCGATCGAAGCTGCGGTCATGCTCTCATCGAAAATTGTGGAAGGCGCGCCTTGAAAATTTATCCTGGCACGCCGCCTAAGCGTAGATCGCGACGTTGTGCCGTTCAGCAGCCAACTCCAGATACAATTTAATAGTCCTATTCAGTTCACCTCGACCGCATGCAGGATTGGTACAAAGACGCAATCATTTACGAAGTTCATGTCAGGGCCTTTTCCGACAGCGTTACCGATGGCATCGGTGACTTTGGAGGACTAACCCAGAAATTGCCCTATCTGGAAGACCTTGGCGTTACTGCCATCTGGCTTTTGCCCTTTTGTCCTTCCCCTCTGAAAGATGACGGTTATGACATATCCGATTACACGGATGTGCACCGATCTTATGGGTCATTGAAAGATTTTCAGCGCTTCATGCGTGAGGCAAAGCGGCGCGGGTTGAAAGTGATAACGGAACTGGTACTCAATCACACATCTGACCAGCACCTGTGGTTTCAGCGTTCACGGTGTGCGCCTCCGGGCAGCCGCTGGCGAGATTTTTACGTTTGGAGTGATACGTCAGATAAATATCGCGACGCTCGCATCATCTTCAAGGACTTTGAAAGCTCCAACTGGACATGGGACCCGGTGGCCAAGGCGTACTATTGGCACCGGTTCTATTCACACCAACCGGACCTCAACTGGGAAAATCCAGAGGTGCGCAAGGCCATGTTTGCCGCCATGGATTTCTGGTTTGATCTTGGCGTGGACGGTTTGCGTCTGGACGCAGTCCCGTATTTATTTGAGCGCGAGGGTACGAACTGTGAGAACCTGCCGGAAACCCACATCGCGCTAAAAGAGTTGCGCAAGCATGTAGACGAAAAGTATGAAGGCCGAATGCTGCTGGCTGAAGCCAATCAGTGGCCGGAAGATGCTGTTGCCTATTTCGGAAAGGGCGACGAGTGCCATATGGCCTTCCATTTTCCCATTATGCCGCGTCTTTTTATGGGGTTGCGAATGGAAGACCGCCATCCCATCACTGAGATTCTGCGCGTTACGCCACCCATCCCGGAGAATTGCCAGTGGGCCATGTTTTTACGCAACCATGACGAGCTCACGCTGGAGATGGTGACGGATGAGGAGCGCGATTATATGTATCGCACTTATGCCCAGGATCGTGGGATGCGGATCAACCTTGGCATTCGTCGCCGGCTGGCGCCATTGCTGGAAAATGATCGCCGCCGCATTGAGCTCATGAACGCGCTGCTGCTCTCATTGCCTGGAACGCCGGTCCTTTATTATGGCGACGAAATTGGCATGGGCGACAACATCTATCTGGGCGACCGCAACGGAGTCCGTACTCCCATGCAATGGAGCCCGGATCGCAATGCCGGTTTTTCCCGCGCCAATCCGCAGAAGCTGTATCTGCCGGTCAATATCGATCCGGAATATCACTATGAAGCGCTGAATGTAGAGACGCAAAACAATAACTCGCACTCGTTGCTGTGGTGGATGAAGCGCATGATTGCGCAGCGTAAACAGCACCCGGCTTTCGGCCGCGGAAAAATGGAACTCTTATTTCCGGGCAATCGGAAGATATTGGCTTTTGTACGCGAATTTGAAGACGAGAAGATCCTCGTGGTGGCCAATCTTTCGCGCTTTACTCAATGCGCGGAGCTGGACTTGTCCAGGCATCGTGAAGCTGTCCCGGTGGAAGTCTTTGGTCGCAACCATTTTCCCGCGATTAGCGAACAACCCTACCTGCTTTCACTAGGACCGCACGCATTCCAATGGTTCCATCTGCAGCCCCGTGAGCAGATCCATGAATCACTATCGGTGACCGCACGGGCAGAAGACCTACCTGTGCTTGAAGTGGATCCGCAGGAAATTTTCGGCACGGGTACGCGCAATGCCATTGCCAAACTGCTTCCGCTCATCTTGCGTAGGCGATCATGGTTCGCCAAGAAACATCGGACGATCCGGCACGTGCATATCCATGATGTGATTGCCTTGCCGGAAACAATGGCGCACATTCTGCTGGCAAACCTTGAATATACTGACGGTGAACCAGAAATGTTCACGATTCCGCTTTCGCTGGCAACAGGAGAGCAGGCGGAGACAATTTTGCGGGAAAGGCTTCACACGGTCCTGGCCAAGGTAAAAGGCCTACCGGATCCGCAATCGATTCTGTATGGCTCCGTCTTTGACCGGCAGTTTAATGACGCACTATTGAAGGCAATGCTGCGCCGCCGCCGGATCAAGGGAGAAAACGGAGATATTGTTGGCACACATACGAGGGCTTTTCGCGAAGCCTGGGGGCGCGTACGCTCCAATTTGGACCCCCAGCCACAAACCTTGGATGCGCACAAGATCCAGGTGACTCTGGGGCAGGACTTTGTTTTCACTCTTTACCGCGAAGTAGAGCCAGGGCCTAACCCTGATCGCGAAATTGGCGAGTTCCTGACCAGCTACACGAGCTTTGCTCACGTTGCCCGGATGCTCGGGGCTATCGAATACCATGTTACGCAAGATGAGATTGAGCAAGTTACAACGCTGGGCACCCTCACAGCGTACCTTCGTAATGCAGCCGATGGATGGGCATACACGCTGGACCATCTGGGACTTTTCTTTGAACGCGCTCTTGCTATTGGTGAAGATGATCCGCGCCTGAAGGAATTGAAGTCAGGTACTCCTTTCGTTTTGTCCTCTCAACCAGTGCCGCGGGTTATCAATGAACTGCTTGGAGGGCACGCTGAAACAGCAGTCCTGCTGGGGCGCTGTACCGCTGAACTGCATATTGTGCTTAGCAGCCATCCTGAGCTGCCGGAATTTGCTCCTGAGCCCTTTACTGAGTTCTATCGGCACAGTCTTTATCATGGACTGCTCGCGCAGATGAATAAATCACTCGACGTACTCCGCCATCATGTGGGGCAGCTATCGGGCGCGGCGCAGGAGGAAGCGCGGGCCGTGCTTGAGCAACAGGATACGTTGCGTGAACGCTTCAACGCTCTGCGAGATTTGCGCATTTCCGGGATGCGAACTCGGCATCACGGCGACTATCACCTGGGAAATGTGCTTTACACCGGCAGTGATTTCATCATCAAAAATTTTGACGGCGATTATACAAGGCCCATGAGTGAGCGGCGCATCAAACGGTCGCCCATCAAAGATGTCGCCAGCATGATCCGTTCTCTGCATTATGTGTCCCACGCGGTGCTCTTCAATCATGTCCCGGGAATCGTTACTACCCAGGATGCCGATTGGCGGCTGGAGCGCTGGGCCAAAGCCTGGTACCAGTGGGTGAGCGCGCTGTTCCTGCGAGGCTACTTTGAAACCGCCGGTGCCGCTGGCTGTCTGCCGCGGACCCAGCCGGAAATTAAGGCTCTGCTGGATGCATACACGCTTGAAAAAGGATTGATGGAAATTGAGTACGAACTCGAGAACCGGCCGGATTGGGTTCGTATTCCGCTTCACGGAGTTCTGGAACAACTGCAATGATATTCCCTCGATCGGCCGGCATACTGCTGCACCCTACATCCTTGCCCGGCTCCTATGGAATCGGCGAACTGGGATCGGAGGCGCTACGTTTCTGTTCCTATCTGCATGATTCAGGAATAAAAATCTGGCAGGTGCTGCCGTTGAATCCCACCGGATATGGCGATTCGCCTTACCAGTCGCTATCGGCATTCGCAGGGAATCCGATGCTCATCAGCCTGGAAACGCTTGTCGCGGAAGGTCTGCTGCCGCAAGAAGAGTTGCACTCGTTGCCAGATTTTCCTGAAGATCGCGTGGACTTCAGCCGAGTGATTCCCTGGAAATTTAGCCTGCTCCGGAAAGCGGCTTTGAACTTTTTTACCTCCGCAAAGGCGGAACAGAAAACTGAGTTTACGAAATTCGTGAAAGAGAACCTGGCATGGCTGGATGACTATGCGCTTTTTATGGCGGCCAAGGATGCACATCAGGGAAGGGTATGGACCGCATGGGACCCGGCTCTGGCTGCGCGGGATCATTCGGCTCTAGCGAGGTGGAGCGAAAAGCTTTTTTCTGAAATCAATGCGTATAAGTTCTGGCAATTTGTATTTTTCCGCCAGTGGAAAGCGATTCAACAGAAATGCGAGCGACTTGGAATCCGCATCATGGGAGACATTCCCATCTATGCGGCGCATGACAGTGCAGACGTTTGGGCGCATCCGGAAATGTTCTGGCTGGATGAAAAGGGCAACCCGCTGAAAGTTTCCGGCGTGCCGCCGGATTACTTCAGCGCCACGGGGCAGCTCTGGGGGAACCCACTCTACCGCTGGGACGTCATGAAGAAGGACGGCTATAACTGGTGGGTTGAGCGCCTCCGCGCTTCGCTCAAGATGTTCGACATGGTGCGGCTCGACCATTTTCGCGGATTCGAAGCCTACTGGGAAATCTCCGCAGGCGAATCGACAGCCATGAACGGCAAGTGGGTCAAAGGTCCGGGGGCGGAACTCTTTAGAGTGCTCACGGAAAAACTTGGGCCGCTGCCGATTGTCGCAGAGAACCTGGGCGTGATCACGCCGGAAGTGGAAGCTATCCGCAACCAGTTCGGCTATCCGGGCATGGCAATTTTGCAATTCGCGTTCAGTACTGATCCGCAGGCGCCCACTTTTCGTCCTCACAATTATGAGCGACACCTTGTGGCTTACACGGGCGGACACGACAATGACACAATGTTCGGATGGTGGCGCTCAGGTGTGGCGCAAAGCACACGTACTCAAGCTGACGTAAAAAAAGAGTATGCGGACGCGCAGAATTACCTGGGCGTTACGGCAGATCAACTCGATCACGAAGTAAATTGGATTTTTATTCGCGAAGTCATGAAGTCTGTCGCTAACACCGTGCTTTTTCCCATGCAGGACGTTCTTGGGCTGCGCAGCGAAGCGCGCATGAACACGCCGGGAACACTTGGCGGCAACTGGAGGTGGAGGTTGAGCCGCGACGGCCTTCGCGGAGCAGACCAATGTCGTTTGAAGCTGTTCACGGAAATTTACAATCGATGAACAGCGCTGGCTTTTCAATTCAGAGCTGATCGTTAATCCCGGTTATGGCCAGAATGATACGATCTTGGGGAAGGGAAATCGTTAAAAAGGCATGGGGAGTTTTCTTTCCATTATCGCGGTGGGGTTTTTTCTAGGGATGCGCCATGCTACCGATTCCGATCACGTAATTGCCGTTACCACCATTGTGACGCGCCAGCGCCAGCTTACGCGCGCAGCGCTGACAGGCGCATTCTGGGGCGTGGGCCACACGCTCACAATTTTTGTGGTTGGCGCTTTGATTATTCTCTTCAATGTGGTCATTCCCACGCGCATTGGTTTGGGCATGGAATTTTCCGTGGCCCTCATGTTAATCGTTCTCGGCATCATGAACGTCGTGGCGTTCATGGGGTCGGCACGATCTCTTGCCGCTAATGCCAGTACGGATTCCAGGGTTTTGCACGCGCATCCGCATGCCCATGGTGACTATGTTCACACCCACGTACATTCGCACGCGCCGGAAGCGCATCCACATCGGCACGACCACACGCCATTGGCATTGCTTGATCGTCTTTTCGGCAAGCTTGCTTTATATCGTCCGGTGAGGCCTTTTGTTATTGGAGTAGTGCACGGGCTTGCCGGCTCTGCCGCAGTGGCCCTGCTTGTTCTGGCTGCTATTCCCAATCCGCGCTGGGCCGTGGTTTACCTGCTGGTATTTGGAGCAGGAACAGTTGGCGGCATGATGCTGATTACCATGAGCATTGCTTCTGCCTTCTCATTTATGGAAAAGGGCCGGCAAAAGTTTTCGCACCGCCTCGGGCTTGTCTCTGGCCTGCTCAGCCTGGCATTCGGAATACTACTGGTCTACCAGATCGGCTTCACCGGCGGCCTCTTCACCAGCCATCCACACTGGACACCTCGCTAATATCTACAGTTAGATCACGACGCTTTGCAGCCAGAAAGGAAATTTTAACTCCGGCGCATGCTGCACCTGTCCCATGCTGCACCGGAATCGCCGGGCGTAAGCTCGGCAGCAAAGGCAGAATGTGGTTTCGAAGTTGAGATCACCGCAGGATTTGCGATCCTCAGCCGCTTAGTCCTTTTCCAAAAGCTGCTTTTCTTCCTGAATGCTTGCTTCTTCCATCTGCATAATTGACACATGCTCGGACCGCGCCAAAGCGAGTCCCACTGGGCTAACAGACATGAACGTCACCAGCCAGAGCATAATGCCGCAACTGGTAGACAGCTCTGGTGAAAAATTGAATACGCCGCGCAGCATTCCTATCGTCGCCAATTGCGATCCGCCGCCCACAACAGGCAACTGCAACACCCCACCAACCACGCTGGCTGCGGTGAGAAGAAAGACGCTGGAGAGGGTCATCTGAGATAAGCGGTGGATTGAGTAGGCATGCGTGACCGCAAGATAGGCGAATCCGATAAGCAGCCAAATGACAATAGATAACACAGATAACTGAAAAAAGGACTTCATGTTTTCCACTGTGTTTAGGCCTTGGCCAAAGGCGAGCACGCGTTTGCCTATTGCATGACCAAACTTAGGCGAGATTCGCCCAAACAGCCGAACAAAGACGCTGGATGCAGCAGCAGGATTTTTTCTTACCCGGAATGCCAGCAGTCCCACAAAGCACACGCCCACCAACAATGCGAACGCAAACATTTCAAAGTAAGTGAATGATGAAATTTCATGGCCTAGAAAATGTCGTCGGACGGAGCTGGCAAAGCCAGGAAGCCGGCTGAGAGTGTCTCTTGACCACAGGATATTCACGGCCATGATCAGGGCAAACGCGCCCATATCAAAGATGCGTTCCACAGTCCACACAGCCAACTGAGACGCCATGCTCAAGTTCACTTTGCGTGAAATCAGGTACGGACGAATAAACTCTCCCGGCCTTCCCAGCAACGCCAGCCCGGCAAAGCCGATCATGGTGGGCGCCACCAGGTCCGACGTCTTGGCTTCAGGACACACTGGACGCAGCATGATCTTCCAGCGCATAGCGCGAAGAATGTAGTCGGCATAGACCAGCGCCACCCCTGCGACGAGATAAAACTTGTTCGTATTGTGGGTCGCCACCCAGAAGCGGTGCCAGTCAAATTTCTTCCAGGCCCTCACCTGTAGGTAGACCAGACCGGCCAGCACAACCAGCACCAGGGCGGTGATTAAAAATCGTTTTTTGCTCATGTATTTAGTCGGGCTTAATAGATCATACAAAAAGCGTCCTGCTGGCAGGACGCGCTTTGCTGGTCTCCTACTGAGATGCTTATGCCGGACTTGCGGATTTATTTACGCTTGCCTGCTGCGGCTTGGCTTTCTTTACAGGCTTGGGGCCAGCGGCTTTGGCCGGACTGGGCACATTGGTTACGCCGGCTGCTTTCATTTGCGCGCGCTTTCTGGCGTTGAAGTCACGAACAATCTGGTTGATGTAGGCCCGCGTTTCACGATATGGAGGAACGCCGTTGTACTGCTTTACCCGATGCGCTCCCGCATTGTAGGCAGCCAGGGCCTTCAGCGGATCGTTATGATAGCGATCCAGCAGTGCGCTCAAGTGCGCAGTGCCAGCTTCCACATTCGCCCGCGGATCGAACGGGTCACTTACGCCGAGTTGCGCAGCCGTGGCGGGCATGAGCTGCATCAGTCCTAAAGCGCCCTTCTTTGATACCGCATGAGTCTTGAAGTTGCTCTCCGCCATGATCACGCTCCTGACAAAGTCAGGATCAAGACGGTTCCGGGTGCTGGCTTCCAAGACCACCTGATCCAGATCGATGGCCGCTGGAGCCACGCTGGGCGGAGCTATGACTTTATTGATCGCCACTGGCTGAGCTGCCGGAAGCATATTTGCCGCCGGCTTATTCACCAAGGGCTTCGCAGGGACGACCGGAGAGGTTGGCTGAGTCGCCGGGGCTGCCGCTGGCGGTTCAGGCGCGGGTGGAGTTTCATCCTGTTCAAAGGACGCAATCTGATTGCTGGCGATGTCTAAATACCCCGTGGAGGTGTAAAGCCTGGTGGAGTTGGCGGTCTGCTCTTTGCGATCAAAATGGATGGAAAATCCATTTTTGAGGATGGCAATCTGACCGGCAAAGGCGGACATCTGCGCCAGCGCCAGAATCGCTACGACCGTTAATGTCCTTGAAAATCTCATATCCAGCGCAAGAACTCTATTTTCGCCCAACTAGTTGCTGAAAGCCAGCCCCAAAATGTCGTAGACCGCCTGGGCTACGCCGCTTTCCGCGTTGCTGCCGGTTACAATCCAGCCGTTCTGCTTCAATTCATTGGATGCATTTCCCATAACAACCGCAACTCCTGCAAATTCAAGCATTTCCATATCATTGTGGTTATCTCCAATGGCCATAACGTGCTCCCGGCTGATCCCGCGTTCTTCCGCCCATCGTTTTAAAGCGTGACCTTTGGAACATTCCCGGTTCAGGATGTCCAAAATGCAGAGGTCGCGATGGTCATATTGGGTCCTCATCACAGTGATTTTGTCCAAAAAAGCAGCTTGGTTGAGCCGCTTCTGCAGCTTCTCCATCAAAGCTACCCGGCCGCAATACATGGCCTGCAAAGGATCCTCGGTCAGTGCGTCCTCTAAGGGCGAGACGAACTTGATGTAAGGCCGATTTAGTTGCAGCCATCGCGAAACGGTGTTGTTGAGCTCATCGGCGCTCTCCAGCACCAATGAATCATTGCCCGGAACGTTCGCGGCGCGATCAAATGTCAGCACGGCATGCCCGCGGAATTCGTCCATATACTGAATGAGTTCGCGGGCGGTTCTTGCGGGCAGGCGATCGGTAAAAAAGGTCTCGTTGTCACTGGAGCGGATCAGAGCTCCATTGGAACTTATAAGCCAGATAGGGAAGCCAAGTTCCTCGGCGATTGGCAAGGCATAGTCATGGCGGCGTCCCGTGGCCAGAATGATTTCGATGCCGGCTTCATGCGCTGCTCGTAGAGCCGCTATATTGCGGGCAGGCACTTGAAAATTTGGATCAGTTAAAGTGCCGTCAATGTCCAAGGCCAAGAGGCGGATGCTTTGCGGGTTCACTGCCTTTCCATCATAGCAATTGGCTGACCTTTTTACCGCAAAAGGAACGCGAAGGGCGCAAAGGAAAGAATTCTGATCTGCTCTTGCGCATTCTTGCGCCCTTTGTCAAATTACAGACATTTTTGCCGACGCCGTGGTACTTGTTAAGAATGGACGAACTTGAGCGTCTAAGCTCAAACTCGCGCGTTACTATCCGTCGACCCGGCGAACTGGACGGGGAAGCCAAATGCCTCGTTTACTGGATGCAGAGGGCACAGCGGGCGCTGGATAATCCTGCGCTGGAGATTGCGGTGCAGGCGGCAAACCTGTTGGGCAAGCCCTGCGTTGTGTTTTTTGCGCCTATCCCGTTTTATCCCCACGCCAATCTGCGGCACTATCATTTTCTCAATCAGGGTATCCCGGCGATTGCCGCCGGCCTGAAGAAACGCGGCATTGGCTTCGTGCTTCGCCGCTATCCTGATCATCATCTGTTGAAGTTTTGTTCCGAGGTTTGCCCGGCGTTGGTGGTGGGCGATGAGAATCCAATGCGCGAGCCGGAACACTGGCGCGCAAAAGTGACAGAACAGCTTCGAGTTCCGCTCTGGACTGTCGACGCCGACGTGATAGTCCCCTCAAAGCTGCTGATGAAAGAGCAATATGGCGCTTACACAGCGCGTCCGATCATTCGGCGACTGTTGCCGGAATTTCTGCAGCAGGTGGGTAATACCCGCGCCAAGGTCGAGTGGGTACCGCCGCTTCGGTTGAAATCGCTTGCGCCCGATGTGGACATCACTGAAGGATGGAAGCTGGATAGATCTGTGCCGCCCGTGCGCAACATCGTTGGCGGAACAGACCAGGCGCTCAAGCGGCTGAAGAGTTTTGTTCGAAAGGAACTGGCAGCTTATCCGGATGATCGCAACAAGCCGGAGCTCGATGGCACCAGCCGTTTGTCGGCTTATCTACATTTCGGACACATTGGTCCGCACACCGTGGCGCTGGCTGTCCAGGAAGCCGACGCGCCTAAAGCGGCAAAAGAAGCTTATCTGGAACAGTTGATTGTTCGCCGAGAACTGGCCATCAACTTTGTTCGCTTCAATCCGGACTATGACAACTTCGAATCCGGAGCGCCCTGGGCGCACAAGAGCCTGGCCAAGCATGCCGCTGATCCGCGCAAAACTTATAGTGAACGCCAGTTGGAAGATGCGCAGACGCATGATCCGTTGTGGAACGCAGCCCAAATGCAGATGCTGAAAACCGGATTCATGCACAACTACATGCGAATGTACTGGGCCAAGAAAATTCTGGAATGGAGCAAGACGCCCGCGCGCGCTTTCCAGATGGCGGTGTACCTGAATGACAAGTATGAACTCGATGGCCGCGATCCCAACGGGTATGCCGGTATTGCCTGGGCGATTGTGGGCAAGCATGATCGCCCTTGGTTTGAGCGACCGATCTTTGGCAAGATCCGCTACATGTCATTCAACAGCACGTCAAAAAAGTTTGACAGCAAGAGATATATCGCGCAGATGGAGGAGTTGAAGTAGTAGTTGGCAGCTAGTGATTGGCCAGCCAAAGCAGCGCATGACATAATTTCAAGTGAGAGTTACGCAAACGGCGTTGCCACTCAGGCGAGTGGATGCGCGCTTCAACTCCGCAAGGCAGCCGTTCGGCAGAAAAATTTGCGCGCTTCACAATAGCTGTTAAAATCTAAGGTTGACCCACACAGCTTAGTGAGATACGGAGACCTTTACTTTTATGGCATATGTGATTGCAGAGCCTTGCATCGGGACCAAGGACGCGGCCTGCGTGGATGCATGTCCGGTGGATTGCATCCATCCCAAAAAGGACGAACCGCAGTTTGAAGGTACCGACATGCTGTTCATTGATCCGGTGGAATGTATTGATTGTGGCGCGTGCGTGCCGGTGTGTCCGGTGTCCGCCATTTTTGCCCTGGACGATCTGCCGGAAAAATGGAAAGAGTACGCGGAAAAGAACGCCAAGTATTTTGGCCGGTAAAAGCTGAACCGGAGTTTCTGAACGCGCGGCTGCCTAAGCTGCGCGTTTTTGTTTCTAAAGCTAAACCACAAAGGACACGAAGGTTCACAAAGGTTTTCCTGTATGTGATCACTACCTTCGTGTTCTTTGTGTCCTTTGTGGTAAATGGCTTAAAGTTGATTCCACATGCCCCGGCAATCTGAAGCCTTGATTCTGCGCACATATCCGTTCCACGAAGCGGACTTGTTGGTGACGTTCTTTACGCGCGTGGAAGGAAAGATACGGGGTGTGGCCAAGGCAGCCAAGCGATCAAAGCGGCGTTTTGGCGGTGCATTGGAGCCGCTGACCCACGTGACCGCTCACTGGGAGGAAAAAGAAAAACAGGAGCTGGTGCGGCTTGATTCCTGTGACATTATTTCTTCGCCGCTGGCGAACGAAGTCACTTACCCGCGGCTGGTGGCGTTGAGTTACGTGGCAGAGGTGATCGACCAGCTACTGCCGGACCGCGAGCCCAATGACGATATTTTCCGGCTCACGCTTGCGGTGGTCCATCATTTGAAGGCCGATTCCGTCTGGATGCCGCTGACGTATTTTGATCTTTGGATTGTGCGCCTGATCGGACTGCTGCCCGATCTGCATGCCTGCGTGATGTGTGGCGCGGTGCTGAATGGAAGCAAGGCATATTTTCATCCGCTCGCGGATGGGTTGCTGTGCGTGGATGATAAAAGATTGGCGAGCACGGAAATTTCCGCCGACTCACGTGCCCAGGCCACAGAGATGTTTCGTGCTCCTTTGGACCGCCTTAAGAGCGATCCATGGATGCGGAGCCGTGGGGCCGATCTTCGCCGATTCCTGGCCCAACGCATTGAGCGGCATATTGAAAAGAAGCTGGTCACGGCGGCGATGCTGGAGAAAATTTAGCACTCAGTAGTCAGCCTTCGGACAACTCATTTCACCGCAAAGGACGCGAAGGACGCAACGGAAAAAGGTTTTGCTCTAACATCCCGAGCGAAGCGAGGGAACCCTATTACACGTGGATTTTTTGGTCGAACATTACCGCTCTTTTAACCCAATGCTTGCTTTCAAGATGGTAGAGGCCCCTCGCTTCGCTCGGGTTTCAAACAGAGCTTCGCTCGGGCTTCGGAAAAAATCTGTTAAATTAATAACTTCGCATGTCTAACGCCGCAGCCCCCACATATCAGGAACTTATCCTTCGCCTGCAGAATTTCTGGGCGGAGCGCGGCTGCGTGTTGCAACAGCCGTATGACATTGAAGTCGGGGCGGGAACCATGGCGCCGGAAACTTTTCTGCGCGTGCTGGGGCCCAAGCCGTACAAGGTGGCGTATGTGCAGCCTTCGCGCCGCCCGGCGGACGGGCGTTACGGCGACAATCCCAACCGTCTTTATAAGCACATGCAGCTGCAGGTGATCTTGAAGCCGCCGCCGGAAAACGTGCAGGAGCTTTATCTGGAATCGCTCAAGGCCATTGGCATTGACCTGCGCAAGCATGACATCAAGTTTGAAGAAGACAACTGGGAAGCGCCGACACTGGCAGCGTGGGGCGTCGGCTGGCAGGTGATGCTCGACGGGCTGGAGATCACGCAGTTCACTTATTTCCAGCAGTGCGGCGGAATCGATCTGGATCCTATCTGCGCCGAGCTGACGTATGGCCTGGAGCGTATCGCGGCATTTTTGCAGGATGTGGACAGCATTTATGAGATCGTGTGGGCGCGCGATCCGCAGAGCGGCGCGGTAGTGAAGTATCGCGACGTGCGGCATCAGGATGAATTGCAGATGTCGGTTTACAACTTTGAAGGCGCTGAGATTGAACGTGCTTTCAGACATTTAGAAATGTACGAGGGCGAATGCCAAGGATTGATCGACAAATTCAGTGTGGTAAAAGCTCAGAAGGACGCAAAGGTTGCCGATATCCAGCGCTTTCCTTTACTCGCAGCATACGAGCTCTGTCTGAAATGCTCCCATCTATTCAATATTCTTGACGCACGCGGAGCAATTTCTGTGACCGAGCGCATGGGCGTTATTTTCCGAATACGCCAACTAGCGGTCGGTGTAGCGAAAGCATATCAGTATCAGCAAGAGAGAGAGACTAAGAATCGCGCTGCATCGGAGGCGGTCTGATGCCTGACTTTCTGCTGGAGATCGGAACTGAAGAAATTCCCGCGCGCATGATTGATGATGCGCGTGAGGAATTAAGAAAGAAAATTGCATTGCTTTTAGTGGGTCAATATCTGCATCCGAGTGGTGCGGATACTTCTATTGCATATTCAACGCCTCGTCGCTTGGCAGTCTTTATGCCAAATGTCTCAAGAAAGCGAGACGACTTCTCCGAGAAAGTGTTTGGCCCAACTTATGAAGTTGGTTTCAAAGATGGAAAGCCAACACCAGCAGCTCTTGGATTCGCTAAAAAAACAGGTGTACCTATAGAGCACTTCATCGAACACTACAAGAACTCAGGCCCGGGCGGTCGAATGGGGGCAAATATTCACAAAGAAGGCCGGCTCGCATCTGACCTGCTAGCCGAGTTACTACCGATAGAAATTGCGGCCATCTACTGGCCCAAGAATATGTACTGGCGCGCGGGCAAGCCAGAAAGATTTGTGCGTCCGGTGCGCTGGATTGTGGCGATGCTCGATGGTGAGGTAATTCCACTAGAGTATGCGGGCATCAAGGCAGGGGATCAGTCGCGCGGACATAGGATTCTGAGCTCCGGACAGGTGTCCATCGCTTCACCAGCGCAATATGTAGAGATTATGCAGAAGGCGCATGTGACTGCTCTGAGCGCCGATCGCGAATACAAAATCCGCAAGGCTCTGGATGCAGCTACGCGCACCGTCCCAGGCGCGCGCTGGCGCGAAGATGCTGAACTGCTTAAGACGGTGGTAAATCTTACGGAGTGGCCTTCGGCGGTTCTGGGCAGCTTCGACAAAGAATATTTGTCGCTGCCGGAAGAAGTACTGGTGACGGTGATGCGCGACCACCAGAAATATTTTGCGGTGGAAGACGCGGCGGGCAAGCTGGCCCCGTATTTTCTGGCGGTGCTGAATACTGACGGCGATCCTGATGGGCTGATTCGTCACGGTAATGAGCGCGTGCTGCGCGCGAGATTCAACGATGCGCGTTTTTTTTGGGACACGGACCAGAAGACGCCGCTCGTAAATCGCGTGGAGATGCTGAAGGCGGTGACATTTCAGAAAGATTTGGGAAGCTATGCCGAAAAATCAGAGCGCGTGGTCGGTCTGGCAGGGAAAATTGGTTCCGCGCTTGCCAAATCCGGGTTGAAGGTGGATGCTGCGGCAATTGAGCAGGCAGCGAAACTCGCAAAGACTGATCTCACAACTGAGCTGGTGAAAGAATTCACTGAGCTACAGGGCATTATTGGCGGGCTGTATGCCAAAGCCCAAGGCTTGCCGCAATCAGTGGCGGACGCGATTTATGACCAGTACAAGCCGGAGTCGACCGAAGACTCCGCGCCGCGGACGTTGGAAGGTGCGGTGCTATCGATTGCTGACAAGGCCGACAGCATTGCGGGGATGTTTGCGCTGGGCCTGGTTCCTTCAGGATCAAAAGACCCGTTTGCACTGCGGAGACAGGCAAACGGGGTTGTGAAGACGATTGTCGAGCATAAGTTGCCATTGAATCTTGGGCACATCATGGAAGATGCTCGTGCGGGATACCACGGAAGTGAAGCCGAAAAGAAATTTACTCTAAGCGGAGAAGCGTACGTCCAGGCGGTGGGCGGCTTCTTCCGCGAGCGGCTGGAATTCTATTTGCGTGACGTACTTGGGCTGGCCTATGACGTGGTCAATGCAACGCTGGCTGCCGGCGCGGACGACGTGGTGGACGCGGTGGCGCGCGCAAGCGCTGTTGCGAAAGTTCGTCCGTCGAGTGACTTTGAATCGATATCGGTGGCGTTCAAGCGCATGAAGAACATCCTGCGGCAAGCGGCAGAGACAAACAAGAAGGTTGCCGATCCATTCAATCCATCGGCGCTGAAAGATGACGAAGAGAAGAAGCTGGCCAGCGCATTGCCGGCAGTCGCAAAAAAAGTAAAAGAGTTGAGCGCGTCGCGGCAGTACGAGCCTGCGCTGATCGAGATTTCGCGATTGCGTCCGCCCATCGACGCATTCTTCGACAAGGTGATGGTGATGGTCGAGGACGAGAACCTGCGTGCACAGCGGCTCGGGCTGCTGCAGACACTGGTGAACGAGTTTTCCAGCATCGCTGATTTTTCTGAGATCGTGACGGAGAAAAAGTAGAGGGTTTGGACGATCTCAGTGGCGCACTACGACAAGCGACTTAACGCGACATCTTCCATCCGATGCCTGGCGTTGAGAGTGCGAGGCACCAGCAGAATGTTACTGAACAAGCGAGAATGGTGGTAGAGTGGGTTAGATAAAACGCATAGCCGAGTGTGGCTGTGCGACACAAGTGAGTTGACCCGGCTGATGCCGGGTTTTCGCATTTTGGGGTTGCGACCCTCTGCCGATGCTCTCAGCCTTGGGTCATGTTGGGTGACCTTGGGTGGAATTGGGTGTACATAGGGGGGTAGGGGTACCCTCCACTGAAATCAGCAGAAGAATTTGGAAGAAGGTTGAGGAAGTCCTTTCGTTTCTTGAGGGGTGGATGGGTCCCGACTTTTTGGGACGTGAAAAAACACATGAAATCGGCGCAAAAATGGTCCAAATGGGGTGACACTGCGCCGAAAATGAAGAGATTCATCCGTATGGGAGTGCAGTGGCAATCGCGCTGGACAGGTTTTTCAAATCTTAACGGCGCTGAGACTCGCAAGGTGCGCGCAGGGCTAGTAAAATAAGGAGTTAACAAACAGCCAGCAAGCAGACAAGTCCGCTTCAGGCTTTCAGTTCCAACTTCCAACTTTCACCTTTCAATGGAGACAGGCCAAATGAGCGTTATCCCCCTTTCCACACCAGAGACTAAGACAGCTTCACAACCACAACAGGGCACTCAATACGTATTTTTCTTTGGCGCCGGCAAGGCTGAAGGCAACGGCAAGATGAAGGATGAGCTGGGCGGCAAGGGCGCGGGCCTGGCCGAGATGACCAATGCCGGTCTGCCTGTGCCTCCCGGTTTTACGATTCAGACTGCCGGCTGCCGTGAGTTTATGAAGACCGCGAAGGTCTCTGACGCGCTGGAACGCCAGATGAAAGATGCGCTGGCCCGGCTGGAAGAGTTGCAGAAGCAAAAGCTGGGTGCAGGCGAAAATCCGCTGCTGGTGAGTGTGAGGTCGGGCGCAAAGTTTTCCATGCCCGGCATGATGGATACGATCCTGAATTTGGGCCTGAACGATGAAAGCGTGAAGGCGCTGGCGCGCAAGAGCGGTAATGAGCGTTTTGCCTATGATTCCTATCGCCGGCTGATTCAGATGTACGGCAGCGTGGTGATGGATATCCCCAAGGCCGAATTTGAGGAAGTGTTTGACGGACAAAAGCATAAGCGCGGCGTGAAGCTGGATACGGAGCTTACGGCAGGCGATCTGCAAGAAGTGATTGCGCAATATAAAGAACTGGTCCGCAAACACACGAAGCAGGATTTTCCCCAGAATCCTGTAGAGCAGTTGGTGGGCGCACGCAACGCGGTTTTCCGGTCATGGAACAACGATCGCGCCAAAGTTTACCGCCGCATAAACAATATCTCTGACGATCTGGGAACGGCCGTCAACGTCCAGGCCATGGTGTTTGGCAATTTGGGTGAGACCAGCGGAACAGGGGTGGGCTTTACGCGCAATCCGGCGAACGGCGACAAAGAATTTTACGGTGAGTTCCTGATGAACGCGCAGGGTGAAGACGTGGTTTCCGGCGTGCGCACTCCGGTACATATTCTGGAACTGCACAAGCTGATGCCGCAGGTTTATGACCAGCTGCGCGAAATCACAACACGTCTGGAAAATCACTATCGGGACATGCAGGATTTTGAGTTCACCATTCAGGAAGGCCGCTTGTATATGCTGCAGACGCGCAATGGCAAGCGTACTGGGCGCGCCGCAGTCCGCGTGGCCCTGGACATGGTGAAAGAAGGCTTGATCAAGCCTGAAGAAGCGATCTTCCGCGTTGAGCCAAACCAGCTGTATGACTTCCTGGTTCCCAAGCTCGACGAAAAGGGCGGCAACGTGGAAGTGATTGCCAAAGGACTGCCAGCGTCGCCGGGTGCGGCAGTGGGGCGAATTGTGTTTACGGCGAATGACGCTGTTACAGCGGCTGGGACAGGAGCGCAGAAGAATCCAGTGATCCTGGTACGCGGTGAGACCACGCCGGAAGATATACATGGCATGGAAGTGGTTGCCGGTATTCTGACCTCACGCGGCGGCATGACGAGCCACGCTGCCGTGGTTACGCGTGGCATGGGCAAATGCTGCGTAGTGGGCGCAGGCGAAATTGAAATTGACGACAAGAAGAAGATCATGCGCGTTGGCCCGCATACGCTTAAAGAAGGCGATTGGCTTTCTTTGGATGGTACGACCGGTCGCGTGATCAAAGGCCAGCTTGGCACTGTACCGGCGAAGCCGGATGATCCAGACCTGCAAACGCTGTTGAAATGGTCTGAGCCCTTCCGCAAACTGGGTGTTCGCGCCAATGCCGATATTCCACGTGACGCGATTGCCGCGCGCAGCTTCGGCGCAGAAGGAATCGGCCTGTGCCGCACCGAGCACATGTTCTTTGCGGAAGATCGCATTGGACACATGCGGGACATGATTCTGGCCCGGACGGAAGCTGATCGCAAAAAGGCGCTGACACAACTGCTGCCGATGCAGCGTTCAGACTTTGAAGGCGTATTCAAAGCAATGGACGGATTTCCGGTTACGATTCGTTTGCTGGATCCGCCCCTGCATGAGTTCCTGCCGCGCCGTGAAGAGCTGATGGTGGAGATCGCGCAGCTTGAGATTAAGAACCCGCAGTCGCCGGAGCTCAAGGAAAAGCGCGAACTGCTGCGCCGGGTGGAAGAGCTGCACGAGCTGAACCCGATGCTGGGACATCGCGGCTGCCGCCTGGGTATCACCTATCCGGAAATTTCTGAGATGCAGGCGCGGGCGATTTTTGAAGCGGCTGTGAATGTGCAAAAGGCAGGAGTGAAAGTATTTCCAGAAGTCATGGTTCCGCTTGTCAGCATGATGAAGGAGATGGAGAACCAGGGCGATATCATCCGCCAAGTGGCTGAACAGGTCTTCAAAGAAAAGGGAACCAAAGTTGAGTATCTGGTAGGAACGATGATTGAGTTGCCGCGCGCCTGCTCCGTGGCCGACCAGATTGCTTCTGACGCTGAGTTCTTCAGCTTTGGCACGAACGATCTTACGCAGACTGCATACGGATTCTCGCGTGATGACATCAGCAAGTTCCTGCCGGCTTACATTGAGCGCGGCATACTGAAAAGCGATCCGTTTGCCACCATCGATCAGGAAGGTGTGGGCGAACTGATGCAGATTGCAGTGAAAAAAGGACGTAAGACGCGGTCGAACTTGAAGATTGGCATTTGCGGCGAACATGGCGGAGATCCGGCTTCTGTAGAGTTCTGCCACAAGATTGGGTTGAACTATGTTTCGTGCTCGCCGTATCGCGTGCTTACTGCGCGGCTGGCAGCAGCACAGGCTTCCGCAGCGGAAGAGTTGAAGACAGAAGGCGGAAGAACGAAGTAAAACCTTTGAAACACAGAGGAACAGAGTAAACAGAGGATTTGAATGGGTATCGTTAGCTGAGAGGGTGCGATGCCCATTTGATATTTGTTATTCACGTGTATAGGCCTAGCAGGGCCGATTCCACATTGCGATCCTGCAAGGGCCAGACAAACCTTCGAAAACACGAAGGAACAGAGGCAGCAGAGGATGAATGCAGTATTGTTGGGCCCGGTGATGCGATGCCGCAATGTTTTGAAACACATAAGAGAGGAGAAGCGTTTTGGAACTCAATGATATATCCGGACGCATCATCGCTTGTGCTCTCAAAGTGCATAGTGCAATTGGCCCAGGCGTGCTGGAGAGTGTGTATCAAACTTGTTTGTCACATGAATTGCAGAAGGCGGCCCTCGGAGTTCGTACACAAGTCGCTCTTCCAGTTGAGTATGACGGCTTACGGCTTGATTCAGGTTACCGGCTTGATCTTCTTGTCGAGGATGCGGTGATCGTTGAGTTGAAGTGTGTTGAGGCGCTGCTCCCAATACACAGTGCTCAATTACTCACATACTTACGCCTTGCGAACAAATCTCTGGGATTGTTACTAAATTTCAATGTTGTCCATCTACGTGAAGGAATCAAACGCGTACTGAATCATAAAAATAATAAATATGAGGTAGGAATCGCAGCATCTCAAAGATGAATACCCAGCTTCAATCCTCTGCTCCCTCCGTTCCTCTGTGTTTCAAGATTTTGGCTACTGTACCCTTTGCAATCGCTCAATCAGCTTTTGCGCGAGGTTATCTTCGGATTCTGACCACAGAACCCGACCGCTGATGCCGCAGTTCTTCTCTACGGCGCTGGTGAACGCGACGAGCTTTTGGACATTAGATTTGATCCGCTGCTCCAGAACGCTGGTGTAGTCGGCTTCTTCAAAGAGAAAAGGAGCGTCCAGGCCGAAGTCGACTTGGATGTGGCCATTTTCCTGAAAGGTGCCTTCTTCAAATTGCGTGCCAAAGGCGATGAACTTTACTGTTTGCGGCTTAAGGATCCAGGTCTCATCCAGATCACCCTCTTGCGTGGGCACCCAAAGGTCCCAGAGAACGTCCAGTTCGTAAGCATTATCTTCATGCAGGAATTCGGCCGCCAGCGCCAGGCTTTGCTCGGGAGTGGCGCGGTCGTCAAACGTCTGCTCAAAGACAATGGGCTCTTCCCAGGAAACACTGCGTACTGCAAGATAGCCTATGCCGGGACGATCGGCAGAGAAAGGGAACTGCTTGAGCACGGAAAGCAGTCGAGGGAGCATTTCCGGTTCTAGAAAGCTGGGGAACCAGATACTTAGGTAAAGACGATCAGCCATAGTGTGAAAATAATTGTAATGTATGCAATCGAGTGGTTGACTGGGCCGTTAGCACCCCGGCTCGACAGCGCAATGTTCGGATGATTAGATTAAATGCCTGGAGACAGAGATGCGGAAATTGTCGGTTTTCCCGATCATAAGCTCTTTGGTCCTTCTAATGGTTGGGCCATCGATGAAAGCTCAGCAGCCGCCGGAAAAGAAGCCGCTGATTGAAACGCCGTCCATGCGGTTGGCGGCTGCCAAAACCGTCTTTATTGCCCGGACGCACGGGAGCGGGGTCCCTCTGGATGTGATCAGGTCCACAATGGAGGGCTGGGAAAGGTTCACTTTTGTCGAGACACCCGGGAAAGCCGACCTGATTATAGAAATCTCATCCACGGGAGATTCTGGAGTACAGGTTTCCAGTTCCTCTCAGGTGTCACCTGAGACAGGGCACAAGGAGAAATCCAGTTCTACCCGCAAAGATATCTCGCCAACAGATATAAAGATGACGGTTTTTGATTCACGCAACAAACGTCCTTTATGGACTGCCACAGAGAGTGTTAAGTTTGCGATGAAGGAAAAAGGCAAAGAGAACAACCTGGTGGAAGCCGCCGAACGGCTCGCCTCGAAGTTCCATGAGCGGTTGGAAGCTCCTTCAAGATGATTACTTCTACTTAGCTCGAAGGAACTATGGCAACATGGCTGAAAAATAAAATTTCTTTTAACCCAGTATTTATGCGGTTATTCGCACAACCCCGGACCATGCTGCTGAATCGTATCGAACATTGTGCGCCATTTAAGCTCCCTTGCTCGTAGAGGGGCGTCCGCCTTCGTCATACTACTTCTGATTGTTGTAGCAGTAGCAGTACGCAGTAACGCCCAAGCTTCCACCCAAGGCCAATGGACGGCGGTTTCCAACTGGCCCACCCGAGCTGTACACGCCACTTTGCTGCCGGATGGTCGCGTATTTTTTGTTTCTTACTACGCGGAATCGTTGCACCCGAATATTTGGGACCCGGTGAGCAATACGTTTACTGCGACGGCATCATCTTCCTACGCACTATTCTGCGCCGGCCATACCACATTGGCTGATGGACGTGTGTTTATTGCGGGCGGTCACATTGCCGACTACACGGGATATGCGCACGCGGTGATTTTTAATCCAGCTACCAACGGATTTACTTCACTGCCTGACATGAATACAGGCCGCTGGTATCCCACCACAACAACCTTGCCGAATGGCGACGTGCTGGTAGTTTCCGGCGATATCAATGCAAACACCAATGTTGATGCGCTGCCCCAGGTCTTTCAGTTTGCGACAAAGACGTGGCGCAACCTCACGACGGCCCAGTTGTCTATGCCGCTCTATCCCAACATGCTGGTAGCGCCCAACGGTAAGGTCTTCGATGCCGGACCGAGCCGGCAAAGCCGGTATCTGAACACAGCCGGGACTGGCTCCTGGAGTAATGTCGCGCTAATGAATTTCACAGGATCTCGCGACTATGGTCCGGCAGTGCTCTATTCTCCTGGCAAAGTAGCCTTTTTCGGCGGATCAGATCCTCCAACTGCCACAGCAGAAACAATCGACCTGAACGCTACTACACCCGCCTGGAAGTTCACCTCAAGCATGCATTTCCCCCGCCGGCAGCACAATGCAGTCATCCTGCCGGACGGAAAAGTCTTTATCGTTGGCGGAAGTAAAGCAGGTGGCTTCGATACTTCGACGTCACCGGTGCTGCCCACTGAAATGTGGGACCCGGCCACGGGACAATTTACCGTGATGGCCAGCATCGCTGTTTATCGCGGTTATCACTCCACGGCACTGCTGCTGGCGGATGGACGCGTGCTCTCTGCAGGCGGCAACGTGGGCGGGCCAAATGCTCAGTTGTTTTCTCCACCTTACCTTTTTGCCGGTGCGCGGCCCAGCATCACTTCAGCTCCAACCAGCGCGGGTTATGGACAGACGGTATTTGTCGGAACGCCGAACGCAGCGTCAATTACGAAAGTGACCCTGTTGCGCGAAGCATCGGTTACTCATACCAATAGCATGAGCCAGAGCTTCCAGTCCTTGAGCTTTACCACAACCAGCACAGGGCTGAATGTAACCCTGCCTGCAAATGCGAACATTGCGCCGCCCGGATACTACCTGCTGTTTATCCTGAACGGCTCGGGCGTGCCATCTGTCGCCAGCATCATCCAGATGTCCACAACGGTTGCGGCAGTCGGGACCGTGACCGGTAAGGTCACAGATACAGCAGGCACGCCGATTTCAGGTGCATCCGTTTCTTCCGGCGGCAATGGAGCGATTACAGGTTCTGATGGCGCATATACCTTGCAGGTTCCGGCCGGAACAGCAACTCTTACAGCCGCTCTTGCCGGATACCAGAACGCCTCAGAGAGCGTTACCGTCACGGCAGGTCAAACCACGCAAGCAGCAACGTTACAAATTCAAGCCACGAATCCCGGCAATGTAACAGGGTCAGTAGTGGATAGCAACAACGCAGCGCTTGCGGGCGCTACTGTTTCCGCTGCTGGATTAACCACGACCAGCGCGGCCGACGGAAGTTACGCACTGAATAATCTGCCCGCTGGATCCACCACAATTAAGGCTTCTCTTACGGGATTTCAATCGGGTTCTACAACGGTGACCGTGGTTGCTGCGGCCACAACTCCTGCGCCAGCCATCACGCTGGTTTCAGGTAGCGGATCAATTGCTGGCAACGTGAAAAGTTCAACAGGTGCGGCGATTGCCGGCGCTTCTGTCGGGTTTGGCGGCGGCACAGCAACAACTGACGCCAATGGGAATTACACCTTGACCGGAGTTCCGGTTGGAACAGTTCAACTGGTCGCCTCCGCCAGCGGTTTCCAGAGTGTGACCCAAAGCGTAACGGTCAGCGGCGGAAATACCAGCACGGCAAACTTCACATTGGCGGCTGGCGCTGCTACTGGAACTGTGACAGGCAAAATAACCAATGCTTCCAGCGGAGCAATTGTTAGCGGAGCAACCGTAAGCTGGAGCGGGGGATCTACCACCACCAACACCAGCGGCATATATACACTCACGAACGTCACCGCCGGAACGCAGAACATTACCGCCGTAAAGACGGGCTACTTGGCACGCACGCTCGCTGTCGGCGTAACTGGAGGCGCAACCAGCACTCTCAATATTCCCATCGCTACCGCCGGAAAAATCTCTGTGAAAGTTGTTACGTCCGGCGGGGCAGTGGTCAGCGGCGCTACTGTAACGATCAAGGGAGGCGTGGTTGCAACTACAGTCTCCGGATCCAGCAGTTCCACCGGGTTATTCACTACCAACTGGATTCCCGTGGGGACGTACACGGTGACAGTTGCAAAGAGCGGATTTGCTACACAGACCAAAACCACCACCGTTTCCAGCGGCGTAACCACGTCGCTCACCTTTACGGGATTCTAGGAGAGAACACAATGAAAAACGGCCAAAATACCAACTTGCTGATAATCGCCGTCATCGTTTCTTTTCTGGGTTTCTGTATGGCGAGCAGTGCAGCGGCGCAAACCTATACCGTTACCGACCTCGGCACTCTTCATGCCGGCAGCGCGCGTGTCCACAGCGTGAATGACTCAGGGCAGGCCGTTGGCGGCTCAGGGCATCCGCACGGCGCAGATACGCATGCATTTTTCTGGCAGAAGCAGGGCGGCATTCGCGATTTGGGCACTCTGCCCGGAGGCGATTACAGCGCTGCTTACGCCATCAATAACTCGGGCGTAGTGGTTGGCACGTCAAACACGGCAACCACTATGCACGGATTCTCGTGGACATCAGCCAAGGGCCTCACCGATCTTGGGACCTTGCCGGGGACAGATGCGAGTTCCGCGCTAGCGATCAATAATCAGGGGCAGATCGCGGGCAGCTCCGGCGGACATGCAGCCCTTTGGTCCGGCGGCAGCATCCAGGACCTGGGCACGCTTGGTGGCGCGCTCAGTGAAGCCCACGGCATCAATAATTTGGGTGCAGTTGTTGGAGTGTCTGACACCAGCTCTGGCCCACACGCTTTTCTGTGGCAAAACGGCGCAATGCAAGACCTGGGCGTTCTTCCCGGTGATACGAGCAGCCGCGCCGATCATGTGAATGACAGCGGAATGGTCGTTGGATCATCGGAGGGCAGCGGAGGCGTTCGCGCCTTCGTGTGGACAAGCGTCGGCGGAATGCAGCCGCTGGCTTCCGACGGAATTTATACCGAGGCATTTGACGTCAATAATGAAGGCCAAGTGGTCGGTCAGCAGGCCACATCGCTCGGTATGCGGGCATTTTTGTGGACCAGCGCAGCTGGTTTGATTGATCTCAACACAAAAGTGACTAATCTCCCGGGGGACGTGGTGTTGATCGGTGCTTTTTCGATCAACGACAAAGGCGAGATCGTCGCTTTCGGGTTGAAAAATCCCAATGTGAGCCAACATCAGGAGGTTTCTGCGGATAGCCATGTTCACGCGGGGCCAACGCGGGTGTTTTTACTCACGCCGCAGTAAAGCTGAGGATTGAAGGGGAGACGAGCCGGTAGAAGCTGGGGTATAATCCGCCCATGTTGGGCGGACGCACGAGCGAACAGTGGATCGCGCAGTACGCAAGCAGCCATACCCATCCGGTCAACCGTCTCTGCCATAGCCTTGGCATTCCGCTGATTGTGCTCTCGCTGGCGCTTGCCATGGGCGCCATCTTCTATCATCGGCTTTGGATGCTTGCCGCCGGACTCTTCATTTTTGGATGGCTTTTGCAGTTCATCGGCCACGCCTTTGAGCACAAGCCACCTGAATTCTTCCAGGACTGGCGTTTTCTGGTCGTCGGTGTCCGCTGGTGGTGGGCCAAGATGCGCGGAAGAGCATAAGCAAATCCTTAACGTAACACCTTGTGCTACATACATAATCAGCTTGACAACAATTCTAAGCCAGCAAATACTTTCGTCAGTCCACACCGCACGCCCGCTCTATTCCCTTTGATAGATCCGGCTGGAAGGGCCCGCATGTTGTAAGTTCACCCACCTAAAGGCTGAGTCCCGCCTAGTTGTGCATCAGTTTTCTCCGGTGCTGTTCTCAACGAATCGGGCCACGTAAGCAGCAGACAACCCACCGGGTCGAGGATTTATGAGCAAGATCGCAAGCGTCCTTTTCTCTCTCCTTTTTGCTTTGTGCAGTTTTCTTTCTTCAACCCCGGCGTTCTCTCAGGATGGCTCGCCGAACGGGACCTGTTCATTCCAAACATTGCATCTTCCCGGCAATTCAGCCGGGTTTGATACGGTTGAAGCTATCAATGATATTGGGGCAATTGTTGGAACTGCTGTCCCTGCGAATGAACAAACATTCAACGCCTTTTTGTTCTTTAACGGAAAATTTACGCCGTTTAAGTTTCCCGGCGCGGTGCTGACTGCGGCTCATGACATCAATAATCATGCTCAAATTGTGGGCGAGTACACAGACCGATTCGACCACCTGCATGGCTTCGTGGTGCATTCCGGCGGTTTCCAGACAATTAATTTTCCGGGCACATTGGATACGGTAGTTGAGGGCATCAATGATTTTGGCGACATGGTGGGCTTTTTTGTGGACCAAACAAATCTGGGATTCATTAGGTCTTTTTTGCGACACAAAGGGAGATTTACCAAGTTCAGCTTTCCCGGAGCCGATCCGGGAACGACAAGCGCAATGAGCATCAACAATAGTGGAGTCATCGTCGGCAATTATGAAATCAAGTCCGATCATCACGGCTTTATGGTCAAGAACGGACATTTCAGCTCCATCGACTTTCCTGGAGCGGCAGAAACCCAGGTCTTTAAGATCAGCAGCGATGGCGATATTGTGGGAACTTACAGCATGCCGTTTGGGGTGTCGAATGGCTTTTCTTTCGCGAACGGAAAATTCAGGACCATCAATCAACCCAACACATCTTCCAACGCGGTCAGGGGAGTAAATAGCCACGATCAAATTGTTGGATTGAACCAGATGCCATATAAGGCAACCTGTCAGAATGTATTCTGATGGGCGATAGAAAGCTAACGCGCTGCTTTGATCAGCGGTCATCTGTGCGCGATTCCACCGCCATAGATTTCGCGCGCAATTCTGCCCTGAAGTATATAAAAATATCTAGATGGCTTCACTGCTCAGGTTCACGCTTCCAGTCCAGCGGCCCTTTGACTGGGAGTCTCTACTTGCATTCCTGCGTTTGCGCGCAACTCCCGGTGTGGAGATAGTCACCGATTCCACCTACACGCGAACGATTACCGGCGAGAACGCGCAGACCTTTTCAGCAGCTTACGATTCCACAACTGCGGCTTTGCAAATTAAATATTCCGGGCAGCCCAGCGCGCAAGCGGTTGTGGAGTGCCGCGCAAGGCAGATCTTCAAACCAGATGTAAACACCCAGCCGATCGAAGCTTTCCTTGGTTGTGATCCTTGGCTCAGCGGCTTCGTCAAACGACAGGCTGGCTTGCGAGTGCCCGGCGGATGGTCTGCCTTGGAAATTTCCATGCGGGCGATCCTTGGCCAGCAGGTTTCGGTTCCCGCTGCAACTACACTGATGGGTCGCCTGGTGCGCGCTGCTGGAACACGTGTGAGTGAATCTTCATGGCTTTTCCCGAGCGCCGAGCAGATAACGCAAGTCGATCTCAGCGGTCTGGGTGTTCCCGGTAGTCGAATGGAAACGGTGAAGACGTTGGCCGCATTCTTTGCAGAACACGGCGAAGAATGTCTCGAACAGACCGATTCTAAGGATCGTCTGCTGGCGTTGAAAGGAATAGGGAAGTGGACAGCCGGCTATATTCTGATGCGCACCTCCGCCAACCATGACCATTGGCCTGAAGGCGATCTGATTTTGCGCAAGGCCTTCAGCAAAGACAAAGGCATGATCGCCCACGCGGCGCTGGAGCTGGCCTTTAGCCGCTGGAGCCCGTATCGCAGCTACGCGACTATCCATATCTGGAAGGGATACGCGCCTCGCATAATGAGCGGCAAACCGTGAATTATCGCGGTCATCTGATCGAGTGGGGAACCGAGGCATGGGATAATGAATGTGACATCCATGCTAAGGCAGGTTCGCAAGGAGGTATTTGCAATGGATCCCAAAAAAGATGAACCAAAAGCTGGCAATCAACCTGTCTCTGAACCGATACAGCACATCACAGGCGCTCATCAGCTTTTGAAGACGCTGAATGAGAAATTTGGCGCAGTGCATCCCGAGTTGAACGAGGCGATTACCAAGCTGGAGCTTGCCCTGAGCGCGCTCAGTGTAAATACTGGCGGAATGTTTTAGCTTATTTATCGACGTGGGCGTATTATTGCCGCATCGGTGAGAACCCACCACCTAAAGAGGGTGCTAATGACGTGGAATTGTGGACTGCGGTAATCTCTCCCATTGTGGTCCCCATGATGGCCACAGGTTCAGCTTTTACTTCCAATGTGGTATTCACAGTCGCGACTGGCAGCTTTACCTTCAGGGACAGTAGCGTTCCGTTATGCACATCCATTACGCTGCTAAACGTGCTGAAACCTTGAGCTTTTACAGTCACTTTGTACCGGCCTGCCGTGAGCTTCGGCTGGCTCCATTCGCCGGATGGCCCTGTCACGCCAGCGATTGGTTCTTTGATTGATTTTCCTTCCAGTGCGATTTCAGCTTTAGGAATGACCGCGCCATGCTGGTCCATCACCACGAGCTTGATCCCTGAGTCTTTCTGCTGAGTCTGGCTGCATTCGCAAGTTGCGGGCTGGGCCTTGTTTCTAGCCATCGCGACCGTTACTCCTATGATGGCAGTCAACACGGCTGCACTCAGGCGTGAGACTTTCCGGGTGAGCGCGCGCAAACTCCACGGACAATCCTGAGTAAGCACCGTGCCGTCTGCGCGTCTATAAAAGCGCGCACAGAGACGCTTTGTGCGACTGGCAGCAATCAATTCCTGGACTTGCCGCTCGGTCATTGCTGACAGGTTGTAAACGTTGAGATTGCATTCATCGCAATGCCGCATGCGTTCGTCGCCTACCATCTTTTCCCAATCAGCCGGGCATGGGGATGCGATGCGGAGATTGCTCAGGTCGATGGATTCAAGCTTGGATCTGTGGTGAAAGCCGTTTAAGAATGCATGCATAAGAGCGCCCCCGCAGTTCAGAACGGCGTTTGACGAGAACTTTGCGCGCTATTTCTCAGAATTTGACCGATTTTCTCTTGATGATACGGCACCCCTTATTTCGATTTCTTGGCCGCTTTGCCCGACGCAGGATTTTTCTTCAGCTTATTAAAATCGACCATATAAACATTCAGCCCGAATGACGGTGTGGTCTTGCTATACCCGGCCACCAGCTGATCTTTGTAGCGGTCCAGATAGAAGTCAAACGGATCCTTGGGCGCGGGATCAATCAATACAAGATCTGTATCAGACATGAGCAGCTTTCCGAATTGCAGCTTGTTGCCCCGATATGCCATATAGTTTTGCGCAGGTGCCTTGATCCAGGGATATTTCTTGGGCTCGCCAAAGATCTGAACAATATTGTTGCCTTCCAGATGAATGTCTGTGATCTTGCCGGAAATCTTTGGTGGAGGAAGAATCTCGGCGGGATCAAGGATCAGGTCATCTTTTTCCGCTTGCACGCCGCGCACCTTGCCATTTTTGATCAGGTCCGCGATGTCGAGCCCGAACAAATCCATCAGGCCTTTCACCGGCAAGTGCAGGGCTTTGATCTTTTCTGCATGGAGGCGAATCTTACCGTCCTCGGTGGCGCTGAGCTGGCCTTCAGTCTCAAAGCCTATGTCTCCCTTTTTATGCAGCTTGCCCTTTACCTTGAGGCGGCCATTGTCGATGGTGATGGAAATATCTTTTAACGGCGCATCTTTCGCCGAGAAGACATGAGAGTTCAGGACGTTTGCCAGCGATTGGGGATCCATCGTCATTTCAGCGGCGGTAATCTGCAGCTTGAAAGAATTCTTGTCATCAAACACTGGTATGTGGCCTGCGGAGGTAGGCACTAGGCTGCCGCCAACATTGATCAGGTGCACCGCTATCTGATCAGTGAAGTGATACATCACGTTATGCATCTGAACCTTCACCGCGCCCCCATCCGAGTCGGATGACGCATGTTCTTGTGCACGAGCACCGCCGAGAGCAATGATGCAGGCAACCAAAGGTACAAAGACAACTTTCTTCATCATGAGTAGGAGTCTGGAATTCGCTTTTGGGTTGGTAAGTAGCTGCTGAATCGGCTGCTGACATTATCAGACACCTCTCTGGATGGCCCAGCGGTGTAAAATTTGTGGGTATCCAGTGAGGTCTCTGAATGACACCGAGTGCAACCGCTGCTGAACTGAAATCCTGCCCGCTATATATCAATGGAAAACCGGTCATTTCTGCCGGGCCGAAAGATATTCAGCGTAATCCCGCTACGGGTGAAGCAGTAGCTGAGATTCCGCGCTGCACGCCGGAAGAGATTTCCGCCGCGATTGACGCGGCACACGAAGCCTTTCCCGCGTGGAGCAAAACTCCGGTGGTGCAGCGCTGCAAAGTGCTGTTTAAGTTTCGTGAGCTGCTGGAAGCCCACGCACAGGAGATGGTTGGCCTGATCATAGAAGAAAACGGCAAGACACGTGACGAAGCGCAGGGATCGTTTGATCGGGGCATTGAATGCATTGAGTTTGCCTGCGGCGCGCCGACTCTGATGATGGGCGACACCGTAGATCGAGTCGGAACCTCGGTCGATAGCTGGTCGGTTCGCTATCCAGTGGGCGTGTGCGTAGGCATTACGCCGTTTAATTTCCCCATGATGGTTCCACTGTGGATGTTTCCGCTGGCCATTGCCTGTGGCAACACCTTTATCCTGAAGCCGTCAGATAAAGTTCCACGCACAGCCGCTCGCATGGTTGAGCTGGCGCATGAAGCCGGAATGCCCCCGGGCGTGTTGAACCTGGTGCACGGGGCAAAGAGCACGGTTGACCAACTGCTCACCGATCCCCGCGTGCGGTCGGTATCATTCGTCGGCTCCAGCGCGATAGCCAAATACATCTATGAAACCGCAGCCAAAAACGGCAAGCGGGTGCAGGCGCTGGGCGGAGCCAAGAACCACTCTGTTGTTCTTCCTGATGCCGACATGAAATCGACAGTGGCAGCCGTAATGGGCTCAGGCTTTGGCTGCGCCGGCGAACGCTGTTTGGCGACGAGCGTTGTTGTCGCGGTGGGAGAGATCGCCGATCCGTTGGTAAAAGAGCTGGTGCGCGCCGCTGACAACCTGACAGTCGGCAATGGCTGCGACCTGAAGACCGGTATGGGGCCGGTGATTACCGATGAATCCAGGAAGCGCATTCTCAGCTACATTGAACTGGGAGAAAAAGAAGGCGCGGTGCTGGCGCGCGATGGCCGCAAAGATCCCGTCGCCAACGGCAAAGGCTATTTTGTTGGACCAACGATTCTGGACAAGGTGAATCCCGAGTCGCGCATAGCCAGGGAAGAAATCTTTGGACCGGTGCTCTCCGTGATCCGTGTGAAAGACCTAAAAGAAGCGATCGAGGTTGTGAGCCAGTCCGAGTACGGCAACGCTGCTTCAGTGTTTACGCGCTCCGGCGGCGCGGCGCGGCAGTTCACGCAAAACGTTACTGCCGGAATGGTGGGGATCAACGTCGGCGTGCCTGCACCGGTAGCGTTCTTCCCGTTTACAGGATGGAAGAGTTCATTCTTTGGTGACCTGCACGCGCTGGGCAAAGATGGTGTGAATTTTTATACTGAGACGAAGCTCGTAACCTGCCGCTGGCCGGACTAGGGACTCCAATCCTACCCACACAAGACCCCTTCTGCTCACCTCAAAAAGCGATGCCTCACCATAGCGATTACTGAGGCATTATGAATGCCTGCATGAAACAGATGCTCGCGCGGAAGAAGTGGCCTGTATTATTATTTCCACCCCGAAAGGAGCGTTTGAACTATGGAACGCAGAAAAGTCTTGCAGGGAGCAGGTGCAATTGCGGCCATGGCCGCCACAGGAGGCTTTACCATGGCGCATGAAGGCGTTGGCGCTGACGAAGGACGTAAACGCGGCATGGCGCACGGACTGACCGTATTAAACCTTCGTCGCAACGGCGCATATGAGCTGGCAGTCAAGACCGACAAAGGAATCCTGGTGGTGCCAGAAGCCGCGAAGCTGCTGAAGATGCACGCGCCGGCAACCATGGACGATCTGCTCCAACACGAAGACGGTCCCAGCTTAAACGCACTGGTAGATGCCGCTCTGAAATCCAGCGCCGCGCATTCGGCCTTTATCAAGGAAGATGGCATTGAGTACGGGCCGGTGGTGGTGCATCCGGAAAAGATTGTTTGCGTGGGGCTTAACTACCGCAAGCACGCGCAGGAGATTGGTTCGCCCATTCCGAAAGCCCCTGTGCTTTTTAACAAGTTCAATGTCGCGCTGAACCATCACAAAGGCACAATCAAGCTGCCGGTGGAATACGCCAAAAAATTCGATTACGAATGTGAATTGGTGATCGTGATTGGCAAGGAAGCGAGAAACGTGAGCGAAGCCGATGCGCTTTCCTACGTGGCCGGATACTGCACCGGCAATGACTTTACCGCGCGCGATCTCCAGCTTGAAACCGGCGGCCAGTGGATGATCGGCAAGACACCTGATCAGTTTGCACCGCTCGGCCCGTACATGGTTACCGCTGACCAGATCAATCCTGACAACCTGAAGCTTGAGACACGGGTGAATGGCGAAACACGGCAGTCATCGAATACCAGCGATTTCATCTTTAACAGCAAGCAGATGGTCAGCTACATTTCCCGCTACATTACGTTGCGCCCCGGCGACATTATTTTTACAGGAACGCCTGAAGGCGTGATTCAGGGCAAGCCTAAAGATCAGCAGGTCTGGTTGAAGCCCGGAGACAAGATCGCATGCAGTCTGGAAAAGTTGGGCGAACTGACGTTTGATCTGGTGTGATCCGGGAGACTCAATGGCGTTTCTTCAAAATCAGGGCGCGCGGATTTACTGGGATGAACAGGGAAGTGGCGATCCCATTTTGCTCATCATGGGACTCGGCTATCCTTCGTACCTATGGCATCGCACACGTCCGGTGCTCAACAAAGGCTATCGAACCATCGCGCTCGATAATCGCGGCAGCGGCCAGAGCGATGCGCCTGCCGGACCATATTCGATCGCGCTGATGGCTTCTGATGCCGCTGCCGCGCTTGACGCTGCAGGAGTCGAACGAGCGCATGTCTTTGGCTTGTCCATGGGCGGAATGATCGCGCAGGAATTTGCGCTGCAATATCCCGCGCGCGTGAAGTCGCTCATTCTGGGATGCACTGCACCGGGTGGCCCCAACGCCGTGCGTGCAGAGAAGCGCGTTACTGAGATACTAATGGGAATCGGTTTGGGGCCAGAGGAACATGCTCGCGCCATGCGGCCTTATGTCTACGATTCATCCACGCCGCTGGAGAGGATTGAAGAGGACCTGGCGATTCGCCGGCAATGGTTCCCCAAACCAGAGGCTTATAAGGCGCAGTTGCAGGGAATTTACGAATGGGAAGCGTATAGCCGATTGCCTCAGATTGCGGCGCCTACGCTGGTTATCCACGGCAAAACGGATCAGTTGGTTCCGGTAGGGAATGCCGATCTGATTGCCTCGCGGATCGATGGGTCGCAAGTGGAGAAAATACCGTATGCGAGCCACATCTTCACTACCGATCAGCCAGAGGCATCCCTGAAGGCCATCATGGGATTCCTTAGCAGCCAGTCGGCGTGAGATCCTCGATCGAGAATTACCCCGCTTATAGTTCGCTCTGTTTTGCGAACATCGCCCAACATTTATGAATCCTGTTATCTTCATTTGAATCAATTCATGGGCGACCTAGCCATTCGCACCATGCGAAGTGGAGCAGCATTATTTTTCCTTGAAGCCCGCGAGGCCCAAGGCCGCCGAGCGGGCCGCTAAAGGGCTGAAGGGTCTAGCGGCAATGAATGCTTTATAAGCGGTTTGGAGCGGAGCGACATAATTAAATGAAAATTGGCATCACTTGTTATCCCACGTACGGCGGGAGCGGAGTTGTGGGCACGGAACTCGGAATTGAACTGGCGCAGCGTGGGCATGAAGTGCATTTCATAGCCTACCAGCAACCGATACGTCTCAACACCAAGCAGCCCCACGTTTTCTTCCATGAGGTAACTGTTTCGCAGTATCCGCTATTTGAATATCCGCCGTATGATCTGGCGCTGGCCACACGCATGGCTGAAGTGGCAGAAATTTATAACCTCGATATTCTGCACGTACATTATGCGATCCCACATTCTGTCAGCGCATTGCTGGCGCGGCAGATGCTGGCAGCACAGTCGAATGGCAAAGCCCGCAAGCTGCCGTTTGTGACCACGCTGCATGGCACCGATATCACGATTGTTGGAGCCGATCGCTCTTACCTTCCGGTGACTCGCTATTCGATAGAACAGAGTGATGGCGTAACTGCAATTTCAAATTACCTGAAGCAGCGGACAGTCGCTGAATTTGAAATCAAGAACCCTATTGAAGTGATTTATAACTTCGTGAACTGTGACACGTACATGCGCGATCCGAAAGCAGCGGAAAATCGAGCTGAATATGCGGGAAAAGACGAGCGCATTCTTGTCCACGTATCAAACTTCCGGCCGGTGAAGCGCATTTGTGACGTGATTGAAATCTTCGATCGTGTGCAGAAGGTAATGCCATCGCGGCTGCTGTTGATGGGAGATGGGCCTGAGCGTTCGCGCGCAGAGTGGCTGGTAAACCAGAAAGGCCTGCGCAATCGCGTAGAGTTTCTGGGCAAAGTAGACCGCGTTTATGAAAAGCTTTCCATTGCTGACCTGCTGCTGGTACCCAGCGAAATGGAATCGTTTGGACTGGCAGCGCTGGAAGGAATGGCGTGCGAAGTGCCGACTGTGGGGACTGCCGTGGGGGGCGTTGCCGAAGTGGTTGACCACGGACGCAGCGGCTACTTGGCTGAAGTAGGCGATGTGGACACGATGTCACGCTATGCGATCGACATTCTTTCCGACGAAAAGCGCTTGCGCGAAATGGGAAAAATAGCGCGCTGGGAAGCACAGACAAGATTCTGTTCGACCAAGATTATTCCAGAATATGAAAGTTTCTATGAGCGCGTGTTGGAGCGCGCAGCATAGATTGCGGCGGCAGCGCCTGGAGCAGACTGCTCCGTATCGAGCACGGGCATTTCCAGCATGACAAGCGTGCCGTGGCCGTCACGGCTTTGCACGGTGAGTTTGCCTTCCTCGCCAAACAACACATGCAGGCGCTCTGCCACGTTGACCATGCCGATGCCGCGACCTGAACCCATCTGCTCAGCCACAACCGCCGGAGGAGCACTCATACCTACGCCATCATCTTCCACCTGGATCATCAGTTTGTTGTCCTGAATGCGGCTGCGGATGGTAATGCTTCCGCCATCAACTTTTGGCGAGAGGCCATGCTTGATGCAGTTTTCCACCAACGGCTGCAGCAGGATCGCGGGAATCACGATGTCCAGCGTTTCAGGATCAAGGTGTTTATAGACGCGAAGCTTGTCTCGGCCAAAGCGTACGACTTCGATATCAAGATAGTCGTCTACAAATTCAATCTCGTCGCGCAACTGGACGAATTCATCATGCTTGCCCAGCAAGCGGCGGAGGATTTTTGAAAGCTTCAAGATCAGTTCGCGCGCGCGGTCAGGATCAAAGCGCACAAGAGAAGAGACTGAATTCAGCGTATTGAACAGAAAATGCGGATTGATCTGGCTCTGCAGCGCGTCAAGACGGGCTTCAAGAAGCAGGCGCTCCTGCTCTTCCAGTTTCATCTCAATCCGCGTGAGGTTCCAGATCTTGATTGGGATAGCAATGGTTGCCACAGTCGCCGCAAAGCCCGCGAGCAGAGCGACGGGAGTATTAATGGAAAGGGCCCACAGCCACTTGGGCGAGGCATAGTGCAGTTCGAGACGCGCGGCCTGCAGAGCAATAATCATCAGAAAGAACGCGGTCTGCCAGTCAATCCGCGGACGGGTCAGGTTGCGTTTCACCCAGCGGTACACGCTGAGGTCGATGAATGGAGAGAATGTCCAGATCTCTTCTTCATTACGGCAGAAATGGCGCAACGAGCCAGCCAGCATTCCAGCTCCGGCGTTCACGGGAAGAGTGAGCCATTCGCCGTGAATGAGCGCCGGGATTGCCATTATGGAGCCGCCAAGGGTTCCGGCAACGCGTCCGCCTAAAACGCCCACAAGAATCGCGGCCTCGAATCCCAGATCTGCGCACTGGAAGTTTTTTACACGAAAGCGGAAATACACGCCAAGAGCAAAAGGTATGCAGGTAAACAGGACAAAGAGGATGTTGCGTTCACGGGACCGTCGCCGGGCAAACAGCAACTTCTTGAATTCATAGGAGCGGCCCAACGCGCTGGCAACAGCCGTGGCTACGCCCAATTTGAGCAGAAGCTGTATGAGTAGATACTCGAGGTCCACAAAGCTATTCTTGCACAGAACAGGCGCGGTTAAAACGCGGTTTGCACGCCTTACTTCGGCGTGCTATGAAAGCGCGTGGACGAGAAGGCCCGGATGTTCAGAGAGGGAGCCCGGCCCTGAACCAGATCGGCCACGATTTGTGCCGTAATTGGAGCCAAAAGGATGCCATTGCGAAAGTGGCCGGTGGCGGCAAACACATGCCGTCTATCAGTCGGGCCGAGGATGGGTAAGTCGTCTGGAGTGCCAGGACGCAAGCCCGCCCAGCTATGGGGGATTGGAGCAGAGGCGAGTTCGGGCAGATATTTTGCAGCCTTGTTTAGCAACTGGCTTATGGTGGATTGATCCACAGATTTGTCAAAGCCAATGTCTTCCACGGTTGCGCCGATCAGGATTTTTCCTGAGCTGCGGGGAACAATGTACACGTCTGGCCCGCGAAACACGTGCTGCAAAACACTGGATTGGGGGTGGACATAGAGCATCTGTCCCTTTCGCGGGCGCACAGGCCCGCCTGACCATGCGCCCCGACAATCGACAGCAGAGGCGGCGGAAAAAGTCTCCGTCTGAGTTACGACTTCAACTGCATCGTGTGTGCGGATTTCCGTGACTGCTGTATTCCCCCGGATTTCTACTCCCAGACTGCGGGCGGCTGCCAGTGCGGCCTTCATCAGCAAGCTTGGATCAACACTGTCTTCCTGGACGAAGAACGCGGAACGTCCAGCGCTTTGGAGCGAAGGTTCCAGCCGTTGAAGCTCCACGGGAGAAAGGCTGCGATATTCGCCCGGCGCCGCATCTTTTTTAAAGAGGGCAATCGTGCCTAGACGGCGAAAATCCACCTGCATGTTGCCGGCAGATTCCAGCTTTTGCACGAATGCAGGGAACATCCGCGCACTTTCCATTGCCAGCGGACGCAAAGCTTCAGGTGTCTCGGGGTCGGCTGCAGCCAACATTCCGGCCGCGGCGGAAGATGCTTCAGAACCGGGCTCTGCGCGATCGAGCACTAGCACGGTTGCGCCGCGTTCGCGCAACTCCAGCGCCAGGGACACGCCGATAATTCCGGCGCCCGCGATGATGACATCCCAGGACTTCACATTGCCATTGTAATAAGGAGAGCTATTGTCCGTTTGCGCGGGCTTGTGTGGCTTGATTCACCGGCTGGCCGTCACTATCCACTAATTTCGAAAATACCACCAGACGCTTGGGCGCAGGGCCAATGTAATACGTTGGGTAGCAGGTGATCAGCGTGAGCTGCGGGTTATTTGTCGGCTTAATTACGCTGATGTCTTCGGGCATTACGATCTTTCGTCCAGTCACTTCATAGGTAAAGGTGCGGCCGTTGCGACGGACCTGTATCTGGTCACCCTTGTTGAGTTCATAGATGTGGCGGAAAAAAGTGTCACGATGGCCCGTGATCACCGCGTTTCCGGTCTCTCCCGGCTGCGCGGTCTGCTTCATGTGTCCAGGACCTTCTGAAAGCTCTCGTCGAGAAGCGCCTTCCACCACGATTGCGTCTACCTGAATCTTGGGAATCTGCAAGCGCGTGAGAAGTTGGTCAGGCGAAACCGGGGCTTTTCCGGGAACACTTATTGTGGCCGCCTGACGCTGCCATTCAGCCTCAAGGTTCTTCTGGGTGCGGTACATTCCCCAGTATTCCCCAGCGACGTATCCGAGCAGAACAACGCCGATGACAATCAAGGCGAGAGAGATTATGCGTCGATTTACGATTGGCCTCGCCTTGCCATACAAAGCTCGGGCGCGCTCCGTGATTTGCGGATATCTATCGCGAATTGACATCGTTTGATTAGATGCAGGATTCAGGTGCTCGCGCTGTAAGGCGTGTATTCACACGGGCTTGCGTCAGCTCTGGCGGTCGGTGGCTATGTTCTGATGTGCCGCACGATTGCGAAGCCCTACTCCACATCACTTATGCTTAGAGAAGTGACAACGTAAAAGCAAATACCAATGCGGAATGCACGCCCTACTACTGGGGATAATTTCGAGGCCCCCAACGGATAGTTCCCCAATGGGACTGCACCATCGTGCTGGTAAATGGTCGCCAGTGAATGGTTGCCCCAATCGTCCCAGGTTTGCCATACAAACGTACCCGGCAGTCCGACATGGACATACGGATCAGAGGGTGTAACCGGCTCAAGGGAAACCATGGTGGGTACGAAATCGCACAGGTTAGCGATACGGTAGGTGTGAGGCACATTCGAATTGTAGGCTGTGGCGAATGATTTATCGCCCACGTGCAAACTGCCGAACGTAAAGACCAGCGGACTCTGAGAGCCGAAAGCGCGACTCAATACCGTCTTGCAGATAGCCATCATAATCCTTCTCCATCCATCCTGCACGATAGACCGCCCGCTGAGTCCCCTTATGGTAGCTCGGTAAGCCACTCAAACTCGATAGAAACTGCTCACTGATGTTTCAACGCAACATCCTTCCAGCGCTGCTGGTGCTTTGACACAAAAGAAGGATTGCAGCGGGACAGTGGATGACCAGCGCCGAGTTCGCAATAAGGCATCTTGCAGTGTTAATGAAAGGCACGGGCAGCCGTGCCTTTTTGTTTTGACTCTGCAAATCCACGAGATTTCGGAAGAATCGGTTAGACTGATTGATCGCATGGCAGGAGCCACCCCACATAGTTCATCGTTGAGCGGCCGTCAACTGGCCGGTTACATTGCGCTTTGCCTGATTTGGGGCACCACCTGGTTGGGAATTCGCCTGGTTGTCCGGGACGTGCCCCCGTTTGAAGCGCTGGCACTCCGTCTGTTTGCCGCCGGAGTGCTGCTGCTGGTGATAGCGTTGTCGCAGAAAAGGCGCTGGCCCACGGATGGCGGTGAGTGGAATGCGATCCTTATCCTTACCGTGACTATCATCGCTGTGCCTTATGCGTTGCTGTTTTGGGCAGAGCAATATATCACTTCTTCAATGAGCGCGGTTTTATATTCCGCCTCTCCGCTGGCAGTTTCGCTCATCACGCCCACCATGATGCATCGCAAAGTCCCACGCCGCGCCGTGTATGCCATGGTGATGGCTTTCGGAGGAATCCTAGTCCTCTTCTATGAGGACCCGAGCACCAACCGGATGGTTGTCATTGGAGGATCAGCAATATTAGTTTCCATGCTGCTTACCTCATGGTCAATCGTCTATGCAAAGCAGCGGCTGCATGACGTTGACTCCGTTGTTGCCACGGGCCTGCAATCGTTTTTGGCCTCGGTTTTGTTGTTATGGGCGACGTGGTCGCTGGAAGCACACAGGCATGCGGTTTGGACAAAGACAGCAAAAATAGGTTTGGCGTACCTGACGATCTTTGGATCAGCCACGGCTTTTGTTATTTATTATTGGTTGTTGAAGAAGCTTCAGCCCTACCAGATTTCCACCATCAGCCTGATTATTCCTCTGGTGGCGATTCTTGCGGGGTTGCTGGATGGAGAGCGCATCCCTTTGCTGATGCTGCTTGCGGTAGTGGTGGTGCTTGGTTCGGTATGGTCAGTATTGCGGGCGGAGACTGAGAAAGAGGCGGAAGGTGACAACATCTTGATGCTGCGAGATAGAACGCAATGACAATGGCCGCAATGCTTCTGCTGGTGGCGATTGGGTTTTGCGCTGGCGGATTTGGCGCGCTGGCCGGAGTGGGCGGCGGGATTATCGTTACGCCACTGCTGGCCATTTATTTTGGATTGCCGATGCACCAGGCCATTGGCGTGACTCTGCTTTGCGTGATTGCTACCTCTACCGCGACATCTTCCATGTACGTGGAGCGCCACGTCACCGACGTTCGCCTGGGCATGACGCTGGAATTGGCGACCACCGTGGGCGCATTAATCGCGGCGCTGGTAGCGCATCATATCAATCGACGAACGCTCGCACTACTGTTTGCCTGCTTTCTTCTTTACAGCGCAGGCTCCATGGTCAAGAAGGCCTGGGATTCACGCCACGCGAAGAGAGAAGAAGTAAATCCCGACTACACGCCGCAGAACTATCCTGCAGGGCTGGCGGCTTCACTCATTGCAGGTGGATTTTCTGGATTGCTGGGGATCGGCGGCGGGCCGATCAAAGTGCCGGTGATGCTGCTGTTCATGAAAGTTCCGCTCCGCGTGGCGGCGGCCACCAGCAATTTTATGATCGGCGTTACGGCGGCCACCAGCGCTTACGTTTACTGGGGACACGGCGACGTTCGCGTGGATATTGCAGCGCCGTTGGTCGCCGGAGTTTTTACGGGGTCACTTTTGGGTGCGAGAATCTCACCTAAAATCCGCTCGTTTTATATCCTGATGCTGCTGGTGTGCATTACCGGCTGGCTGGCGGCAGAGATGATTTACAAGTTATTGACCGGAGGCTTCCAATGAGCCGGCAGGATGTTGCCGCTGATCGAGTGCTGTCTCTCACGCTGAAGTTTGGCGCATATACGGCTTTCGCGCTGATTGTTGCGGGATTGATTTTGCAATTGGCAGTGCTGTGGGGCACAAAAGTGACTGCTGCTGGCTTGCTGGTTCTATTGGCGACACCCGCTCTACGAATTATTGTGGCGTGCCTGCAGTTTTTGCGCGAGCGCGATTTCAAGTATGCTCTGGTGTCATTTGGCGTGCTGGCAATTGTGGTGTTGGCGTATGTGCTGGGAATACAGGCGTAGCCTTTACCGCAAAGGACGCAGAGGGCGCAAAGGAACCGGAGCAGAAAGTCGAGTGATTTTCCAGTTCGAGTTTATTGGAGGAAGTTGATGAGAAAGTACCTGCTGTTGTCGGTCTTAGTTTTTATGGCCAGCCATGCTGCCATTGCACAAACCTTGCCAACCGTCTCCACATTTTCCATTGTCGCGATTGACCCGCAAACGGGAGAGATGGGAGTAGCAGTAGCTTCCAGGTATTTCTCAGTGGGATCGGTGGTGCCGTGGGCCATGGCGGACGTGGGAGCGGTGGCGACACAGGCGAATGTCAACGTCGGCTATGGACAGCAGGCACTGGATCTGCTGCGTCAGGGGCTGACGGCCCCAGAAGTGTTGAAAAAAATTTTGGCCGAGGACAAGTTTGAGGGCAAAGACGGGCGGCAGGTTGCGATTATCGATGCGAAGGGAAACGTAGCGGCTTACACCGGGCCGAACGCGCCGAAATGGGCTGGAGATCGACAGGGCAAAACATGGTCAGCACAAGGGAACATTCTGGTTGGCCCGCAGGTGCCGGAGTCGATGGGCAAGGCTTTTGAGTCCACCCAGGGCGAGCTGGCGGAAAAACTTTTTGCTGCGCTCAAAGCCGGAGACGCTGTGGGCGGCGATGCGCGGGGACGCCAATCGGCCTCAATGCTGGTGGTGAAGAAGCAGGGCGGGCGGAATATCAACAATGACCGTTACGTGTACATCAATGTCGACGACAATCCTGATCCGTTTACGGAGTTGCGGCGGCTGTTGGATTTGAACCTGGCTTACAACTATGGCGACCAGACGTTCAAAGCGCTGGATGCCGGCAACATGCAGAAGGCGCCGCGCCGCTTCACAGAAAGCGGTACAGTATGCGCCCAATCGTGCGGGCGGTCACATGACACTGGCGTTTTTGGACTATTTCACCGGCGACAAAGCGGCATCATTGGAGGAGTTTGGCAAGGCCAGAACGATCAATCCCAAAGACTTTGACAAGCAATGGAAGGAAGAACTGGATTTTGATCGCTTTAAGCCGATGGCTAGCGACAAAGAGTTTCTGCAAAAGCTATTTCCGAATGGGGTGCCGCAATAGCAGCAGAGCAGATGCAGAGGGCCGCCAAGAGATCTCCGCGCCTGGGTTCTTGAGATCGATATAGCGATTACTTGCGCGCCTGTTTTTCCGTACCGAGAGCGGATGGCACCGCATCCTTGCCGTTTGGTTCGTATTCAACAATGTATCCCGCCACGGCACTCGCCGCCACGGTGTAAGGGCTAGCCAGATACATCAGTCCGGGACCGCTGCGGCCGGGGAAATTTCGGTTCTGCGCGCTAATTACCACCTGGTCCGGACGGGTGGAAACTCCCGGCCCAGCATTGATGCACGCACCGCAACTCGGCTCGATAACGATTGCGCCAACGCGCTTAAAAATGTCGAGGTAGCCTTTGCGCACGGAGTATTCACGCGTTTCTTGCGAGCCAAATTGGATGTAAAACTTGCAGGAATCCGCCACTCTCTTGCCTTGTTGTAATTCGTCAGAAAGGACCTGAGCATACATATCCATGTCAGCATTTTTGCCGGCCGTGCAGGTGCCTCCGTAAGCGATCTCTACCGGGACAGGCGTGTTCAGGTCGCGAATAAACTTGCCATTGCCGGGATCGCCCGGCGTTGCGACCATCGGCGTAATGTCATCGGCATTCAACTCGATCACATGCGCGTATTGCGCGTCCGGATCGCTGAAGAGTCCTTCGCAATACTTCTCTGCTTCTAAGCGCGACATGCCGCGACGCTCCATCAGGAAGTCCACTGTCTTCTGGTCAGGCGCAACAATGCCGGTAAACCCGCCAATCTCCGCCGCCATGTTCGTCATGGTGGCGCGTTCGTCCACGCTGAGCGCTTCAATGGCCTCGCCCGAATACTCCATCACTTTGGCAAGCGCCTTGCCACTGCGGATGTACTCCATGCTCAGCAGCAACAGAATGTAATCTTTCGCGGTTACGTTCGGCTTGCGCTTGCCGCGAACGATCACCTTCACGGACTCCGGCACTTTTACGCGAACGTCCTTCGTAATCCACGAATTGAAAACGTCAGTGGTTCCAATCCCAAACGCAATGCATCCCACAGCGCCAACATGCGGCGTATGCGAATCAGAGCCGACATTTAACTGCCCCGGCAGCGCATAGGTTTCCGCTACTATCGAATGGCAGATTCCTTCCGAACCTTTGCGATCCTTCAACTCGCCATGCAGCCTGATGCTCTGCTTGGCGGCGAAGTCTTCCTGTTTGTATTTGAGCTGGCCTGCAAGGTCCAGCAAACCCATCTTCTTTTTCTCTTCTGAAATCACTTCATCAAGAAAGGTCAGGTGATCGCGGAAAAAGAGAATCGTTGCGGGATCATTCACTTTGGCCTGCTTGCCTACAAAATGCTCAAAGAAGATTGCCGACATGGGCGTGACATATTCGTGGCTGAAACGCAGATCGGTGCGGGCAAAGCCTGAGTCGCCAGGCTTCACTGCCGCGACGCCTTGCTCGTTTTCCGTATTTAACATGTGGCGGGCAAAAATCTTTTCCGCGATGGTCATGGGCCGCTTTGCGGTCGCGATGGGCGGCAAAAAAACTTTCTTTTGCATCCGCGCCACATTGAACGGGAACAGGCCGCCGTACTCAATGATCTGGCGCGTAATATCGTCTTCACCTTCAGTGAAGTTCTTGAGCGGAATCACCTCTCCGGCGCGGACCTTATCGATCAAGCTGAAATCGGTGGATGCGAGGACGCCCAGGTTCTGGCAGTTCTGCTTGTAAATGCGCTCAATGTTTTCCGCGATCACCAGCTTAATGCCCGCACTAAGCTCGGCATAGGGAGACTGCTCGCGACTGGAGCCCTTGCCGCGACGCTTGCCGCTCACGGCAGCCACAAAGCCGCCTTTCTTTACGTCGCCGCGTTTGATTGGAACTTCATTGCCGCACTTCAGGCCGGTGTAAGGCCATTCGCCCAGCTTCTCATCGAAAAAGAAGCAAATATGCGCGGGCGTGATCTCGTCCGTGGAGATATCGTCGCGCAACTTGGGATTATTTTGCGGGTTTTTCGTGTCCCAGGGCAGGTCTTCTCCAGCCAATTGCCGCCGGATCAACTCTGGATCTTCCGTCAGGAATAGGATTCGCCCCTCAAACTTGCAGGTATCAAGGCGCTTCTGGATGCTGCGGGTAAGTAAAGAAGGTTCCACAGTAAAATTCTAGCAATTTCCCAAAGAGTTTGCAGCGCTGGACCGATGAGCGTTCCCCGTGTCGCGAATGTCGCAGGGCGGACACAGGACCATCTCGTCATGGGTATGGTCCGCCACGAGCGGCACAAAGCGGACACAAAGGCCTGCGCTGCTCCTACCGGTGAATCTTTCCACTATCTCAAATCCATATCCGGAATACTCTTAAACGCGATTCTGGGCGGCGCAGCCTCTCGTACTTTGTGAATCCCGCCCAGATACAAAGTTGTAGAGCCATATTTGGCGTTGATTCTATCCATAGTCTCGGCAAGCCGAGCAAACTTTTTCGCGCCATACATCTCGTCAAAAAGCGTCATGTTGCGCATGTTTTCTGGCATTAGGTCGATTAAGGCCACGCTTACCATCACGGGCCTAAACCCAGGACAGTTTGTCCACGCTTCCTGAAAAATGTTCACCAGCGTCATGGTGTCCTGGCAGGCAGGGAAGCGCAGACTGGCTTCCCATACCGGACGATCATGATGCATCCAGTAGCCTTTGGAATCTTCGTCCTTCGTCTTCTTGTCCTTGGAAAATAGGACATAGATCACCATCGCGCTGGTCCAGAGTTTGGCATGGCGCAAGCGCACTGCGGCTTTGTGCAGCAGCTTCTTGCCCACGGCACACGCCTGCTCGTGTTTACGCAAATCAGGTGGCAAGACATGCTGATGACTAATGCTGGTCGTTTGCGATTCACGTTCGTCAAAATCCACACCACGCAGCTTAAACCAAAACCGAGTGCCCAGAACTCCGCCCCAAAGCTGAGTCATCTGGTCCATATCAAGGCGCCAGAGTTGTTCCATGGTTGCAATTCCATGGTTAAGCAGCCGCTTCTCCATCTGGTGTCCAATTCCGGGAAGATCGCGCGGTTTTAATGAGAACAGAATCTGCGGAAGTTGCTTTGAAGTAATGGTCACCAGGCCGTCCGGTTTCTTCATGTTCGAACCCACTTTGGCCAGAAAACGGTTTGGCGCCAGGCCGATCGAACAACACAAGGTCTCTCCAACCGAACGAATCGCTTGTTTCACCTGGATAGCCAGTTCCTGCGCGTTCAATATTTGCGTGTCGCGTCCGCCAAGCCGGCATTCCATCTCATCAATTGAAATGATTTTGGAAACGTGCAAACAATTTTGTTCAACCGCCTGTTGGATCTTTTTATGATAGTCAACGTAGATTTCATGCCGGGCCACCACCACATTCAGGTCAGGACATTTCTTTCGCGCTTCACCCAGAGCAGTTCCGGTACTCACGCCAAATGCCTTAGCTTCATAACTTGCGGCAATGCAGACCGTTGAATCGGCATCCACCGTTACAACCGCCGTAGGCTTCCCGCGAAGACGGGGCTGGACCTGCTGCTCCACAGAGGCAAAATACGAATTCATGTCCAGAAAGAGCCAATTGACCTGTTCCGCTATGCGAGAGGCGTCCGGCATGACACAGCGAATATAACACGAACAAAACCAAAGAAGCAAACGGTTGCTTGGGCAACTTTACCCCTCTAACTCCCAGCCCGATAGCGTGTCCAGTACCGCCTGAAAAAATGGGCTGCCAAAGTTACCTTGGTCACTAACGCTTGGCGCGGGAGATGTACTACTCTACAAAAATAAGGTACATGACCTTCCGGAGTTGAAATGACGGACGCAGTAATTAAAGAATCGGCAATCCAGGAAGCTAACCAGGCTTTCACCAGACAAGTAACCAATCAGGTGGCCCGCATCACCGGCGAATTGAACCGGCTGGAACAATTATTGAGCGCAGGCATGGTGGATCGCCGTGTTTTGAGTGAATTTCGCTATGCCGTGGATAGCGCACGCAAGACCGGCTGGCAGGTGGAAAAATGGCTGGACGGCGGCAGCCGCGAACTTTCCACCATGATCACAGAAGAGCGAATTCATTGTATTACGCGGATGAGCAATCACCTGGCTTCAGAACTTGAGGTTGAAGGAAAGCGTTTTGCGGGACTGGATGCGTTGCAAGATGCGATGCGAAAAGTCGAGAGTGCATTGGCAAAGAAGGTCTAACGATCGAAGGTTGGGCCGAATAGGCTGATAAGATGTTCTTCAGCCTATGAAAACGATTGTTCTGACAATCCTTTGTGTAATGCTGATTGCGCCGCTGGCGCAGAAGAGCCTGGCCCAAAAACGGGCAATAAAACAACAATCCACCCAGCAGTGGAGACCATACGTCTTTCCGGACGATGGATTTGCCATTACCTTGCCTTCTCCTGTCACTCCGCATAACGATGGCGGCGACCGCCATATTCACCTTTACACCGTTCGGCTGCAAGATGGGACCATCTTCAACCTGCGCGCGGTCCATAAACTTATGGACTGCGAAACCACTCTGGCCGACTTATGGGACAAAGCCGACGCCAACAAAGATCCCAAGGAGCCGGTGATTCGGGGAACACTCAAACAGGTGGAGCTTTCCGGCTTGCGTGGCCTGGAGTATGAAACCGGTTCATCCGATGCCCGCAGCCTGCACCGCTTCCAGTGCGGCGACAAAATTTTCTACATCATCAGCGCTGGATACAAGGGAAAGCGCCCCGCAGACGTCAACCGTATCATCAATTCGTTTCAGGTAGTGAATCCCGCGCACCAGTAGCATTCAGCACCTGGCCAAAGCCGCATGGCCGCAGATCAGGAAAAAGCAAACGCGAATTCGCGAATGCACAGGAATCGAACCTGAAATCTGATTCGCGTCTCATTTGGTCTACTTCTTCTTGATCTTCGGCCATATCAGTGAAATTTGCGGCGGCACATTAGAGCACGGCTGTTTCATGCAGAAGCTCGCCTTTGGCGAAGCGTTCGAAGCCCAGCACCGAAACGTCATCCACCACATCTGTTGTGCCATGCAGAATCAGGTCGGCCAAAATTTTGCCTGTAGCCGGTGAGTGCATTACGCCGTGACCGCTGAAGCCATTGGCGAGGAAGAAACCGGGCACAGCAGCAACCGGACCAAGGATGCAATGATGGTCGGGCGTCATCTCATAGAGTCCGGCCCAAGCTCGCTTAGGATTGATGGGGAGATTTTCAAAGGCCGGGACGCGGTCGGCAGCATGCATAAGAATTTTTTCGATAAACGCCGGTTCGAAGTCGGTCTTATACCCCGGCGTTTCATCAGGATCGTTCCACGCCAGCAAAAATCCGCGTCCTTCTGGCCGGAAATGAAAGCCGGTGCTCATGTCGATGACCATAGGCGAGGAGTGCGGGAAGTCCGAAAACGGTTCTGACGGCACCAGCATGCGGCGGAGCGGTTCAACTGGAAGATCGATTCCGACGAACTTCGCAATCTGCGCCGACCACGCTCCTGCAGCATTAACCACCGTACGTGTTGATACTAGGCCGCGTGTTGTCTTAACCCCGAATGCGCCTTGCTGGTCCGTCGTGATGCCCATGACCTCGGTCTTCTTCCACAGGGTTGCGCCGTGCTCTATGGCGGAAGCCATAAAGCCGTTCATCACGCTATAAGGATCGACAAATCCGTCAGTCGAGCAGAAGCTGCCACCAAGAATGTCATCCGAGCGGAGTTGTGGCAGCATGGCGCGGATCTCGTCGGCGGAGAGCAGTCGCGCGGTTTTTAAGCCGAGCTTTTCTTGTTGCTCAAAGTTGTCGCGCAAATAAGCCAGGTGCGACTCTTTTGTTGCGAGAAAAAGATAGCCTTGGGGACGGTAATCGGCGGGATGACCGACGACCTCTTCAAACTTCGCATAGAAAGGGATTGAGTACAGCGACATCTGAATATTCACTGGCGTGGAAAACTGCGCGCGCACTCCGCCCATGCTCTTGCCGGTGGAACCTTTTCCTTGCGAGCTCTCGCGCTCAATCACCAGCACATTTTTGCAGCCCTGGTGCGTGAGATGCCAGGCGATGCTGGAACCAACAATGCCGCCGCCAATGATGACTACGTCTGCTGTCTGCATGCTACTTGCGCTTTAAGGCCTCCCATTGCTGGAAGAGAGCCTGCGCCTGAGTGAGGGTTTTCTCAGCAGCCTGTGTTGCCTGGGTTGTGGGCGCGACATCGGCACTGTCGATGGTGACAATGAGTTGCGCCAGATTCCCGATTACCTGAGCGAAAGCAGGTTGCTGAGTCCCGTCCTCGGGTTCAGCTTCGCCACGTCGGCGGCGCGCGCCGGCAAGTTTCTTTTCCTCATCGGCGCTGATCTTGCCGGCCTGCGCTGCCGCATGGATATCGTCAACCGCCTGGTTCGCCTGCCGCACCGCTTGGACGAGTTTCAATTCGAGCGAAAATTGTTTTTCTAGATCCTGCGGCGTGGTTTTGACGCGAGGATCCATGGTGAGTTTGAAAGGCTGCGTGTAGGTTTTGCCATCGACTGTTAACCGAACCTGATATGAGCCTGGGAGCGCCTGCGGCCCTGAAGGCTCACGCGGAACGTCGCGGCCTGCCACGGTAAACATGCTGTATCCGGGCTGGGCGACAGGTGGAGCAGAGTAGCGAACATCCCACAGAAAACGATGCATTCCGGCTGCTGGCGAGAGCAGGTTTTCCGGCTTGAACCAGTACATTGGAAAGGCCGGCGAGGTTGGAGGTTCAAAAAGCTTATCTTTGCTGGAATAGGATCGGACCACCTGGCCCTTGGCGTCCAGCACTTCAAGCTTTACTTCACCCTGCGCAGGAGACTTCAAGTAATAGTAGAAGATTGCTCCAGGCGGAGGATTCTCGCCAGCGGGCTCTTCCGGCGGCAAAGGCGTGTCACCGTGGGTGGTGGCGCGAATCCGCATTGCCGTGGAAGGCTGAAAGAGATGAACCGTTTCAGGTTTGTCTTTGTCACCGAGCTGACGCAACGGCGAAATGTCATCCATGATCCAGAAGGCACGGCCATGCGTGGCGGCAACCAGATCATTGTCTTTGATGACCAGATCATGCACCGGAGAAACGGGCAGGTTAAGCTGCAATGGCTGCCATGAGTCGCCGTCGTTGATAGAGAAATAAACGCCGAGTTCGGTGCCCGCAAAGAGCAGCCCTTTTTTTACGCGATCTTCACGGACCGCTCGAACGTATGCGCCTTCGGGAATACCGTTGTTGATTCGTTCCCAACTCTTTCCGAAATCGCGCGTGCGATAAATGTATGGGCCAATATCATTGAGCCGATGGCGATCAACCGCAGCATAAGCTGTGCCGCCGTCGAAGTGTGATGCCTCGATAATGCTGATCTTGCTCCAGTCAGAGAGTCCTTCGGGCGTGACGTTGTTCCAGGTCTTTCCGTCATCGCGAGTGAGTTGAATCAATCCGGTGTCAGTCCCGGCCCAAATCTGGCCCGCGCTCACGGGCGAAGGAGCAATGCTATAAATCACGCCATGCCCACGCGCTTTGGCATTTTCAACTGTCAGCGGCCCTTCCTGAGACGCTTTTGGATCAGTTCCGGTCAGATCCGGACTGATCTGCTGCCAGCTATTGCCGCGATTACTGCTGCGCAACACATATTGTGATCCAAAATAAAGCGTGTGCGGGTCCTGGGGCGAGAAGACCACCGGAGACGTCCACGTATAGCGATGTTCAGGATGAGCCTCGCCGAAGTTGCGGATGGCATCTGGCGCAATCACCTGCGCCTGTCCGGTACGCCGATCATAGCGGAAGAGCTCTCCATAGGTTCCGCCGCCGTAGATAATGTTGGAATCAGATGGATCAGGCGCTATGTAGCCGCTCTCGCCGGCTCCGGCAGGATGCCAGTCGCGGAAAGTAATAGCGCCGTCATTGCTGCGGCTGAGGATATAAACGCTGCCGCTATCCTGCTGCGCGCCGTAAACGTGATAAGGAAAATCATTGTCCACGGCCACGTGATAGAACTGCGCGGTTGGCTGGTTGTACCAACTGCTCCAGGTGTGACCCGCGTCCACGCTGACCCCAGCTCCTTGGTCACTGCCAAAGATCATCCGCTGAGGATTGCTGGGATCAATCCACATGGCGTGATAATCATCGCCACCGGGCGCGCCTTTAATGGCGACAAAAGTTTTTCCGGCATCCGTGGAGCGGTAAATAGATACGTTGGGAACATAGATGGTGTCAGGATTTTTGGGATCGACGTAAATCTCGCCGAAGTACCAGAGCCGGCCAAGGCGGGAATCATTGCTGGTGCGGACCCAGGTCTGGCCGCCATCCTCGGACTTGAATACACCACCCTCTTTCGTGTCGATAAGGGCATAAACGCGCTGGCCATTGGTGCCGCGTGCAACCGCCAAACCGATGCGGCCCCAATCGCCTTCCGGCAACCCGCCACGGGTAACAGGTTTCCACTCAGTCCCACCATCGGTGGATTTAAAAATCGCGCCGTTCGTTGTGGCGGGAGGATAAGCGCTCCAAGGCGGACGCTGGTCATGCACCAGGGCTGCCCACATGGTCTTTGGATTATCAGGATCAAGCTGGATATCGATAGCGCCGGTATTGTCGTCTTTGAAGAGGACTTTCTGCCATGTCGATCCGCCGTCAGTGGAGCGGAAAACACCGCGCTCTGCGCCTGAGCCGTAAGCGCTACCCATGGCCGCGGCAAATACGACATCTGGATTACGGGGATCGATGGTAATGCGGCTGATATGGCGAGACGCGTCGAGACCAATGTGCTTCCATGTGCGGCCCGCGTCAGTAGATTTGTAAACGCCATTGCCGTAAGTGAGATCCGAGCGGAAATCGGCTTCACCGGTACCGACATAGATGACGTTGGGATTCGATTGCGCTACGGAGATCGCGCCGATGGATGCGGTGGGCTCGCTGTTAAATATAGGATTCCATGTAACTCCGCCATTTTCGGTCTTCCATACGCCGCCACCTACACCGCCGAAGTAATAAACGTTCGGCTGGCTTTCCACCCCGCTCACGGCCACAGTGCGTCCGCCGCGGTGCGGGCCGATCATCCGCCAGCGCAGGCCGTTATAAAAATTGGGATCAAGCTGCTGCGGGAACGCGAAACCGGATAACAGGACGAGAAGCGTGCAAAGTAGGATGAAGCGCACGAGCAAATAGTTTTTCGACATAGGCAAGAGCATTGTACTAAGACACTCTTCCGTGTGGCGGGGCAATCTGGTAAATTCATCGGTACTCCATCCCCAATTCCAAAGGGTTCGTATGAAAATCAGGGAAAAAAGTGTGCCTGGCTATGAGCGTGTGGTGCTTGGCTCGGACGATGCGGCTGGCTATCAGGGAATTATTGCCATTCATTCCACGGCGCTGGGGCCTGCCCTGGGCGGCACACGCTACTGGAGTTACAAGACTGAAGACGACGCGATAACTGACGTGCTGCGCCTGGCTCGCGGTATGACGTACAAGAATGCGCTGGCTGGACTGCCACTTGGCGGAGGTAAGTCCATCGTTCTACGCAATGGCAACGCTGGCGACCGCGAGCAGCTATTTCGCGCTCACGGTCGAATGGTGAACAGCCTGGCTGGAAAATACATCACCGCGGAAGACGTCGGCACCAGTCCGGCGGACATGGAATATGTCCTGAAGGAAAGCGAATACGTGGCGGGCTTGCAGGGACGCTCCGGCGATCCTTCACCACATACGGCGCGCGGCGTTTTCCGGGCGATGCAGGCTGCGGCCAGGCACAAATGGGGGAGTGATGATCTGGCGGGAAAGACCGTCGCCATTCAAGGATGCGGGCATGTTGGATATTTTTTGGCCGGAGAGTTGGCGCGCGTTGGAGCCAAGCTGATTGTCGCCGACGTGGATTCCGCAAAGGTGAAGCGCGTGGTGGACGATCACGGCGCAACGGCCCTGCCACCGGAAGAGATTTACTCAGTAAAAGGGGATATCTTTGCGCCGTGCGCTTTGGGCGGTGTGCTGAATGACCAGACCATTCCGCAGTTGAAAGCTATGTTGGTGGTGGGCGCGGCCAACAATCAACTTTTGGAGCCACGCCATGGCGATCTGCTGCAGCAACGTGGCGTGCTCTATGCGCCGGACTACGCGGCGAATGCCGGAGGCGTAATCAACGGTTGCTGCCGCGAGAGGCTCGGCTGGGATGTGCCAAAAACAATGGCCAAAACTGATGCGATCTATGACACGCTGCTCACCATCTTTGCCATGGCTGAGCGAGAAAACATTCCAACGTATCAGGCGGCAGATCGGCTGGCAGAAGATCTCTTTACGGTGAAGCGTTAGGTTTTTGCGGCTGTAATCTCGGTCGATGAGCTCGGCAAATGATTATTTTTTCTTTTTGATGTAGAGCAGCTTATCGATCTCAGCTACCACATCGCCTGCTTCATCCTTAACCAGAACCAGGAAAAGCGGTTCCACTTTGGATTGAGTATCTGCGGCAGCGCGGATTTCGGCAATCTTTTCGTCAGTCAGTTCAAACGTTGCCTTCATTACGCCTTTGCCGGGCTTCTTAAAACGGATGTTGGCAGCCTTGTCCCACACGATGTAGTCCGGGCCCAGGATATTGATGAGCATGAGCATATAGAAGGGATCGACCATGGAGTAGAGCGAGCCGCCGAAGTGCGTGCCGACATAATTGCGGTTGTAGAAGCGCAAGGGCATTTCCACTTCAACACGACGGAAATCTTCAGCGATATGCGTTATCCGCACCGCAGCGCCGAGATACGGCGGATAGAAATTGATTCTGCGTCCGAGCTTACGGCTTCTTGCCGCTAGTGCGCGGTCAGACTCTCCTTGATTTGTCATTGGGCTCCCTGCCCACTGCCATCGTGAGATTCCTGCTGGTCCCGACGAGATCATACTTTAACAAAGCGCCGCCGTATGGCTTTAAAAAGAACAGGGTGCGCCGCAGCGCACCCCGTTCGCAATCCCAAGGTCGTTATTTCTTCTTGGCAGCGGTCTTCTTTTTGGCCGGTGTGCTGGCCTGCCCGTGAGTCGGGTCGTCGGACGGGTTGACATATACCATCTTGAATGGCCCAGTGGAGTTGATTTGGACTACGCTTTCTCCTTTGCTCATCGCATAATGATTATGGTGCGCTGGTACTGCGGCGACTGAGCCCGCGGGTAGCGTTTGCATCGTGCTCTCATCAAACTTGTCGCCCATCCCGACGCTAAAGTCCCCAGAAATGACAGTCACGTATTCTCCGGTGGGATGCCAGTGCGGCATGATGCGGTATCCGTCCGGCGTTTTAATGCGAACGACAAATAGTCCGGGCTTACCTGGATCACCGGCGAGGACCGCAAATTGAGCGCCGGACGGGAAAATGGCAGGTGCTGGGCCCCATTGGATCTTGTCAGGCGTGACTACGACTGGGGCAGGGCCTGTTGATTTGGCTTTCGTTGCAGCTTTCTTGGGCGCGGCTGTCTGCGCCACGGAAATGGCTGAGAGCAGAAGCAGGATCGCTAACAATTTATGCATGTATCCTCCCAAATGCATTGATGTTTATGCTTTCTACCCCCAATTTTACTCCCTCCTGAACGACCACATAAGAAAATGAACTGCTGTAGCCGGATGGCGCATCTCTTAAAATTCACGGAGGAACCATGACCGCAGAATTACTTTTATTGAATACGTTCACGCTGGCTGTCGGCTTGGCCGCAGGCGGGAAGCGGATCCGCTCAGAACGCACCACGCGCAGCAACCTACCATTCAGTGATGCGGTGTGGCACCGCGACACACTTTATCTCTGCGGGCACATCGGCCTTGACCCCAAGACGGGGAGGCCGCCCGCTACGGCAGAAGAAGAGGCGCGCCTGGTGATGGACGGCGTTAAACGCACACTGGAATCCGCCGGGTTGACCATGGACGATCTTCTGTCAGTCCAGATATTTTGCTCAGACGTTTCGCTTTTTGAAGCTTTCAACGTCGTCTATAGAACATATTTCAAAAACGAATTTCCCGCGCGGGCATTCCTGGGATCAGGTAAGCTGCTGTTTGATGCCCGCTTTGAAGTGCAGGGAATCGCCGGAAAACCGTGAAGCTGGTCATCCTCAGAGTATTGCAAGAAAGGCATCGCAGTCGTACTTTATCAACTCGCCGATCCGTTCCAGCGTGATGTCCGCCGGAGGATAGGCCCCGAGGATGTCAGGGTCGAGCGCATAATGGCCTTGCTTGGGAAAGACCGTTGTAACCTTGCTGCCCCAGATTTTCTTAACTTCAGTAAGGATGCGGATTTTGTCGTCGATTAACACGTAATGATCGGCAGGGAAGCGGCGCTCCACGTCGTCCAATTCTTTTTCCTTGTGGATATAGATCAACACATTGCCGTTGACCGACTCATAAATTCCAGAGCGCTCAACCTTGCGGGGCTGAAAGACCACATCACCGTCAGAGAGAATTGCCGCTGTTCCCCATTGCTTGACGTGTTCAATGGCGTCAAGGGAATCAGGATACAGCCGCGTGGCAAATGGATAATTGATGAGAAAGTGCGAGACCGTAAGCAGGCTGGGGTCGCGCGGGTACTCCAGGCGATAGCGTTGGAGCGCGCCCAGATAATCCGCATAGCCAAGCTCGGTGCGAATTTGCTCAAAAAAATCCCAGTAGTGCTGCTGGCGCTCCGGGCCAACCTGCTGCTCCAGATGGAGCTTGAGATCGGCGGTGACACGGTCGTTATCAAGTAACGTATTGTCAACATCAAAGAGGAAAACAATCTTGGGCATGGTGATGGCGAGAATCTACATCAGCATACAGGTTAAATCAAAAGCAATGGGCTGCCGGAAGGACAACCCATGATGTTGGAACGTAGTGATGCTTAGGCGGAAGCGGTGCTGGCAATCGGACGATTGTGTGACCGATAAAAAAAGCAGAACTCAGGAGGGTCGGTATTGTGCTTCTGGCTAAACTTGTTGGTGGATTCTCTTAGATAGACAGATTCAAGGACAAACGAGTCAGGATCTTTCATCAGGGAACGCAGCGCCCCTACAGCGTCGGCTGCTCGTTTCACCACTTCGGGCGTCACCTCCTGGTGGGCCGTCAGGTAGTAAATGCCTTCCTTCTTTGAGTCATCGGGGGCCAGTATGGCTACATAATCGCCTGCACCAAGCTTGTGCCCGAGACGACATCACTTCGACTGGAGGCGCGCCATCCACCAGATTCATCATTTTCAATGAGTCGGCACTGAATTTGTCGCGAGTGGCGACATCCCCGGCCTTGCCATCAGTGTATGTAAAAGTATAAATCTTGTGCCCCGACCGCGTGGATAGGGAAACCGTGCCCTCCTGATACTCGCTGCTGTGGTCTTTCGCGACCGCAAAGCTGGCTCCTAAAAGGATTAGGAGCAAGACGATACGTTTCATTATTTTCTCCTGAAGGTTGAATCGCGTCCCAAGCCGCAACAATATTAGTGGCGAGTGGCCTAAACGTCATGCTCTTTTTTGGGCTGCAACACCATATGCCGGGCTTCCCTGGAGAAAGCCAATGCCATCGTCTGGGGCATGCGCCGATCCACCAGCCATAATGCCACGTCGTCGATTGCTGACTTTGAGTTGCTTCAGAACATAAGCATCCCAAAGGGGAGAAACGAAGCGGCGCTTCGGCGATTGCTTGGTAACGCAAAGCAATCACCGAATTTCGCATTCGGTGGAGCGTGAGTTGGAAGTGTCTGTGCCGCGCTCCCGGTCACGGTCGCGTTCATGGTCACGTTCACGGCAAGGTAAGCTAAAGGCATCCACTCGGTCGGCGGTCGGGTAGTAAACGACCCCGTTCACGACTGCAGGCTGCGTTCCAAAGTTTGGCTGGGACTGATGTCCATCGGGATCGACAATCGACCCCAGGAAGGCTCCGGTAGCCGAGTTAAACATCATCAGATCGCCAAATTCGGCGATGTCAAAGATCACGCCGTTGGCTACCGTCAGAGTAGACTCGGGCTCTCCCGGCATCTGATTTTGCCACAGTAAAGCGCCAGTGTTGGCGTCGAACGCCCACAAACCAAAAAGCGGATCGATGGAGTTGACGAAGACTCTGTTGTGGGCAATCGCCGGCGTGCTGACGCCCACACCCACATGCGCGCTCCAACGGAGATGTCCGTCGGAGGCGCGCAACGCAAACAGAAGCGTGCCCCCCACATAAACAGTATTTCCCGCAACCGAGGGAGCCGAAGAAATGCCTTCCGGGCCAAGGTCGGTGCGCCAGAGTTCGTGGCCGGTCGTCTTATCCAGCGCGAACACCGAGAAGACGCTAGTCACGAACACCATATCGTGAAAGATCGCGGGCGTGTTGGCTAGGGGGCTGGAATCACCGGGTGCAAAGCGCCATAACGCTGTTCCGGTTAGCTGGTCAACCGCCACGGCCTCGAAACCATCAGTGAAATAGACTGTCTTCTCATCCACCGCCGGCGCGGATGTGATCGATCCGCCTATATCGTCACACCAGATCTGGTCGCCTGTAACCGGATCGTATGCTGCCATGTCGCCGCCCCCATCGCCGACCAGGAGTGCATGCGGACCTAATGCCGGTTGCACCGTGTCCACTCCCGTGCATGAGAGGTGCGACCAAAGCGGCTTGCCATCACTGGCCCGGAACGCGAAGATCATCCCATCTGCTGCGGCATAGACGATGCCTAGGCCCACAACTGGCGCCGAAGCGATCCCCGGTCCGACCTCGGCAGCCCACTTAAACCTCAGGCTGGCAACATTGGCGCGAGTTAGGGTCTTCTCGCGGCTATTGAAGCTTGTGTGCGTGGGCAGGAATCCGTACTGCGTCCATTCGATAAAGTCAGGCTTGTCATCATGATCCAGGTCAGGCTTGCCATCATGATCCAGGTCACGCTCGCCGTCATGATTCAGGTCAGACGCCAAGATGTCTGACTGCAAGTTTGGGCCATCATAGAAAGTGTGATGAAAGGATTGAGCGAAAGTGGAAGACGCAAACAAAAAAGACATAGCCAGAGCTGAGGTAGACAGAGGCTGCAACGAAGACTTCATAGGGCCTCCCGGGTTGGAATGTTCTTGCCGATAAGAACCAGGAGCACAGGATGAAGGTTGCATGTAAGCCGGCGCATTAATAACCATACTACGAACTAAGTAGCTATTGGTTTCTTAGAGTTTACTTATGCTACTTTCCCGAAATGAACCAGTAGCCTATTAGTAAATGATGGATAAGCCCTGAAGTTTACTCCGCCGTACTTTTAGTTAACTTAACCCTAATCTAAGGCTAATTATTGCGCAGCCACTCACATCACTTGCGGCATCTCACAAGCCACGGAAGACCATGTAGTGCCCTCCGTACCACGTTGTTCAATTCTTTTCGGAGGCGTTTCCATGAATTCACACATTCTCTATTTCTCCCAGCGGATCTTGTTAACAATGTTGTTATTCGGTGGCACGTTGCTATCAGCGCAGCAGATACCCGCTGATGCCGCGGCTGCCAAAACCCCAATCACCTTTTCCACGGAATTTGCGAGCGGAGATTTTGACCTTTCGGCATCTTCATTTGTTGTTGCAGATTTCAATCACGATGGTCGGCTGGATGTGGCAGCCCTGGAACTTGAGGACTCCCGTTTTACGGGCACAGTGCTTATCAACCTGGGTGTGCCCAACGAGCAACCCAGTGCCAGCTATACGGTTGGTTTGGCTTCAGACGAAATACTGACTGCAGATTTCAACCACGATGGCAATCTCGATCTGGCAGTCGCCAATGCCGGTACAAATACGGTCAGCATTTTGCTCGGTAATGGCGATGGAACATTCCGTCCGGCGAACGACATTGTTATTGGAGGTCATCCCAAGGCGATAGCGGCAGCCGATTTCACTCGCGACGGCTTTGCTGACCTGGCCGTCATTGACTGTATCCCGAATGTGAAATGCAACTTGTTAATCTATCGCGGTAACGCGAGCGGCAATCTCACGATATGGCAGAAGATCGGCCTACCCGGCGCGCCCAATATGGCCAAGGGCTTGATGGTGACTGCCGATTTCAATATTGATGGCCGTCCTGACCTCGCTCTGGTAGCTGGAAACACCGACGCGATGATATTTACTGGTAATGCTTTCGGCAAACTGCAATTGCGCTCGCAATTCAAAATGCCTAACGGCAGCATCGCTGGAAGCATGACATGGGGCTCCTTTAATCACGATATACTGCCGGACCTTGTTTTCCGCGTTGTTGACGTCTGTGGGAGCTCTTGTTCCTTCGCGAACTCAGTATATGTTTTTCTCAATACAGGAAGCGGCAATTTTGTGCTGCGTGATCGAATCGGCGTGCATCAAGGTGCAGGCGCCAGCTTGATTGCCGTGACAGACGTAGACGGTGACAACATCCAGGATTTCGTAACCGTAAGCCAAGATTTTAACAATGCTTTTGTGCAGTACTCTCTGAACCATGGAGACGGAAAGTTCGATCCACCTGTGACTGTTCTACGGTTACCTTTTAACCCGGTAGTTCCGGACAACAGTGGCCTTGTCCTCCCGACCGGTCTAATTGTGCGCGACGTGAATTTCGATTCACGGCATGACATAGGTGACAGTAGTCTTGATATCGGCACCGAGCAAGCAGGGTGGCAAATTGTGACCAATGACAATGCGCATACCAACTGCCCTCCGCCGAACTCATCGCGACTGCGCGCCAGGATCTGCTCTCCGGTTGCCAATGCAATCGTGGGATCATCACTCACCATCAAGGGCTCTGGGAACTCTCCTGCAGGAGTAAAAAGAATGGAACTGTGGGTGGATGGGAGCAAGCGATTTGAAGAATGGAATGATCAATTGCTCGCGACGATTTCGCTCACGCGAGGTAGGCATCGCATCGTTGTCCAGGCAATCGATCAGGATGACTCTTTTTCGCCTACTCCTATATTTGTGACTGTGCCATGATCTTTGCCGGCGGAAGAAATTGCCTGGGTTTCAAAACGGGACGGGTCTCTGAAAATTCAGATGGAACTAGCGCTCCTTGCTCCAGAACGCGCTTTACAATGCGAACTGAACGCAACTACATCGCGCAACGCGCGAATTAAAAAGCCCGGAGGACTTTATGAAAATGATAAACCTCGAGAAACTCCTCATCGTTGCCGCCCTGCTGTGCACGCCGCTCATGGCGTCAAACGCTCAGGCGCCAAGCGCCACGAGCCCGCGTATTTCAACCAGCACCAATGTGATCCTGTGCATGCCCGGACTTGTCTTCAGATGTAACCAGTTCGGATGTTTCTGCGTAAAACCCTGATTGAAACTCATGCCCCATCCTTTGCCGTTGTTGCGAAGGATGGGGATTCGAACATCTCCCGCATGATGCCTGTTCCACCAGTTCCAGACTGCTATCGACACACTAGTTTTCGCTGGCGAGGTTGCGCAGCTAAAATAGGTGCAAGAGTTAGGAACAGGACATGAAAAAGCCCATATCTCTAAGCCGTCCCACGAAGCCAAAATCGGGCTCCGCGGCGGAATCTGCATCTGCGTTGATCGACGCGAGGATCAAGGAACTTGGAGACTGGCGCGGCAAGACGCTCGCGAGAGTGCGTGAACTCATACACGCGGCAGATCCGGAGATCGTGGAAGAATGGAAGTGGATGGGAACTCCCATCTTTTCCCACGGCGGCATCGTGTGCACGGGAGAGACGTACAAGAGCGTCGTCAAAATGACATTTGCCAAAGGAGCTGCGTTGAAGGACCCTTCAGGCCTATTCAACTCCAGCCTTGAGGGAAATGTCAGGCGCGCCATTGACATCCACGAAAGCGAAAAGATCAATGAAGCAGCGTTAAAGGACCTCATCCGCGCTGCCGTGGCGCTCAACCTGAAAAAAGCCACACCCGAATCTAAGCCGAAGCCCAAATTAAAGTCCAAGCGAGCCAGCAGCAAGCGGGCCCGCTAACTTCATCTCACCTTGGCGAATTGGCTCAACCGTAACTCTTTCCATCGGACGGGTGGGAAAGGCGTAATGGGTAAAAGCGCTCTTTATAACAAAAAGATGGCGCGGCTCATGCGGCCGCGCCACGTTGTTTTTTAAGCTTTAACGATTGTGATCGCCTTTATCGCCATGGCCTTTGTCGTCGTGGCCGTGGTTCCCGTTGTCATGGCCCTGGTTTCCGTGATTATTGTTTCCGCGGTTTTGCGCAACTTCATGCCCATGATCTTCATGCCCATGGTTCTGGGCCACCTCACGCGGGTGATAGTCGTGGCTGTGATCTTCCGCCCGGACATGCTCGTCATGGCGTACTTCGCGGTGCTCATCTCTCACGTGCTCGTCATGGCGTATTTCATTCCGCTCATGCGCGCGATATGCCACTTCGTGCCCGTGATTTTCCCGCACGAAATGATGTTCAGGATAGTAGTGGACAGTATAAGGATGGTGATATTCGTGCCGGTTCACCCAGGTGCGCTGCCACGGGGCGTTATTGATGAACACGACGCGACGGTCCCATGCAATGCGGTTGTAACCCCATCCCCACGGACGATAAGAAGCTCCCAGTGCCACGCCAAAGCGGAAGCCAATTGCGCCGCCGACGAAGAATCCCAGACGCGGACGCTCATAGACCACCACGGGATCGTAAGTGGGAACCACAACGTAGTCGGCGCGAGCCGGCAGAATCGTAATATAAGGACCGCCGCCCACGATGATCTGCGGCCCAGTGCGCAAATATCCGTAATCACGCGCGCGCTGGCGCATTCTCTGCACTGCGAACATTACTTCCTGCTGCTCGCCCAGGAATGCATTGCCCAGGTCAGTCGTCCAGTTCATGTCAGAGGCCATCATGTGCAAAACGGCTGGAAAGGGAAGCAGCGCCTGCACGGAAGGGTCCCAGGGCAACTGATCGCCCTGAATGGCATCGGCCAATTCGTTGCCGGTCACGTTGCGATGTTCGTCCGCCCAATAGGATGCGTCAGAAATCTGGTCAGGAAAGGTTGCCGCGGCCAGCGTCTGCGCCAGCAAAGGATCGGGATACAGCGCAATTCGGGAAACCATGTGGTCAAGCTGCGGAGGCGCGAAATACGGCGCTGCCTGAGCGCTTGCCTGCGTGGCCAGCGCACAGCACATCACAAATACGGCCAATACCATGCCTAAAATCTTGCCGGTTGCCCCTTGCTCACTAGTGCAATTCTGTCTTGCTGACATCACTACTCTCCTTGGTTGTGTTATTACGTTCTGTCATTTCAGTCCGCAGCGCGATCAACTGCTAAAGCGGCTGCTAAAAAGCACACCATTGGCGGCGCCTCAAGGGGAAGTCTCAGGCGGCGTCATGCGTATCTTAACCCTGGTTAGGGAGCAGAGTTGCTCACGGACGGGATGATACTTTCGTGCTGTTTGAATCCTGTTGTTTCAGCAATGTATGGGCCGATCTGTGGCCACGCGGTCATCCCAACAGAGCTGAATGGCTTGGAATCCCTCAGGTCGCAGCCGGAATCCAAGACATCATGACAACACCGAATGCAGCCCACAGCGGCACCGTTTCCGTCGGAGAGGATCTCAAAGTTAACCGTCTGGGATATGGCGCAATGCGCATTACGGGCAAGGGAATTTGGGGCGATCCTAAAGATCCGGCAGAGTGTAAGCGTGTCCTCAAGCGCCTGCTTAATTTGAATGTCAACTTTATTGATACGGCTAACGCGTATGGTCCTGAAGTCAGTGAGAACCTGATTGCTGAGGCGCTCCATCCTTATCCTAAGGGCTTGGTCATCGCTACTAAAGGCGGTCTCACGCGCCAGGGACCTAACAAATGGGCTCCTGTGGGACGTGCGGAATATCTGCGGCAATGCGTCGAGATGAGCTTGCGTCGCTTGAGAGTTGAGCGCATCGATCTTTATCAGCTTCACCGCTTTGATCCCAAAGTTCCAGTCGAAGAGTCGTTGGGCGAGTTAAAGAAGATGCAGGATGAAGGCAAGATTCGCCACATTGGAATCTCCGAAACCACGGTCGCGGATATCCAGTGCGCGCAAAGAATCGTCGAGATTGCGAGCGTTCAAAACAAATACAACATTACCGATCGCGCTTATGAGGATGTGGTGGAGTATTGTGAGAAAAACAAGATCGTATTCATTCCGTGGTTCCCGCTGGCGGCTGGTGAACTAACCAAACCGGGCAGCGTTCTCGATCGGATTGCGCAGGCCCACAAAGCGACTACGTCTCAGGTAGCTATCGCATGGCTGCTACACCGGTCACCCATTATGCTGCCAATTCCGGGCACGTCGCAGGTCAAGCACCTGGAAGAAAATGTTGCCACGGCAGAACTGAAACTGAGTGATGCTGAGTGGCAATCGCTGGAAGATGCAGCCCAAAAAGCGGCGTGAGCCTTATCGCACCGCGTTTCCAGGGTTTGGGGTCCAGATTTGGTTCAAAGCTCGCTTGAAATTACCGCCAAGAATCATTTCGATGTTGTTGTCAGAATATCTTCTGCGGATCAGCGCTTCCGTGAGATCAAAAGCACGCTGGGGATGATTCAGGCCGTCGATATAAAACTTTTCGCGGAAGCCATAGCTGGACTTGAATCCAGCTTGCAATTTTTTGCGATCTTCCAGTGACATGGAGTCATCCGGTTGAAGGTCACTGTCATTGCCCACGCCCACGTGTTCTACTCCCACTAGTCTGGCAACGTGGTCAAAGTGGTCAATTACGTCGTCGATTGTGGTGGGATCGGAATTTTTGACGAAAGCGCGGAAACTGGTGATTCCCATCACTCCTCCGGTTGCCGCCATGCGCTTAATCATCTCATCGGTCTTGCATCGCGGATGGCCCGGATTCAGCGCACGGCAGTTGGAATGCGTAATCAGGATCGGCGCTTTGGAAAACTCGCACGCATCCACTGATGTTTTGTCGCCGCAGTGGGAAACATCCGCGGCCATTCCCAGCGCATTCATTTTTTGCACCACGGCAATGCCAAAGTCGCTCAGCCTGTCATCGTTGCGCTCGGTAGATCCGCTGCCAATCAGGTTTCTGGCGTTGTAGGTCAATTGTGAGACTCTCTGTCCAAGGCTATAAAAATAATCAATATCATCCAGTGTTCGAAAGTGGTCGGCATTTTGCAGCCCAAGAATGATTCCCAGCTTGCCTGAGTTTTTCACCGCATTTAAGCGGTCAGGACTGTCAATCCTCATAAGCCATTCACTGTGGTGGGCTAGAAAACCGTTCCAGCTGGCAAAATATTTCAACGCAATCTCGTAAAGATTAGGCTGTGCGAATCCCACGCCGGTATGAATCATGGTCAGCCCTGATTGCCGGAACACTTCAAAATTTTCTGCCTTGAACAGCGTGGGATCGAAAAACCATGGATTCTTGTCTTGCTTCTGGCCCGGAGCCAGCACGCTGTTCCAGTCGCCGCCAAAGTCGTTGAGCATGTCGATCACCGTGGACCGGCGAACCAATTCAAGTGCGCGGGCCGAGTACTTCCGTGGAGACTGCGCAAACAGTTGAAATGAATTCCGGTTCACCATGGGAGCGGCTATCGCGCTCGCGCAGGCTGCGCCGGCGGCTTTAAGCAACATGCGTCTATTCATGTGTGATTCCTGCCCACAAATATATATGGGTATGGCTGGTTTCACGCAGTTGACGATTTTGGTGGGTGTGGAGTCAATTGATTGAGGCGGCTTGATCTGCATTACAGCGGAGGACTTTCGTAGCAGGCAAGTTGCTGGAGAAAGCGGGTGGCTTACTGGTTGATCGCTACAGGCTGTCCCACAGCGGATTTTTGCGACTTATCTTGCTTCAGAAAACCTAAGATCGTAGCCACCACAGCGTCTTCGCCCAGCGCGGTATTGATCATGGCGTGGTAAATTCCGCGGTTGGGCCATTCCGCATGGAAATAATTCTTGATAAAGGCGGCGCGCTCGCGATCAACCGTCTCAACCAACGCCTCAGCATGGGCCCGCGTGTTGCCTTCAGAAACCAGCCGGCGCACTTTGTCCTCCGTGGGAGCGTATAGAAAAAATCGCAGCGTGTCCTTGCGGCTTTGCAGAAAGTGCTGTGAACCACGACCCAGGATTACGCAATTTCCTGCTGTCGCCGCTTGTTCCACAATGCGCTGGGCAAGCTTGAAGATGCTGTCTGAATCCAGCATCTCCACGGTTGGCGCCCCGCGATACCCTTCAGAACTTCCCAGCGCGAAGGACTTGAGCAGGCGCTGGTAGAGCGGGTCTCGTCGTTCTTCTCGCCGCGCCACCTCAGATTGCTGGCACTTCGCCATCTTGGCAATCTCTTGTGTCAATTGCTGGTCCCATAGTTTCCAGCCCAGCCGGGCAGCCAGTTTGGCCGCAATCTGCGCTGCTCCGCAGCCATATTCGCGTTCAATGGTAATGATTCGAATCACGCTGCCCTCAATTAAATTAGATGCTCTCGAGGCCGCAATCGTGCATCCAGGAATTGGGCTTTATCCGGCCCCGGAAACTGTACGGGATTTTGACGCCTTGGACAAGGTCAATCGCGTCTTCAGGATGCGTCCTCTCGGAGATGGCAAAGTCGCTTGCGACCCCCAACTTGTGCTTTAATTGCCGCCCATGGAGGTGCACGATGCGCAAGCTGATTACAGTGGTTCTGTTTGTGGTATTCGGTGCGTTTCTGGCCATCGCGGCCAATCCAACCGATGACGTAAAGAAAGCGGACCAGGACTGGGCAAAGGCCGCGGCCTCAAAGAATGTTGATCAGTTCATGAGCTTTATAGCCGATGACGCATATGTCTCAGGCAATGACGGCAAGTGGGTCCACGGCAAGCAGGCAATAAAAGATCTTTGGTCGAAAATGCTGGCTGATCCCAACTTCAAGCTCAACTGGACGGTCGACAGCGCCGACGCGTCAAAAGATATGGGATACACGCGCGGAACCTTCTCCGGAGCCATGGGCAATCAGCCGATGTCCGGGAGCTACACCACGGTCTGGAAGAAAGATAAGTCAGGAAAATGGCTTGCAGAGGTGGACATCGCCGCGCCGGCTTCAGGGCAGTAGCCGAATCGTCGATGGATGGTCGACGCCGTGGGAATGCCGCTGAAGTGAGTAAATGCTTGCTAAAAAAATCGGTGTGGTTCCTCTTGTTCAGGGAGTAGAATTCCCGCCGATATGCTTACCTATCTTTTGCGGCATTCCCGTTGGCTTTTGATCTTTGCCTTCACCACAGCGCTGGCGGCGCAAACCGCTGTCTTGCAACCGCTCGCGGATAAACCTGTCTCTGGCGCTTCAGTAAAACTTAAATCGGATTTTTACGTTCCGGCCACGCCGGATTCAATCCGCTGGGGTTACCTGCCGGACAACGCGGCCAAAGCCGTGCTCACCGTTCCTTCCGGCGCGACCGTAACGTTTGACACGGTTTCGCATGAAGGCATTCTGGAAGATCAGGGTCGCGACCCCGCAAAGTATTTCGGTGGCTTCGGCGTGCCCGCCAATCAGGTGCTGAATGATGCCAAAGCCATTGCAGCTTCCAGTGTGGTGCATGATTTCGTCAAGGATGGCCCCCATGTCGTCATGGGACCTGTGGCGCTGGAAAATGCGCAGCCCGGCGACGTCCTAAAGGTCGAAATGGTTTCTCTGGTGCCGCGCGTTCCGTATGGGGTAATCAGCAATCGCCACGGCAAGGGAGCTCTGCCGGGAGAATTTCCTGAGAACTCTGGTCCGCAGCCCGGCGCAAGTGCGAGCAATCCTCAGCTGTATAACAATGTTTCAAAATTCGTTCCTATCAAGCAGATCAACGGAAAATGGTACGGCATTCTTTCTGCGGGTGAAGGCAAGGAAGCGCATATTCCTGTCGCACCTTTCATGGGAACCATGGGCGTCTCTCCGAACGTAAGTGGCAAGCCCAACTCAGTTCCGCCGGGTGATTATGGCGGCAATCTCGATATCCATAACCTCACTGCCGGAGCTACGTTGTATTTGCCGGTACAGGTTCCCGGCGCAATGTTCTTTATTGCCGATCCACACTTTGCCCAGGGCAACGGAGAAGTAGCTCTCACAGCGATTGAAGGCTCTCTGCGTACAACGCTGCGTTTCACGCTGCTGAAAGCTGGAGATCCCGCTATTCCGGCGAAAGGGAAGCTCACGGGCCCATTTGCTGAAACGCCCGACTACTGGATCGCCATTGGCCTTGACCCTGATTTGAATGAAGCCATGAAGAAAGCCACGCGTGAAGCTGTTCGTTTTGTGTCAGAGAAACTCGGCATGGATCGCGCAACCGCACTCGCCTATCTAAGCGCCGCTGCTGACTTTGAAGTTTCGCAGGTTGTCGACAAGACCAAAGGTGTTCATGGGCTGATCCGCAAGACAGACTTCAGCACTAGATAGCGGAGCAAGCTGTGTTGTTTCCAATGAAAAGGCCACCCATTGCAACCGGGTGGCCTTTGTTAGTGTTGGTCCGTCGCTGCTAGTTAATGGTGAAATTTACAGTAACGGAATGGTTTAGCGCTTGACTGGTTCCGGTAATCACGATCGGGAAAGTCCCTTGCTTCTGCTGGTTGGGTATAGTCAAGGACATGGTAGTAGTTCCCGATCCAACAACCGTAGCAGGAGCAAAGGTCGCTGTTAACGGAGAAGGCAATCCGGAGACGCTGAAACTCACGGTTCCGGTAAAGCCAGCCTGGGCGGTGATTGTGATTGGAAGCGAACCGGTCTGGCCACGCTTAATGGTTAAGAGATTCGAGGCTGAAATCGAGAAGTCCCCTGTGTTCGGTGCATTCACAACCAGTGTAACGGTGGTGGAATGGACCAGCGTGCCGCTCGTTCCAGTAACCGTGAAAGTGTATGTCCCAGCAGGCGTAGTAGATACGGTTGTGACAGAAAGCGCTGACAGGCCTGATCCGGTAACTGAACTCGGGCTAATCGAAGCACCCGGACCGTCAGTAACGATCGGAGATATGCTCACGCTCAGATTTACCAAGCCATTGAATCCTGCTATGGAGCCGACATTGACCTGATAACCTGCGTTTACGCCAGCTGTAACCGTTTGCGAAGAAGGCGTAGCTGAAATGGTGAAATCGGCTGGCGCGCTAGTGTTTACTATCAGAGTTACTGACGCTGTATGGCTGAGCACTCCGTCCGACCCCGTGATCGTCAACGGATAAGATCCTACCGGCGTTGCGGTGGCATCCGTTGTAATCGTAATTGTTGCGGTTCCGGAGTTGGTAACGCTTGTGGGGGACGCGGTGAAAGAAGCTCCTGCTGGGAGACCGCCAACCGTAAAGCTGACCGTGCCAGCGTAGCCGTTCTGTCCCGTCACGATAGCGGAATAGCTTACTGAGCTGCCTTGAATCACTGACTGTGATGCCGGGGACGCAGAAAGCGTAAAGTCGGGGCTGTTGTTGTTCCATGTATTCACCAGGTTCGCGGCATTTACTGATCCCCAGCCAGTGGTCTGATCGTAGCCTGCTGCGGCGCTGAATCCCGCCACGCTCGGTACGCTGTTGTTGCCGCTGGTAATGTCATTGAAGACTGCGGTGCCGCCTGCATACTGCGTGGCTGCCATGGAATAGAGCACATTGTTAGCATTGCCCTGCGGCGCTCCGGTTTTCTGCACCACCAGCCCCATAATTCCTGCGAAAGATGGTGACGCTGCTGACGTCCCGAAAACATTTTCCAGACCGCTTACATTGTTGGTGTGGCCTTGCACGATTAAGTACGCATCATGGCCGGCTGCGCTGAGTGATACGTCAGGAATGTCGCGGAAACCGTCCGCCGGTACTCCGGGGCCGGCCTGAAAGCCTGGCTTAGCGTAAATAGTGCTCACACCCCCGCCGGTCGCGGAATTCCAACTCCTCCGGGCACGTTGGCGCTTTCATTCCACACGATTTCGGGAATCGGTCCCAGTGCCGACGAAAGGTCCGGGTTGTTACCTGCTGCCCAGAAAATTCCTGCGCCTTCATTGAACTCTGTTCCGCCAACCGCAATATTGTTTGGTGTTGAAGCCAAACCGTTGACCGCCTGAATTGTTCCGACAGCCGCGGTATTAGCATCGCAACCTGCCGCGCCGGTGTCACCCGTGCTTACAAAAGCCGTAATGCCTTGCGCGGCCGCTTGTGACCACAAGTTGTTCCAGAAAGTGTTTCCCGTTGCGCCCAGGCTCTGCTCGCACTGACCAAAGCTTGTGCTCATGACAGGGGCCAGGTTGTTGTTCACAATGTACTGCGCGGAAAGGCTCACGCCATCCGTGGTGCGCGTGGACTTGGAAATTACAAATTTGATGGTCGCGTTTTTTGCTATTGCGCCCGACCATTCCACGTCCAGGTCAGCTTCCAGTTCTTCAGTGCCTTTCAGGTCGCCCGGAGCGTTTCCGTTATGGATAAAGATTGGGTCCTTGGCTGGCAGCAGGAAGGTGCTGCGGAAAAACTGAACGTCGCCTAATACGATGTCCGTGCGCCCCACAATGGCAATTGTCTGCCCTGTGCCGTCGATGCCGGCATTGTAGAGCGGCGTTAGGTTATAAATGGTGGCAAAGTCGCCCGGCGCCAGGGAATGTGATCCGTCAACGTTGTTCGCATTTCCTGGCAACTGCGCCACGTTGGCATCATGACGTAGCGGAAAATCATGCAATGAAACCACGCCCTCTACCAGCCCGGAAAAAGCGCGCGGAATGCTGGGATCGGTGGCATTGGCGTAATGAATCTGTCCATTTACTTCAAACTGGCGGATATTGGTCTGAAACGCGCGTTCCACCTGCTGCACGTTGCCGCTGAAGTTAATCCAGAGCTTGCTATTCGCAATTTCCTCAATGCGGAACCCGTGGCTCTTAAGCCAGTTGGCCGCGTCGGCCACGTCCTGATCGCTCGGGCCAAAGCGCAAACCGAACTCTTGTGGCGTAAGGAAATGGTGGAAGTTGGGAGATTTTGGGTCCTGCAGGTCGGCCAAAAGCGCATCCATGTCGGCCTTGGCTGAAGCTCGCGGAGAGAGCGAGAGGATCATGTTCTCCATGGGCAGATTAAGGTCGGCGGAGCCGCGGTCGAACTCCGCGCGCGCCAGCGGGTGCACGTTTCCATGCTTGATTACGCGATCGGCTTCGTTGATGGAGCGTTGGGCCAGAGCGGTTGACGACAGCATTCCGCCAAGAATCATCAGCAATAGGGTGCGGAGCAGTAGTCGAGTGCGACCACATGAATGGGTGTGCATTTCGTCCCTCTTTTTCTCTCTAAATCTTTATCCTGGTTTTTTTGGAGTCAGTTTGAGGCAGGATGTTTCATCAGACCCAAAATGCGGTACGCAAGAGATTACCCTTGAGATGATCCGGAAGGACACTCGTCGGCGACAACCACTGTGAACTCCTTTGGTTAGAAAGTGTTTAAGGAGGGATTAGAAATTCAAAAGATTGCTCCGGGCAGTATCGCTTTGGTTCCAGCTTACAGTTCAGTAGTCCGTTGATTGAGCTTCCATAATAGATTCGTTTTCACGACTGGCCATTCGCTCATGATAATGCTGTAAGCGCAGCTGTCACGGATGTTCCCATCAGGCAAAATTTGGTTGTTCCGTAGGATCCCATCCAGCTTTGCGCCCAGCCGCTCAATCGCTCGGCGGCTTGCATGATTGAAAAAGTGAGTGCGCAGCTCCACGCAGATGCAATCCAGGGATTCAAAAGCGTGCGTGAACAAGAGCAGCTTGCACTCTGTGTTCAGCCGCGTCCGCTGCATGCTTTTGCGGTACCATGTGCCGCCGATTTCTACACGTCGGTGCGCCTGGTCAACATTCCAATAGCTCGTCATGCCCACAATTTTTCCGGTGCTGGTATCTCTCACGGCGAAGGGAAGCATTCCGCCTTTGGCTTGGCGATCCAGCCTGCGCTCGATCTCAGCTTTCATCTGCGCTGGTTCAGGGATGACGGTGTACCAAAGCTTCCATAATTCGCCGTCCTGCACGGCTTCAGCAAGATCGTCATGATGGGCGGGCGAAAGCGGTTCCAAGACGGCGTGCGTTCCGCGCAAAGTAATGGGTTTAGGCCAGGGCATCGTGATCATTTTCACACATCTTTATCCCAGCAGCAGCCAATAAGGTATTAATGGTGCTCCGTTTTGTCCGGCTTGGATGTTAAGTCTCGTCCCGCGGCGATTCCAGCAGCAGCTCAGGACAACCCGCAGCTCTGGTAATGACATCGGAATCGTTAATAGTAGTTAGGGGCTGTCGATGAATAAATTGGTGTGCTGTTTCGTCTGCTTCGTTTTTTTGCTTTCACTTTCCGGTTGTGGTGGCGCAGTTTCCGCAGGAGGCCCTACACCGACACCAACTCCAACTCCAGCATCTCCCGCGCCAACACCGGTAGCAACGTCGGCTACGCTGCAAAACTCGGTCAATCACATCATCATTATGGCCCAAGAAAACCGGTCGTTTGACACCTACTTTGGCCACCTGATGCAGTATTGGCAGAAGAATGGTTATCCGCAGGCCACCAATGGGACCACTTTGGATGGCATGCCGGACACGGCATCAAATGTCGGCGATCCGCCCGCTGGAGGCGGCCCGGCACCAACCATTACGGCATTCCCCTTGAACACCATGTGCGTGGAGAATCCCAGCCCGTCATGGAATGAGAGCCATATTGATTTCAATAAAAACGACTCACTTTCCACCGTATTTGTGGGCGACGGATTCGCTCGAACCGCTGGATTTGAAGGCCCTATCAATGACGTGATTGGCGCGCGTGTAATGGGTTATTACACCGGCGATAATCTGAACTATTACTACTTCATGGCTTCGAATTTCGCGACATCGGATCGCTGGTTCTCACCCGCCATGTCTCGCACGCAGATCAACCGCCAATATATGCTGGCCGCAACATCGCAAGGGCATGCGTATCCGATTGACACGAACCACCCAGGCCCACTGCTTTCGGCAAAGACAATCGCTCAAGAGTTGGACGAACATGGTATTTCCTGGAAAGATTACGTTCATCCTCTGAACGGGCCGACTCCGTGTGTTACCCCAACATGCCTCATGGGGCAAAGCTACTTTGGCCAGTTCACTTACGGCAGCACAATAGTAGCAGCCGGAAATCAGCACCTTTCAACCGTGGACCAGTTTTTAGTCGACGCCAACAATGGCACTCTTCCACAGGTAGTATTCGTGGAGCCAGCATCGGCTGAGGGACTGGATGAGCACCCTGCGGATATCGGTTCCGGAGCCGTTGACATCCAGACCGGCGCCAAGTTTGTGGCGAGCCTGATCAATGGCCTTATGCAGAGCCCATCATGGAAAGACTCAATCTTTATCCTCACTTGGGATGAGTTTGGCGGGTTCTACGATCACGTTTCGCCGCAACCGACTGTAAGCCCAGACGGCATTGCTCCTATAGACCTTCTGCCGAACGATATTTGTAAAAATCCTGACGGCAGCATCAACTCCAGTCCTACTTGCAATTTCGAGTACACGGGATATCGTCTGCCGCTGGTAGTGATTTCCCCGTTCGCCAAGAAGAACTTTGTCTCCCATGAAGTAATGGATTACACAGCCATGTTGAAGCTGATTGAAGAGCGCTTTAATCTGCCAAGTCTCACTGCCCGCGACGCAGCTCAACCCAACATGGCAGATGAGTTCTTTGACTTCAACACTGTGCCGTGGAAAACGCCGCCCACGCCGCCCGATCAACTCACAAACGGCGCTTGTTATCTCGATCATCTGCCGTAAGCTGGAGAACTCAGAGTATTCAAAGTTTGAGGATGCGGACTAGAATCTGCGTCCTCAATTTGCTTCACGGCGGCGCACGCGAACTATTGAAATCTCCTTTTTTGTTCAGTGCTTCGTATCAGCGGTGGAGTTTTTGGCCTTTCTAATCCGCACTGATCCGCGTTCATCCACGGGAGTTTTGCCTTTACGATCACGCGCGATTACGGCGATCACGCGCGATCACACGATCTCCAAACGCTCTAACCAACTTGGGGAAGCTATTTATCCCCCCAGCAAGCTAGTGCCATCCTTTGACTGCGGCCGGCGCACCTCTATCTGTCCATCACGTGCTCTTATCTCAAGGCATGGCTGCGGATGCACCGCTGGACCGTCAAGCACCCGGCCATCCTCCAGCGCAAAACGTGATGAGTGATAGGGACAGACAATGCTGTCGCCATCCAACTTTCCTTCAGCAAGTGGCCCGCTGAAATGGGAGCAAGTTTCAGCCATGGCAAAAAGACGCTCCCCGCGACGAACCAGCAGAATTGGCACGCCTTGGTGCATCGCACGGGTTGGCGTGTTGTCCGGCAAATTGGATTCAGGCAGAACTGCCGTGAAGTTTTCCGGGAATGTTTGTCCTGCCGTTCGGTCCACGCCTACTTGATGTTCGTACACCAGCTTGCCGCCAAGGTGGGCGGAGAATGACATTAAGGCGTAACCCAAAGCAGAAAATCCCCTTCCTTCATTGCGCGCTTTCCTCCTCCGCAAGATGAGCGACGTGGCGAATAGAGCGGTAGCGCCTACGTTCAGCAGCCCATGAATCAGCCCAAGGCGGCGGGCTGGAGGATCCACGTCAGACCAGTCCGTTACTCCGGTGATGGCTGCGCCCGCAGCACCGGCAAGTCCTATCGCTACGGATGCGTCCGCAGCCACAGCGAACTCATACCGGCTGTTAATCATCTCCAAAGCGTCAAAAACCATGGCTACGGTCCATGCGCCGATGGGAACATCCGTTAACACAACATGGAGCGGTTCACCCAGCCAGGTGCCGTTCAGGAAATTCCTGGCTTTTTGAGCGGCGGGATTGCCGTTGGCGTATAGGGCCTTGTCAAGTACCTTCTGTATCTTCTCATCAAGCGGCTTGGTTTCTGGCATGTGTATTCCTCGTAATATGAGATGCTGAAATGCTTCCACTCAAAATGGAATAGGATTTCCACACCATGCCCCATGCAGCCGGACACTCTACGCTCCGCCCTGTTCTCACTTCGACCGCCGCACAATTATTTGTTGCCAATATCAAAGCATCATGTGATTTTTATACGCAGAAGCTCGGCTTCACAGTCGATTTTGTCTATGGTGACCCGCCATTCTACGGTCAGGTGAGCCGCGACCATGGCCGGCTTGCTTTGAGGGTGGTACACGAACCTGTTTTCAATGGCGATATTCGGGAGCGCGAGCATCTGCTTTCCGCTTCACTCACGGTCGCCACCGCAGATGAGATCAAACAGCTCCTTTTAAGCTATCAGGCTGCGGGAGTGCGCTTTCACCAAACGCTGAACAAAGAGCCTTGGGGCGCCACAAGCTTCATCGTCCTTGATCCCGATGGGAATCTAATTCTATTTGCCGGCCCGGGCGAGTAGGGTGCGAGCTGTGCCGCCAGTCCGAATTACCTAAAAGTGATATTTCAAACCGGATACACTGCCCGGCATTAGGTCGCCATGAACTGCGGAGCGCTCTTCTGCTAAAATCGCGCAAGTCTAGGACGTGCAGTAAAAAGATGGCCCGTAAAATCTCACTCTTCGTGCCGTGCTTTGTTGATCAGTTACAGCCGGAAGTTGCCGCGGACACCGTGAAAGTCCTGCGGCGCATCGGATGTGAAGTGGATTTCCCCACAGACCAGACCTGCTGCGGCCAGCCTGCATTCAATACTGGATTTTGGGATGAAGCGCGGCCATGCGCAGAGCGCTTCTTGCGCGTGTTCAAAGACGCTGAAGTGATTGTTTGCCCGTCCGGCTCATGCACCACCATGGTCCGCGTCTTCTATCCTGAGCTGCTGGCTTCCGGCCCTGCCCATGACCAAGCTGTAGCGCTGGGCAAACGCACATTTGAGCTTTCAGAATTTCTGGTAAAAGTAATGGGACTCACCGATGTTGGGGCAGCTTTTCCACATACCGTTACTTATCACGCGTCGTGCCATGGACTGCGCGAGTTGAAGCTTCGCAATGAGCCGCTCCAGCTTTTGCGCGCCGTGAAAGGCCTGAGACTGATAGACATGCTCCGCTCTGATGAGTGCTGCGGCTTTGGCGGAACATTTGCCACCAAGTTCGAAAGCATCTCTGTGGCCATGGGTGAGTCAAAGTGCGATAGCGTTGCCGTGACCGGCGCTGAGTACGTCACCGCCATCGATCCCAGCTGCCTCATGCATGTGCAGGGAATTCTGGGCCGCCGCAAAGATCGCGCACGCGCAATCCATCTGGCCAGCATTCTGGCGAGCGAAGCGAACGCATGAGCACTACCACTCCAACTCCCACTCCCGCCGGCGAAACTCCTTCCGCTTTTACTGCGGCGCAAAAATTCCTGCGGGATGCAGCCACCAAGTCGGCTGACCTGGTCCACCGTGAAATTATCCGCAAGAACATGGATAGCTACGATGCCGCGCATAACCGTGGTCGGGCACGAATAAAAGACTGGGAAGCTGCGCGACGGAAGTGCCAGGAGATCAAGCGTGAAGCCATCAATCATCTGGATAAATACCTGCTTCAGTTTGAGCAAAAGGTCTTGGAGCGCGGCGGGCACGTTTTCTGGGCGGCCAATGGGGATGAAGCCTGCGCATATATAAAAAGCTTGGCTGTAAGCCGCGGCGTAAAGACCGTCGTGAAATCCAAGTCGATGGTCACTGAAGAAATCCATCTTGCTCTGGTGCTGGAAAAAGCCGGCATTCGCGTTTGGGAGACCGATCTGGGCGAGTTCATTGTGCAGCTTCGCAATGAAGCTCCGTATCACATCGTAACGCCAGCCATGCACCTGGACCGCAATCAGATCCGCGATCTCTTCCGCGAAAAGCTGGGTGAAGATATTCCTGATGCCGATCCGCAAAAGCTCGTTGCGCTGGCACGGCGCAAACTGCGTGAAGCGTTCTTCGCCGCTGAGATGGGAATTTCCGGAGCAAACTTCCTTGTAGCCGATGTCGGTGCTGTCGCTATTACGACCAACGAAGGCAACGGTCGCCTGAGCACCAGCCTGCCGCGCATCCATGTTGCGGTAACGGGAATTGAAAAGGTCATTCCGCGACTGGAAGACCTTGGCACGCTGTGGCCGGTGCTTGCCACTTCCGGCACAGGCCAGCCGATCACCACATATAGCACGCTTGCCGGCGGTCCAAGGCGCGCAGACGAAGTTGATGGCCCGGAAGAATTTCACGTTGTCCTGCTGGATAATGGACGCAGCGGCCTGCTGGCAAATGCTGAAGAAAGAGAAGTTCTGCACTGCATACGTTGCGGAGCCTGCCTCAATATATGTCCGGTGTACCGCAACATCGGCGGGCACACATACAACACCACATATCCCGGGCCGATTGGCAGCGTGCTCACGCCGCATCTGCGTGGCAGCGAGTTTGAGCATCTTTCTTATGCGTCATCGCTGTGCGGCGCATGCACCAGCGTTTGTCCGGTGAACATCAACCTGCACCATCACTTGTTGCACAATCGCCGAGACTTCACCAGAGCAGGCGGCCCAAAGACGGCCGGAGAGCGCCGCCAATTCAAGCTTTGGAAAACAGCCATGCTGCATCCGCGACTATACGAACTGGGTGGATGGATGGTGCGCCGCAGTCTGCGCTTGCTGTATGGCATGGGGCTGGCTGGAACAGCGCTCGACCCCATGCGCGCATGGAGCCGCAAACGTACGCCTGTACCGCTACCTAGCCGGTCATTCCGTGCGCGCTGGAAAAGCGAGTTAAGGAAGACAAATGGCAACAAGTAATCCCAGCCGTGAAGCAATCCTGGCGCGCATCCGCGACGGCCTCCGCACGCCCGCGCCTCCAATTGAAGACAAGACTTTTTGCGGCCCCATCTTTGAGGCGGTTGAAAACCCCCTGGAACGGTTTCAGCAGGAATGCAAAGCCAACCTGATGGAGTGCCAGGTCACCGCTGACGCTACCGCCAGCGCACAGGCGCTTGCTCAGGTATTGCAAACACTGCCGCCCGGAGAAGTATTTGTGCAGGACGATCCAACGCTGCGGCGCTTGATGACGGCAGCCGTTGCGCAGCGCCAAATTCGATGGTCGAGCGAAGGTGGCCCGCGCGAACAATCGCAAGCCACTGTCACGCTGGCCGATGCGCTGATCGCACAAACTGGATCGATCTTTGTGAGTGCTTCCGGCGGCGGACGCGGCGCATCCGTCGTGGCGCCAACACATGTTGTTTATGCATTCGCAAAACAACTCGTCACGGACTTGGTAACCGCGCTTCGAGATGCCACTGCCGACGGACGCCTGGATAAGAATTCGTACGCTTGTGTGATCAGCGGTTCCAGTCGTACAGCCGATATCGAAAAGATTCTGGTGCAGGGCGCACACGGTCCTATGCGGCTGGTGGTGATCGTGGAAATGAACGGCTGATGGCCAAAGGCGCTCTCGGCTCTTCTCACCAGTTGTAACCACGCTCGCTTCGAACCACGACAATCAGAGCGCGCATCTCTGTTGGGTTCCTGAGTGATCTTTCGTTTTTCCTGCTAGCGTTCTAGCCGGAGCAGCAGTTTTTCGCTAGGCGCCCTCATCCGGGGTACGCAAGCCTGGTGATTCAGTCCAGTAAACGTCCTTATTTCTGCAACTTACGTGGTGATTCACAAATGGGCAAGGGATGAACCCCGAAGTATTGACCGCACTTGCCCATTCGCGCCAAATTAGCACCTGAAATCAAGTGCGACACCCCATAAATCAGAAAATATACGGCAGCACATAACACTCCTAAAGGTGTTGGAGCCAGGACAACTGCGGCCCGGCGGTCTTCACATCGCCAGCAGCTGTCCTGCAAAAAGACGAAGATCTGCATGGGGAAGGATGAAGGTTTACTTATGAATGCGCGGATGAAGTTGATGGCACGGGAACGTGCCAGCCGGTTTGTGGTCTCTGCTGACGTGGCTGGCGCTGACGGACTCTTACAAGCGGGAAAATGGGCCAGATTGCAAAACCGGCTAAAACGAATGCTGCTGCTCTTGCAGTCGCCCATGGCCTCTTTTCGCTGGGCGCGGGCCAAACGTAAAGCCCTAGCTCCAAAACACGACAGCAGATATGCCTGGCTGAGCCCATGGACCAACAGCTTTGCCGAATGCGAGCGGGATGGGATTGTGATGGGCTTGTGACAATGTTCTGATAATTGAAGATGGAGCAGCGCGGCGCAACACGCCGCGCTGCGCTCCATTGAGCGCAATCGAAGATGAGCTGCTGGCGGGTGGCAGCCAAACGAGAGACCATTTGATAGACTTGCGGCATGGCCAGAAAAAAACCAGCCCGCAAGCCTGCAAAGAAACGCGCGATTTCAAAACGCTCGTCGTCAAAAAAGAAAGCTCCCGGGAAGAAGAAGGCAGCTGTAAAGACAAAGGCAGCGTCCAGAAAAGCCGCCAAGAAGAAGGCTTCCAGCAGAAAACCTGCCCGGAAGAAGGCCGGTAGCAACAGATCGGGCGCGAGCCGTAGCGCCGGAATGACTCACCCTACGCCTGTTGGCCGTCGCGGTCTTGGCTCCGAATCCGGTGGGCAATCGGGCGATACGCAGGGACTATCCCGCCGCGAATTTGACGATTCTGAAAGCGTCGAAGAGCTGATGGAAGAAGGCCAGTACGCTGAAGCCGAAGCCGTCAGCGGAGTTGAGAACGCCCCTGACGCCGACCAAGGCGAAGTGCGGACCAGGCAGGTTCCTGAGGATGACGTTCCGCAGGAATACCTGGACGAGGAATAACTGGACGAGGAATAACTGGAACACGGCAAAATATTGTGTCCTGTTTTCGATTTTACATCCCGAGGATTTCCAACCGTCCCTGTCGTGAGGTTTTGATCTGATGTTACGGCTCTGCCGCTCTGGATAGTAAATCTGATTCACGCATCTAACATCCAGACTGAGAGCAATCATGGCGAAGACAAAAACTGAAACGCCTGCCGTGCTTTTTGACCTGGATGGAACCCTGATTGACAGCGTTTATGAGCATGTTCAAGCCTGGTGGAACACGCTCAATGGGGCTGGCATTCTTGTTCCCAAGTGGATGATTCACCGTCGCATAGGAATGAGCGGTAAATCGTTTGTCACGGAGCTGCTGCGTAAGTTCGCTCCAGAGAAAAAGGTCAACATTGACCAGTTGGAGGAGGAGCATGATGCCAGGATTCGCAAGGTTGTTTCTGAAATAGCGCCCTTGCGCGGAGCAGATCGCCTGCTCGCGCATCTTCGCCGCTCTAAAGTGCGATTCGCGATTGCAACCACAGGCAATCGGGCGCAGACGACTCTGCTTTTAAAAAAGCTCAAGCTACCTGCCGGAACCCCGGTTCTGACGGGAGATGACGCCCAGAAGGCCAAGCCCTCGCCAGACATATTTCTGGCCGCAGCAAAAAAATTAAAAACGTCACTGGGCGATTGCATCGTGGTGGGCGATAGCGTCTGGGACCTGCTGGCCGCAGGACGCAAGGGTGCGCTCGGCGTTGGAATGTTATCGGGTGGCTACGGGGAAGAGGAACTTCAGAAGGCCGGAGCGTTTCGAATTTATACAGACCCTGAAGACATGCTCTTGCATCTGGAGCAGCTCGGGCTTCCGGGAATGGGATGATAAGCGGCCTAATGATCAGAAATTTAATGGAGGAGGTGTGGGTAGGATGCGGCTTCGAGACACGTAATACGCACGCAAATCTAAGGACTTATCTGCTTTGCTGAAAGAGCGTCACGAAACGTCTTCAGATTAACTCCTCCCGCCGCATCTATCGCCTTGATGCAGTCTTCTTGAATTAGCTCTCGTACGTCTTTCGGTAGTTTGAGAATCAACGCGCTGAATAGAACAACACTTGCGATCAAAACTGTCGTTTCATTGAGAACGACAAGAAACCCTGCTTGCTGAACGATAATTCCACCAACCATCGACTTTCCATGCTGATTGAAAGACTGAAGTTGCAGTTCAGGCACTGGATGAGTGCTTAATTCACAAAGAAGGCCGTACCTCTTCCCATCCATTGGCAAATCTTTCCCGAGTCGTTTACGGACTCTTCCGGGGCCAAAATGATCATAGCGATACTGCCGATCAGACTTTTTCCACTCCTCTAGGCTTGCTTTATCGAAAAAAAACAGACTCAAGAGATTTGCAATCTCCCCCAAGCTTCGGACGAGCGTCAAAGCTTCATCGTAAAAACCCATCTTGGCCAGCTGTAAGGCACCACGTCCAAAGCTGCTCGAGCGAGCGCAAAGATACTGAATTGTGTGTCCCTCGCGTACGTTCCCAGGACAGCCGAAGAAACACGAACCGATTATGTCAGTCTGAGCCAAGAGACGCCCAAGCACTTCGTAGCACACTGGCGCACGCTTCCCCATTTTCGGGATCATTTTATTTGTTTCCTTTTCGCAAGCGCGTGCACCCTTCTCTGTCGCTTTCAAAAACCTCGGGCCATCTGCTAGAACTTTGCCCAATTTCGAAATTGGATCTTTGCTCCTCATCCGTGCCCCTTAGGTAATAAGTGTACTTGCATTTTTCGTCAGCGTAGAAAAGTGATTATGGCAATGGGCACGTCAGCTACAACGTGTCTGATGTGCGGATCAAATTGTGAGGACGGTAGGGGATCCCTCGCTACGCTCGGGATTCCAGAAAAAAATTGGTG
>CAWHQH010000029.1:0-12886 GCA_963831465.1 Terriglobia bacterium | reverse complement strand
AGACGACAATTACACCTATCACGAAAACACGCGCCAGATCATTGGCGCCCGATGAAAGAAGACCTACTCCATCGGCGACAAAGTTCGCGTGATCGTTGACCGTATCGACCACATGCAGCGGAAAGTCCAGTTCGCCGTGATGGAAGACAAGCCCAAACGCAGCGAAAAACGCCACAAGAAGCAAGGATGGTGCACCAACCCCAGTCGCGCACTCTCCCGAAGAGGTTGTTCTTTCAGCCAATTCTGTTCTTTGTTCCCAATCAACCGCTTCTTTGGGTACCCATTTCGCTCTTGCCTTAGTCGCATTCGCTCCCGCGGGCGATCGCCGGAGATCAATAGAAAGGTGTTTGAGATCACGAATCTCTGAGGGCGATGATAAATTTCAACGTTGAGACGCAGCATGCTGCGTCTCCACTCGTGGACTCGCGAAAAGTTAATGGATTACAACTCCTTTTCTCTCTGTCATCCCGACCGAAGCCGGAGCGACAAAAGGAGCGGGGCGAGTGGAGGGGGTCCCGATATGCTCTCCCGGATCATGCTGATTCAGGGAATTCTCACCAGAACCATTCCCTCCGCCGTTGAGCCGCGCACTCTTTTGAAAGATCGGTTTTGTTCTTCCAGCCATTGCTTTTTTCTTGTTCCCTAATCAACCGCTCCTTTCTTTGGTACCCATTTTGCGATTCGCCCGCGGGAGCACATGCGACTAAGGCGAGAGCGAAATGAGTCTCCGCCTGGGGCGGTTCCTCAAAGCATTTTTAGAAGAGATGGATGCTTGGACTATGTCACCCTCGCCGGAGGCGCGTCGCGAGGTTAGCCCACCCTGAAGGCGAGCGCATGCGAAGCCGGAAGGGTGGGTAGGCAAGAAAAGACGCGAGCCCCGGCGGGGCGGACAAGAAAATATTCCGAGGCGCGAATGCCTTTCCTATATGGTGCCGTCACTTTCCGAAGCTTAAAACTTCTACCGTCTCCACATCGACGGGTTCACCATTCAATAAGTAGGGTTGGAAACGCCATTGCTTTACCGCCTCCACGGTGGCACCGGCCAGCGTCGGATCGCCTTTGACAACCACGGCATCCGCAACGTGCCCTTGTTTGTTAATCAGAACTTGAAGGAGCACGTTTCCCTTAACATGCTTCTTCTTGGCCTCCGGCGGATAGACAGGATCAACTCTATGGATCATCAGCCCTGCCATAACCTCGGAGCTAACGCGGAGTTTTGATGGGTGGCTAAACCTTTGATAAACATCGGAGTGGGCGATGGCGATGCATTTTGCGCTCCGAAACCGCACGCTAAACCAAGCAAAATCACAGCAACAATCCCAGCGCTTTTCATGCCGCAGAACGGTACACCTATTCCAAACATATGCAACGATCATTCTTTTTCGCGCCTCCAGGGGTGGAAAAGACCGCATTCACCCCAGCAGGACGAGCAATCCCTCGACGCGACCAAACAGAACAACTGGCGCAGGAGATCCGAAGACACTAGTCGCGCGCAAACGCAGCCGCCGTCGAATTCTGCCAATTTTCGCACCCTGACTCGATCCGCGCTGATCAGCGTTCATCAGCGGTAACTTGCTTTTGTCCGCGTCTTCGCGGTGAAAAGCCGCACTGACCCCAACCTCTTCGCCAGCCCCTTCAGCTCAATCACCGGCAAGGGACACTCCGGCCAATTGTGTGACCAGCACACAATAATGTCGGCTTTGCTTGCGTCGTGAAAATGCTTCAGGAAATTCCGGCTCTCATATTCAAACTCAATCCATACTCGCTGCCACCGCTCCGGGCCCACCTGCCGCAGCGCCTGGCAATCCGGAAACTCCGTCCGGATCAGCTCCACCACAAATCCCAGGTCTTTTGCCAGCAGCGCAAACAGAAACAGCACGCCCTGTTCGTTCGTCGGCCCGTAAGACATGTGCATCGATGTCAGCGGAAGCCCCAACACTGGCCGGTCCGGCAGTTCGTATGCTCCCGTCGCCTTTAAATCCACCGGCCTCTCGAACATCCATGCAGACTCCGGTTCACCCTTGTAATGCTCTTGAATCATGTTCATCACGTCCGCATACTCGACGTCCAGTTTCTGCTGGCGCGCATATTCATGCATACCTCGCGGCATCTGCGCCCACCTTTTGAAACGCCCCACCAGCGGACGCACGCTGTACTTGCTCTGGTGCTCGTACTCGGTCATGGTCGGGAGCTTCTTCATCTTGCGCACGATCACCGCCCAGTCGCGGAACAGCTCCTCCATCGGGACTTCAAATCCCGCGCCCAGACAATCCAGGCCGCTTTCGTGCAGCGCCAGCGTGTATGTCCCCAGATATTTTCGGATCGTTCCCATCTTGATGGCCGGAAACGCGCTCGTAAACTCTGAGAATTTCGGCGGCTGTCCCAGCTTCTGCGCGCACTCCTTAATGGCTGCAATAATTTGCTCTTTGGCGATGGTCTTGTTTTCGTTCGGCATTTTTTTATCTCCAAAATAAAAAAGCCACCCATCCGGGTGGCTTGTTGGTTTTGCTTTCGATTTTTCGGCTGGTTCTTGTTCTTGGCTAACCGTTAGATGTCTTGGCTCCTGCCACTGGTTGATGGCGCTCGTCTGACGCCCCTGTCCGCACAGGCATAGCTAAAAGCCAATGGCCAATAGCCAGGAGCCGCTTCTCTTCTACTTACTAGTGTCTAAAAACCCACTTTCCGGGACGTTTTTTTCAATATTTATTTTTGCCGCCTTCCTGAATCGCTCCATCCCATTTCGGGTAAAGCGCTTCCAGGCCGCCTGCAGGGCCTTGCGCGACTCTTCATCCGTCTGCATCGCCATAGCCCGTTCGCGGCCTATGCCGGTCAGCCGATATCCCAGCACCTTCATCTCCCATTCGTCCAGGCCTGCCGCTTCTGCCCACTTGTTCCAGTTAGGCCGCACCGACGGGCGCGCCTCAAGATTAAGCCCTTCAAAACTGCTATTCATTTTCCTGACAACGGTTTTCCATTCCTCCGTCGGCGGCGTAACAATAGCAAGTTCCCGTGGCATCTTTGACGCCAGCCACTCCCGATAACTTTCGTGTTCCTCAATGGGATCGCTGGAATCCCGCTCTCCTGCCGCTCCGGCACGCCAAATCGCGTCTTGACCTTTGGCCGCATCGCCGCTGTCGTAGTGGTGTCCAAGATATTCCAGGGCCTCCTCGCTCGAAACCTCCTCGCCATCACCTGGGGAGCCCCGCACTGCAACCAGATTACCGCTGTCTTCATTCACCAACCCCATCTTCACTGCTTCCCGCTTCGCGATCGTCTTTATATAGGCTTTAGGGTTTCTCGCCGTGCGCCATCTTCCCTGCTGGACGGCCTCGCGGATCGCCAGAAAGTATTGCGGCCCCAGCCGCAACTCCTGCATGATCCACACCCAGACCGCGCTCGACTGCTCCACACTGAGCCTTGCCGCAGTCTCCAGAACACCCAGCCATTCTGCCTTTCCTGCAGACGATCGACCCATATTCCCTCTCCCAAAACGCAGCAAAACAGCTTACATCGGCAGGCGAATAAAAAGCAACAAAATTCTAATCAATTCGCTTCACTCTGCTTCACAACACTTCGGGATGAGCGCGCACTGGTAGAAGCTCTCAGTGCCGCCTCTTGTTACAATGTTCCCATGCCCAGAATGGTCAAATGCGCAAAGCTTGGACGCGAACTTCCCGGCCTGGATGAACCCCCTTTCGACACCGAACTTGGGCAGAAGATCTATGAAAACGTGAGCGCCGAGGCGTGGAAGATGTGGGCTGAGCATTCCAAGATGCTGCTGAATGAATACCGGCTCCAGCCGTGGAAGCCTGAAGCCCAGCAATTCCTCGTCGAGCAGATGCAGCAGTATTTCTTTGGCGCGGGAGCGCAACTGCCCAAAGAGTTTGTTCCGCCTCCAAAATAAGCGACCTTTATTTCTCAAAACAAAAGCGGCCGCGAATGGGCCGCTTTTCATTTTCGTTGTATCGCCGGTATTTTGCAGGACCTATCCGGCAGCCTGCATCATTCAAGCTAACCCTTTCGTCATGCTTAAAGAATGGCGAACTGAGATCGACGAAACTCGCGATCATAAGAGCTTGGCTATAAAAATGGTGAGGAACAAAGGTGCCGCGATCAGCGGTCTCTGCAGCAGCCCCGGTCGGAGCTGTTTCGCCACTCCAGCTTGCCGCATCACACAAGCTATGGATGCCATAAAAATTCCTGAAGATCAAATCATCCCCATAGACGCAGTTGCGCCCGGCGTACAAGGCTTACGCATTGCATTTGTGAACGTTTTTAGTGTCATACACCAGGACGGTTCATGGACGCTGATTGACGCAGCTATTCCCTTCTCTTTCTCAATAATCCGCAATTGGGCAGAGAAGAATTTTAAACGCGCTCCAAACGCCATCGTTCTCACGCATGGTCATTTTGACCATGTGGGTGCTGCCCGTGATCTGGCTGACCATTGGAATGTGCCGGTCTATGCGCATGCGCTTGAATTTTCTTACCTGACCGGCGAAAAGGAGTATCCCAAACCGAACATTGGAGCCGGCGGCGGCCTGATGACTCTACTCTCGCCGCTTTACCCACGCAGTCCTGTCAACCTTCAAGATCGCCTGATGGCTCTGCCCGCGGAAGAAAACGGTGCCGAATCGTCCATACTCCCCGGATGGGACGTCATCCATTCTCCGGGACATACGCCCGGGCATGTGTCCTTTTTCAGGCGGGAAGACCGTACTCTGCTGGCCGGTGACGCTTTCTGCACGACGAAGCCAGAATCATTCTTTGAAGCAGCCATTGCCCAGCAGCCGGAACTGCATGGTCCTCCTGCCTATTTCACCCAGGATTGGAACCAGGCGCGCGCATCGGTACAGCAGCTTGCCAGTCTGGATCCTCTGATTGTTGCGCCAGGACATGGCAAGCCCATGGCTGGAGCTGGCGTTCCAGAAGCTCTGCGCCAGCTTGCGTCCAGATTTGATGAGATCGCCGTGCCAGAGAATAAGAAACCGGCAGCTTGACGCCGTTTAGCTTCCCTCAGTTCGTGGTTTCGATATCGCCTCATGTCTGACCGAAAGAATCGGGCAGCATTATGGGCGAGGGGCTTACACCAAAGGCGAACAAATGGTAAAGTATATTGTTACGCCCGGGTGATCCTGAGGCCCCAAAAAACTCTGCTTTCCAGTTGAAACGCCGTGTTAACAGGTTCACAATCTCAGGCAATAGCGGGCCTGGTCCCCGGAACCCGGGCAGAAACTGAGAACACCCCCTTTGGAATACGATCGCGGTAAAGAAACCATTCTTGTGGTGGATGACGAAGAGTCTCTGCGCACCGTCATCGTGGATTTGCTCTGTCACCTGGGATATTGCACGCTCTCAGCAGCCGACGGCCATGAAGCAATGGAACTGGCGGAGGGATATCCGGGAAAGATCGATCTGCTGCTAACCGACGTGGTGATGCATCCACTTCCAGGGCCCATGCTGGCCGAAAAATTGATGCGCTCGCGTCCGGAAATGAAAGTCATCTACATCTCGGGTTATGCCAATGCGTCCCTGGCGCCTGACGGCGTTTTGAAGCCTGGCACCGTCCTGGTGCATAAGCCCTTTACCATGAAGATTCTTTCCGCCAAGCTGCGCGAAGTTCTGGAAAATTCGGCAACCGCCTGAATATCTCGTGGGAACATTGTGAAATCCTGCATTTCAAAATTTCGACAGGCCGACCCGAAAGTGAAAATCATTCATTAAAGCTGTGTGCGCCGGAACACGCTTATAGAGATTTCTGACACACAGAGCGCCTTCATATGCGCTGTAAGCTATTGATAATAAAAAGACGGAACTCCTGGCGCCCCAGTTGCACTATCCCTGGTCAGCAACATCGTTGGAAAGGGGCTCATCGTGAATACTGGAGAGATGACGGGCAGGAAAAACTTCTTGATCTGGATGGGATTGTGGATCGCTGCGTTGATGGTCCTGCTGCCTGCGCTGGCTGGAAGCTAAGAGCAAATGCGCAAATAGGGTTCAGCGATAAGGTGGCGATTAGTAAGGACTGAAATGGCCCAATTAGCGTTCTCAGTGAGGGAGTGCCGGGAAGTAAGCGCGCGGAATTATCCCGATCGACGTTTCTGGATCAGCTCCGGCGTCGGCCTTTCTTCAGCCCTGGATGTGAATTCACTCGGCGCTCCAATCGGTAGAAAGACCCTGAAGCATGTTCCAGCCCCGCCACTGCCGTGTCGTGATCGGAAGCGCAGGGTTCCCCGATGTTTCATCACCAGGCTATTGGCTAGCCACAGTCCCAGCCCGGTGCCTTTGAGCTCTTTAGTGGTAAAGAACGGCTCCAGCACGCGATTGCGCAGCTCCTTTGGTATGCCCGGGCCTTCATCGTGGACGGTGAACACCACGCCCGGGACGCCCTGTGAGCTGCCTTTACGAATGCGGATGCAAAGCCGTCCGTGGTCAGGCGACGCGTCAATGGCGTTGCCGATGATGTTGGCAAAAACCTGGCGCAGTTCGCCGGGAAATCCGTGGATACAAAACTCGGGGCCTTTTGTGCAATTTACGGAAATGTGCTTGGCTTCCATCTGCACCACGTACAACGCCAGGACAGATTGCACCATCTCCCGAAAATCCAACGCCTCGGCACTCTTGGTTTCACGATGAAAAGAGAGAATCTGTTTTGTGATTTTGGCAACACGCTCCAGCTCTTTGGTGGCTTGTTTCAAAAACTCCTGGACTTGGCGCTGGTCCTCGGTATGCGTGCAAAGATAGATCAGGTTGGTCAAGGCTTCCAGAGGGTTATTGATTTCATGCGCGATGGTCTGCGCTAGTCTTCCGGTCGCTGCCAACTTTTCCGTATGGCGCAATGTTTCTTCCGCCAACTTCCGCTCCGTCACGTTGGTCAGCACAACAATCGAGCCAAATCGCTCTTCGGCGGTCATCACTGCATCAGCTGTAACCAGAAACCAGTGGTGCCCGTGCTGCTGCTCGGCCACATAACGAGACGTTTCGGTGTGAGAGAGAAAATCCGCACTGCCCAGCACCTGTTCCAGGATTTCCACGCCATCGTGCCCAATGACCTCGCTGAAAGTTTTTCCGCTGAGTTCCGCAAAAGCCCGATTGCAGCGCACCACTTTGTTTTCGGTATCCAGCAGCACCAGGTATTCCGGCAGGGCGTCCACTGTGGATTGCCACTGCTGGGCCGATTTGCCTGAGATCAATTCCGCCTGCTTCAGCCGCAGCAGGGATTTAACTGTCGCCACCAGAACAGTTGCGTCAATCGGATGGGTTAGGTATCCATCGGCCCCGCCTTCCAGGGCCTGTGCCTTGCTTTCGTTGCTGACGAATGAAGCGGAGATTTGCAGCACCGGAATTGATTGGGTGACAGGATCGATCTTGATTCGACGGCACACTTCATACCCTGAGATATCAGGCAGCTTCACATCAAGAATCACCAGGTCCGGACAGGATTTCACGCGTTCCAGAGCCTCTTTGCCGGTTGTGCTTTGTTCCACTTCCATGCCAGCGCGCGCTAGAATCCGTGAAAGCACGTAGCGATTTTGCTCCGTGTCGTCAACCAGCAGGACCCGTGATGTCTGGTGCGCTGTCATCTTGACTATTTTACTTGTGGCCCAGCAATGTCCATCTTAGCCAGCGAGCTCAACAAGGATTCAGGGGAAAGCGACGTTGTCACATCGCTCTTGGCGATCAACCCAGCAGACAAATCGGTCAGCCGTTTCTTCTCTTCGGCGGTCAGCAGTTTTGATGTGTACACAATCACTGGCAGGCGGCGTGTCTGTTCCTGGTCCCGCAGCTTCTCTAAAACTTCAAATCCGCCCATCCCAGGCATCACCAGGTCCAGTATCACGGCATCCGGCTGTTCGCGATCAATCATGTCCAGCGCTTCCTGCCCATTATGGGCTTCCACCAGGTTCAGCCACGGACGGTCGAGCAATTCGCGCAAAATATACAATGACAAATCATTGTCGTCCACCAGCAGCAGCTTCCTGGGTTTTTCCTGCCGGGTAACCCGCCGGACATCCTGCAACACGCTCGCGGCTTCCAGAGGTTTGCTGATGGCCAGCGCCGCTCCCGTGTCCAAAGCTCGCGTCGAATCCCTGGGGGCAGTCACCGCGATGATCGGGATCTGTTCTCCTGCATCCTGCGGCTTCGGGAAAAATCGCAGGAATTCCCACCCCGGATTTCCGAGTTCCTCGATATCCAGCACCACAGCGCGCGGCTGGTGGCGCTGCAGCCAGGTCTCCGCCCGCTCCAGGCTTTCTACGTGAATGAGCTGAAATTCTGAGGTCTTGAATTCCGGATCAACCAATGCGAATGCCTGCGCGTCCGGCGCGATCAATAACACCGCAGGCTTTGAAAACTCCGGCGCCGGCATTTCTTCGCGCGAGCCCGCCACATCAGCTTCGCCTTTATAAATAATCGGGAGCTCCACAAAAAAACTTGACCCTCGGCCTAATTCGCTTTTTACCCAAACTTTTCCACCCAGCAGCAGGGCCATCTTCCGGCAGAGCGGCAAGCCCAGCCCGGTACCACGAAAGCGATCTTGCAGCGGATTTTCTATCTGAGAAAACTCCTGAAACACCGTCTCCAGGTGTTCCTCTGGAATCCCGATTCCTGTGTCCGAAACTTCAAACAGGACTGAACCGCTGCCGTGCAGTTCGGCGGAAATTTTTATCTCGCCTTGCGGCGTAAATTTGATTGCGTTGGAAATGAAATTTCTCAGTATCTGAGAGACTTTGCCTTCATCTGTCCTTAATGATGGGAGATTGGATCCTTCCACAAAAACCAGGTCAACCGAACTATTGTCCGCCAGCAGCGGTTTCAACATGCCTTTTAACGCGCTGAACAACTCCATCACTTCAAAGGTCTTCACCCTGATTCGGACTTTCCCTGCTTCCACCTTGGCCAGATCAAGGAGATCATTCACCATCTCTGATAATGTCTTCGCCGACTCCAAAATGAATCGCACTTGCGTCGTCTGGTCGCTTGTAAGGTCTCCATCCAGCCGGTCCAGCAATATCCGAGCCAGTGACATGATGGAGTTCAGCGGCGTGCGGAACTCATGCGATATGTTGGAAAGAAAATTGGTCTTCAGGTCAGAAGCGCGCCTCAAATAATCCGCGCGCTCGTCCAGTTCAGCATAAAGCGCAACCACGCCGCGATTCGTATCTTCCAATTCGCGATTCAGTAATGCCAGCTCTTCCTGCCGCGCACGCAGTTCCTGCAGCGTCTTCAGCAGCTCGCGATTTTGGCGGTCAATCTCCTCGTAAGGGCTCTCCGGCGTCTTGCTGTTGATCTTGTCGGTTACGTCCTTCAGTCGTACAGGTGTTAGCATAGGGGCGGCGACGGGCAGGTCTTTGCCCATTTTTACCAGGGTCCCGGCGGGGCTGCTGGTAATCTCAAAATTGTCCATCAACCGTTTGGTGCCTACAATTCCCAAACCCATGCCGGTAGTAGAACGGTAACGGCCTTCAAAAATTTCATCTAGATTGTCAATTCCGGGACCGGTATCGGAAATCGTGATCACTAGCACTTGTGCTCGTCCGATTTCAACATCGAAATTGACTTTTCCGCCGCGAGCATAGCGGTAGGCGTTCCGCGCCATCTCTGATGTTGCCGTGGCCAGCCGGATTTGCTCCTGATTGTCAAATCCCAGCAAAGCGCCGATCTCTCTCGCGCGCTGGCGGGCCTGGACCACGTCGCGTTCATTTCGTAATGGGATGGTCGAAAGCCGGTTGCTCATTGGGTTCACTGGATTGGGTTCACTGGACTAGTTCACTGGATCGGACTAAATTGCCGCCGCCCCTTTCAGCACTAATACGCTTGAGTCATCTCGTTCTCGGCGAAAATCTCGTAAGAGAACGCCTGCAATCAGTGCCGGTTGCCGCGCAAGAAGGCCGGGATATCGCGAGAGGTCCCATCGCGACTGCAAGCCGTCAGAATGCATCACCAGAATTCCGTCTTTCGGCCATTCCACCTTAAACTCCTGGACTCTCGCCATCACGTATCCCAGGGTCCCATTGTGCGAAACTAGGCTGCGGCTCAGCGTATTACTTAGGATGCTCCCGGAAATATTACCCACGCCGGCATAGGTTAAGGTACCGGCCAAAGCGCGTACTTCCGCCACGGCTGCCGCGGCTCCTCGTGTTTTTTTTAGGGCATCGTGCAGCCGCGTCATAAGGTTTGCTGGCGTTTCATCGCTGTGGGCACGAAACACCCGCACCGCTTCTTCGGCTGCCTCTGCCGCCTGGATTCCGTGGCCCAATCCATCAACCGCCAACACGATGCAGCGGTCTCCATTGATTTCCCATGCCAGATTGTCGCCACTCACTTTCTCTCCATCAATCGGGGAAACTAGCCCGGCGAGTTCCACCGGTGTTTTGCGCAGGTTCTCGCTTTCCGGTTGCTCGATCCGGGCGAAGATCGCGGTGCCCTTGCCGTTGCTGAACACGTCAAAAACTTCCGCCATGCGCTTGATTGCGCCCAACCCGGTTCCCGGAGTGCCTCCGGTGGAGTATCCATCCTGCAAAGCGCGGGAGAGATCAGCGATACCCGGCCCACGATCCAGAGCCACGATTTCCATCCTCGTCGTGCTTTTTGTTTTTATTCCCGAGAGCAGCAGCTGCCCTCCGCCGGCGTAAACCACTGCATTACGGGCGGCTTCTGTGATCACAATGGCCATCTCGCCTGATTTTGTTTCATTCAGGCCCAGAGAAGCGGCCATGCGCGCTCCGGCGCGACGTGCTTCAGCCGTGGAACTGAAATCGGACAACGGGACCGTCTGGGAGAGAAACATTATTTCCAGCGGACCACCGTAACGCGGGTCCCTTTACCCGGCTCTGATTCAATCTGAAAGTCGTTGACGAGTCTTTTGCTCCCACCGAGTCCCAGCCCCATGCCCCCGCCGGTGGTGTAACCATCGCGCAAGGCCGCATCCACATCACTGATCCCTGGGCCATGATCTTCAAACACCAGTTTCAGCCCGCTCTTGATGGAATTCTCTACCTGCTCGATCACCATGCGGCCGCCCTTGCCATGTTCCAGCGCATTGCGGGCCAGTTCGCTCGCGGCAGTCACTAGCTTGGTCTGGTCTACCAACGTGAACTTCATCTCAGTGGCCCATTGCCGTACTTTTTGTCTTGCCAGCACCACATCACTTGAATTGGCAATTGGTACGGTTTCCTGCTTTGCCGACTTCATCCGCCCAACTCCGAATGGAAGTCTCCGCGCAGTTCATACAGAAGCTCCATCCCCGTTTCCACGTTCAGTGCCGTGCGAACCCCGCTCAGCGACATGCCAAGCTCTACCAGCGTAATGGCCACTGCCGGTTGCATTCCCACTACTACGGTTTCGGCGTCCAGCACTCGCGCCATCGCGGCGATATTGGCGAGCATCCTGCCAATGAATGAATCAACGATCTCCAGCGTTGAAATATCGATCAATACCCCGCGAGAACTACACTCAGAAATTTTTTCCGTTAGATCGTCCTGCAACTGCACCGCCAGCCGGTCATGCATGTCTACCTGGATTGTGACCAGCAGGAATTGCCCCATGCGGAGGATAGGAATGCGTTCCATTTACTCCTCCCGCCTCAAAAGCGTCTTTCTGCCGGCCTTGTCGCCGTTGACCCTTGTCACCACCTGCCCTGTTCGCTGAAGGGCCAATGCAAACGCATCTGAGAGCTTTGCTTTAGTGATCACGCCGGCCAGGTCAATGCCAAGATGAACAATCGTTTGCGCAATCTGCGGGCGCACGCCACTGATGATGCAGTCCGCGCCCATCAGCCGGGCTGCGGTGATCGTTTTCAACAAATGCTGCGCCACCAGCGTGTCCACTGTCGGCACGCCCGTAATATCGATGATCGCAACGCGCGAGTTCGTTTGCACTACGGCCTGCAACAATGACTCCATTACTACCTGAGTGCGCGCACTATCCAGTGTGCCGATGATTGGCAATGCCAAAATCCCATCCCACAATTTCACCACCGGCGTGGAGAGCTCCATCAGTTCTTCCTGCTGCCGCGCGATGAACTTTTCCCGCGTGGCCTGGAAAGCATCAGCCGTGATCAGCGCCAGCTTGTCCACCAGTTGGGTCGTTTTCCATATGTCGTCAAAAAGCGCGGCCGGGTCTGACGGATTTTCCCGGCGCACAGCATTGAAGATTGGCTGTTTTAACGAAAGCACAAAAGTTGCGGTTTCACTGGTAGTAAAGCCCTGCTTGACCCGCGATGCGGAGATGGCGCCGAGCGTATCCCGCGCCTGGTCCCATGCAGGTCCATCGAGATTGGTCACGTCCCCCGATTTGACGCCGCCGGCAATCGCCTCCATCAGCTCACGGGATTGCGATTCCAGTTCCTCATTGCTGATCAGATCCGCGCGCCGCACTGTGTTGCTCATCTGCTTCACCCAGTCCGCGCGTATCTCCTCATGATGCTTGTTGATCATCTCGGGCAATTTGCTCATCAATAGGTCCTCCAAAACTTTTGCGGTGCTTTCACATAACCCTGTAACGGAATGTGGGAATACTATTCAGATGGGCAGGCACGATTTCAGCGCGGCAAGGTCGCCCCAAATGCAGCGGCTAGGTTGGATGCAAATGGAAACGATGACGCTGTCTGATGCTTAGGTCTACGCCGGCCTGGAGTCCTGCACAAAATTCTTCAGAGCTGTTTCCAGTTCTTTGGGGCCCGCCCACTTTGGCACCACGTGCTCTACCCCAAAAAACTGGCACAGCTTCTTTTCAGTGTCGCCCATCACGGTCCATACGACCACAGGAATTCCGTTGAGTTCCGCGTTGGACTTCCAATACCGCAATACCTCGAATCCGCTTTCCCGCGGAAACGATAAATCCAACAGGATCAGGTCCGGGGCCGGTTTAGTTCCTTCCAACACGT
>CAWHQH010000028.1:0-16812 GCA_963831465.1 Terriglobia bacterium | reverse complement strand
CCAGCGATTTATTTTCTGCAGCGGAAAAATCATCTTCGCCGCGGCGCTTCGTAAACGCCTTTGAAACCGCATTGTGTGTCATGGTAAGGAAAGGTCAGCACCGCCAGGGTAAACAGGTTGAAAGTGCGGGTAAGCACTGATCTGACGCTTCAACGGTTTCCGCTGAAATTGCAATGAAGGATCAAGCCACCGCGAACCGATGGCCACATCTGCGCCTTTTTCCAGAGCAGCAAACAGCTTGGTTGCTTCCGTAATCGAGGAAGAAAGATCGGCATCGGTGAAAAGGATTATTTTCCCCCGGGCGTTGAGTATGCCATTGCGTACCGCATAGCCTTTGCCCTGGTTGCCGGGATTTTGTATCAGCCGCACCTCAGGGATGGTCTGCCGCAAACCCGCTGACAAAGCCGGCGGTCTGGTCAGGCCAGCCGTCATTCACCACGACTACCTCGGCGCTCCACTTTTTCAAGCGGATATCTTTCAGCGCGCCTCTTCCCGCGTTCCGCCGATGAGCTAGCGCTCGTTGTTGACCGGCACCACAATGCTGTATTGCGGCTGGGCCGCTTGTAGTCTTTCATTCGACAACGGAAACTCCGATTGCCAGGCTAATGCGGCTTGTTCCTTCTTCTTGAGCATGGAAAAGAACTCAGGCACCAGATTCGGGTCCCAATATCCCCTCGCAGCTTCTTCAAGCATCGTCCCCGTGGCTTCTTCATGGTTGAGCGCCGGTTTATAAGGGCGCGGCGGTTGCGCAATGCGTAGATTCACATCAACTTACTGGAGCACTCGCGCCAGCAGCGGAATATCGTATTCCGTAAGCCGGTCCGGATAACCGCTGCCATCCCAATGCTGATGTGGTCATGGTAGGATGATAGGCAAAACATTATCGAACCACGTTCAACGGCAAGGCCGATCGACTCTCCTATGAGTTGGGTGCTGCTTCATAATCTCCCATTCATCCGGAGTCAGGCGCGTGCCTTTTTTAAGGATGTCGTCGGGAATGGAAACTTTGCCTGAATCCATCCAGATAACCGCCTCGTTTCAAGGCAATAATGCTGTCGCCATCCAGCCCAATATGATGTCCCAGATCGGCCGCGTAGCGTGCCAGCCGCTCGCAATGATTGCCGGTATACGGATCGCGTGATTCAATACCCAGCGCCAGCGCCACCAGCACGGCCTCAGCATTTTCCAGTTCGTCAGTAAACTCTTTAAGTTTCAGCAGCGACTTAACGCGGGCAAACAACTCTTCCGGATACAGCGGCTTCTCAGGAAATCGTCCGCCCAGCCTCAATGCCGCGCACGCGGTCGTCGCGGTCGGATAGCCCAGTGATCATCACCACTGGGATCAGGCGGGTAAAGGGGTCTTCTTCAGTTCGCGGCAAAGATCATAGCCGGATTTGCCCGGCATGACCACGTCCAGAAAGATAAGCTCCGGACGTTCACTGTGGACCATCTGCTTGGTTTCTCCTTCTGTTGCTGTGATGATTTCGTAACCACGGGAGGAAAGGAGTTCACGAAGGAGTAACAGCGTGTCTAGCTTGTCATCGACAACCAGAATCCTTGGCGGCGTCGCCTAAGAGCGACCATACTCCTCCCTTGCCCTTTCCGATATGGGTGCCATCGCTAAGTGAGAGGGTAGAGTCAGTTCGAGGGTTGTATCGAGCAACTCTCGAGGGCGTTTATCTTGTGAGTCGTCATCCAAAAGTAAAAATACTCCCGTATCCCGCCTATGATGAGGTTGTTTTAGGCGCTGTCCACAAACGTATGATTTGGGGAGAACCTCATCTTATGGCGAATCGTTTCAAAATAAAAGTAACAAAATTTGGCAATGAGTTTCGTTAGGTATTGTCACCGCCAGATTAGCCTTAGTAAGGCCGAGTTTCGCTTCACATTTAGAATTCCAAGTCGGGAGTCGCAGCGTTTATGAGTTCTTAGTAATCCGAGCGATCCCGCCCGGCAAATTTAACTCTTTTGGTGGAAGGCCATATTATTGGCCACATCGTGCGCCTGCCCTGGATGTTCATCGGCCTTTTCTTGCTGGCGGCCAGCAGCCTCGCCGCTCCCAGAGCGCACACCGTTGCCTTGGAACAGTGGCGCAGAGTGGAGGTCCGCACGGAAGCCGGCGAAAGGCAACCACTCAAGGTTCGCGAATTGATCATTGACGGCAAGGCCCAGCACACTACCGGCGCGTGCACGAGGTCACCGACAGGCTGTTCGTGGTCCGGCGGGCCTCGCCTTGATGACGCGCTCCAGCAGGATGCTCGAATCCTCAATGGTTATGGCAACTGGATGCCTGGCTCAGCATTGACCGCCAAACCGGACGTGTCACAGCGCTTAACCTTTCTGCCTTCGATAGCGACACCTCGCAAGCAAGCTGGTATCGTGATTACGCCGCTTACTGCGGCTCCTTAGACGACGCTTCCAAAACCTATATGGTCGTCTCACAACTAGGCAGGCGCAAACCTCTCTTGCGAAGAGAATATGCTGGCCCGGCCTGCGCGGCGCCCCTCTGGGAACGCTTCCCAGTCGTGTTACTTTCACCGCCGCTGGAGAAAAGACCAGCTTTGTGGTGCATGCGCATAGTGCCGATCTCCAACCGGGAACCGCAGAAGAAGAGGGCCCGCAACAATGAAGTCTCTGCAGGATATCTCGATGATGCCGCCTAGCGCATGGCCATCTTTGTGCCGGACAGGTTTTGGGCGTTCGCATGGCCATGTTTGGCTTGAAGAAACTTGGGTTGGAAGATCCTTCAGGGCAAGGACCGCAAGCGCACCGTTACCTTCGTCGAAATCGACCGTTGCGTCACCGATGCCGTGATGGTCGTCACGGGCTGCCGTTTGGGCAAGCGTGCTCTCAAGTTTCGCGATTGGGGAAAGGTCGCAGCTACCTTTGTTGACGTGGAAACCGGAAAAGCGGTGCGCGTTGCTGCCCGCGAATCTTCCAAAGCCCTGGCCAAAAGCATGCACCCGGAAATTGAAAACAAAAACCAGCAGCAGATGTTGGCCTATCGAGAGATGACCGATGAGCAGCTTTTTCAGTCGCAATCCGTTCATGTGGAGCTGCCGCCAGAAGAGTTTCCCGGCTATAAAGGTGAGCGGATCGTCTGTGCGCAATGCGGTGAAGGCATCAATTTCAAGCGCGAGGTCAAACTCGGAGCCAAGACCGTCTGCCGCGCATGCGCCGGCGAACGTTATTACGAGCCACTCGTCTGATTTTGGCGTTGCTCCGGGGCGTCGCTGCTCCTGTCGCCTCGATTGGGCTTATAAATTCCGGGAACTTTTCCCGTCCGGCAGGCGTACTATCAACCAGGGACTACCTACGCCAGGAGAATTCCATGCGAAATCGATTTGTTTATCTCTCTGCAGCAACCGTTCTCTTCCTTCTCGCAGTTGTAGGTTGCTCCATCACTACCCACGATAAAGGCGATGGCAAAAAAGATGATGTAGACATCAAGACGCCGTTTGGCTCCCTCAGCGTGAAAGAAGACGCTTCTAACGTGAAGGATACTGGTCTCTCGCCTTACCCTGGCGCCAGGATCGCCAAAGAAGACGATGACCACCATCACAGCGCTAACGTAAATATTTCCAGTTCTCTATTTGGTTTGAAAGTGATCGCCCTCAAATACCAGAGCGACGATCCGTCTGACAAAGTGGTCTCTTTCTACCGCAAAGAAATGGGCAAGTACGGCAAAGTTATAGATTGCACCGGCGGCTTCAGCATGAATTTTCACCACCACGATAAAGACGCCGACGTCACCTGCGACGATCGCAACGGATCGGACCACGGCTACAAGGAAGAATTGAAAGTCGGGACGGAAAACAATCAGCGTGTTGTTGCCATCAAGCCGAAAAACGACGGCTCAGAATTTACACTCGTTTATGTCGCGCCTGGGGCGGCAATGACACAAACTAACAATTGCCTCCCTTGCAGATAGCCCGGGAACTTGAAAAATATTAACAGGATACCCCGATCGGCTTGGCAAACGCATTGGGCGCGATCGGCGATTTTCCGCCGAGGTAAGGGGCGAATTTGTCAGCCGTGCCGTGAAATACCTTTGTCGGCACCGATGGATCAAAGGCATGCAAAAGTTCCAGAGGAATTTAGACGTTTAAAAACATTCACCGCAAAGGACGCGAAGGGGCGCAAAGGATACCCAGTGGGGAGGGCCTTTGTTCCTTTGCGGACTTTGCGTCCTTCGCGGTTGAGCACTTGCCGAATGCTGAGTGCTTATTTCTGGCACTTTGGACAATAGTGCGTTCCCCTGCCACCCACAACGATTTTCTTAATCGGCGTTTTGCAGGTCAGGCATGGCTTGCCTTCTCGTCCGTACGCGCGGTGCTGGATCTGGAAAAATCCTGCTTCGCCATCGGCGTCAACGTAATCAGAAATCGATGATCCTCCCGCAGCGATGGCGGCATGCAAGACTTTTTGCAAGGCAGCATGCAGCTTGCGCAGCTCAGATTTTGTAAGCGTATTCGCCCTGCGCCGTGGCCGGACATGAGCGCGGAACAAAGCTTCATCCGCATAGATGTTCCCCACCCCGTGCAGCAGCTTTTGGTTGAGCAGGGCGGCTTTGACCGGCGCTTTGCTGGAATGAAAAAGCCGGGCGAATTCCTCCATGCCGATATTCAGCGGCTCAGCACCTGGCCCGCTGAAGCTGGTCTGCCGGACTTCAAGCCGCCCGAAACGGCGGGGATCGGCAAAGCGGAGTTCACGTCCTGAAGCAAGTTTAGCCACCAAGTGAGTGTGTTTGGCGACCTCGGTTTCCGGAGTAGCCACCAGCATTTTGCCCGTCATGCCTAAGTGAACAATCCATTGCCTGTCGGGAGTATTGCCGGAGCCAAGATCAAAGACAATATGCTTGCCCACGCGGCGAACTCGCTCAACCTTCGCGCCTTCCAGAGCGGCGGAAATCTCCGCAGCAGACGACTTGAGCGGCTCAGGCTTGTTACCAACCCAGACTGAATCAATGCGGTCTCCGGCAATACGCTTGTTCAGCCCATTGGCTATGGTTTCGACCTCTGGTAGCTCTGGCATTATTTCTCTGGATTGAACTAATTGATGAGAGATCCTTGGCCTGCGGCTCAGGATTTCGTTCGTGGGCTCACACCGTCCTGCATTGGAAATCGCCAATCCACCATTACGAGCGACACCGGCGCGTGCAGGACATTTTGAGCACCATTTATGCCGCTTGCCATAATTCAATGGGATTTCCCTCTGGGTCATGCAGATGAGCGAAGCTCCCGACCTTGGGATAAGCGTCCGGGCCTTTGACGTCAATCCCTGCCGCTCGCAACTGGCCTACCATTTTGTCGATGTCATGCACTCGAAAGTTAATCATCCAACCCTTATTAAGGTCTCCGAAATATTTGGTCGTCTCGGGAAAGGGAGTGAACGCGGTCGGCCCAGCTTCTTGCTGCCAAACGGTCCCACCCTCGCTCGTCGGTGTGAGAGAGATTCCCAAGTGTTGCAGGTACCACTGCCCCAATGCTTTGGGGTCATGAGCTCGGAAGAAGAACCCTCCGATACCGGCTACTTTTTCCATTTGCGTTCCTCTCGATTCATGTTTAGCAGCTTCCTTCGCAGGCGGAGCAGGACTCGCTGGCTGTGCAGGGTTCTGTGCCGTAGCTAATCCATTCCGAGGCAGAATGAAGCTGGTTCCAAAAGCATAGGACAAGATTTGAAGTAATTTGCGTCTTTGAAATCTCATGCCATCCTTCTCCCGAGGCTTTGTGCGGACTAACCAGAATACCTGCGAGCATGGACTTCTAAAAGGATTATGGCAGATCATGGCCTATGGTCTCGGATTGAAGCCCGCGTAATAGCAGCTACAATGGGAATCGCCACGGGGGGCATTTGAAATTCTTTGACAAAAAAACTGCTCAGGCGTTGATGACCATTCTGGTCTTCGTCCTGATACTCATGTTTTTGTACGTGGCCTGGCGCGCGATCATCACGTTTCTCTTTGCAATTTTCTTTGCCTACATCCTTGAAGCTCCTGTTTCAAGGCTGCAAAAATGGCTGAAAGGATCGCGGCCTGCGGCCATTACCGTGGTCTATTTATTGTTTATTGGCGTTCTAGTAGGCGCTTTCTATTTGGTTGGCCCTCCAATCATGGACGAAGTGCAAAAATTGACCCAGCAAACCCCGGAAATGGGCAAGAAGATCAGTCCGGGTAATCTGGTGCACCAGTTCGGAGCCAAACATGGCTGGAATCCCAAACAGTGGATTTAATGGCACAATATCTGAATCAACATCAGAATGAATTGATCGCCACAACTCAGACCTTTACTTTGCGCGCGGTGAAGAGCGTTCAAAGCATGTGGTGGTTGCTTCTGGTCCCCATTCTCGCGATTTTCTTTCTTAAAGACGGACATCTGCTAAGCCAGAACATCATCAATTCGGTGGAAGACCCGCACAACCGTCGGATGGTGGCGGAAACGGTGCAGGAAATGGATTCCATGCTGGGGCATTTCATCCGCGCGCAGCTAACGCTCGCCGGGCTCGCCATGGTGGTAATCACATTTATTCTCTGGATAATGCGTGTACCCTACGCCTTCGCTTTAGGCCCGGCCGCCGGCGCGCTGGAATTTATTCCCGTTGTTGGACCGGCGATTGGTGGATTGCTGGTGCTGGGAGTGGCGTTGCTCTCTGGGTACGGACATTTCTGGTGGCTTCTGATATTTCTGCTGGTGTGGCGATGCCTGCAGGACTATGTGACTTCACCCCGCATTATGGGAAACACTCTGGAACTTCATCCTCTCACCGTTCTCTTCGGCGTGTTTGCCGGTGGAGAAGTGGCAGGCGTAATCGGCGTATTTCTCTCGATTCCAGTGCTGGCTACGCTTCGAATTCTCTGGCATACGTGGTTGCTCTATCGCAGGACAGGGCAGAAGCAGACGACCTGACCAACTGGCATTCATGGTATTTAAATAAGCCTATGACCTGCGAACTGCTGAGTTGCCGGTTGCATCTCAATTGAATTATGCCGCAACAGGACTCCACCCGAAGAAGCGCCGAAGAAATACTGGAAGAGGTCATTGAAAACGGCCGCGATGAACTTTCCCGTTCGACGGTTGGCCTGCTGTTTTCAGGGTTTGGCGGTGGGATAAGCATGGGCCTCACTGGCCTGGCCGTCGCGCTGGCGATCAGTTATCTTGGCAAGGGACCAGTGCAGGAATTTATTTCCTTCTTCTTTTATCCCATCGGTTTCATTGTTGTGGTTATTGGCAGGGCGCAACTTTTCACCGAAAACACATTGTTCCCCGTTGTCCTGGTTCTGGACGAGCACAAACACGTTCTCAACACGTTGCGGCTCTGGGTAGCAGTTTTCGTTTCCAATGTTGCCGGTGCAGTCTTCTTTGGCTGGCTGGTAATGAAAACAGGAGCGCTCTCACCTAACTTTGCAGACGCCCTGGCGGGCCTGGGGATGGAGGCTGCCAATGGGCACTTCACGCTCATCTTTGCCAAAGGAATCATCGGTGGTTGGCTGATTGCTCTTGTGGCATGGATGGTGAGCGCCAGCCATTGGACCATTGGACAGATCGGGGTGACCTGGATGCTCACATTTATTGTGGGCGCGGGACATTTTTCGCATTGCATCGCCAGCAGCGCAGAAATTGTGGCCGCCATCATGTCAGGACATCTGCACTTCAGCAACTACTTTCAATGGCTGCTTCCGGCAACTCTGGGCAATATTGTGGGCGGCGTTTCCATTGTGAGCCTATTGAATTTTGGGCAGGTCAGGGGCGGCAAGGTGTCGGCGAAATCGTAAGCTGACGGCTTGTTGCGGATGATTGCCATCGCTTCGCATCCGCGCTGCTCGCTGTATAATCGAGCGTTCGCTTACTCTCTTTTTTGAGGCTTTCCGCAATGGCAATATCAGGAATCGCGACGATACCCGCGTTGAAAGAAGTTTATACGCAACTCAAGACGCGGATGGACAAAGCGGTGGAAGACTTCCGCGCCAATCTGGCCGCGGCACGCACAGGTCGCGCCACCGTAAATATGCTGGACCCGGTGCGCGTGCCCTATTACGGATCTGAAATGCCATTGAACCAGGTGGCCACGGTACATTCACCAGAAGCGCAGTTGCTTACGGTGCAGCCTTATGATCCAGGCATTATTGCCGACATCGAGAAAGCAATTCGCTCGGCTGGTCTGGGACTAAACCCGCAGAATGACGGCAAGCTGATCCGCATCCCTGTGCCGCCGCTTACGGAAGAACGCCGCAAGGATATGGTGAAGCACCTGCACAAGATTCTGGAAGACCATCGCACGGCAATTCGCAACGTGCGTCGCGACGGCAATGAAGCGATCAAGAAAGCCATGAAGGACAAGAAAATCTCCGAGGATGAAGAAAAGAAAGCGCTGGATGAAGTCCAGAAGCTGACCGACGCCGAGATCAAGAAGATGGAAGAAATGGGCGCAGCCAAGGAAAAAGAATTGATGACAGTTTAGCGGACACTCAACGATTAAAAAAGCCTGGCGTGCAGCCAGGCTTTATCTATTTTTGATGACGATTATCCACGACCGAGGAAAAGAGCAGAGAGGTCGAGGCAGCTTTCGTAACAATCATCTGTGGACCGGATAGCGCTTGGTAATTTCGTAGGATCCACCGCGGGAATGATCTTGGCAGCTTGCGGCTGGATTTTTCTGCTGCGTGAGGTTTCTTGTTCAGTCACTTTTGTTTTTGGTTCTTCTACCAAAGTATTCACAAACAATCTCCTTTTTTTCTTGTGCCGGCATGCGGCATTTACTATTTATTGCGGTGAATTACTGAATCGTTTTAATTTTGGCCAGAATTTTGATCACAAGCGCCTCCGGCAATTTGGAGTAGCCTTCTTGAACGGCGATTTCTTGTCCATTCGAGTAGGCCCAATTGAGCAGGCCGACCATTGCGGCGGTCCGCCGCGGATCGTGCGCGCTGGGTCGCGTATATAACCAGGTAAAACTTGTGATCGGAAAAGAGTTCGCCCCGGGAGCATTCGTTAATGATGCGGCAAGCTTGTCCCAGCCTGGAGCTTCAATGGCCCTGCAGGCTGCTGTGATACTTTCCGCAGTGGCCTTAACGAACTTGCCTGCTGGATTGAGAACGCTGGCATGCGAGATCTGATTGTCGTCAGCGTATTGGAGTTCAACATAACCGAGCGCACCAGGCGTGGCCTTTACTTTGTCAGCCATGTCTGAGCTTCGTTCTGCCGATTGTCCTACCGGCCACTTGGGTGAGGTAGTCCGGCCGATCTGGTCGCGAAACTTTGTGCTTGTTTTTGAAAGAAACTCGGTGAAAACGTAGTTGCTGCCCTTTCCTCCAGGCCGATATACCACCCGGATCGGCATGCTGGGAAGATTGATGCCCGGGTTAAGTTTTGCAATTGCCGGATCATTCCAGTTTTTGATTTGTCCAAGGTATACGCCGGCCAAAACCTCGCCGGAGAGCCGCAGTTGCTGGATTCCGGGCAGGTTGTAAATGGGAACAATGCCAATGATTACCGTCGGCAGCTCTGTCAGGTTGCCCAACCGCCGATCCTCAGGAGAGAGAGGCACTTCTCCGGCCCCAAAGTCGCTGACGCCATGAGTGATTTGAGCAATGCCCTCAACGTTCCCCATTGCTACATATTGCAGTTGAACCGTCTGATTGGTCTCGTTGTATAACTCTGCCCATTTGCGATACAGAGGAAGCGGAACGCTTGATCCAGCGCCCACCAAGACAACGCCGCGCGGCTCCGCTGCAAAAGCAGCGATAGTGAGGCTCGCGAAAAGAAGAATGGAAAGCTGCTTCAGCCACCTTAAATGGCTGCCATTGCGTTGCGTTCGGCTGGCATTTGATGAAGACGCGGATTCGCCCGGGCCTGTTCCTTTTACTTTTCGCATACTGCACCTTCGCCTTTTATGTTTCTATGCCATTGCCTTACCTGGGCCGGCATAGTCAGTAGAGAAACGTCCACTAACTTCTCTGAAATTGTCTCTAACTTTAGTTCAAGGATTAGAAATTCTAGTGATTACGGTGGTAATGAGGGGTTACGTCTGTGATGCTACGGAGCTGCGGTCGGCAAGTTGTAGATTTTTTCATACAGTGGCCTGACTACAGGGATTACTAATGCCAGAGTATTCGAACCCCACCCAAATAACTGATCCGGAGACAGGACAGCCGCTGCGATCCGAAACTCGGCGTACTTCTGCTGCTAACTGATTGAGTTCCAAAATAGGATTGCGCTGCGCGTTGCGGGCTTCTTTACATTAGATGGCAGTCGGTGCCAGAATGTCCGCCTCCGATCTTTCTAAGCGTGGCATCATGTCCACCAGGAAAACCATTCACGAAGAATCGCAGCCGCGGCAGTCTCTGCTGGTTCGCCTGGTCATTGCGCTGCCTAACTGGGGCTTGCGCGTGCTGCTGTGGTTCCTGTCCAGAATCATCTATCGCGTAAAGGTCTTGGGCAGGGAGAATATTCCTGGCAAAGGCGGAGCGCTGCTGGTTTCCAATCACATGTCTTTCGTGGACGTGGTATTAATCAGCGCTGCAGCCAACCGTCTCGTGCGCTTTTTGATATTCAGTGACGTATATAACCTTCCTTTTATAAAGCCATTTGCGCTGCTCATGCGCGCCATTCCCATTCCCACGGAGATGCGTCCACGGGACATTATTGGCGCTTTTCGCGAAGCCAGTGATGCCATTCGCGCAGGTGAATTAGTGTGCGTGTTTGCCGAAGGCCACATCACGCGCACCGGGTCTATGTTGCCATTTCGCAAAGGCATGGAGCGGATCATTCACGGCCTGGACGCGCCTGTTATTCCCGTGAACCTGCATGGCGTGTGGGGAAGCATCTTCAGCTACGAGCGTGAGCGGTTCTTATGGAAAGCGCCGCGGCGCATGCCCTATCACGTGACTGTAAGCTTTGGGCCATGGCTGCCTTCCAGCGCGAGCGCCGCGGAAGTCCGGAGGGCGGTCCAGGCACTGCAAGCAGCAGCGTTTGATGCAGACCGCGTGGCCCGCAACACGCTTGACCGCGCTCTGGTGCGCACGGCGCGGCGCTACCCCTTCCGCTTCTGCATGGGCGACGCACGCTTCCCTGAAGTAAGCTTTGCCAGCATGTTGCTAAAACTGATCTTTGTGACACGAAGGCTCCGCTCCAGTTGGAAAGGCCAGGAAATGGTGGGCGTGCTGATGCCTCCGTCGGTCGGCGGCGCGCTGGTGAACTTTGCCGCGGTATTGCTCGGCAAAATTCCAGTCAATTTGAACTACACCGCCAGCACTGAGACTCTGGAATCGTGCGCGCAACAGTGCGGCCTAAAGACGGTGGTCACGTCAAAACTCTTTCTGGAAAAGCTTGCCGCGGTGAACAAGATTGAGGTTCCCGGGCGGCCACTATACCTGGAAGATGTGCTGGCCAAGCCTAAATCCACGGAAAAAATGTTGGCGCTGTTGGTTGCGGTCTTCCTGCCGTATACGCTGTTAAAGCGGGCTGTGGGCGCACAGAAGCGTACCACCAATGATCTGGCCACGATCATTTTTTCCAGCGGCAGCACCGGAGATCCCAAAGGCGTGATGCTGACCCACCATAATGTGCTGGCCAATATCCGGCAGATGACGCAGGTATTTTCTTTTACCAGCGACGACAAATTGATGGGCGTGCTGCCGTTCTTCCATGCGTTTGGTTTTACGGTGACCCTGTGGCTTACCGGAACTTATGGCGTGGGCGTGGTGTTCCATCCCAGCCCGCTGGATGCGCAGATTATCGGCGAGTTGACGCGGAAGTACCGCGTGACTTTCATGATTACAACTCCAACATTCCTGCAGGCCTATACGCGGCGTGTTCCCAAAGAGGATTTCGCCAGCCTGCGTTGTGTGCTGGTGGGCGCGGAAAAACTTCCTGAACGGGTGGCGCGCGCGTTCGAAGACCAGTTTGGCGTCAGGCCTCTGGAGGGTTACGGCTGCACGGAATGCGCGCCCGTGGTGGCCGTGAATATTTTTGATTATCGCGCTCCAGGCATCGTGCAGCTCGGCGCAGCGTCAGGGCACCATTGGACATCCCTTGCCGGGCATGAGCGTTCGCATTGTCGATCCCGAGACAGGACAGCCTTTGCCGCCGGATACGCCGGGAATGCTTTTGGTGCGGGGGCCCAACGTAATGCAAGGATATCTAGGGCGTCCGGAAGAAACGCGACAGATTTTGCAAGACGGGTGGTACACCACCGGTGACATTGCGGCGGTGGCCGACGATGGCTTTTTAACCATCACGGACCGCCTAAGCCGGTTCAGCAAGATTGGCGGTGAGATGGTCCCGCACGTAAGAGTCGAAGAGAAATTACATGAGCTGGCGGAAACGTCAGAGCAGGTCTTTGTGGTTTCGGCCGCTCCGGACGAAAAGAAAGGAGAACGGCTGGTGGTGCTGCACACTCTCAGCAACGAGCAGCTTGCACCTGTATTGGCAAAGCTTACCTCGTCCGACCTTCCGCCGTTGTGGAAGCCGCGCAAAGACCAGTTCTTCCACGTGGACGCTCTGCCCATCCTGGGCACGGGCAAAATGGACCTGCGCGCGTTGAAAACTCAGGCCAGATCGATGGCAGCCGCGACTGTTTAACGTTCCTTTGCTAGCATCAAAGAAGGATTGCAGTGTGATATTGCTAGCGAATCGCAGAACAACCAGAGCCGAAGTCACAAAACTTGGCGCGGCAACTCTCGAGCTAAAACCGTCACAGCGGCTACCAGATAGTTTGCAAGAGAGGGCTTGCTCGCAGTTTTTCGTCATGGGTAACTAATGCCAAGCCTTCGGAACGGGCGGTTGCGGCGATCAGTCGGTCTGCCGGGTCTCTTGGGAAATCGGAGGGAAACTGGGCAGAGATCGCGGCAATTTCTGCCGTAACCGGCTTGATTACCATGGCCTCACTCAACAAGCGCACCGACGCTTCGACCGTTCCGTATGCTTGGATGCGTCCCCGGGAAAGCAACATCGCCAGCTCCCACAATGTAATGTCAGCAATGGCCAGCCCACCTTCCGTCATACCTTTCAGAATTGCCGAGGAAGCAGCTTTCGACAGGCGCTTGCTCGCAGCTACCGCCCAAACCAGGACGTGAGTATCAAGCAGAATCACCGCAGCGCATCCCAGACATCGAGCGGTTCGATCGGGGATTCAATATCGCCTACGATTTTCACGATTCCTTCAAGACGCCCTAAAAATTCACGGGGGGCTTCTTCTGCCGGGACAAGCTTTGCAACAGGGCGGCCACGCTTGGTGATCAACACTGCTTCCTTGGTCTTCTGGACGCTATCCATCACTGCCAGACACCTCGATTTGAATTCTCCTGCCGCCATTTTTTTCATAGTTATATATATATTTCCATGGTCATTATAGCATGACCATTACCAGGGATTAAAAGGAAGATCTTTTTAACTGCGTTAAACTCATATAATGTCTCCATGAAGAAGGTTGTTCACGCCGTTTGCTCTCACGATTGTCCTGACGCCTGCGGAATTCTGGTTACCGTGGAAGATGGCCGGGCCACGCGCGTGCAGGGTGACCCGGCGCATCCGGTAACGCGCGGCTTTCTTTGCGCCAAAGTGACGAAATATCTTGATCGCGTGTACTCACCCGACCGGGTGATGCACCCGATGCGGCGGACGGCTCCCAAAGGGCAGGGCAAAGGGAACGCCAGCGACTTCACGCAAATTTCCTGGGACGAGGCTCTGGACGAAATCAGCTCGCGCTTCAAAAAGATTTCTGATGAGTTCGGTCCTGAAGCGATCCTGCCTTATTCCTATGCCGGAAACATGGGCGTGCTGAGTTATTCGGGAATGGCGCACCGGTTCTTTCATCGGCTGGGGGCTTCGCAACTGGATCGCACGATCTGCGCTTCTGCCGGGGGCGCAGGCATGGTGAGCGTCACCGGTCGCAATGTAGGGACGGAGCCGCAACAATTTCATGATTCCAAATACATTATTGCCTGGGGCGCGAACATTCACGCCACCAACGTCCATCTGTGGCCGTTCATTGCGGAAGCGCGGCGCAACGGCGCCAAGCTGGTAGTCATTGATCCTTACAAGACCCGCACCGCGAAGAGCGCGGATTGGTATCTGCCCATTAATCCAGGCACGGACGTTGCTCTGGCTCTGGCAATGATGAACGTGATCATCAACGAAAAACTCTTCAACGAGGATTACGTCAGCAAATACACGCTGGGCTTTGAGCAACTGCGGCAGCGCGTGCAGGAATATCCGCCGGAGAAGGTGGTCGCATGGACAGGGATCAGCGGGGATGACATTCGCAAACTGGCCCGGGAGTACGCCACGGTCCGGCCGGCGGCGATCCGAGTGAACTATGGCGTGCAGCGCTCGCAAAATGGCGGCTCGGCAATACGGGCCATCGCCATGTTGCCTTGCATTACCGGCTCATGGGCTGACGTTGGAGGCGGATTGCAGCTTTCCACCAGCGGCGCTTTTTACCTCAACATGCATGCATTGGAGCGTCCGGATCTGATGCAGAAGAGCCCGCTGGGGCGCGCGGCGCGCGTGGTCAACATGTCAGAGCTGGGCAAAGCGCTGAATACTTTGAGCGATCCGCCGGTGAAAGCGATTTTCGTTTACAACTCCAATCCGGCTGTGGTGGCGCCCAATCACAATGATGTAATCCGCGGCTTCATGCGCCAGGATCTGTTTACGGTAGTCCATGAGCAGTTCTTCACTGACACCACCACTTATGCCGATATCGTTCTGCCCGCGACAACTTTCCTGGAGCATAAAGACCTCAACAAGGCGTATGGCCACACGTATCTACAGATATCGAATCAGGCGATTGAGCCGCTGGGCGAGAGCAGGTCAAATACTGAGATGTTTCGCGATCTGGCGCAAAGAATGGGCTTTACCGACGACTGTTTTCAGCAAAGTACCGACGAAGTGATTGACGCGACGCTCACCAAACCAGAGAACCAGCAGCTTCCGAAAGGCTGGGGCGATGGATGGAAGGCATGACGCGGGAGCGGTGGAAAAAGAAGGCCACATACGGCTGAACCTCGGAGGCGGACCGTTTTTGCCGTTCGCCAAAGGCGGCTTCGCCACGCCCAGCGGCAAAGCGGAGCTTTATAGTGAAAGCCTTGCGGCACAGGGAATGGATCCTGTGGTTTCATTCGTCCCTGCTGAGGAATCGCGCTTGTCAGGGCAGGCAAAGAAATTTCCGCTGGAGCTGCTGGCGCGCAAGGCCGATAATTTTCTCAACAGCTCGTTTACCAATATTCCATCCATCCAGAAGATGGAGCAGCCGGAGTTGCTGGAGATCAGCACCGCGGACGCCCAGCGCCGGAACATTCATGAAGGCGATTGGGTGCGGGTCTTCAATGGCCGCGGGGAAGTGAGGCTTCAGGCGCACGTAAACGGAGCTGTACAGCCCGGAGTGGTGGCCGCGCGCCTGAACGCTGCGCGCTTCGCCCCGGACGGCAACAGCATCAACGTGCTGACCTCAGAGACGCTTACCGATATCGGCGGTGGAGCGACGTTTTACTCCTGCCTGGTAGAGGTTGAAGCAGGCACGGCGCCAAAAGGGTAGGCATAGTCCTTTTCTCAACACCAATTGTGTACAGAACCAAACGTACCTATTGAAAAGTTCTCATGTCGTAAAAAGCGGCTTTCCAAAAAAACCTGCAAGTTCACCAATTTGGATCGTTCCAGTAACCGGGGAGTAGACCGTCCAAAAATGCTGGGTGAACTCCTGGAAAATCAAGAGGAATAATGAAGGTGCGCGGCAAGATTTCAGAGTGAGGGATATGACCAAGTGGCACTTCGGCGGTAACTCCCGTATAATCTGGCTTTTCCCACCTTGCTCAGAGGGTAGTTATATAGCTTCGTCTGTAATTCAGGAAACCAGTCCTAAGCATGTCGCGCGATCGGACCTTTAGGGCTGATCCTTTGCCTGATGGTTCTGGCATTGCTTCCAAAGGTTTCTGCCGCCTCGCAGGCCGGACAAATTATCGAGAACATTGATGTCAACGGAAACCGCCGCATTCCTACGGAGACGGTGTTGTCGCGCGTATACACACGGAAGGGCGATGTGTATGACGAAGCGGCCTTGCAACGCGATCTGCGATCAGTGTGGAACAGCGGCTATTTTGAAGATGTACGGATGGAGCGCGAGCAATCACCCAAGGGCTGGCTCATCCATATTTATGTGCGGGAAAAGCCGACGATCCGGACTATCGAGTACCACGGGCTAAACTCGGTCTCGCAAAGCGACGTTCTGGAGCGCTATAAAAAAGTCAAGGTCCCGCTAACCGTGGACAGTCCTTACGATCCCACCAAGGTGATCAAGGCCAAGGTGGTATTGCAGCAATTGCTGGCCGAGCATGGCCGGCAATTTGCCAACATCAACATACAGGTCCAGCAGGTGCCTCCGGCGTCAGTCTCGGTGACGTTTAACGTGAAGGAAGGACCAAAGGTCAAGGTCGGCAAGATCAAGTTTGTAGGCAATAAGCACGTAAAGAGCCGGACGTTGCGGGCGGCCATGAAGAACCTGCACCCAATCGGCGTTCCTCGGTCGATCTTCCTGGAAAACATTTTTGCCAAGACGTTTGACGCCTCAAAACTGGAAGAAGACGCGGAGCGCGTCCGCGAGGCGCTGCAAACATATGGCTACTTCCAGGCGGTAGTGGACGATCCCAAGGTCCAACTGCGGGACACCTCGTCAAAATTCCATATTCCCTTTCTCCAAAAGGGCCAAGGCAAGGTTATGGACATTACCGTGCCAATTGACGAAGGCGATAAGTACAAGCTTAAAGCGATCAATTTCACGAACAACAAAGCAATCCTCAATAAGCAGCTGCTGCGCAGC
>CAWHQH010000027.1:0-74585 GCA_963831465.1 Terriglobia bacterium | reverse complement strand
GACGCTGCGCGCACTTTGGGGTAATGCTCACGGGCTTGTTTTACGACGGAGTCAATGCAAGCGTCAGTATGGTCAGGATCGTGGTGGAAAAGAATAAGTTCTTTAGCGCCGCTTTCCATGACCACGTTGATGGCTTCGCGCCAGTGGCTGTGTCCCCAGCCTTGTTTGCGAGCGGCGTATTCTTCGGGCAAATATTGCGCGTCATAGATCAGCAGATCAGCGCCTTCAGCCAATTTGCGAACATTCTTGTCAAAGACCGGATCGCCAGGCTCATTATCCGTGGCGTAAACAATGACCTTGCCCTGAGTTTCCATGCGGAAGCCCAGACAGCCCTGAGGATGGTTGAGCCACATGGATTGCACAGTGCAACCTTCCAGCTTGGTGCGGCCTTCGTCGATAGTACAGAACTGGCGATGCGCGGCCATATCACTCATGTTGACCGGGAAATATGGGTCGGCCATTTGCTCTTCAAGAGCCTGTTGCAGGCCACGGGTGCGGCTGGAAGAGTGAAAAACGAAAGAGCTCTCGCGATCGTTATACAGCGGCGAGAAAAACGGGATGCCCTGGATGTGGTCCCAGTGAAAGTGCGAGAGAAAAATGTGCGCGTTGATCGGGCGACCGTTCCTGCCATCTCCAGCGTGCTCCTGGGAAAGCTGTTTGCCCAGGTTGCGGAATCCGGTACCGCAATCAAAAACGTAGATGTGCCCATTCACGCGGACTTCAACACAGGAGGTATTGCCGCCGTAACGCAGATTTTCTGATTGGGGAGTTGGCGTTGAGCCGCGTACACCCCAGAATCTGACTAGCATTCGTCTTCACCTGTGGCGCGTCGCTTCAAATCGGCGCCTCTTCTGCCGCTGATTCTGTCCCGCGAAACTCCAAGGGGGCACAACAGTTCGTGCGGGTAATGCTTCTGCTTTCTTATGTTTGACGCAAAGTATAGTCCAATTGGCAGCCCTGAAACTACTGCGTTTGATAATCAAATGTGTACTTTGGCGCATGTGAAAGTACGTGTACTTTGGTGCGGTAAAGCTTAATCAGAATTTAAGAATCAGCTAAGATAGGCCTTCTGATGCTTTTCCCCGATTACAACGAGTTTTCCCGGCTGGCCCGCACAGCAACACTGGTTCCCGTCGCCAAGACCGTTGCTGCCGATCTGCGCACGCCTGTCTCAGCATTTTTAAGCGTGGCCGCCGACGAGCCAAACGCGTTTCTGCTGGAGTCGGTTGAGGGCGGCGAAAAAATTGGCCGATACACGTTCCTGGGGGCGCGGCCTTACATGATTCTGCGCGCCCGCGGCCTCCAGATCACCATTGAGCGCAACGGCAAAAAATCGCAGCAGGAAGGCGACGTCTTTAAGGTCCTTGACGGCCTTTTGCGCGAGCATACTCCTGCTGCCGTTCCCGGATTGCCGCCGTTTACTGCAGGCGCTGTCGGATTTTTTGCGCATGATGCGGTCCGCCAAATTGAAAAGCTCCCTGTCATCGCCAAAGACGATCTCCAAATTCCGGACTGCAACCTGATGTTCTTTGACCGGCTGCTCGCGTTCGATCACGTTCGGCATGAGATTTTCATCATCGCCACCGCCGACGTGCGCCGCCAATCTCCCAAGCAGGCCTATGCACAGGCGCTGCGCGATATCGCCAGGATTGAAAAAAAGCTGGCAGCGCCGCTTGCGGCAAAGTTCCTGCGGACGTCCAAGCCAAAAGGCGGCAAGCCCAAAGCCGGCAAGCTCAAGATTAAAGAGTCCGTAAGCAAAAAGCATTTCATCGGCACCGTGGAAAAAATCAAGGACTATATCATGGCCGGCGACGTATTCCAGGCCGTGCCGTCTCTGCGGCTTGAGCTTGAGCCCGGCGTTGAGCCACTGAATATTTACCGGGCGCTGCGGCGCGTGAATCCTTCGCCCTACATGTATTTCCTCCGCATGGGTGAAGACATGACCGTGCTGGGCTCGTCACCGGAAATGCTGGTGCGCGTGACCGGACGCAAGCTTGAATATCGCCCAATCGCGGGCACGCGCAAGCGCGGCCGTGATGAAGCTGAAGACCGCCGCCTGGAAGAAGAGCTGCGCCACGACGAAAAAGAGCGCGCGGAGCACGTCATGCTCGTCGACCTGGGCCGCAATGACGTTGGCCGCGTCAGCGACTACGGCACCGTCCGCGTCCGCGACCTGATGTTCGTGGAGCGCTACTCGCACGTCATGCATCTGGTCTCCGCCGTGGAAGGCACGCTCCGCGCCGACCTCACGCCCATCGCCGCGCTGTCATCGTGCTTTCCCGCAGGCACTCTCACCGGCGCGCCCAAAGTCCGGGCCATGGAGATCATTGAAGAGGTCGAGCCTGTCCGCCGCGGCATTTATGGCGGCTCAGTCCTCTACGCCGACTTCGCCGGCAATCTCGACTCCTGCATCGCCATCCGCACCATGCTGGTCAAGGGCAAAAAGGCTTACGTGCAGGCCGGCGCGGGCATCGTGGCCGACTCAGTCCCTGAAAGCGAGCATCAGGAATGTTTGAACAAGGCCCAGGCGCTGGTGCGGGCGGTGGAGCTGGCAAGATCGGGGGAGTAGAGCTGCCGACTTGGACGTGGCGTAAAATGTCTCTGCAAAAAAGAAAGTTGTACATCGTATGCGCATTGCAATTTCAGCACTGGCAATTTTGCTCTTTGGTATGGCCTGCCTGAGCATTGCTCACCTATCAATTGTCTCTGGCAAGACAACCGAGCCCGGCACAGCTCGTAGGTCGGTTGTCGTGGAGTTGTTTACTTCAGAAGGCTGCTCAAGTTGTCCGCCGGCGGATGAGTTGCTGGGGCATTTGCGGCAGGACCTTTCCGCCAAAAACATTCAGGTGATTCCGCTGGGGTTCCACGTGGACTACTGGAATTCTCTGGGATGGAAAGACCGCTTCTCCTCGGCGGAATTCACCCAACGGCAGGAGCAATACACGCATGCTCTGAAAGTGGACGGGCCGTACACGCCTGAGATGGTGGTGGACGGCGAAGCGGAATTTGTGGGCAATGATGCCGGACAGGCCCAACGCACGATCCGCCAGCAGGCCAGCCAATTGGAAACGGCGCAGGTAATAATTGCGTCGGCTGGAGCGGACCAATTAAACATTCAGGTCAAGGGCCCTGCAGGACCATCGAACAGCAATGCCTTGGTGATGCTGGCGATCACGGAAGACAATCTCACCACACAAGTGTTCTCAGGCGAGAACGGTGGAAAGACCCTGCATCATGCTGCTGTGGTGCGTGATTTGCGGCAAGTCGGTACGCTGAAAGATGGCGTCATCGAAATCACTGTGCCGCTCAAGCTGGAAAAAGATTGGAAGCGAAATGACCTGCGCGCAGTCGTCTTTGTTCAGCAAGGGCCCAGCGGAAAGATTGAAGGCGCTGCCTCAGTTGCCTTGGCGGACCAGTTGCGCTGATGTGCGCCCTAATTTATCAAGCTCATCCTGGAAAAGATGATTGTTTGGGAACTGCTGATGGAGCGCTTCCAACTTGCGGCGCGCATCGTCAGTGTTCTTGAAGCGTACGTCCTCAAACACCACCAGAAGGCGGGCAAACGGTGCGAGATAGTGCGCGTGGTCGGCGGCCAGCGTTAATTCCTTTACGCCTTCACCTTCATCGCCTTTAAGTCCGCCCAGCCGAAGCACCCACCGCACCGGAGCGGATTTACGCGCCACAATCACCTTGCCCATTCCCGTGGCGACGTAAGCATCATAAGAGTCCGGGGACTGGGCCAGCAGCTTTTCAGCGTACGTTGTGGCGGTTTTTATATAGGAAATGGCCTTAAGGTCTTTCTTAGTGAAGACGCCAAAATCGTCGCCATGCAAACCGTTAATGAGTGAAAGCGCGAGCAGAGCGCGGGAATCGGCCTCGTTGCGATTCAGGCGGTTTTGCGCCAGCTTTTCCGCCTGGTCAAGGCTGCTGTCAAAAATTTTCTTGTTGCCAGCGTCCCATGCATAAGAATCGCGGGAATTGTAATTATCGTCTGTGGCAAACAGTTCGCTGCGGAGAATATGCAGACGGTCAAGCTCGCGGAAGAACACCACCCATGCCTGCGCTACATAAGGCAATGGATCGTCCTGCGCAACGGCTTTTGCTTCATCGGCGGCCTTGAAAGCTTCCTGAAATTTCAGGTCATACATGGCGTGGTAAGACTGCGCCAGTTTGTCTTCGACCGATGGCGATTTGGAGGCGACGGTCTGCATTTGCGCCGGCGCGCCGGACATCAGGGTTAACAAGGCAAGGATCAGGAAAGCAGCAGTTTTCAAGGGTTTTCTGGGTTCCAAAGATACTCTCCAAAGGTCCGTCAAGCGTATCGGCATGCTAACAGGTCGCATGCGCTTTGCCGATGTACGAAAGGGTATGTCCCCGCAGATGCACCTACAAATGCACCTTTCAGGGAGCAATCTTCGGGGCAGGTTGTTCAATCTGGGATGTTTCTATTGTAAATGAGAGTTGCCGTTTAGTTCTGGCCTGGGCCGACGACAGGGTGGTCCAATTTAGCAATTTCCTGCAAAAAGAGCGGGTTATTGGGGAAGTGTTCGCGGAGCCACTCCAGTTTTTTTCGGGCCGCTGCCGTATTGTTGTGACGCAGATCGTCAAATGCCAGTAGAATGCGGGCAAAAGGCATAAGAAAACGGCCATGATCGGCAACCAGCGTCAGCTCTTTTACGCCTTGCTCCTGGTCACCTTTGAGCCCGCCCAGGCGCAGTATCCAGCGGACAGGAGCGGCTTTGCCGCCGATGATGTATTTGCCCATACCGGTGGCGATATAGGCATCGTAATAATCAGGGTAGTGCGCGAGCAAGCGCTCCGCGTAACCATTTGCTGACTTGGTGTAAGAGAGCGCACTGAACTTTTTCTTCGCGATCAGCGCGGCGTCGTCGGCGCGAAGCCCGTTTACAAGCGTAAGAGCAAACAAAGCTCTGGGATCGTCCTTGCTTTGCTTGAGGCGATCCTGCGCCAGCTTTTCCGCGCCTGCTAGAGCAATATCAAAGTCCTTGCGTCTTTGCGGGTCCCAGGTAAATGCAGGACCATCGATAAATTTATCATCGGCGGCAAAGAGTTCGCTGCGCAGAATATGCAGATGATCGAATTCACGAAAAAGCACCGCGCACGCCTGCGCCATCCATGGAACGGGATCGTCATTGGCCATGCGTTTTGCGGATTCAGCCAGGCGTAACGCATCGTCGAACCGCAGGTTGTACATGGCGTTGTAGCTTTGATCCAGAAGCGCGTCAAGATTTTGTGTCTGAGCAGTGATGATTGGGGTGACCGCGCCTTGAGCAACGGCGCTGGCCTGCCAGGATAATACGAGGATCGCGATTGTCACCAATGTATTCCTGGTTCGGCTAGCGACTAACAATAGAACCCCTCCGTGCGGCAATGCCGCAGCATATCAGGTTTGATGCATTTCCTTGAGGCTATGCCGGTTTAGAAGCGATTTGCCAACGAATAGTCAAAAGCAAAGATTAAGAATTGTTCATGTGCAGGGAATAATTTCTCCGCTAGTTGGTTAGCTCTCATGAGGCACGCGTGACAGCCCAAAAGCGGCGCGAACTGCCAACAGGAGGAAGCAATGGCGGAGAAACCGAAAGACGAGATCCTGCATGACCACAACCATGACGGCATTGATCGCCGCGGATTTTTAAAGTGCATGGCATGGGCCGGAACCGGAGCGTTTTGTGTGATGCAAGGCGGCGTGCTCAAGTCTTACAGCCTGAGCGAACTTACTGGGCTGAAAGCTAAGGAAATGAAGGGCGAGCTGAGCTTTGTCCAGATCAGTGACAGCCACATGGGCTTTAACAAACCGGCCAACACCGATGTTGCAGCCACGCTGAAAGTTGCCATCGACAAGATCAATGCGTTGCCGACGCAACCGAGCTTCATTCTTCACACCGGCGATATCACACACCTTTCCAAGCCGGAAGAATTTGACACGGTCGATCAATTGCTGAAAAGCGCCAGCGCAAAAGATATCTTCTATGTCCCCGGCGAACATGACGTGCTCAATGACGATGGCAAGCAATATCTTGAGCGCTACGGCAAAAATACCAAGGGATCCGGCTGGTACAGCTTTGATCAGAAAGGCGTCCATTTCATTGGGCTGGTGAACGTGATGAACCTGAAAGCCGGCGGAATGGGCAGCCTGGGAAAAGAGCAATTGGAATGGATGGAAGGCGACGTAAAGCATCTTTCCAAAAGCACGCCCATTGTTGTATTCGCGCACATGCCGTTGTGGAGCATTTATCCGGAATGGGGTTGGGGCACTGAAGACAGCGAGCAAGCGCTCGGCTATCTCAAGAAGTTTGGATCAGTCACGGTGCTGAACGGACACATCCACCAGACCATGCAAAAAGTTGAAGGCAACGTGACGTTCCATACGGCGGCCTCGACCGCTTTTCCTCAACCAAAACCCGGTTCAGCGCCTTCTCCCGGACCAATGAAAGTTCCGGCGGAACAACTGCGCAGCGTGCTGGGCATTCGCGACGTGAACTATATCCAGGGCAAGCACGCGTTGGGCGTTACCGATTCCACGCTGCAATAAATATTCGCAAAACAAATTAAATAGAGAATTTTCAGGAGCAGAGGTATGAAACGAACAATATGGAGCCTGGGGATCGCGACGGTGGTCATTCTAATGTTGATGGCCGCGGGCTCGCGAGTCCCCGCGTCTGCAGTAGCACAAGAAACAAAGCCCACAGAGACAGCGGCCAAGATCGACAATTTTGTTTTTGCGCCGAATCCTTTGACGGTGACGGCCGGTACCACGGTCCGGTGGACGAACCGCGACGACATTCCGCACAACGTCGTCAGCGACGACAAGAGCTTCAAATCTAAGGTGCTCGACACAGATGAAACTTTTGCATACACTTTCACCAAACCCGGCACATATACCTACTTTTGCTCGATCCATCCCAAGATGACCGGCAAGGTTGTGGTCCAGTAAAGGAACAGCATGAACCCCTTTGATCTGAAATCAATCCTGCTGGCCCGCCACGCCCAGCATGTGGTGCTGATTCACTTCCCGATTGCGTTGTTTCTGGTGAGCGTTGCTTTTGATTTCGCTGCGCAAAGGTGGAGCAATGCTGCCTTTGGGGCGGCAGCATATTACAACCTGACGGTCGCCGCATTCGCTTCAGTACCAGTGGTGGCCACAGGCTTGATGGCATGGCACTGGCAACTCGAAGGCCAGAAACTGAAAGGGATCCTGCTGCTGCATTTGCTGCTGGGACTGTGCTCGACCGGGTTGATCTGGCTGGTATGGTGGATTCATTTCCGCAGCCGCAAGCCCGAGCGTACGCTGCCGATCTACCGATTGCCTTTAGAGATAGCGGCGTCCGGCGTAGTGGCTTTAACCGCTCATCTAGGCGGGTTCCTGAGCGGCGTTAATGCCAACTTGTAAAGGAAATGTTGTATGCGGCTTGCGATCGGCTAAGAGCGAACGAGGATTTCAGGCGGGAAAAGTTCAACGAAGGGGAATAGAATCATGGCCGCCACTGTTGTTGCGCGAGGGAATGTGAGCGGCTTGGAAAACAAGGACTTTGAAAAGCTGGCTGTCCCGCTGCTGGACGGGTTATATAACTTCGCCCGCTGGCTGTGCGGTGACGCGGACGAAGCCCGCGACCTGGTGCAGGAAACGTTCTTGAAGTCGCTAAAAGGCTTTTCGTCGTTCCGCGAAGGCACGAATTTCAAGGCGTGGATGTTCAGGATCCTGCGCAACACGTTCCTGACAAGCCGCACCGGATTGGAGCGGCGCAACACGCAGCAGGAAGATGAAGAAGGCTTTGAAGAGAGCGCTGTCAGCCAGGAGACGCCGGAGATCGCGCTGATACGGCGTGCAGATACCGAACTGGTGCAGTCCGCGATTGGCCAGCTTGCTCCTGCATTTCAGGAAGTGATCCTGCTGGCCGATCTGGAAGAAATGAAATATCTGGAAATTGCCGAAGCGCTGGACATACCGATTGGCACGGTGATGTCCCGGCTGGCGCGGGCCAGAAAACAGGTGCGGGAACACATTGTGCTGGCATTGGGCGGAAAAAGAACTGTGGGTGCAAAGTGACAAACTGCGAATGGCGAGAAAAAATCGGGCTGTATGTAGATGGTGAGCTGGAGCCAAGCGCAGAGCAGGCAGTCGCCGGGCATCTGCAAAGCTGCGCCGATTGCTCTTCAGCGGTGTTGGAACAGCAAGCGCTCAAGAAGGCGGTAAGGATCGCAGGCAAGCGTTACAGCGCGCCGCCGGAACTTTATGCCAGCATACAGCGGCAAATGGCTCCTAAGAGAAGTGCGGGATTGTGGCTAAAAGCCGGGGCGTTTGCGGCCTCAGCGGTGTTGTTGGCTGCGATTGCATTCGCCTGGATGTCTCGCCCATCTGCATTCAATGCGACGGTGGCGCAATTGATTGACCAGCATGTGACTATGCTGGCCAGCACGAATCCGGTGGATGTGATCTCAAGCGATAAACACACGGTGAAGCCGTGGTTTCAGGGTAAGCTGCCATTCACGTTTAATCCGCCGGAGCTGGCCAAGGACTCGCCATATACTTTGATCGGCGGCAAATTGGTTTATGCACAAAACGCTCCTGGCGCCGAGCTGGTATATCAAGTGCGCCAGCACAAGATTTCGGTTTTCATCTTTCAGGCACGGGATGTGCGCGGCGAAGGCCCTGCAACCAATCAGACTTTTGTTGTAAATGGATGGCAACAGGGTGGTCTGCAATATTACATTGTGACCGACGCATCACGGGAAGACGCCGACCGTTTGCGCGCATTGCTGGAAGACGCGAACCGGCAGTAGCAGTCTTCCTCGGCGGATGCGATGTCCGTTGTCTTACTGCTTTCCGGTCGGCTTCACATCGGTTTTTGGCATGAATGGGACTGAACTTACCTTGGAAACATAGCGGCTGGCCAGCTTCCAGGTGTCGCCAGTCTTTTTCCAAACGTCGACCACAAAGAACTCTCCGTTGTCCGCCTGCCCCTTGAAGGACGCCTCCTGAATACGGTCAAACTTCACCACAACGGCATTGCCCAAATCGATTGCGGACATCTGCCGCACCCCGAAGGATTTCAGCGTGAAGTCTTTTGCCATTACTGAATCCAGCCAGTCATCACCGGGCAATGGGTCTGCATCCGGCATTTCGATGATCAGGTCATCGCTCAGCATGGCTTGCGTGGCAGCCTTGTCTTTTTTCTGGACGGCCTTGAGCAGTTGGTTTTCCAGCCCACTGAACATCGCTACCTGTTTGGTGGCGGTGATGATGCGGGGAGTAAGCGCAGGCTTAACCGGCTCCTGCGCGGAACCATCCGTAAAAATAGCGAGAACAATTGCCGCGATAAATATAGAAGTGCGAATAGCCATATGACCAACCCTCGGGAATGAATTTATTGTAATGAAAAAGCCGTCCGGCGAACCGGACGGCCTAAATTGAATCAAAAAAACTAGTTGGTAAAGAACGCTCCGCCCAGGGTTTGGTCGCAACCGCCGCCACGGCTGTTTTCCCATTCCATCTGGATCAGCCAGCTGTGGCCCCCAAAGGTCTGGTTGATGTGGGCGCCGTTGGCAACCGTCGTCGTAGGACCGAACTTGAAGTTGCACTTATCAGCGTCTTCATTGCCGCTGGAATCAAACCAGGCATTGAGGTCAGGATCGGTGATTGATTCTTCGCTCTCATGCGTGATTACGTTAGCCATGCCATCCGCGCCGCCTACGCCGGTAGCCGGGCTGTTCGGGCCGGTAGCCTGGGCTTCGCAGCCGGAGGGGCACTGGTCAACGTTGCCGACAAAGGCGTACTTGATGTCTGCGCCGCCAATGGTGGCGTGTGTATGGAAACCGCAGTAGGTCCGGCAGAACCCGGAGCTCTCTTTTACGTCAGAGGAGGTCAGGACCATGTAGACACCATTGGGATCCAGCGGGAGGTCATGGCCGGCATGGGTGCTGACGATCGTCGTCAGGTTTTTGTCGCCGAAGCGCGTGCCCTGGGAGTAGTTATCGAGCACAGACCCGGAGAAGTTCAGGTGGCCGCTCACGTTTCCGGTGGTATCGCCATAGGTGGTATTGATAGCTTCATAGCTGGAGCCGCCCAGAGCACTGCTGCTCAGGAAACCTTCAATCAAGGTCCTGGTTGCCAAGCTGTCAGAAGGCTTCGCGCCGGTTGTCCAGTTGCCGTACCAGATGATGTAAATCGGGACCGGATTGGCCTTTAGCACCGTGCCGCCGGTGTGGTAGTTGATGCCGTTGCCCTGAACGACTGCACCGCCCTTGGCCGCAGCTGGAAGTTTTTCTGCTGCAGCGCCCTGAACGTGGCCGGTGGGTCTCACGTCGCCATCCGAGCCGGGACGCAGACTTTGTGCGGTCATGAAGTTCATAGCCAGAATTACGAACAGAAGGACTGATGCGAATCTAATTGTTGCTTGGGGAGATTTCATTTGCGATGACCTCGATATCGTGAGAAGTTGCCGCGTCTGTTGAATAAATATGAACAGAAGAAGCCAAAGAGCTTTTATATAAACCGATTTTTATGAATGAAAAAATTGATTCTGATTCGCGGCCCCCCGGAATCGAGCAGAACAGAATTGAGGAAAGAGTATCACGGGAATTGGCCGAGCACAATCCAGGAATGTACGCCTTTTCGCGCCAAATATGCGCTTTTTTCAAAGCCTTCCCGCAATGGTAATCCAGGCGTGTTTTGTTTTCCCATTACCGATAACTTCGATGCATATTCAGTGAGAGTTGCGTTTTTTCAAAAGGGAAACATGGGCCGCCAGGAGCGGGCGGCCCAAAAAAGTGTTTACAGGTGCTGGACGCACTTGCCGCCCGCAGCGTTTTCCCATTGCTGCTGGATCATCCAGTTGTTGCTGCCAAAGGTTTGGTTGTATTTCGCTCTGGCCGACGTGCCAGCCGCCGAACAGAGTCCGTTGGCGTTGCAGGTTGAGGTTGTTCCGAAATTGAAATTGCACTTGTCGGAGTCTTCATTGCCGCTGGTATCGAACCATGCGTTCAGGTCGGGATCGGTAATGGCTTCGAACTGCTCATGTGAGAGAACGTTGATGAGGCCGTCTGCGCCGCCAACGCCTGAGGCCGGGCTATTGGGTCCGGTGGACTGGATCTCGCAACCTGAAGGGCAGCGATCCGGGTTGCCAACAAAAGCGTACTTGATGTCGACTCCGCCCAACGTTGCATGAGTATGGAAGCCGCAGTATTGAGTGCAGAATCCCGAGGTTTCATTGATGTTGGAGGAACTCAGCACCATGTATATGCCGTTGGCATTGCGCGGGAGGGCGCCGCTGTTGAGGACATTGCTGACCGTGGTCTGCAAGCTGGAGTCAGTGAGGTTCGTGGAGCTACTCACGGTAGCCACTCCGCCCAGGCTTACGTTGCCACTGACATTGCCGGTTGTGTCACCGTAAGTGGTGGCCACGTGCTCAATAGCGCTGTTGCCGAGCGTACTAACGAAATGCTCAATCAGGCTGACGCTGGCTGCTGTGTTGGAGCCGCTGCCATTCCAGTTGCCGTAGAAGATCAGGTAGATCGGAACAGGGTTGCCTTTCAACACCGGGCCACCGTGATAGTTGATGCCGTTGCCGGTGACTACAGCCTGGCCCACCGGACCCTGCTGCACCGCTGCCTGGGTTTGCCCGGAATTCCCGTGCTTGCCGTTCGGCACGAGATCGCCATCAGGGTTTGTGAGTGGCTTTTGGGCGGCCATAAAGTTCACAGCCAAAATCAGAAAGAGAAAAACCGATGCGAATCTAATCTTTCCCTGGGGAAGTTTCATTTCCGTGACCTCATTATTGTTGGGATTTGCTACGTCTGTGAATCGAGAACAGAGGAAGCCAGAACGATATGAATGGTTTTTTCTCCACCGAAAATCCAGCATTATGAATTGGTCGTTCGCTTTCTGGTGCAGCACGAAGACCCGGAAGTCGGCTCAGTGTTGCAGGAGCTTACCATCCACACATTGTTTCGAAAAAGAAATTCGAAAAAATCCGAAATGCAGAAATGGGAAAATCTGCAGTTGAAGAAAATGTGGTCATTGCAACACTTGCGGAGGATTCAAGTGGATAACACTGTGCGGACGCCACGTGAAGCATTCAAGCGGAATGCTGTCTCTTTTCACCGTTTGAGAGCCAAAAGAGGAAATGTTTTTCAGGAAAATCCTGCTGTTGGATTTACGGAATCACAATCTTCTTTTCCCACGGATCTTCGCTTTGCGGCAGGGCAGAAGCCGTAGCAGGCATGGGCTGTGGGATTGGAGCCGCTGCGGAGTGCGGCGCGGAAGGTGTTATCAAACTTGGTTCCTGGTCAGGTTCGTCGAACGGCGGAGCGATGGGACGAGGATCGACCGGCAGCAGGCTCGGGTTCTGCGCTGCCCATTTTGCCGCCAAGCCGTTCAATGGGCTCTTGGTGTTGTATTCCTGATAGGAGATCATGCGGCCAATGCGAATAATCAGATCATCCAGAGATTCTGAGGCGGCCCAGAAATCGCCAATGCATACAGAACTGTCGTCAAAATTTGGATGAAACACGGGCGTGAGCATGCGGCATTGCGGGGCACGGCGCGGATATCCCAGAGAAAGATTCACTTCCAGCAAATGGTCATTGCGTTCCAAAATGGCGCCATCGGAGGCGACATACAGACCCCGAATCAGGTATTGAAAACGATACAATTCGGGCGGCATTCCGGCGGTGCCCACAATGCGAATCAAAGGCCATCCGGAAAAACGCTTGAACAGCGAGTCGTGGTCGAGTTTTAGCCGGCGAATTCTGGGTGACAACATAAGCAACTCAAAAAGCGAACATCGTATTTCTGGCGATCGTGAACAAGACAACTGTGACGATCAGGCAAACCGCCAAGCTGCGCGGAAATGCCAGTTGCGGAAATTGATCATATCGCATGGTTCGATAGGCGATAAAACCGAGCCACAAGCACACTAAAGGGAACAGCAATGTAAATAAAGCGTTGTAATGGAGCGCGCTTTGAATATCGAAATGCAGGAGCGAGTGCAATGCGCGTGTGCTGCCACAACCAGGACATAACCAGTGTGTAGTGAGATAGATTGGGCAACGCGGGTAAAAGGAATACTCCCTCGGCGGAAATCGATAGACAACTGTCAGGCCGCCAAGCAGCGCCGCTATTGCCATGCCGGTCATGGTTCGACGTTTCATCAGCCTTGTGGTGTCAGAATCCCTGTTTTCTTCCACTGGGTAATCCGGGAAAAGTGGTGCTGAAAATAATAGACGTTGAAAAAGAAGACCATAACGCCACTCAGATGCAAATTGATTGGTTCCGTGGAATTGTAGTAGTCCTCAAGGTCACTCTTCATCTGGAACACACCCACCAGATAAAGGACGATGCCAGCAATGGTTATGAGAGAGCCAAATGGGCTCCGTTCCCCATGGTTCATCGCAGTAATGATTCCGTTTATGAAGCCGCCGCCAAACAATACGGCCGTAGCAAGAATGACGAAAAGCAAGCCTTTGCTCTCTGACTTGAGCTTTCTTACAAATGCCGCCTCAACAATCAACCATGCGTAATTGAACAAGCCGCACGTGAACACACCAATCAGTAGTACCAGACCCCAATGGAAATCGGGTGGAACGAGTGGGCTTCCCTGCATCGGTACTGCCTGGACTCCGAAACCCGTGGTCGATCCATCGTAAACGGTTCCACCACCGTAGACGATTCCGCCGCCGGATGCTCCGGCAGCGGTCCCCGCGGCCAAAGGAATGGGAATGTTACCGATGACTTGCGATACTGGCGTCCACTCCGTCATGCCCTCGCTTCGCGTCAGGTCAGTTGGCAAAATGCTCCCCTGCCCGACGTAGCGCTGAAGATCGGCCAGCGTATAAGGGCCGTATTCATTGAGTTGGCGTTGAATGTAATATTTCATTTTTTCATCCAGACACTCAGCTGAAACGCAGGCCGGTGCTGTCCTTTTCGACAATACAAATTTCGATGATGGCCCATACCCAGGAAACAACGCCGAGAGCGCCGAGCGTCAAAACGGTAAGACAAAGCTGGCCTACCCCACGGCCGGTGTAGCCGGCATAAAAGTTGTGTACGCCCAATCCGCCAAGAAAAATGCCGAGGACGATGTAACTTGTTCGACTCTTGTGTGTTGACGCATAGACGGGAGCGGTGTAGGCCGCCGGGGCTGCCGGAAACGATGGATTTGGCACAGCGGAAGGGACTTGTGCAGGCGCTGTAGCGGCCGCTTGCGACAAACCCAGCGGCCCGCTGTAGCGTGACGGTTGATAGCCTTGCACCGGAGCTGGCTGCACCACAGAAGTCGGCTGTTGTGGCATTGAAGCGTATTGCACCGGAGCATAAGGTTGAACCGGCACAGATACGGCGCTTAAATCGCTGAGCGCAACTTGTACCTTGGGTTCGTCGGCGGGCGCGCGCTTGCAGCCGAAGACGGTGCAGCCACCATTCTCCTGGTAGCAATCTTCATGATGCGGCGTGCAGCAGGCAGTACAGAAAATCTTTGGTGGAGAAGCCTCATCAAAAGGCATGCGGCAATAGGGGCAGACCGGCTCGGCCATTATTTTCTCTGCCTTTCGCGGAAATGAAACGCATATCGCCCAATCTGGATGAGGTCACCGCTTTGCAAGGCGCGATTGCGCGCCGGGGCTCCGGAAACAAATACCGGCCCGTTTGAACGGACGAACGTCTGGGCTCCCCGCATTTCAATGACTCCGTGCTGCGGAAGAATGCTGGTGTCCTTAAACAAGTAAATGTCAGACGACTGGCTGCTGCCAATGGTCGTAATCGGCTTATAAAGAATGAATTGCTTGCCTGCCAACGGACCAGACGCCACATAGAGCCAGCGATCCTTGAGGGCACTTTCAACAATGCCTATGGCAACGCCCGTGGCTAGTCCCAGCAATCCAAAGCCCACGCCCCGGCTTACGCTCGCCCTGCCGGGGCCGGTGAGAAAGCTGATGGGATCAAAAAGCGCTCCACCCATACCGGCGCCAATCAGGCCGCCCAGGACGCCATACTTGGTCTTGCTGAATGACCGGTCTACCAGACCGTAAACCACTCCTGCGGCTGCGCCGAAGATCGCCCAGGCAATGCCGCGGACCATCCAGAATGCCGGATTTTTATTAGTCTGCACGCCCAGCGCGGAAATGATTCCAAGGCCGATGGCGTAAAACAAGTTGGCGAACCGGTCAAAGATGAATCCGAATACGATACCCAGCCCGAGCGACAACAGTCCCCGAAGCAGGGCTTTTTTCCCGGACCTTTCCACAATGCTTTCAGCCACACCGAGGCCAAGGCAGGTAAAGGTGATCACAAACGGCAGGATAAGAAAATTCCCCCAGTGCATTTCCGTGCGTACGTCGACGAAAAAGGGTTCGCAGATTCCCCAACCCACCAGTGCTCCCAAGACACCAGCTAGCCCCAGATAAAACCATCCTTGTAAAAAGATGTGACCTTTCTCTTCTGTCACGATCGCAGGACCATCAGCCGGGGCAGCGATGTTGCCATACTGTTTGCTTCCGGCAGCAAGGGGCGCCATGTTGCCGGCAGGGGCGGCCACCGGTAGTTCCACGCTGGCCAGGTCTTCCAGCGTGATCTTCAGGGCAGGTTTGTCGTCAGTGCTTGCCATTGTTTCCTTTTTCCGGGTGAGCTTGGCGCCGTTGCGGAATAGATTGTTGCTGGTTTTCAGCCCCAGGAGCAGGATGACTCCCTACCCCGGGAACTCCGCCCACATCGGGAGCAGCGGTACCGGCAGGCCCGGCTTGTTGCTCTTGAAGATGTTGCAGCATTTCCACTAACTGGTCATATCTTTGGGCTTTTCCCAGCGCAGGAGCCCAGAGCCAATTCAGAAACAGAAAACACACAACAAACCCAACCACGATAGCAGCGAGATAGCCCAGAACACGCGCCGTCCATTTCATCCACACCGGGTCCGCCGGCTGTTGATCGCGGCCAGTACGGACCATCGAATCCAAAGCGCCGTCGTCATCTTCATGAAATTCATGGGCCGCCGTGCTGGTAATTTCAACTTGTTGGGAGTAGCCCACACGGATGGCAGAAAGCTTTTCAATATTGCCGCCGATCCAACCGAAGCAGCCTTCTTCATCCGTATGCGGATCGTAAACCCACGCCACCTGCTGCGGGTTGGAAAAGAAATTCTGCTGGATAAACAAGTCGTGCTCGGAGAGAAACACGCCGAAGCCGGGATGCGAGTGGTACCAGCCGACAATCTTGTGGTCCGGATATTCCTTGTCCTTGATCTTATATATATGTTCCCAGGTGTCCTGGGTGAAGGTGACGTGAGCGCCGCCCTGCGCAGCATTGATGCCGGCAATGCACGCTTCCACGGTCATGCGCTCATGGTCTGTATTGCCGATCAACACGCCGCAAACCTCGGCTTTCATGGATGTGCGGGCGTGCTGGCGGATTTTGCGCGCGACTTCCGCTTCCATCACCACCACAGGCTGGGTTGAAACCCTGACCTTTACTTTGGCCGGCTTAGGCATCAGTGTGCCGCTCCCATCGCGCTCTGTCCGAGCACATGTTTTTCATCGCCACCGATGAGATAAGCGATCTCCCGTTCAGGCGAGCGAGCGGTTACAACGTCAAAAAGCGGAAGACCAAGTTGGTCCAGAGTGCACTCACCGAAGGTTTCGTGGCCGGAATATCCGTGCGCGGTGATTACGGCGCGCATCTGGCCATCGGTGGCGCATTTGCCTTTTGCGTAAGGGACGGTGCCCACAGCAGCGAACAATTCTTCTTCCGCACCACAGCCCGGACACGCGAGTTTGTGAATCACGTCGCGGCTGAATTCAAGGGCGACTTCCTTTGATCCAAGGTCGAGCCGGGCGCGATCCAGCAATTGGGCGAGAGAGAGATCACACGATGCTTCCTGAAGCCGAATCACCTCAGCGAAGGTGTAATGGCTCATGCAGTCGCGGTTCTCAGTGTATTCAACCTTGTAAGAAGTGTGATTCAGGCCTTCAAAGATGAAGCCCTTGCCTGCCAGAACCGGAAGGCCGTGGAGCAGCTTTACCGCTTCCTGCACCTGCAATCCGGCAATAATGGAAGAGATGGTGGGCGTGGTGGCCACTTTGCCTTCGGTATCGTTTTCCAGCGCCAGCAGATTGCATGACATGCGCTTGTTCAGGATGGCCCAGTCCGTTTCACCGAGCGTGCACTCATAGCAGGGCGGCTGTCCGGCCTTGAAGACGCGGGCGACGCCGTTGATGCCTTCAATAGCGCCGTCAATCCATGGCTTGTTCATCTTCCAGCATGCACGATTGATCCATAGCCGCGCTTCACGGTTGTCGAGACCGGCAATCACCACATCGGCCCATGCAAACAATCCCAGCCCAAGACCATGTACTACGTTGGCGGTAATGGCGTGGACGTGGGCCTCGGGGAAAATGTTTCTGACAGCGTCGGCGGCGACATCAGCTTTGCGGCGGCCTACATCTGACTCGCGATAGAGAATGCTGCGAGAAAGATTCGAAGCTTCAATGGAGTCGAGATCGACTACAACAATGTTGGCAAAGCCGAGCAGCGCCATGTTCTTAAGAATTTCATTTCCCAGCGCGCCTGCGCCGATCACCAGCACGCGCGCGGAACGCAGCTTCTCCTGGTCCCACCAGCCAATGAGACGGAAGCGGCTGAACCTATCGTCATTGGCCGGAATGGGGCCGCCGCCGTTCGGCGATGCCACGGACTTGCTCATCGCGCTCCTGCGGTAATTTCCGGCTGCAGGCGCAGGATGTCGCCTTCTTTTACGGCAGCGTCAGAAAGCGTTTGCGAATCCTGTATCTGGCGGCCTGAGTTTTTGTGATGAAACTTGTAGCTGAGCGGAGCGCCGTCCGGGCCGTTTTGCGGCAATTGCAGCTTGTCCACCAGCACGGCGATGATGCGATTTGCCGGAGCGTCATCCGGCAGTTCCACCGGGACGCGCTTGTTTTCCGTTGAATCGTAAACAGTAACAGTAATGTTAGCCATGTTTGAAATTTTTCCTATTGGGCGGCCGCGGATGTCATGGGCACTTTGCGTACCTTGGACTGGTGCACGAAATCCGCAAGCAGGTTCTTGGGCGCGCTTCCGCCGGTTACAAACTCCCAGTCGGATTCGTGCAGGAGAGCGTCCGTGCTGACCGCGAAATTCAGGTTCTCGGCTTCCGGCTCTATCGATTGCGCTACCTTGGAAGTAACGATGCCGAGCAGGTTGCCAAATTCGTCATAGACAGGGCCGCCGCTGTTGCCCGGACTGATGGGCGCCGAAACCTGCAACACGTCATTCCCGGGCGTGCGTGAAACAATTCCGTTGCTCACGGAAAAATTCAGGCCCTCCGGATGGCCGATGACGAAAATCTTCTCGCCCATCTGAACGCTGCTGTACGTTGCCACGGGCTGGGTAAATTCCGCGTCTCCTTCATGGCGCTCCAGCCAGAGCAGCGCGACATCAAGATGTTTGTGGCGTCCAACGACCTGCGCTGCGGCCCAGCCATTCATCCCGATTGAGACCATTACTTTTTGCGGGCCGGTGTGCGAGCGCCAGTTTTCGCCATCGGCCACGTGACGTGCCGTCGCCAAGAGGTAGCCATGCGAGTCGGAATGCAAAATCATGGCCGCGCCCAGCAGGCCGGAAACTCCCGCAGTCGGCTGGAACCAGCGCTTTGCCGCAGGAGAGGCCAGCAGCACGAGAGGCTTTAAGGTCGAACTCAACTCCACGCTGGACATTTCTTTGCCTGCGGGCAGCGATGGGAAGTTGCCGCGCTCATCGAGATCAGAAAGAGAAGAGCTGATAGCATCCGGCACTGGAACAGTATCCAGCGAGATAACAAAGACTGCCAAGACGGTAGAAAAGATGCCGCTGATGATGAGCAGAGTTAATAGGTACGCCGCCCACGTCTGCCGGACTCGCGGCGCCTGGCTGCGCGTGGCCACGCGCATGATCAGGGCAGCCAGACACAACAAAGGCAACACCAGAACCAGCGGCACAAATAACAGGCGCGTCCAAAGAGGAACCGGATTCGGAACTTTGGGGCGGACTTCCTGAGCTCCCTGGAGCGGAATCTGCGCCTGAGCAACTTCTTGAGTAGTGATAACTATAGGGTCCATGGAAAAAAGCTAGCTCACACTGGGGGGTGGTCAGTGCGGCAAATCATATCAGTTCAAGCCGGAAACTTCATTTTTATATTGCTTATAAGACCAAAGCAAGGAAAACCATTGCTGTGTTGGCACGTTAGTGTACATCGGCAACTGTGTGCGGCCATTCAGCAGAATGCCTTAGCAATGAGTCCTTACTATAGGTAGAGAAGGCTGGTTCAGGCTGAGCCTAACCCCGCAGGACTGAAGATAATGGCGTCAATATCAGGGCCATTTAATAATGAGTGCCGGCATGTCAAAAGCAGTCGAAACGCGATTCTACGAATAGCGTTCCTACCTGAATTGGCATGCCCTGCAAAATCACTTTTTCTTAGGCAAAATTCGATATTTGATGTTAAATGGAAGGCCACACAAAGATTAGAATTTGCTAATCTTTATGTTTGTGTGGGAGCGGTTCTGACCTGATTTCGAAAATGAACCCAAGAAAAAGAAAATCTGTCTTATAATGTCAGGCAAAACATGGAAACAAATTTAAGAACAGACAAGTTGCTCGATCAGATTGGCTGGAAGCTGCTCCAAGAGCTGCAAATCAATGGACGGCTCTCTTACGCTGAGCTGGGACGACGCGTGGGCCTCACAACTCCGGCGGTGGTAGAGCGGGTTAAGCGCATGGAAGAAGCCGGCATTATCGTAGGCTACCATGCCGATATTGACCCCATGAAGGTCGGAATGCCAATCACAGCTTTTATCCGCATGTCTGTTGTGGGGGATGTGTTTACCCGGATCACGGCCGTCGTTAAGAATTCTCCGGAGGTTGTTGAGTGCCATCGCGGCACCGGAGCGGACTCTTTCATTATGAAAGTCCATGTGCGTTCGGTAGAACACCTGGAAGCACTTATCGATAGGCTGACGCCGTTTGGCACTACCTCGACTTCCATTGTCTTGTCGTCGCCGGTGGAAAAACGCGCCGTCAACCGCATGGAAGAAACACAGCCAAGCGCCCAGTCAGCCCAGGCCACGCAACGGAAAGCTTAGAAAAATCAAAGCCTCACCACGGATTAACACGGATAAAACGGATTTGAATCGAGTGGCCGGTTTGATACCATTTGTGATTTCTGTCCGACCTGGCCTGCTCTTCTAAGACAAGCGACACTTTGATCTGTCTCCGACCCTAATCGGTTGGAACTCCACTTGTCGGTGTCTATAGTGAGATTTCTTGATTCACCTCTTCTTGGCCCGGCCATACTGAACCGGCCATTGGATGTCGTGCCCAAGCGCGTGTGCCGCCAGAAGCGGCCAGTAGGGATCGCGCAGGAATTGGCGCGCCAGGATTACTACATCGGCCTGGCCGGATCGAATAATCTGATCTGCCTGGGCGGGATCGGTAATCATGCCCACGGCGCCCGTTGGAATGCCGGCTTCCCGACGGATCTTTTCCGCGAACGCCACCTGATAGCCGGCCCCTACAGGAATTTTTGCGTGAGGCACGTTGCCGCCGGAGGAGCAATCAATCAGGTCAACGCCGAGCGGCTTAAGTTTCCTGGCGAGCTCTACGGATTCTTCGGGCGTCCAGCCGTCCTCGGTCCAGTCCGTGGCAGAGATCCTAACCCATAGAGGATATTGTTCCGGCCAGACCTTTCTTACTGCCTCCACAACTTCACATACAATGCGAATGCAGTTGGCAAATGATCCGCCATATTGATCTGTACGCTGGTTGCTCAAAGGCGAGAGAAACGAATGCAAAAGATATCCATGTGCGGAGTGCAGCTCGATCAGTTTTGCGCCTGCTGCCAGGGCGCGGCCAGCCGCAGCGACAAAAGCCTGAATGACGGAGCCGATTTCTGCCACGCTGAGTGCCTTTGGAACCTGATAACCATCGGCGAAGGCCAATGCGCTGGGGCCGAAAATGGGTGTCCATCCACCTTCAGCGGGCGTGATTGGCTTGCCGCCATTCCACGGCTGGTTGGTGCTTGCCTTTCTGCCCGCGTGGGCCAACTGAATGCCCGGGACGGAACCTTGCTCGGTAATAAAAGAAAATACGCGCCGCAATGGTTCAATGTGCGCGTCTGTCCAGATGCCGAGGTCCTGCGGGCTGATGCGGCTGTCCGCGGTGATGGCCGTGGCCTCCGCAATCACGGCGGCGGCGCGTCCCACAGCGCGGCTGCCAAGATGGACAAAGTGCCAGTCCGTGGCAAATCCGTCTACGCACGAATACTGGCACATGGGTGAAACCACGATGCGGTTGGCAAATTCCACACCGCGCAGCTTTAAAGGATCAAATAAGTGGGCCATGGGTAATCCGTAATTGTAATTGCTAACGGTAAGCAAGGCTGTTGTGCAAACGCTTTCATTCGCGTGAGGGCTAGAACCTTGGGAATCATGGTTCTAAGAAGTTTTGCTAGTTGTATTTTTGCGGGAATTGAGTCAAATTTGGCGCATGGCGCAGAAACTTTATCAGGATGAGTGGGGCACAGGCGCCCGTGAAGGGTATGAGGACCGCGGAACCTTCCGTCCACCGCGTGCTCCGCAAAAGGAACCCGGCAGCCCAATTCTTCGCATTCTTGGCGCAATCGCAATCGTAGGCGGCATCTGCTGGGGAACTTATCTTGTGACAATCAATGGTGGCGGAGCCGCAGCCTTACAGGCGAACCACGGGCCCATTGCCATTATTGGCCTGGGAGTAGTGGCATCAGTGTTGGGCAAGTACCTGCGGGGATAGCCGGCGAAGCTCTCAGACGAAGTTCTGGAGCTACCTTCATTTCATTCCTTCCATTCGACTTGCAGTATCGAGAGCTAATTTTCTTGGTGTGCCTGAAGGTCAACATGGGCGTGAAAACCATAGGATCAGCCACTGGCCGACTTAACGATGCCGCCAAAGCCGCCCAGTTCTCCCCGCCGCAGGGTAAGTGCAACGCTGATGCGGTACCAGAGACGGCGAAGAAAGGAAGGTGGCTCAACCACAACTGGTTTCGGAGGAGCGGCTTCCACAGGGTCCTTTCGCAGCAACTGGATCCCGGCCCTCTGCCATTCGAGCAGAACCAGCAACAAATCTCCGGCAACATTGGAACCGCGCTGAAGAATCATTGCCTGCGTTATCTGCCGGGAAGACAGAAACTCAGCTGAAGGAAAATCGGTAGTGAAACAGACAGAGCGATTGTCGAAGACTCCCGGTTCGGGGTCCTTACGAGCCATGCGACGGCCAGCGTCGAGAAGAAAAACTGGAGGAGCATCTGCCGCTAGATGGATTTCCTTCAATGCAGCAGTCTGGCGATAGAGGGCGGTAAGGATCGGCACGACGTCCACCGTGCATTCGGGCCGTGTGGCAGGAGACATTTTTTCGCTCGGGGGAAACGGCAGCGCATTGTAGAGCGGAATTGGCCGGTAGCCCAGTCGCGCCAGTTGTAGGCCCCAGACTAATCCATCTTCGCCAGGCAGATCGACGATAAGCGCCACCTGCCCAGGCCTGGGAGCCCAGTCGGTGTTGAATTGAGTAATGGCTGGCTGACGCACATCAAACCGGCTGTCCATGAAAGAAAACAGGACAGGTTTGACCCATCGCGACCAGGGGGCATCGGGAGGGGCCCAAATCCGGTATATCTCCTCTTTATCCATCAGTATCCTCATCCTCTTCCGCGATCAGCAACGCAGCATCCATGGATTTGTAGTCAATCACTGGCTGGAGACCTACCCTGGTGTAGGCACCCGCGGCTTCACCGTTGATCGTGAATACGCCAATACACGGATACACCCACCCGAGTTCTGACCACACGGGTGAGACCTCAAACTTCCGCTGCACAACCCAGCGCTCGGGATGCTTGAGTGCAACGCGCTTCAAAGTCTCCCATGCGCGCGGGCTGAGAGCTTCACGCATGTGGACCGAGTCACCGGTATTGGAGAATGCCTCTTTCAGAACCCACGATTTCTCGCTGACGCTTTGCCACCGATTGTCCTGAGGAGCGCAAGACTCAGGAAGCAGGGAACGCCAACAAGCCATCCCCGTCTCGAGGTAATCCCAGCTGAGCGGGAAACGCTTACTTTCGGTAAGAAGGGAATATCCGGGGTTGGTCACCAAGGTTTTGCCTGGGGCAAAGAGCTGCTTCCATCCACTGGCATTGGGCAGCTTCAGAAGCCACTCTCCCTGGTAAAAGCGAACGATGGCATCAAGGGGAATGTATCCAGATTTGTGCACAGCATGCGCCTTGCCGGCTTGCCAGTTAAATTGTGAAGGACCGTGCACGAGAAAGGTATCAACTCCACGTGCCTGTAATTCGGCGGCCAGAAATGCCGTCACCTGCTGATCTTCGAGGAAGCCCGGAGCAGAGAGTAGAGCTACGCGACCTTGCTTACCAACATGCCTCATGATGGCGTCTGTCCAGGTTCTGGCAGGATCGCCACAAGGCCGGGTATGAGGAGTGAAACCCGAAACAAGCTGCGTGAAGCGGGATGCTTCAGTGTAGCCGCCAGGAACATCGCTGTTCACTTCGGAGATCCGCCAGCCCCCGGTGGTGTAGTGAAAGTCAAACCTCAAGACGCGAGCATCGGGTGCATCTGCGCTGTTGCGGGATGCTTCCGACAAGATTGGATGAAGGTGTGGAGAAAGCCCCAGCATGGCGTAAAGCTCGGGCCGGGTGACGATCTCCTGTTCAGCAGCCATGAGTTCGGCAGCCAAGTCTTCCGCCATTTTGGCCAACTGCTGCCAGATCGTCGGATGAATCAGCAATGGCTGCCGGAATAATGTAGATGTATCGCCGATCTGAATATCCCACTTGAAGCAATCCAGAGCCAGGCGGCTTTGAACTTCTAGAAACTCCGGCTCAGCCAAGGGGCGGCCGCATGCGAATGGTAGGACACAATTCCCGGTTTGAGCCACGGTTGTCATCATTGTCAGCTGTTGAATTGGTATCAGAAATCGAATGCAGTTAAAAGCAGTCCGCAGTACCAGCCTTGCTGCGGTTTCGCACCAAGTTCCGCTCAGGCTCCAAGGGTGTGGATGTCAAAAGGGGCTTAAATTTGATAATATGAACATGTTCAAATATTCTCTTGACTGCGAGTCTGCGTAATTCTATTCTGCGACCTGCGATGAATGTGCCTGCAATGAAAACACGACCTACGCCGCGCGCGGAAGATACGCGCCGACGGATCTATGAAGCCGCGATGGAGCTGTTCCGCGAAAAAGGTTTTGAACAGACCACCATGCGTGACATTGCGGCTAAAGCGGGAGTGGCGCTGGGCGGCGCTTATTATTACTTCTCGTCCAAGGAAGCCATTGTGTTGGCTTTCTATCAGGAGATGCAGGAAGGCAGCCATGAGGAAATCCTGCAGGCGATCTCCTCTGAAAAGAAATTGAAAGACCGACTGCGCCGCGTAATGGAGAAACGTTTTGAACTGCTGGCGCCGAATCGCAAGTTTTGTGACGCGCTTTTTCGCCATGCTCCAGACAGTCAGGACCCGCTTTCACCTTTCAGCAATGAGACAGAGGCGATCCGGCAACGCGCCATTGAGCACTTGCGGATTGCGGTGGAAGGGGGCGAGGTAAAGGTTCCGGCAGACCTGAAGCCTCAACTGCCTTATTTGTTGTGGCTCTACCAAATGGGATTGATCCTGTTCTGGCTGTATGACCGTTCAGAAAAGCAGCAGCGCACACAGAAGCTCATGGAAAAGAGTTTGGGCCTGCTGGTGACTTTGTTGCGACTCTCGGGATTGCCGCTAATGAAACCGGTGCGGAAGACAGTTTTGGAATTGGTGGAAACGATTGCGCCGTAGGAGTGGCCGCATCAGGTGGCCGGGAGAAAATCATGAGTTCGATCGACTTCCTAATCTGGTTATCGCTCATAGGCACACCGCTTTCCGCTGCTTTGGCCTGGTGGCTTTGGTCACGCAGGAACCGTTCGCTGGCCAACCCTTGGCGCAGACGCTTTGCAATGACTGGGCTTGTGGCCGCCTCCGCGAACGCAGCTATGTACTACGTTTGGCTTTCCTGCCGAGTTGCCGCTGGAGGAACCCCGCTCATTTGGAGATTCAAAGACGCTCTAGGAGCTTTTGCAGGCTATCTGGTTTTGCTGGCCCTGGTTGGAGCGATCGCTGGAAAGGGCGCGGCACGAGTTCCGATTGTCGTATGCGCCTTGCTGGGCTTCATGAATTGGGTCCCAATTGTGATTCTTTGAAATGCAAGTGTTTCCCCGATTGGAAGCGGCAGCAGTTACGCTAGGATGAACAAGGCCTATGACTTCCAAATTTGTTCTTACAGTTGGTTTGCTGGTTTGCCTGGCGATTGCGGGCGTGGCGCAAGATGAAGCGAAGGCTTCCGCACGCAATGCAGTAAATGAAGGCGTGCAGGCATTTCGGCAGGCACACTACGAAGATGCGATCGCGCACTTTGAGCAGGCCATAGCGAATGATCCGGACCTTGTGGTGGCGAGAATGTATCTGGCCGCAACCTATTTACAGGTGTTTGAGCCTGGCGTTGATACTCCGGAGAATGTCATCTGGGCGACCAAGGCACTGGACCAATATTCGGAAATACTGCGCAGCAATCCTTCTGACGTTGAGTCCCTCAAGGGCGTCGCCTACCTGAAACTACAGTTGAATAACTTCCAGGAAGCAAGAGAAACCTACGCCAAAGCAATTGCACTGGATCCAGGTGATCCTGAACTGTTATACGCGGCGGCGGTGGCAAACTGGTCGAATGCAAGCCAGGACATTGAGGCGGAGAAAGCGAAGCTGGATGCAGAATCAGAATATTCACTGATACTTTCGGACAGCTGTTCCGATGTGCGGGCGAAGTCGCTGGCCATTGTGGACAGCGGCATAGCAATGCTCAACAAAGCCATGTCTCTTCGCAAAGACTATGTCGATGCCATGACGTATTTGAACAAGCTCTATGTTCTGCGAGCGGATTTGGAGTGCGGAAGCAAAAAGAACTTCAAGGCGGACATCAAGCAATCCAACGAATGGTCTGACCGCGCAGCGGCCACGAGAAAGAAGCAAGCTGAAGCGGCGGAAAAAGACAGTCAAGATCAAACGCCAGATAAGCCCTGACTTTAGGCGGCACCCACCTTCCATTACTATTCCGGCACATACCCTGATAATCACCTTATTTACATCCGCTAAAGCCGGGATATGATTTCCAAAAGCTCAGGAAAACTGCCCAGATACAGTTGTTTTTGCCGGGTTACCGATGGTGACTGAAGTACCGTTTGCCATTTTGCAGGTTCCGCTTAGACTGCATCACGAAAGACCAATGTACCCAGGCCCATGGCAATTGTACTTTTGGCAACAAGGCTCTTGCGGCCAGCATTTTTTGCCAGATTGAATAACTGGGCAGTGATCAGGGTCACAGGTCAAGAACGGTACGGCCCTTTACCATTTGTTTTTCATTTGACGATGAGCTGCAACTTAAAATTCGGTGGAATGAAAGCCCTGCTCATGATGAGCGGCGTGCTCTGCCTGTTGGCATCGAGCGCTGAGGCGCAAAGCAGTTCCGGGCAGCTCACCATTACCATGAGCGTGCAGTCTTCGATCACGCTGGTTTTTAAAGATAATCCGTCGGTAGGGACAACGGGCTTCTGTCCGCTGACCAATGCCGGAACCAACAACGTTGGTTTGGACATGGGCACGGCGGCTTTTCCGGGGAATTTTCATACGTCGACCTGCGTGAATTACACGCATGTGACCGGCGCAGTTTATCAAGTAAGCAGCGCGTTTGACGTTGTGGTGACCAAAGCAAATTCCAGCAGCCCGAATTACCGACTGGCGGCAGAGATTTCCACGCCGCCGCCTGCGAACGTGAGTTGGCTGCTGAATAACGTGACGTTAACGACGGCAGGTTTCACCACACTGGATGCGGCAGATAACTATGCAGCTCCGGTCACCAAGACCCTGCAAGTGCAGGTGAAGAACACGGTTGCAGCGCAAGCATTGCTGGAAACGATTACTTTTTTGGCGACAGCGAACTAGGTTTTTGACCATGCTCAAGAAATACATTTCGATCATGCGCGGCGCGGCCCTGGTGGCGCTGTTGATGTCCGGCGCTTCACTACTGGCGCAGACCACCGCCACGGGCGTGATCAACGGAACGCTGATCAATAAGAACGGGATCTCGATCCAGTTTGATAGTGATCCCGCAGGCATTACGTTGGGTGCGGACGGCACAAATGCCGCGACTGCCAACTTCGGCACGGTTTCCGCTTTTGGCACGCTTGCGGCGGGCGTGACCCGGCCCAGTGTTACCGCCGGCAACTTTACTGTGCGGACGATTTTTGATGTGCAAGTGATCCAGGGGGGCTTGAACAGCCTCACTTACACGCTTACGGCGAACCTGGCCGCAGCGGCGCCAACCGGCATGAATTACAAAGTGGACGCCGTCACGCTGACCACCGCATCGCAGACGGTCCAGGTGAATGGCGTTTACAACACTGATATTGCACACAACCTGGATTTGGTTGTTTCCACGGCTGCACCGGGAGCGGGTGGCCCGGCAGTGAATACGCCGATCACAACGACGATCAATTTTACGGCTACGGCCAACTAAGTTTTTGCAGTAGAAACTTTTTTGAAGTAACGAACTTTTGAATTTGACATGAGGAGAGGAACACAAATGAAAAAAGTAATGCTCTTAACCATCTTTGCGGCGCTGATGATGATTTCTTCTGCGGCCTTTGCACAAACAACAGCCAGCGGCACACTCACCGTGACTGCTACAGTCACAGGCAGCATCAACCTGGTATTCAACTCTGATGCCGCCGGCCTGGCGCTTTCGACTGGCGCAGGAACCAACGCAGCCACTTTGGCCTTCGGCAACGTGTCAGCTTTTGGCGCGATTCCTGCCGGCATCGTCCGCAGCACAACCGCGAGTAACTTCACGGTAAGCTCCGCTGTTGATGTGCTGGTGACAAAAACCAATTCCGCCAGCGCAAATTACACGCTTAAAGCGCAGTTGGGTTCAGCAGACGCACTGAACACCTGGACCGTCGGTGGCGTGGCGGTTACCAATGCTGCGCAGTCCACGCTGACCGCGACCGGCACGTATGCCGCGAACAGCAATTTCCCGGTGGCCATCACCGTACCTTTCGCTACGGCCAGCGGAACCCTGATCAGCAACAGCATTAATTACGTGGCAACCGCGAATTAAGGGTTAAATAGGATTTGCCGCATTGGCAAACTGAGATAGATAGATGGATTAGATCTGGGCGGGAGGTGCGAAATCGGGCTGCGTTATGTCCTGCCGTTATTGCTGTTCGGTTCCTCCCTTATGACCGACGGGTGGGCACAACGCAAGAGCACGGTAAAACGCACCTCCAGCGCCATTTCCATGAAATCTGCAAGTGAAGGGGCAATCTCAGTGAGTTTTGTAAGCGCGCCGGATGGCGCCGCCTTGACCGGCGGGACCTCCGGCCAGCGCGGTTTAAATCTGGGTACAGTCTCACTTGCCAGCGGCGCCCAGACCGCTAACGTCCAGATGCAGAAATTGCCTGGGCGCTTTGTTGTTTCCACGCGGTTCGGCATGAGCATCCAGGCCGGATCACAAACTGCAACCACCGCTGCCGTGCTGGCTGCGCTTACCGTACCCGATCCCGCATACACGTTTCGGCTGGACGGAATCACGCTGCAAACCGTACCCCAATTGCTGCAGGGCCAGGCAAGGACGGGGACTACCACCATGCATCGCCTGGAGATCGAAGTGCCCACATCTCTTACGGAGAAGAATTCTCAACTGAACAATGCAATTATTTTCCAGGTTATTCCGAATTAGATTTTTTCGAATCGCGGCGGCCCATGCACTGTTGCTAGTGTGCTTTGGATTGTTTTGTCATCCGGCCTTGATGAGCGGGCGGACGGCGGCTGCAGCATCTCCGCAAAATTCTTCTGCGGTTGCGGCTCCGGTGCAGCCTACAGAAAAGCCTTCCATTTCACTCACTCCTGCCGTGGTGATGGCCAAGGGCAGCTTCAGCCAGACACTATCACAGACGCTGACGCTCACAAATCAAACCGCGCGTGACTTCGCTTTTGAGATGGTGGCGGAAGATGTTGTGGTGAAAGACGGCAAACGCATGTTTGTGACGGCTGGTGAAACGCCGAACAGCATTGCCGCCTCCGCGGTCTTCACGCAAAAGACCGTACTGGTGAAGCCGTTTTCTTCCGCCGCGGTCGATGTCCGGCTCACACTGCCAGCAGAGACAAATATTCGCGCCGTGGTAGCCATGTTTCGCGGGACGGACAAGCTGCCGACTTCTTCCGGCGCCGTTGGCATGACGGCATCATTGGGCTCGCTGATCACCTTCAATCTTACGAATGACGTGAAGCTAAAGCCTGAGCCGGTTCGGGTAATTCCGGCAAGTGAAACAGCGAATATGAAGATCGCGCAGTGGATTTCAAACTCCGGCACGGAGCCGGTGCTGCCGGAAGGCGCGGCGGCAGTGTTGAACTCCAATGGCGCGCTGGTCGGGAAGGCGATTTTTGATCCGCAGCGGCTACTGCCGGGTGAGCGCCTGGAATTTTCTGCTGAGTATCCGGGCGAACTGCCTGCGGGAAATTACCGTGCGCTTTGCTCGTTCCAATTCGAAGGCAAGACGCAAACCACGGAAGCGGCTTTCGAAATACCTGGTGTTGAAAAACCAAAGACTGAAGCTCCGAAAACTGACGCTTCCAGAAAATGAAACGCTGCTGGAGCCTTGTCCTGTTGGCGATCGCCTGCTGTCTGGCGGCACAGGGACAAACTCCGCTTTCCGTCGCCTACCAGAAGACCTTGCAGCTACCCGTGGCAGGCGCAACGGCTGCGTACTCGCTTGATCCAAATATCGCTGACGCCATAGCCTCCAACGGCGTGCTGGAAATTGTGGGCAAAGCGCCCGGGTCAACCAACATTGTTGTTGTGACTTCCGCCGGAGCGCAGACTCTGGCCGTGACGGTGCCTGTGCCACCTCCGGTTTTGCCTCCGGGATTCGAGCCGCCGGAGCGCCAGGGCACCGGCGAGAGCGGCACGTATGAATTTCGCTACAACTCAGATCCTAACCAGATCACAAACTCGATTGAGATGAAGCGGACGCAGGGACAATCGTTCACGCGCATGCAGGTGATCAACGCCAATTTGTTTTCTTCTTCGGGATCGACTTCGGCCATCGGCTTCCCGTTTCTGGCTTACGAGATCAGCCGGCCTGACAGGGACATTACTTTTGTTGACAAGAACGTGCTGAATTCGCCGCTCACGCTCGATGGCTTTCTGGTTCGCGGCTTCCACATGCGGCAGGGGCCGTGGGAACTTCACGGCGGCTTTACTTCCATCGCCACGTTTCAAGGATTGTTCCTTGCAACCGATCGCGAATACACGGCTGGCGTCAGCAGGGTTTTTCGTATCGATGACGTGAATTCGCTGGAAGCCAACGCTTACTACTTCCAAAATCCTGATAGCCAGCGCGCATTCGCCAGCAATGGCGCGGTTGGGTCCGTGGTGTACCGGCGCAAGCTCAGCGACAAAGGAAATTTCCTGGCTGAGCTGGGCATGAGCCACGGATTTGGCTTTGCCACGCGGGCCAGCTTTGACGATAAGCGCAACCACCTGCTGGGAAACTTTCACGTACAGTCGCGCAACTTCGCTTCACTGGCGGTGAACAACCAGCACGGAACGTTTGCGGATCTGAACGCCAGCCGCAAGTTGACGGAACGTCTTTACGCCAGCCTCGACCTGAACCAATCGAACTACAATCTGCTCACGCTAAGCCAGAATACGTTCACCACCAGCGGACTGCTGAACTTCAAACTGAATAAGAATTTTTCAGTCAATGGCGGCGGCGGTTACGCCAGGTTTCAATCCAAGATTCCTGTCGGGCCGGCCGTGACTACCGTGAACCTGCCCGCAGGCGTGGATTACTCAACGCGGCACTTTGGGACGGGCTTTGAATACCAGCGCAGCGTAAACATTGAAGGCGGCGGTGGGGGCAATGATTACGCAGTGAACGCGCGCGCTTCCGCCGGACAATTCCAGATCAGCGGTTTCTATCGGCATGACGTCCAAGTGCCGACGCTGGCCGCCATCTTCTCAGAGGTGCCGGGGCTGCAGGACGCGCTGGACCGCGCTGGTATTGTCGCGTCCACACCGGAGCAACTTGCCAGCTTGCTGCAGAATACCGCGATCCTGCAACTGCTGGGATTCACAAATGCGTTTATCGTGAACCTTGCGCCGTCACGCAATGACCTGAACGCCGCGGTGAGTTGGATGCAACACAGCCAGAACCGCCGCAAGGTCGACTTGAGTTATTTTGATAGTGACACCGAGCTGTTGCAGGGACACTTCATCTTGAAGACCGCGACGCTCAGCTATTCGCAGCGGTTGAAGGCGACGAATGACATTGTGGGCTCGGCCGCCATGGTGCAGACCACGAACAATGGCGTGACGTCGACGCATCCGCTGTTCAGCATTTCCATCCAGCACAGGTTTTTCACGGTGCCCACGCTTCTGCTGCCGGGAAGGCATGGAATGATCCAGGGCCACATCTTCCGCGATGATGATTCAGCCGGAATCTACAACGCGCAAATGCCGGCAATGGGCGGCGTGGAAGTGCGACTGGATGAAGACCGCGTAACGCGCACGGATTCAAGCGGCTATTACGCATTTCATCATGTGCCGTTCGGCGTGCATCGCGTGGAAGCGAAGCTGCAAAGTGACGAGCCATTTTTTTACACCACGGATTCACCCGCTACCGTGGACATGAACGCCACGGCAGATTTCGGCATTAACTTTGCCAAAGGACAAATCTTTGGCTTTTTGCTCAACGACGCGGGCAGCGGCATCAACGGAATCACGGTGGAATTGAAGGGCGAGACAGTTACGCGTCGGCTGCAGACGGGCCTGAACGGCAAATTCGCATTTACCGGACTGGTTCCCGGAACTTACTCAGTGGCGACCCTGCCGGATTCTTACCCTCCGGGATACGCGCTGCAAGACCTGGCCGCGCAGACGGTAGAAGTGGAATCAGGCAAGCCAGCGAGCACGCAATTCACCGTGAAGGCGCTGCGGTCGATAGCAGGGCGGGTGCTGGTCTATGACAAGACAACGCTGCAAACCGTTCCCCTGGCCGGCGCAGTGGTCCGGCTGAAAGAAGTGTCGCTTGAAACTAAGACCGGGGAAACAAAGACCGGCGCGACCGGGGCATACATCTTCCGCAATCTTGCGGCGGGAACTTACACGGTTGCCATTGAAAGCGATGGCAAAGAGATTACGCGGACGGTCGTAGTTCCGGCGGGGTCGGCAAGCATTCGGGATGCGGATTTGAATGCGGGTACGAAGGAAGCTCCCAAGCAGCACTAGCGGAATGGGCGGTTCCTGGGGCAAGAGCGACGGACAAGGCAAATCTCAATTAAGATACTAAGGATGCAAATCTGCCCGGGGCAGCATCGCGCCAGGATATCTTTTGATTGTTGAGTGATAGCGCATGGAAAAAGCCAAGATTGCAAAATTTGAAGAAATCCTCAACAAGAGGCGCGAGGAGCTGCGCCGCAGCCTGAGTCGCACATTGGAAGAACACAATGAAGCGCAGGATTTTGGGCGCGATGAAGGGGACCGGGCGACGGCGTCGCTCTCAAAGGAAATGACGTTCCGGCAGAAGGCGCAGGAGCGTGGGCTGCTGCAACTGGTGGAAGCGGCGATTGGCCGAATCAATAACGGGACGTTCGGCGAATGCCTGCATTGCGGGCAGGACATCAGCGTGAATCGATTGACGGCGGTACCGTGGAGCCGGTATTGCATTACCTGCCAGGAATTGATTGTCGAGCAGCAGTGAGGCGAGAGCTTTAACCACAAAGGACACGAAGGAACACAGAGGAAGATCGGGTGATCGCACGTGATCGGGTGATCGGAAGGCAATAGCTTACCGCCGGATTTACGCGGATGATCGCGGATCAAAACCGAAAAAACATCAACTACAGAGGAGCGCAAAAAAAAGTTACCGGCATGTGCCGCGCCCTTAGAGTGTGAGTTCAATAAAAAGCAAAGAGCCAGAAGAAGCGATTGCTCGCGGCCGCTGGCTCTTGTAGTTTCTCATTGCTCTACGAAACAGAAGCTGTAGAGCAGATACGGATTATCTGGTGCAGCGCAGCTTGCCGTTATCATTCTGGATATCGCGGCAGTCGCGGAAGTTACGCAGGCTGGAATTTTTCATCTTGCCATTTCTCTTCTGGCAGCTAGCCTGCAGCGTATTGCCATTCACCTGAATATTGGAGCAGGTCTGGGTATATGAGCCTGGAGGGCCGTTATATCCGTTGCGATCGCGATCGCGGTCGCGGTCGCCATCGTGATCACGGTCACGACGATCACCATCGCGGCGATCGCCATAGTTTCCACCTTGGCCATAGCCGTTTCCGCCGCTGCAAGAGAGGTTCCCGTTCAGGTTCTGGATTTCTCCGCCGCACCGATCAAAGTCACGGAGTTCAGTATTGCGCCAGTTGCCGCCCTGGTCCTGGCAGGTGGCACGCAACGTTGAACCGTTGACGCTCACGTCACGACAAGTTTGACGATAAGAACCGCCCGGCTGGGCCTGGCAGGTAATTGCCACTCCGCCAGCCCCAGGGCCAATGCGGCCACTTTGAATGCAGTTAGGTAACGCATGTTGTTTCCTCTTTTCATTTCAATTTGTTCCACCGGGCTTTCTCCGGCACGCCTGCAATGCTCAAAGGTGCGTCGCCACATCAACGAACCCTTATTAAACATTGACTGCCGACGAGTGCTCCCGGCCCTGGATTGGATACCTTGAAACAAAGGCTTGCGAAAGCTACGTTACGGCAGCTGTACGCAAGTCTCTCTTTCAACCATTAGAGTACACCCGCAACCAGAGGGGTGCCTATGAGCTGAAAGATTTGAGAACGGGATTAACCACGGGAGGACACAAAGGAACACAGAGGAACAATGAAGATCGAACAAACCGTTAACCGCAAAGGACGCAAAGAGCGCAAAGGAAATGAGGAATCGCCGTGATCGCCGACATCGCGCGTAAATCGCCGTAATCGGAAAACCAAAACCGACTTTTATCGCAGATTCCACGGATGATCGCCGGATCAACGGGAGTAGGAGATGCCGTTATGGTCGCAAGAAAAAACCCCTCCTGCCACGTGGGCAAGAGGGGTGCGTTTGGTTAGAGAAAGTTACAAAACATTACTGTTGCGGCGGCTTCTGGGCCGGCTGATCAGTGGTGCTGGGCTGAGTAGTAGGCTGAGTCGCCGGAGCAGATTGATTTGCCGGAGCCGACTGAGTCGCAGGCTCATTGGCCGGAGTTGCAGTCACGCCGCTGCCGGTTGTCGGGGCTGAGCTGTTGCTGGCGTTCAGGTCAGCGAGGCCGTTCTTCAACAGGCTGATCTCAACTTTGCCGCCCTTCTGGCGATGAATCTTGCCGTCTTCCGCTTGAACGGGAGCGTTGCCCATGCCAACCGTGTAGATGCGATAGACCGGAATTTCATGATTCAGCACGAGGTAACGGACGACCATCTGCGCCATTTCACGAGAGTTCTCAATGGCCGTGGTGCCGTTGCCGGGCGAGAAGCCCTGCACTTCAACAATGTAGCCCTTCTGGTTCTTCAGCGAGGTAGCCATCTGGTCGAGGGCGTCTTTGGCGTTCTTGCTCAGGGCGCTCTGTCCGGCGCGGAAGCGAATTTCAGCCTGCGTGATGGGCTGGTACTGGTCGATCTTGCTGACCGTATCTTCTACCGTGGCGATGCGCGTGTGCGCCTGCTGCGCCGTCTGCTGGGCCTGGTTGGCGCGATTGCCCGCGTCCAGCGCGTGCGTATCGGCTTCATTGGCCTTGCTCATCGCGTTGCGGATGCCTTCGGTCGCACGGGCGTCCACGTCAGCGATCATCTTGGCGTTCTTCGCGGTGAGTTCATCGAGCTCATTCACGCGGCCGCGAACCGGATCAAGCTGGCGGTTGACATATTTCTTGCGGGCAAAGGGATTCAGATGTCCCCAGAAGCCCTCTTTGCGCGTGTAGGTCAACGGATCTTTGCCGGTTGCGGTCTGATCGTTGCTCTGGGTCTGGCTCTGCTGTGCCTGCGGTTGATCTGATGTGGTCTGTTGATTCTGCTGTGCGACCGCTGGAATTGCCATGGCGGCGACAAGCGATAACGACAATAGATAATTCTTCATTGGGGTAAAATCCTCCGAACCGGGGTCGTTCGAGCATCGGGGCCACGCTTTGTGACAGGGTTTGCCAGCTCACCCCCGATTGCGCATAACGTCACGCTTTTGACTATTGCATTGCAATTGCCAAACTCCTGATTCCAAAGCCTGCAATCCATCCCTTTATTTTCAATATCTTACGGTGTACACCTTAGCCTTGGCTAGTACCGGACTAAGGCCGACCGAGTAAATATTGCCCTGCCGGACACGGCCAAACTGCATGGTGTGGAATACGCCGTTGTCGCAGAGATACGCAGCTTTGGCGGGAAAATCAAGTTACAATGGCGAACCCGTCAATCACTATAGTGTGAAGGACAAAGACCATGGCTGAATTTTGTACCAACTGCGGCGCACCGCTTTCCGGCGTCTTTTGCGGACGTTGCGGCCATCGCGCTCAATCAGCTTCTGCGCCAGCGCCAGTCGCTGCTCCGACAGCCCAGCCCGTCGCTACGCCGACTCCACAGCCTGTCGCGGCTCCGCAACCCGTCGCCACCGCGCAACCGGTAGCGCCTCCGCGACCAGCTTTCAGCAGCCAGCTTCCGCCCAGCCGACTTTCGCACCCCAGCCCGTTCCGCAACAACCAGCCCAGCCTGCCTCGGGACCACAGACCGCGCAGCCGCCAAAATCTTCCGGCGCAGGCAAAGCCCTGCTCATCGTCGGCGGAATTGTGCTCGTCATGGTTCTGGGCGCGTTTGGCGCGGTGCTCTATGGCGTCCACTGGGTCAAGCACAAAGTATCTTCTATTACCGGCGGTGCTATTGGTGGGGGATCGTTTGGCTCTGAAGTTTCACAGGGCAACATGTGCAAGCTGCTTTCAACCGGAGAGCTGCAACAGATGATCGGCGTCACCGTTGAGCGCGCCGCGGAAATCATGGAGAACGGCGATCCCGGCTGCGCCTATTACACCAATCCGGCCGCGTTCAGCCAATTGCAAAAGCTCGCCATTGCCCAGGCCAAGCGTGACTCAGAAAAAGCTTCCCAGTATCCCGACGTCAAAAATTCCAAGGGTGATAATCCTCTTGAGTTGCTGAAGCACACCAAGGAAATGGAAGGCATTGTGAAAGGCTTTGGCCTGAGCGCGCCCGATCCCAGCGGCAAAGTCTTCGCTTTCAGCGTGAACCGCAACTTTGGCAGCGGAAATTGGATGCCGCTGCGTACCACGCTGTCCGTTGTCCCCGGATTTGACGAAGTCAACGGTGTGGGCGACCACGCCATGATCGGCTCTTTTGGACATGCCTTTCTATGTGCTCAAGGGCGATAGCATGCTCACGCTTGAAACCATGTATTTGCCGGAAGCGCGAATGCGCGGATCTGAGATCGCGAACAAATTAATTTCGCATCTGTGAGGCTGTCAGCGGTCGCTAATGTGGCTCTGTCAATTTCGCAAATTCACATCTCCAGCCGTCAGATGGACATGCATCCGGTACTTGCCCGGGCCTTTCCAATTGAATGATCGGAACAATCCGCCTTTACTGCCTCCAAAAGGTGTTGCGTTTATATCGCCCGCCGTAACTGACGCGTCCACCTGGCCCCAATCATTGGAGTTGCCAACGGATAGATTCAAGTCGCCCGCATTTATTTCAATATCTTTGTCGCCTTTGATTCCGGATACCGTAATGTCTCCCGCAGTCAGCCGAACGCGCAGGTCAGTAAGCGCCGGGACCTCAATAGTGGCGTGAAAATTATTATTAGGCGTGTTCTCCACGCGCAGATCAGCCGACTTGCCATTCGTCGTCAGCTTCACGCGCGCGCCGCTTGCCTCATTCCAGCGCACGTGGATGCGGTTGTCCGAGCTTGCGTGAATTTCGTAATCGCCGGACTCAAGCGTGATTGCAACTTTGCCGCCGGAAACAAAGTCTTTTTCCGTCGGACTGCCTGGGGTCTGCGCCTCAAGCGTAATTGGCGCGACCGAGAGGACGGCCAGGAACATCGCCGCTGAGATCGTCGTTTTCATCATCTTGCCCTCCTGACACACTACAACCTGTTGCTGATACGCAATGGCAGAGCGGCAAGTTCCAGCGATTTTGCATGCCAGTTGAACTTGATTTATCCGTGTAAATCAGTGATATCAGTGTTATCTGTGGTGAGATCCTGTGGTTCTTCCCGCCGCAAAACCGCCGATGCTGCTCAAAGATATAACTGTCGGTCATTCCGGCAACGTAGTCGCAAACAATCCTATGCAGCGGCTCGGTCCGTGTCTTCTGCCTGATAGCTTGCGGGCAGCTCCCGCGGAATCTTCATAAAGAACGCAAACATCTCTGCAATCACCTGCTCGGCTTGTTGCTTGTCGCGCTGCTGCGCCGGACTGTAATAGACATTCTGGTAAAGAAATTCTTTGAGCTGCTTGCGCTCCTCATCCACTTGCGGGCTGAAGGCTATGAGGCGCTGCGGAAACCGCCGCACTGCCTCTACCGAATTCAACTCCGGCTTCGCCAATCAGCTTGCGGCTGTGGGTGATCAAGTCGCTCACCAGCCGGTCCAGCACGCGCTTGAGCGTCTCATTGAATAGCAGCTTCTCAGCGGCGGCAGGATATCGCTGCTCCATTTCCGCATGCAGCCGCGCAAACAGCGGCACGCTCTGCGCGCACCTGCTCGCGCGTGAGGATCTTTGCTTCCACGCCGTCGTCCAGATCGGCGGTTGAATAAGCAATCTCATCGGTAAAGTCGATCAACTGCGCTTCCAGCGGCGGACGCTGCTCCAGCAAATACTCCGCCAGATCGGGATACTCTGCGGCATCGTAGTCGCGAGAGTGCTTCACAATCCCCTCGCGCACTTCAAACGTCAGATTCAGTCCGGGAAATTCCGCATAACGATGCTCAAACTGCTCCACCGTTCGCAACGCGTGCAGGTTGTGGTCAAACTGGTCGCCATATTCCTGCATGGCCGCGTTCAACACGCGCTCGCCCGCATGGCCAAACGGCGGATGCCCAACGTCATGCACCAGCGCCAGCGCTTCCACCAGATCTTCATTCAGTGCAAGCTCGGCGGCAATGGTGCGGGAAATCTGCGTGACCTCAATCGTGTGCGTCAGCCGGTTGCGAAAATGGTCAGAGCGGCGGCCGGTAAAAACCTGCGTCTTGTTTTCCAGCCGGCGGAAAGCCCGCGAATGCACCACGCGGTCACGGTCGCGCTGAAAAACGTTGCGGTAAGCATGGGCTTCTTCCGGATAGCGCCGTCCACGGCTCTCTTCCGCTCGCAACGCGTAAGGGGCAAGCATGGAAAGAGTGTATCGCAGGCGCCGATTTGCTAGACTGCCTATACCCATATGACGCTAACAACTGATCTGCCGCAAGCACCTGCGCGCCAACGCAACTGGGCGCCATGGATCGCGTTGTTGCTAGCGCTTGTGGCCATGCTTTCCAACGCCGCATTCTTTATGGGACTGCCCGGACAGAGCGCCATCCCGTGGCTGAGCGTTGCCCTGGCGATAGCCGCGCTGGTCTGCGCCGCCGTAGGAATCATGCGCGCCTTCCGTCAGCCGCAGGTCTATGGCGGCAAGGTTTCCAGTTCCATCCTTGGCGTGCTGGCGCTGCTGATCTGCGGACTGGTTGCCTTGCGTCGGTCACTTCGCGCGCTCTGCCTGCGGCAACCAATGCGCCGCAAGTCGGACAGAAAGTCCCTGACTTCACGCTGGCCGAAACTCATCGGCATAAAGGTTTCGCTCGATCAGTTGCTGGGCACGAGCGCCCGGCTCGATATCGCAAGGCGCCGCGATCCCCGGCCAATCCGATCTACATTAGTTCTGCGGTCCGCAACCCAAAGGCCGTGCTGCTGGTCTTCTATCGTGGATATTGGTGACCATTCTGCAACCTCGAGTTACGAGGCATACAGAAAAACCTGAAAGAGTTTGAAGCCGCCGGCGTGCGTCCTGTAGCCATCAGCGTGGACGCGCCGGAAGTCTCGCGCGACCTTGCCAAAAAAGCCGGCTATACCTTCCCTATCCTGTCCGATCCTCAGGCTGAAACCATCCGCCGCTATAACCTGCTGCACAAAGGCGGCGGGCCTGAAGGCAGTGACATTGCGCGTCCGGCAGAGTTCCTGGTGGATTCTTCCGGCACCGTGCGCTGGACCAACTTCACTGAAGACATCCGCATCCGCGCCAAAGCCGACGAGATGCTGGCAGCGGCGAGGGAGTTGAAGTAGGGGGATTTGGAGCGTTCTGCGGTTGATAAACAAGACAGAATTGCGGTTCTCAGCCCCAGGAGGCTTGAAAACTAGTAAAGGCATTGTATTATCTACGTTGCATGCCATCAGAAAGCCCCTTCGATGCGACTGCGTCTCTTACAGGCTATCTCTATCAAGTCCGTATGGCTCTCGTTCTTTTGCTTCAACGATACAGGCTTGATCCAGGTATCGCTGTCACGATAGAGAAATTCGACGATATCGCGTTCCATAACGCCATTGATGTTATGGAGCAACTGCAGACTAAACATGTAACACACAAGAATCTGAGTGACTCCAGTACCGACCTTTGGAAAACGATCCGGGTTTGGAGCCAAGGCTACAGGCTAGGAACGATTGACCCCACCAGCACAAACCTGATTCTTTTGACGACGGCTGAGGCTCCGCCGGGGAGCGCTGCCTCATATTTGCGCCCTACCGATCGAAACTATACGAAGGCACAAGAAATTCTCGAGGAAATTGCCAAGAAATCGATCAATAAGGCAAATGAGTCGGCCTATCAGGAATTTCAGCGTCTCACAAAGGGGAAACGCGCCCAGTTGTTAAAGTCTAGCTATGTGCATGACCGGTCGCCCGCAATGTTACAAGTGAAAGCTCTATTACGACAGGAGCTGCTGCTCTCTACAAAAGCGTCTAAGGTTCCTGCAATGGCGTCGCGATTGGAAGGCTGGTGGTTCCAGGTTGTAGTTGAACATCTCGCAGGACTCCGTGCCCGTATTGCCGGGGACGAATTGGAAGCAACTATTGACGACCTTCGGGAACAATTCAAAATAGACAACTTACCCATCGATTACGCCGATCTGCACGTTCCTGGAACCGAAAAGTTTGATGGAAGGACATTTGTTCAACAACTCTCATCAATCGAGCTAGCTCCAAAAAGAATCGCACGCGCTATCCTTGACTACTATCGCGCTGTCAAGCAAAGAGGAAGGTGGATTAATGATCAGCTTATCGGCGAGCAGGAACTGCGAACATACGAGCGTAAACTGCGCGAAACTTGGGCCGAAATATTTGATAGCAAGGTACAGTCGGCAGCATCGGATGGAGCGGTAACAGGCCGCGACATTTATGACACGATAATGGTATTTAAAGAGATCGCGCTAAGACCATCATGCACGGAGCCGTATGTGATGAGGGGATCGTATCAAATGCTTGCGGACAACTTGACTGTAGGATGGCACCCACACTTTCAGGTGTTATTTAAGGATTTCGTGAAAAATGATAAATGATTGGAACGAAAGGCCCAGTGATTACCGGCGATTGCTGAATCCAGCCTTTTGTGGGTTGCTCATTACTCGGGCGGTAAAAGACTATGAGGATCTGGCGTCTCAAGGTATGCCACTCGCTCTCTGTTTTCTGGTGCTACCAATGGTGATCCCAACATATCTACGCGATGCCCTACCGACTGTGAGCACAACGTCATTGCCAAGGTGGATTCATGAGAACCCTTTCATCAGAGTTGGTTTGGCTCATAAAGCTCGCTCCCTTGGTCAAATCACTCGCGAAAGTTTGCTGTTCTATCTTCAGCGAGGAGCTCTTTCGGTCGGTGAAGGGGAGTTCGTCTCTGCAGTACCACGAAAGGTTTCGGCAACGGGTCTTCTTGAGCTTGAAAAAAGAAGCAGTTCCCTAGGAGATTTGGTTGAAAAGGCCCGCTTCGTTGGGCGTTGGTTTGCTCGATCTGGTGAGCCTACTACAATCTTCTTCCTTTTGGGGATAAGGCCTTAATGCAAATTCGCTCAATTGCTCTCTACAACGACGCGGGATCTATTCGACGTTGGGACTTCAAATTAGGTAAAGTCAACATAATCACTGGTGCGCGTAGAAGCGGCAAGACGGCTCTTCTGCGGATTGTCCAATATTGCTTGGGGAAGGGAGAATGCGAGATCCCAAAAGGTGTGATCCGCAACTCTGTTGCTTGGTATGGGGTTCTGTTTCAAATCGATGGATCGCGAGTGTTCGTGGCCCGCCGTAATCCCCCCGCAGAAGCAGAGACTAGCTCGGACATTTATTTTGAAGTTGGTTCTGATATTGATGTGCCTCAGTTTAGTGCCCTACGGAAAGTGGTGGATATAGATGGCCTGGTAAGTACGCTTGGCGATCTTCTAGGTATCGGGGACAACCTCAACATTCCGGACCAGGGGCAAACGAGGGATCCATTAGAGGCTAACCTCAAACACACGTGGTTTTATCTTTTTCAACTTCAAGATGAAGTCACCGCTCCAAGCTTCCTCTTTCACAACGAAAAAGAGAATTCTTTTATGCCGCAGACCATTAAGGACACTCTTCCTTATTTTTTGGGCGTGCCCAAGACAGACCATTTTGCAAAGCAGGAAGAACGCAAGCGAATTAGAAAAGAGGTTCGCCGAATTCAAAGGCGCTTGACCGAGGCAGAGTGGATTCGCGGGGAGGCCATGTCGCGCGGTAAAGAGTTAGTAGCGGAAGCCCAAGACCTTGGAATTTATGAAAACGTCACCATCCCCGAGGATCAAGATACTTTAGTCCGCGTGCTGAACCGAATCCTTAACTGGAAACCCGCAGATCTCTCGGATGCAAGTGGTCTCACATTGAGCCGCCTACAAGATGAGCGGGCCGCGTTATTGACTCGATTTCGAGAACTCAACGAAGGCCTTGAATCGGCCGTTGGTTTCTCAGTGGAGCAAGAACGCTATCTTTCTGAAGCTTCCGACCAACGCATCCGCCTCGAAAGTATTGGATTGCTGAAAAAACACGACGATAAGTTTCACTGTCCGCTCTGTGATACCGAGCTGTCCGCGAGTCTTCCCTCGGCTGGCAATATCATGAATTCTTTTGATGAAATTACAGCTCAGCTCGATACAGTTTCGCGTGAGAGAGCTCGACTGGACAAAGTTATAGCCGACAGAAGAAATTCTTTAGGGCTATTACGACAACAAATACGCGACACAACAAGCCAAATAAATGCGGTATTGCAGCAGAATGCAATCACACTCGAAAAGCGGGAGCTAGAAAACAGACGACTTGCAGCAGTTGGGCGCGTGAGTTTGTACATAGAAACTTTGGGTACAGTGGACGAGGATGGATACTTAAATGAACTGCTTTTGGAATACGAAGGGAAGTTAGCGGTACTCGAAGAAGAGCTAAATGAAGATGAATTCGAGATTGCCCTCAATTCTACAATCAATCGGATATCTGCAAAGATGACGGATTGGTCCGATAACCTCGATTATGAGTACGCTAGCGCACCCCAAAGGTTTGATTATGATCATTTAACTCTCATTGCGGATGCTGAAAGCGGGCCCATTCCAATGAAGAAGATGGGAGGAGGGACAAATGCATTGAGTTGCCATTTCCTCGTTCTTTTTGGGTTTCATCACTGGTTCAAAACGAGATCGCGGCCGGTGCCTCATTTCCTCATGCTCGATCAAATCTCTCAGGTCTATTATCCTCCAGACACACAAGGCAAATCCATAGAAGCCGATTCAAAAAGGGACCCCACCGAAGATGAGAGGTACGCAGTTCGTCAGATGTATCGCTGGCTCTTTGATCGTGTATCCGAACTAGGAGAGGGGTTTCAACTGATCATCACTGATCATGCGGATATTAACGAACCTTGGTTTCAAAAGGGGGTGATTGATCGGTGGCGTGCGGGCAATAGAATGATCCCAAGTGAATGGATTGATGCTGCCGAGTTTGACTAGGAGCGGGTGCCGCCCCGCCGGGGCTCACCTGTTTTTTTTACAGCTACCCCGGGCTTACGCCCGGGGCTACCATTGTTCCGCGCCCTGCGGGCGCTCGGCTGTCGCTAAGCTAGTCTTGGTGGATCATCCCCAAGAGTCAGGCAGAGGGTCGCAGATTTTTGTTATGGTGGCGAGAAAGAATGCTAAAGTAGATTCGTCTTATGTTTGTAGCGGCTGATAAGAATATTGTAGGTAAAACTCACAGGCGAGGGTGCCTGTGCTACACGGGCCATCGCAGACGAAAGAGTCGCAGGCGAGGGCGCCTGCGGTCCACAAGAGTTTTGATTTTTCCCCCGGCTGAAGGCCGGGTTTTTGCATTTTGGGGTTGTGACCCTCTGCCTGACCTCTCAGCCTTGGGTGACGTTCCACCCCACCACGCGAAAGCCGCGCGTGTCGGGGACCCCAGGTTGAGGATGTCGCGGACAAAAAACACGACCCTCTGCCTGACCTCTCAGCCATGGGTGACATTGGGTCGTCTTGGGTGGAATTGGGTCAACATAGGGGGTAGGGCAGGGGGGTGGGTGAAAATTGCCATGATTATTGGATCGCGGAATTGAAAAAGAAGGACTTGCCGCAGATTTGCGCTGATGAGCGCAGATAAAACGGAGGAATCTAACCAGAAACGGACGGAATTTAACAAAAATGACACCCATTCGACTCCCCTTTCGCAAGCTCAGGGTCGCTCAGGGCAGGCTGCGGAACGCAAAGGAAGCAGAACACAGGAACACCGCCGAGGGCGGCGGTGCCACACAGGAATCGAGACCACAACAGGAAAGTCGGTAAAAGGGTAAAATAAGGAGTTTGGCTGACATCATCCGCTCTCACCTGTGAGCGCAAAAGGAAATCATTTATGGCGACCCTGCTTGAGATCTCGAACCGTACACTGCGCGTACCCACCACTCCGTTTAAAAACGAGCCGCTCACCGACTTTGGCAATGCGGAAAATGCGCGCAAGATGAAGGCTGCGATCAGCAAAGTGCGCGCGGAGCTGGGACGCGAATATGACATGGTGATTGGCGAGAAGCTGATCAAGACCACGGAGAAGATCAAGAGCGTGAACCCGGCCAAGCCGCAAGAGATTGTTGGGGTGTTCCAGAGCGCGGGACGCGAGCACGTGGAGCCGGCGATCCAGGCGGCGCAGCAGGCGTTTGAAACGTGGAAGCGCACCACGGTGGAGCAGCGCGCATCGTTGATTCACACGGTGGCGGGCATTCTGCGTGAGCGCAAATTTGAGTTTGCCGCGTGGATGGTTTTTGAAGTGGGCAAGAACTGGGCGGAAGCCGATGCCGACGTGGCCGAAACCATTGACTTTGCCGAGTTCTACGCGCGCGAAGCGCTGCGGCTGGCCCAGGCTAAAACGCCCACGCAGTTGCCGGGCGAAGCTGACCGGCTGATCTACATTCCGCTGGGAGTGGCCGCGGTAATTCCGCCGTGGAACTTTCCCTGCGCCATTATGGCCGGCATGACCATGGCCGCGATTGTGACCGGCAACACCGTGGTGATGAAGCCATCGCACGATTCTCCGGCGATTGCCGCGAAGTTCTTTGAAGTTTTGCAGGAAGCGGGCATGCCGGATGGCGTGGTGAATTTCTGTCCAGGATCGGGCTCGACCTTTGGCGCCGGGCTGGTGGAGCATCCGCTCACGCGGTTTGTGGCGTTTACCGGATCAAAAGAAGTTGGGCTCGACATTAACCAGCGCGCAGCCAAGCCGCAGCCGGGACAGAAGTGGATCAAGCGCACCATCCTGGAAATGGGCGGCAAAGACTCAATCATTGTTGACGCCGACGCCAACCTTGACGCAGCGGTGGAAGGCGTGGCCCAGGCGGCATTCGGCTTCCAGGGACAGAAATGCTCTGCCTGCTCACGCGCCATTGTGGATGAAAAAATTTATGACGTGTTTCTTGAACGCCTGAAAGACCGCGTTGCGAAGATCACGGTGGGCGATCCCACGGAGAACAAGCCGATGGGGCCAGTGGTGAGCGAGAAAGCCATGAAGAGCATCTTGAATTACATTGAGGTCGGCAAGAAGGAAGGCCGGCTGATTCATGGCGGCGGGCCGCCAAAGAAGCGGGCGAGGGCTACTTTATCCAGCCCACGGTAATTGCCGATATCGCACCCACGGCGCGCATTTCCCAGGAAGAAATTTTTGGGCCGGTGCTGGCGGTGATCAAGGCGCGCAACTTTGAAGACGCGCTGGCCATTGCCAATAACACTGAGTTCGGGCTTACGGGCGCGGTCTACAGCACGTCTCGCGAGAAGCTGGAGAAGGCGCGCACGGACTTCCATGTGGGCAATCTATATTTCAATCGCAAATGCACCGGAGCGATGGTGGGCGCGCATCCATTCGGCGGATTCAACATGTCCGGCACGGACTCAAAGGCAGGCGGCCCGGATTATCTGCTGCTGTTTACGCAGGCAAAATCCGTGGCAGAAAAAATCGGCGATGCTGGACCGGTGAGGGACGATATGAATCATGAAGGGCGAGGAATCGAGGTATTGTTTGGTCATCGCTCGCGCTTTAGCTCATAAGACGTTGGGATTAAGGTGCCTTAATCCCAACGATGTGCTACTCAGGGTTAAGAATATTTAAGTTCCGCTCCTTGTGCGAACCCGCAGGGTTATAGTGTGCGTCTTATCTAGGACAGAGCACATTAATTCCAGCAAGGAGAGTTTCACGCGATGAGGAGTAAGACTGTCTTATCAGCCGTTGCATTTATCTTTTTATTCATGGCCGCGGGCTTTGCCCAGGATTTTAAATCGGAATTCAGCGTTCAGGGCACGGTGAACCTGCCCAAGAATTCCACCAACATTGATATCCCGCATGACGCAACCAAGAGCGGCGGCTTTCTGATTGGCTACCGCTATCACCTGAATTCCTGGTTCGCTTTGCAGGGCGATTACGGCTACACGCGCGACACGCAAAAGTATTTTGATCCGTTCTTTGGAGAGACCGATATCCAAACCAACATCCATCAGCTCACGGGAGAAGCTGTGATCTCAGCGCCTTCTATCAAGCCGCGTGCGGCCTTACGGGCTGGCCGGAATTGCCGGGCTTTTCTTCCGTCCCACCAACTCGCCGGATAATAATTTCATCGGCATTGGCCAGGGCAGCGGAAATAACCAGACCAAGCCCGCCTTTGTATACGGCGGCGGCATTGATTTCGACCTCACCAAATATATGGCGTTGCGCGCGGAATATCGCGGGCTGTTTTTCAAGATTCCCGACTTCCAGCTGCCTGGCCTCGCCAGTGACAATTTCACCCACTTGGCCCAGCCGTCGGTCGGACTGGTTTGGCGGTTCTAACCTGGAGTTTTCAGCCTGGGAGGTTCTAAGCTTTTAGGGCGACTTTCGGCCAGAGTTCCTGCTTTCAGGGCACTGGCCGGAAGTCCAGTTTGTCGCCGGGAAAAAGGAGCTAAGGTTCCGGCGAAAGAATGTTAAAAGCAGAGGGAGTTGCAGGGATTATTTGACTTCCGCGTCATCGCTGCCTGAGAATAGGGGCCAGTTCTTAGCTGCTGTTTCGCAGCTAACCATTCTGCGAAGACGCGCCCGAATCGATCAGCGCGTCAGCGTTAGGGATGTCCAAAATGGCCAGGATCCTTTGCGTCGACGATGAACCGCACGTTGTTACTTTGAAGTGCGCCATCCTTGAATCTGCCGGACACACAGTCACCGCTTCAACATCGGCCCGCGACGCCATGGAAAAACTCCAGAGCAACACCTATGACGCAGTGGTTACTGATTGGCGACTGGGTGATGCCAACGGCCGCGCCGTTGTTCAGGCTGCTAAAAATAACAGCAGCATGCCCGTAGTGGTGGTATCAGGCTATGTAGCGGAAGCTTTTCAAGCGGCTGAACCGCTTGCGGATCTGTATCTGGAAAAGCCGGTCAATCCTGAAGAGCTTGTCACGATCGTGAATGAGCTGTTGAAGAGCAGCGAACGCGCGACGTCACATTAGTTTGTCGCTTCGCTCCTGAGTTCCAGGATTCCGTACACAGGTAAATGGGAAATTGAAGAAATATCCCCACGTGTGGATGTAGTGTCTTGCGATCTCCCAAAAATCAGGTCTTCAATTAGCCAATTACAAAATTACTCAATTACCAAATCTTTCTCGATTCGCGGCTGAATTGTTCGCATACGATTGCAGAAGCTCGTCTACTTCCGCGTAACCGCACGGAAAATCCACTCCGCTGATGGATGCTCCTGCCTTCAGCAATGCTTCGACCGATTCGGGTGAGCGTCTGTTGGTCCAGTAGGAATCCACGCACGCTTTTACCGCGAGTATCAGCGGAGTTCGGCCTTTTGCATCTTGCGCGTTTACATTTGCGCCGCGTTCGATCAGCAGCTTTACTGTCTTGGGCCACGCTTTCCACGCCGCAACGTGCAACGCTGTGCTGTCTTTGGCGATGTCGAAATAAGGATCGCCGTCATACAGCGCGTCCACAGGCACGCCAATATCGAGCAGGATTTTGAACGCCTTTAGTATTGCCGTTTCCGGCAAACTCCGCCAGCAGCGTGCTTCCTTCAGCCAGAAGTTCTTGTAACCAAGTTGCTGGACTTCGTAAGTCTTGGCAATGGCGTTCGACAGCCGCTGAGTTGTTGCCGCGAAAGGGCACTCAGACGGTCCACGCCACTGAACTCCATGTCTATGCCCGCGGCGCTCGATCGGTTCCAGCACGTCTGCGCGGCATGGGTCCGCGGCTGCAATGTCCAGGCTCTGCTCCTTTGCGCCACTCACGGCGTGAAATGGCGCTGTACTTTCCGTTACCGTCTTAATGTCGGATCGGCGCCGTGATCGAGCATCAATTCGATGTTTCTGCCGAGCATTATCGCGCCGCAGCGCCTGATGCAGTGCGGTGTACCCCCATAGCGTCATCCGATTCGGATCAGCGCCATGCTCCAGCAGATATTTCATTCCTTCGTAATCGTGTATGTCGGCTTTGCGCAGCAGCATGCTGGTCAGCTGTGTCGGTAAGCATTTGCCGCTTTCTACCAACACGTTCAGCGCGGCGTTATCGTAGCTTTCCGGCACGTGATAAAGAGTTTCTTTGTCGTTGGGATCCGCTCCGCGCGCCAGCAGCAGACGAGTCAGCTCCGCGTGCTGCGCAACTCCTGCCGCTCCGTAGAGAGCGGTTTCGAAATCGCCGTACTCATCTTTGCCGTGAAGCCGTGTTCGGATCAGCGCCCGCATCCAGCAGTGCTGTGGCCGCGCGCAGAAAAGCCTCTGACCGCGTTTTGTCCAGCCGCAAATATTTTGACATGCACAGATAGACCAGCGCATCGCCGTCATAAGGCGCTTCTTTCTTCGTTACGTTTCGCGGATCAGCAGCGATGAAGCGCCTCACCGCAGCGTCATCTCCCAGGATCGCCGCCACATGAATACTATTATGCGCAATCTCCGGATGCGCTGCCAGAATCGCTTCAGCCGCCTCCAGTGTTCCATGCCAGATTGCCGCCTCAATAAAAGCCGCCACCGGATTTTTCAGCGCGGCAATCTCGCTGCTGATCACTTCAATTCGTTTGGTAAATTTTGGCCAGCTTTCAAAACCATGTTCGCGGGCGATCACCAACTGCGCGTCTGCCAATGCGAATTTGCTGATATCAAATCCCGGCTCTGCACGCTTTTCAAAACGTGGATGGTTTCTTTTAACGCGGCGAATCGTCTCCGCATCTGCAGAGCGATAGGCCTTTAACAATTCTTTGGCTTGTTTTTTGTATTGTTCCAGGCTGGGACGAGCAGGTAGCGGCTTGGGCTCCATCAACGACCTTCCTTTCATGGTTACGCCTGTTGGTCCGCATGAATCAGGCTGAAAGAAAGTTCGCACTCTCAATTTTTGTTCAAGGTGGGCACGGCCCTTTCCGCGGACTGGATGCGCCCTTTAGCGCCAGGGACAGGCTAAAAGAAGGTTGATGTCCGTGTCAATGATTGAAAAAATAACCAACTAAGCCGCTTTTCTCTCTTCCAGCTCTTCTACTTTCTTTTCCACGTGCTTGATTTCGACGCGGTCTTTGCGGATATCGAGACGCAGGTGAGCGTAAATGCTCATATATTGGTTGGCAATCCAGACCAGCGCGAAAAGGGCGATGAGGTAGCCGCGCCAGTCGTTGAACAGCAGTTTGTAATGAGTCAGGAAGAGAAAAAATGCCGTCACGTAATGGCTAAAGCAGAATTCGCAGGTAAAGAGGAAGAAAAATTTGCGACATACAGGGTTGGGATGGATCTCACTTTGACGGACGCAATATTCACGCGGCTCGCGAAAGATTTCTTCATGCGTCACAGTCCAGGCGATAGAGGCGATGGGGATAGCGAGCGCAAAAAGCCATACGAGTTGGAGCGTGAGAGGCACTCTTAAGAGAGTGGTTTTGCGGCGATGAAGTTGCCTTGCCGCGCTGCTTTAGCAGGTGGGCGCCAGGGCTAAGCTCGGGCAATTACAATTCTGAGCGAATGGCCTTGCAGCTTTACTACATTACGGACCGTCGGCAGTTTCCGGGTGATCGCCGCGAACAGGAACACCGGCTGCTGGCAAAGATTGCCGAGTGTGCAGCCGCGGGAGTGGAATACGTACAGCTGCGGGAGAAAGACCTGGAAACTCGCGCGCTGGAAGATCTGGCGCACAAGGCTATGGCGGCGCTCGGTGGTTCGCGGACGCAGTTGCTCATCAATTCGCGAACCGATGTAGCGCTAGCCTGCGGGGCGCATGGTGTCCATCTGCCTGCGAATGATCTTCCCGCCAGCGAGGTGCGGTCGGTTTTTGCACGCGCGGGCAGAAGCGGGCCAGTGATTGGGGTATCCACTCATTCGACTTCTGAGGTTGCCAGCGCGGAGGCTCACGGCGTGAGCTTTGCCGTGTTTGGGCCGGTGTTTGAGAAGAGCGGATCGGCGAATCGTGAAGGGCTGGAGCAGTTGCGGCGCATCTGCCATCGCGCAGAAGCAACGCAAACGCCCATGCCGGTCTGGGCGCTTGGCGGAATCACGCTGGAAAATGCCCAGCAGTGCGCAACGGCGGGAGCGGCGGGAATCGCAGCGATCCGGCTGTTTCAGCAAAATGATGTTGCAAACATTGTGAAAAAGCTACGCGCCTTGCACCTCTAGAAGGATTGTTGTAGGTAGAAGATTGCTAGAGAGCTTTACTGCAGCGGCTAAAGCCGGTCATTATCAGCGGCAGACCGCAAACCTAAACGTCTGCTCCACCCCGCAGTGGGACACGGTGAAAACACACTTCCTGCGGGTAATCGTTTAGCGCCTGACTTCCACCCGGCGATTGTCTTTAATGAGCCAGTGCAGGAACGTAGACACAAGGCTGAGCACAATTGCGCCAATCAGAGCCGCTGTCCAGGTGTGGACAATAAAGCCGGGAGTAACTGAGGCTGCCATCTTGAGCATGATGGCGTTGATTACGATGAGGAACAAGCCGAAGCTGAGAATCGTTAAAGGGAAGGTCACGATCTTTAGAATCAGGCCGAGCGTGGCGTTTACCACTCCGAAGATCACTGCCGCGATCAACGCTGCGCCAAGCCCGTGCAATTCAAAGCCGGGAACAATGTAAGCGACTATCAGCAAAGAAACTGCGTTAATCAGCCAACGGACCAGGAGCCGCATACATTCCGTCCTCTCCGGCAAGAATGCCTTACTGCATTATGGCAAAGAATTACTTCACAAACACGGCTTTCGGCATCATGACGTGGACTCCCTTATTGCCGTCCACCAGTTCGGTAATGTCCACGTCACCCGCGACGCTGATCAGCATGTAGGCGTCGTCGCGGGTCATGTGCTTGGCGTTGACCAGGAAATCGATCATCTCACGGACGGCGATGCGTGTTGCTTCATGCAGCTCAGGATGGAAGCCCATGCTGATGTAATGCGTGGGCGTTTCCGCGCGCGGATATTTCTGTCCTGTACCTTTGTGCACAATGAACTCGAGCGTCCCGACCAGAGATGTTTCAAGAGCGGTAATATCCACTTCGCCATTGCCCTGGCCGGCGTGTCCATCGCCAATTTCAAACAGCGCGCCACGCGCATGCACCGGCAGAAACAGCGTGGTCCCGGCGACAAGCTCTTTGTTATCCATATTGCCGCCGTGCAGGCTGGGAGGCGCACTGTCAATGCGGCCAAAGCCTTCCGGCGGCGCAACGCCCATACTGCCAAAGAAAGGATGCAGGGGAATCTCAATGCCCGGCGCGAACTTGGCCACCATGCGATCTTTATCAAGCGGAATGATTTTCATCTTGCGATAAGGAAAGTCTTCCGGCAGAAAGCCGCGCGTGGGGCCAAACGCGTTGTACGCGTAAGGGATGGCGAGATCGATTTTCTGGATGCGGACTTCCAGGGTGTCGCCGGGCTCGGCTTCTTCTATATAGACTGGGCCGTTCAGGATGTGTCCGCCGGGGCCCTTATTGGTTACTTCTTTATAAATATCGCGCAGGCTCTGCTGCACCTGATCTGGCGCGACTCCGGCTTTCTCCAGCCCCATGGGACTGTTGGTGATGAGCGTATCAAACTCCACGGTGTCACCGGAATGTATGCGCAGCACCGGAGGCGCGGCAGCATCGTAATAACCCCACGCAACGGTCTTGGGCGTGGCGGGCAGCTTGAAATGATGCGGAGCTTGTTGTGATGAACCCAGCGGCAGGCCGGGGTTCATCTGTGCTGTTGCCATAGCGGGAATAGCAAGAAGCAAAAACAAAAGAGAGCGCATGTGCCTCCGGGGTAAAGAAATGAAGTGAGGGAAGAATGCTTACACAGGCGGCAGGAAAAGGGCAAGGGTCGGCCGCACAGCGGTCTGATTCGAGCTGGAAAATTCGAGAGCGCAGCGGGACGGGTATGATCGCAAATGATAATTCTTATCAGACGCCAGGCATGGTCTTAACCTTGCCGATCTCGTTACCCAACATCCTCTTAGCTGTAACAAGTTCATAAGCAGCCTGCAGTTGCATCGCTTTAGGTGAATGGGCTAAAGAAAAGGGCCTGGCTGATGTTGAGATATAGTTCCTATCACTCCCTTCTCATTAATCCATTGATCTCCTCATACGACACTGCGCCTTCCGTTAATGTCTGATACGTACCTGAAGCTTTTGCTTCGTCCGCGATGCGGCACAAGAGACCCATTGCTGCACGATGCGGCCCGGAACCGTAGCTCACGCGCTTGACGCCGAGCTTGGCGAGTTCAGGGATCGACGGGACGCCCGGGCCGGCCAGGATATTGATCGGGGGAATCTGATGATCCGCACGCTTGTAGCCGGTGCGCAGATGGGCGATGACGGTCTTGATGTGCTCAGCGTTTCGCAGGCCGGGAATAAAGATACAGTCGGCGCCGGCCTGAAGGTAAGCTTTGCCACGTTCAAGTGTATTGCGCATCGCTTCTGCCGGGTCGAGGCCGGCTTGCCAGTAGGCGTCAGTACGGGCGTTGATGACGAGATGAATTCCCGCGGTCTGGGCGGCGCGTCGGGCGGCCTGGATGCGCGCGATTTGCTCCGGCAAAGGAAACAGCGGATTGCCATGGCGGACGTTGGCGTCAGCTTGCTTTCGGTCGGGGTGTTTGAAGGCCTCGTTGGCGGACATTACGTCTTCAAGGTTCACGCCCACTGCGCCTACCTCGATAATCTGCCTGATAGAAGTTTCCAGGGTTGTATCGTCAGCGGCAAAGCCGGACTCAATATCGGCGGTCACCGGCACTTTGACCGCGCGGCAGACACTAGCTACAGCCTCAAGCATTTGCGGCCAGGGAAGGTACTGTCCGTCTGGGAACCCGAGAGCGTTGGCCATGGCGGCGCTGCTGGTGGCGATGGCGGGCAAGCCGCAATGCTCAACCATGGCGGCGCTGGCTGCGTCCCAGGCGTTAATGAGGACCAACGGCTGAGCAGCGTGATGCAGCTCAAGCAGTCGGGCAGCTTTTTGTGCGGGCGACTGGGACGACGAAGGTTGCGAAGCACGCGGGTGAGGCTCAGGAGTCATAACGAAGGAATGATAGCGGAATAAACAATTCCAGTGTTGCTGTGTCGCGATTTCCGCGGCTGCCAACGCTCAGGATTCCGCCTGTGGGGCCCAAGCCGCCCGCAAGACCGTTCAATACGAAGCAGATCCCTCGCAAAGCTCGGGGTTTCGGCAGGAAAATCCTAACCCTTTGGCAGGGCTCAGGTTTCGCTCACGCCTGCAGAACGGCTTAATCTAAAACCGGCGCCTATTCTCCCCCGAGATTTTCAGCGCCGGCTTTAAAGGCCCTCCCGTAACCGGGAGAACCAGGCCGCTCATCTACTTTCGGCCAACTTGTTGGTAAAGCGGAGACAATGTGCTAAAGCAATGGATGAAAAGCTCTGTATCACCAAGATGCCTTGTGGCCCCAAGGCCGGTCAATGAGAAAGGCGGACACGAGTATTTACTTAGTCGATAACAAACATGGTGGCATTGATTTTGGCTACCTGATGTATACTGTGCCGAACTCGAATTAGTGCAGGGCTTTTTAAAGTTACGTTTTCAATCCCTGCATGCCGAAAGCTGTGGGGGGCTACTTATTAAGGGTTTGAGAACACCATAAACTTTTTACCTTGACCAGCAGCAGCCCCGTTGGGGAGGGTCCGTATGGACCTAATCATCATTCGTATTGTTTTCATCCTTGTTGTTGCAGTTGCGTGTTACCACTTAAGACCGTTTGGATTGGCCAATCTTCCTGCGTGGATCTCGGCTGTTGCTGGCGTAGCGATCGGCGCAGTCGTAGTGTGGTTTGAAGCACGCCTGCGCGCAGTGAGCCTCAAGCGGCTCATCGGGGCCGTGATCGGCAGCATCCTGGGCATTTTGGGCGCTTACCTCTTCAGCATTGTCATTAAAAACAGCATTACCCATTCGGAAACACAACGTTTTCTCATGCTGATGGTGATGCTGCTAATGTCATACGTCGGGTTGATTGTGGGCGCCAACAAGGGCGACCTGCTGAACCTGGCGGCGCTGGGAGGAATCTTTGGCACGGAAAAACAAAGCCGCAAAAGCTTCAAGATCCTTGACACCAGCGTGATCATCGATGGCCGCATCGCGGATATTGCCGATACCGGCTTTCTGGACGGTGTGGTGGTGATTCCTCAATTTGTCCTGCGCGAATTGCAACTGGTGGCGGACTCGGCCGATTCACTCAAACGCAATCGCGGACGCCGCGGCTTGGACATCCTTCAACGCGTTCAAAAGATGGTAACGGTGAGTGTGCAGATTGTGGAAGATGATTTTCCCGCGGTCCGCGAAGTTGACTTGAAATTAATAGAGCTGGCCAAAGTGTATGAAGGGAAAATCATCACCAATGATTTCAACCTCAATAAGGTGGCGCAGCTCCAGGGCGTTGAAGTCCTGAACATCAATGAGCTGGCAAATGCGTTGAAGCCAATCGTGCTGCCGGGCGAGACGATGCGCGTCTTCATACTAAAGGAAGGCAAAGAATACAACCAGGGTGTGGCATATCTTGACGACGGCACCATGGTGGTGGTGGATAACGCGCGCAAGCTGATTGGAAAGAACGTGGATATTGCCGTAACGTCAGTGCTGCAAACGACCGCCGGCAAGATGATTTTTGGCAAGTTCGATGAGCGTATGCGGGTGACTGAACGTATGGAGCCGAAAGCCGAAATCGCGAAAACAGAAGTTCGCAAGGCGCAGCCGATCATTGTGGAATCAACGCCACATACGCAACCAGAGTAAGGCAGGATCGACAGCCCAATTTTTAGAAGCCAGCTGTAAAACACCTGTGCAAGTAATCGGAAAATGTCGGCTCTGTCTTAAAGAAAATGTGAAGTTGTGCAGAAGCCATTTTTTCCCGGCTGGTGCTTTCAGAATCATTCAACGGGAAACAATCCGGGAAGGACAATCAAAGAATCCTAACCCACTGTGGATGAACATCCGCTCATTAGTCCAATCGTCATTTCAGCCGAGGGCAAATCTATTTTGCGGGACCTGCGAACAGCGTTTGAGCACTAACGGGGAATCCTGGATTCTTAAAAATTGTTGGAGAACAGGAACTTTTCCATTGTTGTCCCTAATCTCCGCGGGAACACCTGCAAAAACAAAACCAGAAATTGATATTTATCACGCTGACAAAATTCTCGCCATAAATACATCCGCCATCAGTTATTTCGCTGCTAGTATGTTTTGGAGAGCGGCCGCCAATAACTGGTGGGATGAACAGGGACAATCACCAATTAGGCTGGGCTCCTACTTCGAGCAGCTTCGCCAATATCTGATGGGTGTAACAGACTTTCCAAAGCACTGTGCTCTTTGCGTGGTACTTCCCAATCGGAACGTGGATGTGGCGAAAATGGTCCAATTCATGCCTGTTGCGAGAAAATTTGCCGGATGCCATCTTTACATTCTTCATTTCCTCGGAATCCAATTTCTTTTATTTGCGGGACAATCGTTTCCTGAACATTATCGAGAAATGGATTTTGTGCACGGGAAAGGAAATCCAATCCTTGTTACATCCCGTTTTGAACGATGGTTCACCCATGATATGCGATCGGCTCTCGGGACGAAGCGTCTTTCGGAGATCGTAGCTAGGATGTACTGATCTGTGAGCAGCTTCGCTCTGCAAAATTGGTTCATGTCCTTTATCGTGCATGGCGATTGTGTGGTAGTGTGATTCCCTCCACTGCTCGCATACAATAGTTGCAGCTTAGTTGCCTGCTCGAGAAGGAGAATAGGGCTCGTCTCGGGAGGCCCACCTATGCCGGTTGCGATGTCTTCAAAGGCCATGCCGCGCGTGCTTGTGTCACTTCTGCTGTGCTGTGCTTTCTTCTGCGCGGCTAGAGGAGCGCCCATCCCGTTCTGGCAGGCAGCCGCAATGCCGGCAGGACAGTTACAAGTCACGGTAACAGACCAAAATGGCCAGCCTCTGCCCATGGTGATTGTGATTGCGCAGCAGAACGATAAGACCATGGCGCAGGAACGCACCACGCCTTCAGGAAATGCACTGGTGAGATTGCCGCCGGGGAATTACAAAATCCTGGTGGAAAAACCAGGTTTCTACACAATCGCTGTGGCAAAGCTTGAAATTGCCGCAGGACAACAGTCGCCGGTGGAAGTGAAGCTACAGCCGGTGCGCGAATATAAGGAAGAAATAGAGGTCACGGCGCAGGCTTCACCCATTGATCCTGAAGAGACCAGCAGCGCTCAGGCAATCACGGCAAGCGACATTTCAAGTATTCCTTATCCCAGCACGCGCGACTATCGTGGCGTGCTGGCTTATATTCCGGGGGTTGTGGGCGACAGCGGGAACCAGATCCACATAGCCGGGGCAAGCACGCAGGAGATCCAGGATTACCTGGATGGCTTTGAAGTGAGCCAGCCGGCTGGGGGAGCGCTTGCTGTGCGCGTAAACCCGGATTCACTGCAGAAGATCGAGGTGCGCAGCAGCCGCTATTCACCGCAATTCGGAAAGGGCTCGGGCGGGCTGGTGGATCTCCAGGTGCAGGACGGGGACAACCGGTTTCGCTTCAACGCTACTGATTTTTTCCCGACCTTTCAAAACGTGAAAGGCTTTCAGCTGAACAATTGGACGCCTCGGGGATATTTTTCCGGTCCGCTGATCAAAGACAAGTTGTGGTTCGACATTTCTCATGAAGGGGAGGTTGATTACAACATCATCAAAGAGCTGCCGGCAGGCGCGGACACAAATCGCCTCTGGCGCACCGCCGACCTGGGCCGCCTGCGCATGAACCTGACGCCCGGAAATGTGCTTACCGCAAGCGCGGTGCTGAATCTGCAAGACTCACAAAACTCGGGAATCTCAGCCTTTGATCCGGTCTCTGTCTCATTGCACAACCATAACTATCTTTACCTGTTGGGGCTCAAAGACCAGATCACCCTGGCCAAGGACATGCTGCTGGAGTTTGGCGGAGCGTTCCATCGCAACAAGGCATCGTCGCTTCCGCTGGGAGATCTTCCTTACGTTCTGGGGCCGGAAGGCCGCTCAGGAAATTTCTGGATCAGGAACGAAAATATTTCCACGCGCACGCAGGGATTCGCCAATCTCTATCTCCATCCGTGGAAAATGGCCGGCACACACCAGTTCACAGTGGGCGGCCGCGCTGACCGCGTGCTCTATCATGCGAATATCAATCGCGGGACGGTGCAATTTGTGGACGGCAACAGCACGGTGTTGCGGCAAATCACGTTTTCCAACGCACCGCCCTTCAGCTTGAGCACCATGGAATCAAGCGCCTATCTTCAAGATCGATGGACGCCGGTGCAGCGGGTGATTATTGAAACCGGTGGGCGTTGGGACCGGGATACCTACTTGGATCGCAATTTCTTTTCTCCACGCGTTGCCGGTACTGTATTGATCAGCGCTGCCAGTGAAACAAAATTCAGCGCGGGCATCGGCATTTATTTTGACCGGTCTAATCTGGCGCTTGCAGGCAATGGCGTCCAGGGCTCGCGGAGGGATGAATTCTTTTCTCCGCTGGCTACGGTATTTAACCCAACTTTTACTGTCGATCCGCGCCTGCTGACCTTGCCGCGCTATAGCAACTGGAGCGTGGCGGTGGAGCGAAGATTGCCCGCAAAAGTTTATGCCCGGCTGGAATACCTAAGCCGGCACGGCGCGCATGGTTGGGACTTTGCCAGCCAGCCGGGAAACAATTTCTTGCTGCTGAGCGACAAGAAAGACCGCTATGACGCGGCGCAACTCACGCTACGCAAAGAATTGAAACGCGGGTATCCATTCGCGGTTGCTTACACGCGCTCACGCGCTACTTCAAACCAGACGGTGGACTTTGCCATTGACGCGCTGATTGTGGGTAACCAGGTGGGCGGAGTGCTACCGTGGGATTCGCCCAACCTCTTGCAGATGTGGGGTAGCTATCCTTTGCCATGGAAATTTAAGAAGTTCGACATGGCGTGGTCAAGCATATGGCGATCCGGGTTTAGCTTTGTGACCGTTGACCAGTTTGGGCAAATCGTTTCCGGCCCGGGACAATTCCGCTTCCCCGATTTCTTCACTTTAAACGCCACGCTGGAACGGAAGTTCGCGTTTCACGGATATCGCTGGGCGGCGCGCATTGGCGTGGACAACGTCTTGAATCGGCCTAATCCCAATGTGGTGGATAATGACGTAAATTCACCGACGTTTCTGACGTTCTTTGGTACCGATCATCGGACACTGAATGGAAGAATAAGGTTTCTGGGTAAGAAGTAAGCGGGATCGCCGAAATTGCCGAAGATTGCCAAATTGAAAGTCAAACCAAAACCTGACCGCTGATAACGCTGATTACACGGATTTTCACTGATAAGACGGCGCGTTTTCAAAAAACATCCAAATCATGGGCTGAGGCTACGGCACCTGTATATCCTGCCTTGCGCATTTCATCGATCAGCACAGCATCTACATTGTCCGTTGGGCGGAATAGTTGGTGATAAAGCACGAGCTGCTTGGGCTTTGCCGCGTTCGCAATTTCGACGAGCGCTGTGGTGGATGTATGAAATGTGGAATGGTATTTCTGCCATGCAGGCGTGCGCTGCTGGAACCATGCGGTTGAATAGACTTCATGCACAAGAAGATCGCAGCCATGGCAAGCGCGGACGATTGCCTGCGTGGGAGCCGTGTCCCCGGAGATCACGATGCTGCGGTCTGCCGTATCAAAACGGTAGCCGTAAGAAAAATCCCATGTGCCATGCGTCACGGCAAAGGCACGCACGGTAACGTTCGCGTCTTTGTAAACAATTCCCGGATGAATCTCGTGCGCGTTGATGTGATATGCATTCGCGTTTCCGTGTTCCAGACCGTGGACGCGAATGTCCACGTCTTTTACATAAGCCGCCTGAATGTGACCTGCCATTGCGGCGATGCCCGGAGGACCATAGAGTTCCAGCGCTCCGGGACGGCCTTCTACGGCAGGCGTGAGATAAAGATCGGACAAGCCAGCAGTGTGGTCAGAATGCAAGTGAGTGGCAAAGACCACTTTTTAAATTTTTTTGGCGTGAGCGCGACGATGTGTTTATCGCGGGCGGCAGCAGCCGCGCGCCGCACCACGCCCGGACCAAAGTCGACAAGATAAGCGGAGCCATTCACCACCACGGCAACCGAAGGTCCAGAACGGTCAGGATTGATGATGGGCGTGCCCGTGCCGAGAATAATGAGCTGGGTGTGAGACTGGGCCGCTGCGCTTGACGCGCAGAGAATGAGGGTTGCGATGGAGAGCAGCCAGCGTTTGAGAGAAGTGAGTTCCATAAGGGCTGCACAAAGTTTAATCGCCCTCTAATGCGTTAGCTACCAGAGTGAGATTTCGGGTAGAACTCCCTGAGGCTGCATTTACGTTCCACATTCTCCGGGTCCTCCAACGCGCGCATGCTCCCTGGGGTCGCATACCCATTGCTCATGTTGGGTTGAGATTGTGGCCGACGCTCTTGTAGGCCACATTGCGTTTCTGGCTGTACATTTGGGCACCGGCTATCGCTCTGCTATATTTTCTCTTGGATGGAACTGATCTCGCCGTTCGATTTCGTCAAGCGCAGTGTCCTTGCGGTGCAGGAGTACACCTATCTTTCCCTCCGTTCGCTCGCTAACTTGTTCCGCAAACCTCTTTACATGGCGGACACCATTCAGCAAGCGGACCTCATTGGCGTGGGTTCTCTTCCCATCGTAGTGCTTACCGGTATGTTTACCGGAGTGGTGCTCGCGTTGAATACTTCCAAGACGCTGGAACAGTTTGGATCGCTCTCACTTACCGGCCGGTTGGTGTCATTTTCCATGGTGCGGGAACTCGGGCCGGTGCTTACCAGCCTGATGGTGGCAGGACGCAACGCTTCCGGCATGGCCAGCGAACTGGGCTCCATGAAAGTAACGGAACAAATCGACGCCATGCGTGCCCTGGGTACTGACCCTTATAAAAAGCTGGTGACGCCGCGCGTGATCTCCACCATCTTTATGATGTTTTTTCTTACCATAATTTCTGACCTGGTTGGACTTGTGGGAGGATGGATCATTTCCTTTTCCATGCTCGGGCTCGATAGCACGCAGTACTGGAACTCCGCCTACCAGGCTTTGAACTATAACGACGTGATTACCGGGCTGGCCAAGCCTCTGGTCTTTGGCTTCATCATCGCCACCGTGGGTTGTTATTTCGGTATGACGACCAAAGGCGGCACGCAGGGCGTGGGACGCTCTACCACTGAAGCCGTGGTCTGGGCCTCTGTCATTATCCTTGCCGTCGATGCCGTCCTTACTCAACTCTTCATCACCTTAAGCTGACCTGCTATGCCTCCGCTTGACAATGCGATGCCGCCGTTCGACGACCGAGCTTTCGGCGTCGAAGGTTTTGAGCGCGCCATCGATACCGTCCACAAGGCAATCATCTTTGAAGATGTTTCCATTGGATTCGAAGATCTCGCTGTCCTGAATGGTGTTTCTTTTGAACTAAAGCGCGGAGAGACCAAGGTAATCATGGGCGTTGCCGGCTCCGGCAAGAGCACCATCCTGAAGCTCTGCCTTGGCCTGCTCAAGCCCGATAGCGGCCATATCTACGTGCTTGGCCACGATATCACCACCATGACCGAAGAAGAAATGTTTGATCTGCGGAGTAAAGTCGGCATCGTGTTCCAGGAAAGCGCGCTCTTTGACTCGCTCAATGTGCGCGATAACGTAGCTTTCCGCCTCATGGAAGAACACCTTCCTGAGGCAGAAGTGGAGAAGCGTGTGCGCGAATCCTTGAGCTTTGTGGAACTGGAAGGGGCTATTGATAAATTTCCCGCAGAGCTTTCCGGCGGCATGCGGCGTCGCGTGGGCATCGCGCGTGCCATTATCACTCAGCCTGAGGTCCTGCTATATGATTCGCCCACGGGCGGCCTTGACCCCATCACCTCAACCACCATCATTGAGTTGATCATGAAGCAGCGTGACGTTTTCAAGACCAGCGCGCTCATGGTGACACATCGCCTGCAGGATGCGTTCACCCTAGCCACTCACGTCTTTGATCCGGCCACTAAACACATGAAGCCGTCCGACGGAATGCCTTCGCAGGATATCCGTACCAGCTTTATGATCCTGCGCGAAGGCAAGGCAGTTTTTGAAGGCAGCGCCCATGAGTTGGGCCAGGTGCAAGACCCGTATATCAAGGAATATATTTCTTAGGCTTCATACAGCAGGAACGTGCGTATCTTCTCTACTATGTCGTCCTCAGCGGAGCCCGACGCATGTGACGGCGCAGTACAAATCGTCATCCCGAGATCCCGTCAATGAGGACGCGCTGTCTTCAGCGCCCGAATAGGGTCGAGGGACCTTTTGTTTTGGCAGGTAAACACAAGGTCTCTTAGGGCTACTCGCTCGCTGATGAAAACGCGGGACTCGCCTTACGCCCTTCGAGATGACGTTTTGTAAATGGTTTGAATAAAATTCAAAATGTACACTGCCCAGCGTGATGCGATCAGCCAAGTTGAGCTGTTTTCAACTTCATCCGCGCGTTTGCTTCATCAAAGCGGCGGGCCATCTTTTCGCCGCTGCCTTGCTGCTCTTGCAGCGTCTCCGCGTCCCACTCGCTGCGCGGGACGCCAAAGAAATCTCCGCCATAAACGTGCAGCGCGCCGGTCAATTTTGAAAGAGGATTGCTGACGGAGTGGATAATGTCGCGGCCCAGCGGTTCGGCATCTTTTTCACGCAACGCCCGCGCTCCCGCGGCCTCAACCAGTCCGTTGCTTCCGGGCACGCGACGCCAAAAGATGTTATCTTCGCGTCCGGTATAGAGGCCTATGATGGCCCACATCTGGTGGTTGTGCGGCAGGAGGTTCATCCACGGCGCCCAGATCACGTTCAGGATGGTGAGATCGTCTGAGCGGTGGAACGTTTGCATTTCCGCACGCTGCGGCTCTCCAATTGCCTTGAGCACTTCTCCCGGCATAGATACAGCGCGCCGCACTACTTCCTGCACCGCCTTTTGCGGCATATCTGCCCGCAGGGCCGCGCGGCAATCGGAGACGAATTGGTCCAGCTCAAACACAACTACTGTCCGGCTTTGGCCGCCGCAGCCGCCAATGCGCGCCGTGCTGCCAGTCTCTCCTGCAGGCCCTTGATCCGTTTCTTTGCTGCCGGTTTTGACGTCAGCTTTTCCAGGTGCGAAAGAAACTCGGGGTCAACCTGGTCTTTCCTTGCCTGGGCGATATAGTCGCCAAACTTGGCCCATAAGAAATATGGCTCGTTATTGGTCTCAAAAAATAGCTGTTCGTTCACTGCGCCGCGCAGCACCATGGCGGCAACCATGTTCCAGAACGTCATCACCTGGCGAAACCACGCATTGTGCTCTGTGCCGTAGCCGGTCACCACCGCCTTGAATTCATCGTAATTCTGCGGCCAGAACTCTGAGACAATAAACTTTCGCGCTGCCCGCATCACCGGCTCTCTGCGCAGATCGTATAGCTTGAGAATTAACTTTGCGTCTTCAGCCTTCGGCTTCGCCATAAGTGCTTTGCTCCTGAATTAAACCGCTTCTTGCTGTGAATCTTCGCTGCCCTTGCCTTGCGTCATCCATTCGGGTGTGGGAATCGATCGCGAGTAGTCGCACTTCACTGCTGCCGCTGCGGGCGCTGCTTCCGCCGCCGGCGCGCCTTTCTTGCCGCGCTTTTTCGGCTTGGGCTGCTCTTCTTCATCCGCCGACTTCTTGCTGTTGTTGGGGCAGACCAGCAGCGATCCTGATTTTAAATGCTTTTCCAGCAGATACGGGCTGCCGCACTGCGGACATGCTTCCGGCACCGGCTTGTAAGCCGACGTAAACTCGCAATTTGGATAATTTGAGCAACCATAGAAGGTGTTGCCGCGGCGGCGCGCCTTCTTTTCCACCAGCTCGCCATCTGCGCATTGCGGACACTTCACGCCGATAAAATTCTGCTTGATGTATTTGCACTCCGGATAGCCGCTGCATGAAATGAACTCGCCGTACCGCCCGTGGCGCAGCACAAGGTTGCGGTTGCACTTGGGGCAGAGCTCTTCCAGCGGGACATCCGGCACGCGCTTTCCCTGATCCAGCCGCCGCGTGGTCTTGCAATCCGGATAGCCGGTGCAGGCCATGAACTGCCCGAAGCGCCCGCGCTTCAATACCATTACGCGTCCGCAATTCTCGCAATATTCATCCTGGCCGGTCTCCGGCATTTCGGCGGTATCAAATTCAGGGAGGTTGACCGGATTCTCTTTGGTGAACGTGCAGCTTTCCGGATCATCCTTTTTATAGGCGCTGCAAGCGTAGAACGAGCCATGCTTGCCCCACTTGAGCACCAGCGGAGAGCCGCAGCGCTCGCACTTCTCGTCGGTCGGCTTCTCCATCCGCTTCACGTTTTCCATGTGCTTTTCAGCGTAGCGGAGGTCCTTAGAAAACTTTTTGTAGAAGCCGCCCAGCGCGTCAGTCCACTTCTCCTTGCCTTCTTCGATCTCGTCGAGCTCTTCTTCCAGTCGCGCGGTATAAGCAGGATCAAAGATTTCTTCAAAGTTCTTGACCAGCAGATCGGTCACGACCAACCCTGTTTCCGTCGGAATGAACTTGCCGCCGATCTTTTGTACGTACTGCCGCTCCTGGATAGTCGAGAGAATGGTCGAGTACGTCGATGGCCGTCCGATGCCGCGCTCTTCCAGTTCTTTTACCAGTGACGCTTCGTTGAATCGTGGCGGTGGCTCGGTGAAGTGCTGCTCCGGCTTCAGCTCACGCAGCGTGAGCTTCTGGCCGACTTCCAGAGCTGGCAGCTTATGCTTGAGTGCTTCATCTTCTTCGTCCTTGGCGTCTTTGGATTCCTCATAAACTTTCAGGAAGCCTTCAAACTTCAGCACTGATCCGGTTACGCGGAAGGTGAACGACTCGTTTGCAGCTTTCGCTTCGATATCGATGCTGGTCTGGTCGAAGACCGCCGGCATCATCTGCGACGCCACAAAGCGCTGCCAGATCAATTTGTAAACTTTGTATTCATCTTCCTGCAAATACTTCTTGATCTCATCAGGATGCCGCGCAACCGACGACGGCCGAATGGCTTCATGCGCTTCCTGCGCCGCTTTTCTGGATTTGTACGCGTTCGGCTGCTCGGGAAGGAAATCTTTACCGTAAGTTCCGCTGATCAATTCCCGAACTTCGGTCAGCGCGTCAGGTGAGACCTGCACTGAATCGGTACGCATATAAGTAATGAGGCCGACCGAGCCTTCGTCGCTGCCCAGATCAATGCCTTCATACAAGCGCTGGGCAATCATCATCACGCGCTTTACGCTGAAGCGCAGCTTGCGCGATCCATCCTGTTGCAGCTTGCTGGTGGTAAACGGCGGCGCTGCGCTGCGGCGGCGCTCCTTCTTCTCAATATTGCGAACGGACCACTGCGCCTGCTCCAGAGCGCCGGTGATCTTCTTGGATTCTTCCTCATTTGGAACTTCGGCTTTTTCGTCGCCACGACCGACAAAGCGCGCGTCAAAGGCCGGCGGCTTTCCGCCGAACAAATGCGCGTCAATGGTCCAGTATTCTTTTTTCTCAAACGCTTTGACTTCGCGTTCGCGTTCCACAATCAGGCGCAACGCCACGGTCTGCACACGTCCTGCCGAAAGCCCGCGCCGGACCTTGTCCCACAGCAGCGGAGAGACCTGATAGCCCACAATGCGGTCCAGCACGCGGCGCGTCTGCTGCGCGTCCACCAGGTTGCGATCGATCTCGCGTGGATGCTTGAACGCCTCCTGCACCGCTTTCTTGGTGATCTCATTGAAGGTGACGCGATGGAACTCAATTCCGTTTTTTTTCTTTTTCTTGCCGGAGCCGTTTGCGCTGAGTTCTTCTTCAAGATGGGCAGCAATGGCTTCGCCTTCGCGGTCCGGGTCAGGCGCCAGATAGACGGCAAGCGCACCCTTGGCCATTTTCTTGAGCTTGGCCACAACTTTTTCTTTTCCCGGGATCACCACGTACTCGGTGGAGAAATCATCGCTTTCCAGGTCCACACCGAGCTGGCTCTTGGGCAGGTCTTTGATGTGACCCAGCGAGGCTTCGACTTCATAGTCCTTGCCCAGGTATTTATTGATGGTCTTCGCCTTGGTGGGCGATTCGACAATGACGAGTGATTTAGGCAATTCCTTAAAGTCCTATTCTGAAACTAACATACTCCAAAAGCTGCTAGCCACTAGCCGCTAGCTCCTGGCAAACCCTTTGCAACTCTGGCTCCGGCCGCTCGGATTCCCGCGGTTTCTTGTATCGAACTCACCAGAGACGTTAACATACGCTGCACTTCCTGCAGCTTCTTCTCAATATCCTGATGCGTGGCAGCTTGCAAAAACTTGAGATCGCGTGCAAGTAACAGATGGTGTTCAACCTCTGAAGCAGAACCGCGTGCAATCTGCAGAAATCGAACCAGCTCACCATCGGACCGTCTTTCACACCCTTCGGCGATGTTAGCACCAATGGAAACCGCGGCTCGTCGAAGCTGACTTGTCAGGCCATACATCTCTTCGCGAGGAAAAGATCTTGATGCTTCGTATAAGGCTAGCGGCAAATCGTATGCTTTGTGCCAGACTTTGAGCTCTTTGAAATCCTTCAATTCGTGCTCCGCTAAAATCCGTATTCGATGATTGCCTTGCTCCACGCTAGCAGCCAGAAGCTAGCAGCTAAAAGCTTTTTACGTAATTCTTCCCCGCCATCTGCTTCACCTTGCCGCTCATTTCCAATTCAAAGAGTGCGGTAAAGACCTCCGACGAAGAAATTTGGCCCTCCAGTTTTTCCATGATTGCATCAATGTGGGTTGATTCATCCTGGCGCAGGATTGACAGCAGCTTCTTTTCCGCCGGACTCAATTCGTTCCCAAAAAGGCTGCTGGTGGGCTTTTCCTCTGATGCCTGGGGCGCCCATTCGGATTCAAGCTGGTGTTTTACTTCGGCCGGCAATTCCTCCCAAACGTCTTCCCATGTTGCAGTTAGCTTGGCTCCCTGCTTGATCAGCGTATTCGGCCCCCAGGAGTTACGTGAGGTTACGTTGCCGGGCACAGCAAAAATTTCCCGGCTCTGTTCCAGCGCGCAACGCGCCGTAATGCGAGTGCCGCTGTACTCGCCTGCCTCAACGACCAATACACCTAAAGCCAACCCGCTGATAACTCGGTTGCGGATGGGAAAATTCTGCGGCGCGGCAAAGCTCTCCAGTGGAAACTCGCTGATCAATGCGCCGCCGCACTCAAGAATTCCATCTGCGATCTTTTTGTTTTCGCGCGGATAGATGACGTCAACGCCGGTGCCGAAAACGGCAACTGTCTTGCCTTTGGCTTTGATGGCGCCGCGATGTCCTGCTGTGTCGACGCCTCGCGCCATGCCGCTGAAAATAGCAAGGCCGCGCGAAGCCAGATCGCAACTGAGCCGCTCCGCCATGCCAATGCCGTAAGGAGTCGGATGGCGTGTGCCGACGATGGCCAGGCCGGGGCGTGACAGAGCTTGAATATTTCCGCGCACATAAAGGACCAGCGGCGGATCGTAGATTTCAGTCAGGCGCTTAGGCCAGCTTTCATCGTCACGGCAAATAATCTGAATACCGCCGGCCGCGGCTTTTGCAATCTCATCAGTCGCCAGCTCCAGCGATTTTCCCAGCGCAATGTGCTGCGCTGAGTGCGCCTGCAAGTTTTCCGCCTCAAGCTCGGTGAGCGAGGCATGAAAAACATCTTGGATATTGGCAAAGCGCTCCACCAGCTTGCGTCCACGTGTGGGGCCAAGGCCCGGCGTAAGGGAAAGCGCCAGCCAGTAAATTGAGTTTGAAGTTACAGCTCTTGCAGTGGACATTGGGCCCTTGCGCCTTCCCGACGGGAACTTTGGCGGACTGTACACGGTTATTAAAAAGGATGTCAACCCCAGCACCGATCTTCCATGTAACTTGCGATCCAAGACTGCGCCACAGCAATCCGCGTAAATGTGCCGTGGAGTTAGCTTTCTTGGGGTTTGGACGTCGCAAAGCGTCAGCTTGTTAAAATAAAAATACATGCCCCCACTCCGCATCTCTGCTATCAGCTTCCTGAACACAGCCCCGCTCATGTGGGACTTTGAGAATGGAGAGACAGCAACTCGATTGCGGCAGACGTTTGAAATCAGCTATACCATCCCCTCCCGTTGCGCGGAGCAACTAAAGGAAGGATCGGCTGACATCGGCATTATCCCGGTTGCGGCATACACCGTAATTCCAGACCTGATGATTGTTCCTGACGTGGCGATCGCCGCCAAGAATAAGGTGCGTTCGATCCTGCTGGTCAGCAAAGTTGCCATCAATAAGATCCGGAGCGTGGCGACAGACGATTCCTCGCGCACCTCAGCGGCGCTGGTGGAAATTTATCTGCGCAAGTTCGTCGGGATTGATCCTGGCTTCAGCCGGCAAAAGCCGAACCTGAGAGAGATGTTGCAATGGCATGATGCGGCCTTACTGATTGGCGATCCTGCTCTGCAGGCGCGCACAGACGGCTACTTTGTTTACGACCTGGCGGAAGAGTGGAAGCGCTGGACGGGACGCCCATTTGTCTTTGCCTTCTGGACAGTGCGCAAGGCAGCGCTGGAAGCTTACTCCGGCGAGCCAAATATTGGGCAGGTGTTCCATCAGTCGCGAGACAACGGAGTAAAGCATATTCCAGAAATCGCCGCTGCCTGGGCGGGAAAGCTGAGTCTCTCTCCCAAGCTGATTGCAGATTATCTGACCGAGAACGTCGATTACAGCCTCGATCCTGAAAACCTTGAAGGGCTGCGCTTGTTTTACAAGTACGGAGTGGAATGCGGCGTCTTCACTCAGGTCCCTGAACTGGTGTTCCTGGAGCAGCGCGTCCCGGACCGAGCTGTTCATCTTTAAAATTTTCGGCATCGATCTTGACGGTCACGTAACGGCGACTGCCACGGCATCCCTGCAGGCCAACTGAGGAGAGGGATATGTAAGCGCCGCCACGGCGGGAAGCGGGTCCTTATCGGATCGGCACAAATACAGAGACTTTACCTGCTTTACAACTCTCAATTGCTACCACGGCCTTGTTTTAGCATCCAATGATTGTGCCGTTTTTCATTCTGCTTTCATTAGGGTCGTGGCTGGAGCGCCTGGGTGGTCTTGGGCTGATCCTGCTGGGTCTGGCCGATAATTCGGTTGTGCCGTTGCCCGGGAGCATGGACGCGCTCACGATTGTGCTTTCCGCGCACGAGAAAAGCTGGTGGCCTTATTACGCCGTCATGGCAACCATCGGCGGGATTGTAGGCGCCTATGTGACTTACGGACTGGGCTTCAAGAGCGGCGAAGAGGCGTTAGAAAAGAAACTTCCTAAAAAAAAGGCCGAAAGGATTTACAGGTTATTCAAAAAGTACGGGTTCTGGAGCCTTTTTGTGCCGGCGCTGCTGCCGCCCCCTGTGCCCTACTCGCCGTTCCTTATCGTGGCTGGGGCGCTGAGATACCCCAAACGTAATTTTCTAGTGGCAGTGGGACTGGCGCGTGCCATTCGCTATGGGTTGCTGGCGTGGCTAGGATCGATGTACAGCAAGCAGATTTTTGGCTTCTTCCACAACTACTACCGTCCTATGCTGTGGACGGTGGTGGCTCTCAGCGTGATAGGCGGATTAGCGGCGCTCTATTGGACGTGGAAGCGCAAACGCCAGGGCAAGCCCGTGATTCCGGACGCAAACGAGCCGAGTACAAAAACAGCCTGACGGGAAATCCTTCCTTTCGGACATCTGGCAATCCCATGTCAATTTTCAAATGGTGGCGTCAATTGAATGCAGAGAACCCCAAAGCTATCGCCATGCTTTTTTTAGGGCTCGGCATTGGGCATGTTCTTGCGGGCATATTAGTCTCCAGGGAAAACCGCGCAGCCACTGAACTGCCGGCGCTTTTTACGTTTGGTATCGTGTTTGTTTGCATGTCTGTCTTATATTGGCGGCGCGCAAGCAAATTGAGCTGAATCCTGGGAGTGCCTCAGTTTGAATTTGCGGAGGCGCGAGAAAATAAAACATTGCCGATGTAGGCAGACCGTACTGGATGTACGGCTTCGCTGGCGTACTCGTTCGTCCATTTCTCTGCAGTACAAAGGCTTTCTGGTCGGTGTTTTCCTGTGCGCCTCCGCGTCGCTCTGGTGATATTCTTCGTCCAGTGCATCAGCGACAACAAAGCGGCGTGGCCAAGGGGCCAGCGCTATTGCTCTTGCTGGCGGTGGCAATTTTTGCTGCTGGCGCTGTGCGCTATTATCGGCACGGAAATTTCACACTGGCGCAGGCAGGGTATTGCATGGTTGCGGTCGTGGCATCGCTGATTGTGCTCCTGGTCTTTGATTACACGCTGCACCATGCAAAGATTGCGGCTGTGATGGTGCTGGTCTTCGTCGTGCTGTTTCTGGTGGCAAGCCCAGCATTTTGCCTTGGGATGGGATTAGGGTTGGCAGGAATGGTTGTAGCGCAAGGAAGAGGATAAACCTACCACGAGGCGCGGAGGCACGGAGAATGATCTGGTGATCGCGCGTGATCGGAAGCTTGAGGAGCGATGTTCCGATAAGATATGTGAGTAGACGATCCGCTCCGGCTTCACAAAACGTATGACAAAAAGGAGAAGAGCCGTCCTAGGCCGCGCTGGCGTTTTTTCTTGCGTAGTTGCTTTTGCGCCGATTGCCGAAATTGAAAATCAAGCCCCTCAGCGCTATAAACGCCCTTGGCAATCAAAAGAGTATTCATGGTATACAGTAGCCGCAGCCGCTGATCTTCCGTGAGTTGAGCAAGAGCATCATCATAAGTGATTGATGTCTTTCCAAGTGGGATCATCTTATCGCTCTGCTCCTCCAGAACACTCCAAATTCGACTCGTCCTTGATTCTCAATTTTATCCAATTTGAAATCAAGGCAGAATTGCTAGGTTGAAATTTTCGTGAGAACGCCTTGATGCTGTATGGCAAAGAATGCTGCGTCGGGATCTTTCGACTGTGCGGAACTTCCTGCGGTCGTTCCGGCTCCGCTCAAGACGACAGGGTATAAATGTTTTGTTCTGACTTCTGACTTTATCTTTTGCCCTTAAGGCGTCGAAAACGGTGAGCAACAAACCACCGAGGGCCATAGGGGCCTTCGCTAAACTCGGGTTTCAGAGAAAGCTACCGCTCAGTTTTCGGGGAAGAAACAACATTCTGATTTATCATTGGCAGACAAATATGGCCACCTCTGTCCGTTCGTTTGCCAAAATCAATCTCGGTTTGAAGATTGGGCCGCTGCGTGAAGATGGATTTCACGAGCTGCGCACCATTTATCAGACTGTCGCGCTGAGTGACCATGTGCGGGTGGACGTGAGCAAAGGCTTGGGGATCGAGGTCGTGTGCAAAGATTCCCGGGTGCCAGACGACGAGAGCAACACCTGCTGGCGCGTAGCGGACAGGATAATGCGATCGCTAAAAGTGCGGGGGAAGATCCGCATCGCCATTGAGAAGAAGCTGCCAGTGCAGGGCGGATTGGGAGCAGCGTCGTCTAATGCGGTGGCAACGATGTTGGCGCTGGAAAAAGAACTGAAGCAGCCGTTGTCGCCAGTAGAGCGGCTGCGCATTGCATCTGAGGTCGGCTCTGACCTGCCGTTGTTTTTGGTGGGTGGCACGGTGCTGGGGACAGGTCGCGGAGAGCAGGTTTATCCGCTGGAAGATCTGCCCAGTTTTGATTGCGTGATCGCCACGCCGGACGTGGGAGTTTCAACACCTGCTGCCTTTGCCGACTGGGACAAGAAGTTGGCCGCCAGATTAACGGGAGCCAACGTGACTGACGTGAAATTGACTGACCAGGAGAGCTCAGATAGAATAAATACGTTCAGCCGCACAGTTTATGAGTGGCTGAACGGGAGTTTTACCCCAACCGGTGTCCCAGGCAAAGGCCGGGACCGGGCCGAGGCACTGCTTCTCGACCTTGTCCGTACCGGGATTGAAAACGATTTTGAAAGTGTCGTTTTCCCTAAGTATCCCGTAATACGCGAGGTCAAACGTACGCTTGAACGATCAGGGGCGAAGTATGTGTCGCTTTCAGGGTCAGGTTCCGCGGTGTTTGGTCTGTTTGCCGACCAGGAATCAGCGAATCAGGCAGTGAAAAAGCTGGAAGCAAATGATATTCCAGCGCAAACCACGGTGACATTGCCCAGAGAGCGGTACTGGGCAGAGATGTTTGGGGCAGGCGAGCGGAGAGCGGTGGGTTAGATCGCCGGAATCGCCGTCATCGCGCGTAATCGCCGGAATCGGAACCCGGTACAAAGTTCCCTGAAAGTTTTTGCTGAGTAAACAAAAGGCCCTCCGTCCTACTCGCACGCTGAAGACAGCGCGTGCTCGTTAAACGGCCGTCGGGATGACGCTTTGTAGAGAGTTGGGTGAGCCGAACGGTGAGCGCCGTATTGCGCGAACCTGAGGCGAGGGCAAAGCCGCTTGCGGCGGAGCCCTTGAAGAAAAGATTTTTGGGCCGTCGACTAATGGTAGGTCAAGTGCCTTTGGAGCACTTTGTCTAGGTTCGAATCCTAGCGGCCCAGCCAAGTTCCATCGGGAAATCGTGGTGATCAGGTGATCAGGGAAACCAGCTAGTCACGCGGTTGCTTGAATAAATACCGCCGGGATGTTGTTTTTGAAAGTTGGGTGAAGCCGAAATGGTGAGCGCTTAATCGCGCGAACCTGAGGCGAGGGCAAAGCCGCTTGCGGCGGAGCCCTTGAATTGAAGAGATCCGATGTAGCAAACCAGCTCATACGGAGTGATAACCATGGCGACGATAGCGACAGCAACGGAAAAAGCGGAGAAAAAGCAGGAAATGCAGCCGAAGGAGCAAAAACCTCAACGGGCGCGCGCAGACGATAAGTTCAAGATCTTCTGCGGCACGGCGAATGAGGCATTGACCGACGAGATCTGCCATTTCCTTGGCCTGGAACGCGGCAAGGCCACGGTTACCCGGTTTTCTGACGGCGAAGTTTATATCCAGGTAATGGAAAACGTGCGCGGCGCTGACGTGTTTGTCGTGCAGCCCACATGCTTTCCCGTGGATGAACACCTGATGGAATTGCTGTTGCTGGTGGATGCGCTGAAGCGTGCGTCGGCGCGGCGCATTACCACGGTGATTCCGTATTACGGCTATGCGCGCCAGGACCGCAAAGACAAGCCGCGCGTTCCGGTATCGTCAAAGCTGATTGCCGATTTGCTTACGACGGCGGGCGCGCATCGCGCGCTAGTGGTCGATCTGCACGCGCCGCAGATTCAGGGCTTTTTCAATATTCCGGTGGATCACCTGTTCGCTTCGCCGGTGCTGGTGGACTACTTCAAAAAGATGCAGTTGCCGAATCTGACCGTGGTTTCGCCGGACGCAGGGGGCGTGGAGCGCGCGCGCTTCTTCGCCAAGAAAGTTGACGCTGCGCTGGCTATCGTCGATAAACGGCGCACGGACATGAACGTGGCCGAGGTTATGCACGTGATCGGCGATGTGCGAGGCCGGACGTGCTTGATTATCGATGACATTATTGACACGGCAGGAACGCTGGTGAAAACCGCCGACGCGCTGATGCTGGCAGGCGCTTCAAAGGTGTTTGCATGCGCGTCACACCCGGTGCTGAGCGGGCCAGCGATTGAGCGGATATCGAAGTCGCAACTGGAACAGGTGATTGTTACCAACACCATTCCACTTACGGGCGCGGCAAAAAACGAGCCCAAGATAAAAGTTTTGTCGATTGCCGGCCTGCTGGGCCGCGCGATCCAATCCATACACGAAGAGACTTCCGTCAGCACATTGTTTGCGTGAAGCTGAAGGAAGCCGGAGAAGAAGGAAGAGACAATGAGTACACAGGTAGAAGTTGTTGAAGCACAGCCCAGGCCGGACAGTTCGCGCGGCAAAAATGAAGCGCGCCGTTTGCGCGTGAGCGGCCGCGTGCCGGCGGTAGTTTACGGCGCCAAGAAAAATACCGTTGCGGTAAGCCTTGATCCCAAAGTGATTTCGCGAATACTGGCCTCAGCCAGCGGCCACAACACGATTTTCGACCTTCAACTGGGCAGCGAGAAGACCAAAGCCATGATCGTGGACTGGCAGTTTGAGCCCATCCGCGGCAGTATTCTGCACATTGACCTGAAGCGCATTGCCATGGACGAAAAGATGCGCGTGATGGTGCCGATCCATCTGGTGGGCGAGGCCCCGGGCGTGAAGCAGCAGGGCGGAATCATGGACCAGATTATCCGTGAAGTTGAGATTGAGTGCCTGCCCGGAGATATTCCAAGCCACATTGATGCGGACGTTTCCGCGCTGGAATTTGGCGTGGTGCTGCGCGTGAAAGACCTGCTGCATGGCGGCAAGCTGAAGTTCATTACCCCTGAAGACCAGGGCGTGGCGCACGTAACGGCAGTGAAGGAAGAAGTTGCGGCGACTCCGGATGCGGCAGCGGCAGATGCGGCTGCGGGTCCGGCTGAGCCTGAAGTCATTAAGAAGGGCAAGCAGGAGACGGAAGAGGGCGCTGAAGCTGAAAAAGCTCCTGCCGGCAAAGAGAAGAAGTAGCCGCGGTGAAGCTGATCGTTGGGTTGGGAAATCCTGGTATCGAGTACCAGTTCACGCCCCACAATATCGGCTTTCTTGCCGTTGACCGGATCGCCGAGCAGTGCGGAGTAACGATTGATAACCGGCATTGCAAGGCGCTGACGGGCAGGACCAGGATCGGCAACGAAGAGATTCTGCTGGCCAAGCCGGAAACTTACATGAACCTGAGCGGCATGTCGGTTCTGGAGCTGGCCAGGAAGTATGAAGTTGAACCGCAGCGAGACTTGATTGTGATTTATGACGAGCTTGACCTGCCGCTGGGGATGATCAGGGTCAGGGCACGGGGTTCGTCAGCCGGGCACAACGGAATGCAGTCGATCATCAACGCGCTGCAGACTGAAGAGCTTGGGCGGATCAGGATTGGCGTTGCGCCAGACGATCCGAAAAAAGGCGGAGCGAAATATATACTCGCGCCTTTTCGCAAGTCGCAACTGGTAGCGGTGGATGAAGCGCTGGACCTGGCTGCGCAAGCAGTGAATGTGATCGTGAATGAAAATATTCTGATCGCGATGAATAGGTTTAATCGGAAAAACAAGACGGAAGAAGAAGGTGCTTAGTAGTTGGTACGTGGCTCTGTTTAGAAGATACAAGCAGCATGGAAAAGGAAACGGCTGCGGGCCTGCAGCTAAATACTAACGACTAAGTACCGAGCAACAAGAATTGAGAGTTTGGAGACAACATGCAACGAAGCTATGAAGTGATGTTTATCGTACGGCCTGACCTGTTGGAAGAAGACATGGACAAGCTGATCGGAACGCTGCAAGGCCATGCCACCACAGCGGGGGCAACGATACAGAACACAGAAAAGATGGGAAAGCGGCGTCTGGCGTATGACGTGAAGAAATTTTCTGACGGCCAGTACGTGCTGTTTGTTCTGCAGGCTGACGGCAAAGCCATCCATGAACTGGAGCGCCGCCTGCGCGTCTCTGAGCCGGTGATCAAGTTCATTACCGTGCGCACGGACGAAGA
>CAWHQH010000026.1:0-121296 GCA_963831465.1 Terriglobia bacterium | reverse complement strand
GCCTTCCGGCGTGACGCTGGTGCCGGTGTCCGGAACCAGTGGAGCGCAACAGAAGTTCGCGGCGCCCATTGTTCCTCCGTTGTCGGCGCCCAGCACAATATCGATTTCGGTCAGCGCGAAAAGCTCTGTCACGGGCCTCAGCGCAACAGGAAATGTGTTCATCACGGTAAACCCGACTTTCGATACCGTGACGGTCACTTCAGCAACCTACAAAACCAGCAAAGCAACGCTGACAGTGAATGCTTCGGATTCAACTCCGGGAATCAAGTTGACGTGCACCTTGAACATCAACAATCCGGCCACGGGTAAACCATGGACCGGAGTGATGGGACCAACCAGCCCGCCGGTTCCGGGCACATACACCATCATCTTTACCGGCGTGAATTTACCCACGCGCGTAACAGTTACTTCCTCAGGCGGAGGCTCAGCAACTTCGGGAATCACGAGCGTCCGCTAGGAGTATCGGCGTCGCCGCTCGCGGGGCGAGGGCGGCGCCAGAAGAAAAGTGGCTGAAAGCAGCCATTCGAATAGCAAACAGGGAGTGCATAAGAGTTGACGAAAGGTGCTTTTCCAAGGGAGAAAAGCAGTTCAACCGTGATGCGGCAACAACAAACAAAGAATCACCCATCCCGCCAGCAATGCTTCCGGGGGAAACAAGAAGAAGGATGAGCAATGAATATTCGCAAAAACCACCACGTCTTTGAGCAGCCGGCAACCCGCACGGACCTGGAGCAAAATCCTGGTTCGCGGAAATATCGTCCAGCCGCGTGCACTTATATCACGCAATCCACAAAAACCATTTCCGCGCGAATTCTGGCGTGCTTGTGCACGCTGGCTATTTTTGCTTTGAGCGCCGGAGCGCAATCTCCGCCGCCTCAGGACCCCACTCAATTCGACATTACCGGCATTATTCAGGCAGCCACTGTGAATAACGCCGCCAATGTGCTTTCTGGCGGCTCAATTACCGTCAACAACCAGCGCATTGTGGTCCCTGACAACACCATTCTGCAGACGCCGGCAACGGCATTGACCTGGCAGCAGGTATTCGCCATGAACCCCCGCGGAGTCGCCGGGGAAACTGGCATGGCGCAATCAGACAGCAGCAGAATGCCCGGCACATATGAAGCGCATGTTATCGGTAATCGAGTTGGAAACACTTACATTGCCGGTTTGATTTTTCTTGCGCAGCACTCGCTTCAGTCCAGCCAGGGCTTTATCAATTACATTGACTACAGCACAGGCTATTTCGAAGTCGGTGGGACCATCGGTCTCCAGAATACCGGCCAAAAAGTAAAGCTCAATGATCCGCTGGGAAGGTTTGGCCGCACCTTCACCCCTGACGCGCGTTTCACTATCGATGAGAACAATCCCACCGTCCGCACTGAGACCGGATACCCGATGTGCATTCCACGCGGTCCCACGGCAACCGGCGACGCGCTGTGTCCTCAAACAAACCGCCCGGCCGGCGCCTCGCCCAGCGGCTTCTCCATGATCTTCACCATGGTCGCTCCTGCGGGGGTAACCCCGGGAGTCACCACCGATCCCAGGCTGATGGCTCCCCTTGAAGTTGGCGATTTTGTAACTTACTCGGGCGTGCAGGAAATCGATCCGGGACCGCCGGCATTCGGCTACATTGCGGCCTACCAGGTGATCGCAAACGTCGGCATCTTTACCGCAGCGGGCACTGATCCCGCATACGTGGCGGTGGACGTAATGCTTCTTGGCGTCGGCGGACAGACAGTCGCCGGCGGCGCGGAGGCAACCGCCCGCACGCGTTTTGAAGGCTTTACTACGGACCCCAGCCGCAACATCCAGCTCTACGCAATCGATGTGAAGCCCTGTGATGGTACAGAATCCACTCGCGATTGGGGAACCATCGACGTCGATCAGGGGCCTCCGGGCGGCGCGGTCTTGGGACGCTGGCGCTTCCGTCCGCCATCAAAGGTTCTCACCATGCCCGCATCCGGCGCCTTTACGCCGCCAACGCGGGAGATGCGTGCAACGATTATCGGGGCAACTGCAACTACCACCACCAATGGTCTGCTTGCCGGGCAATATCAGGCGCCGATCTTCGAATTCCTGTTCCCGGAGAATGCAAATGTCGGCACTCCGATAGTGCCGAACAACTTTGAGGATTTCCCTTTCCTGGCGCAAGGCTCAGGGCCATTGAATGGCAGCGGCCCGGTCGTGGGACAGCTTAATCCCTGGCCCGGTTCACCGATGCCGACGCCCGCAAGTTGCCCCATACCCGGAACACCTACCGCGAATGCAGGCCCCGGCCAGTCCGTTTCTTCAGGCTCGGTGGTCACGCTCGATGGCACATCCAGCAGCGACTCAGGTGGTTCCGCGCTCACATACATGTGGACGCAAACTGCTGGTACGGCTGTGGCCCTCTCCAGCAACACCGCCGCAAAGCCGACCTTCACTGCTCCGGTTGTGCCGCCAGGCCCGTCCACTGTCCTGACATTCCAGTTGGTTGTAACCAACAGCAGCGGGACATCCTCCGCGCCGGCAACGGTCAACATTACGGTTAATCCAACTGCGTCCGATACGGTTTCCATCAGCCTGGTGGAGTATCGCACCACCAAATCTCGTTTGACCGTGGACGCAACCTCCTCCGCATCACCGGGAGCCAAACTCACCATGCAAGCCTTTGATGCCAGCGGCAATCCGCAGGGAGCGCCGCAAAACATGCCCTGGACTGGGGCCCTGTATGAGGTAATACTCGTCGGCGCAGCCCAGCCCACCACGATCCGGGTGACCTCGGACAATGGCGGCTCGGCTACCTCGGGCATTACCCGTTTACGCCAGTAGTAAGTGAACTGACGGGCTGCCGGAAAACCATCCGGCAGCCGTAACTCTGCGGATGGCCGCGCGGCCATCATTCAGCGGCGAGGCTGGCAGGGAAACCTGCCGGCCTCGGTCTTGTCAATTTTTTTTCAAGCGCGCGCTTTACAGCTCGCAATCACCGCTGGCTCTACGGGGACAGCATCCGGAGACTTATGTTTTTAAAAGACCTGCTTATTCCTTCACACCTGTTGCTGCTTCTCGGCCTGTTTCTCTTGTTTTTCGGTGGCAAAAAATTGCCGGAGATCGGAAAGGGACTGGGCGACGGAATCCGGTCGTTCAAAGCCTCCGTCAAAGAAATCAGCAAAGCGGAATAGCTCGCGAAGCTGCTCCTTCGGCGAATCAACAGGCAATCGATCGCAGACTGTCATCGCAATTGAGTTGGTATGAACATCCTTCTTCTCGGGCAAGAGACAAACTTCTCGCCATTGCTTTTGGAGGCACTGAAGCAAGCAGGCCATGGATTGCAGGTATCGGCGACCGGTGAAAACGCGTTCGCGCTGATTCAGCAACACTCATTTGATTGTGTGGTGGTCTCTTATTCTCTTGCCAGTGACATGATTGAAGAGTTTATTGAATTGCTGAACCAGGTTTGTCCCGCCTGTCCGATCATTGCGATTTCCGAACAAGACGGCATGGATTGGAAACTTCAGCCTACCATGATCGTTAGGGCCAACCGGGATTTAGAGTCTCTCATTGCGAATCTGGGCCAAATACCGCGTAACCGAAGTTGACGAGTTGTGATCGGCGAATACATGCGCCGGAGAGCGATCCATCTTGTGGTAGGCCAGAACGAGAAAGTTGATGTACAAGGAGAACATCAGGTTCATGTTTAGGAAAAATAAAACTCATTTCAGCCAGCGCAACATTCTCCGCAATTAGTTAGCGGGAGTTATGGAGCGGCTCACTCATCCACATAGCATGCTTCATGCGAGAATGCCCAACTCAAAAGACCGGCTCTTCATCTTGCCTCTGTCGGGCGAGTTCCCTCTACCTATTTGCTGGCAGAATGCTCGGTGACGGTCAGCCACTAATACGGCTGCCGAAGGCGCGTGTGCAAAGATGCACAGAAGATTGCTGTCATCTCAAGAAGCTGCGACTGATGTGCCTGGAACTTTCCGTCCCGCCCATCGCATACATTGACCACGGCTATCTAACAAAGGATTGTAGCCAAAGTCTCTCTCAATGATTCAACCAAGCCTTATCCGTGAAGTGCCGGCTCAAGGTCTAAAGCGAGCATTATTCGCAGTGTTTACGGTCCCGCCCGTGCGCCTGCTATGCTGCTAAGTCTTTGAAATGTCGTGAAAATGTCGCCCTGTCACGGCAGAGGTCGCGAGTTTCGAGTTTCGTCGTTCCCGCCAGCTTTTCTCAACAATCAAAAGCTTCATTGATAGTTAGTTGATCATTGGTGGAGCGGCCATGTGCTGGAATGCCATTCGCCGCGTCCGCGCCAAGAATCAGCTCCAGTACCCGGGCGTGCGCTCCTCGGGTGGCCTTAAGGAATTGCCTACGTGTAAAGCTCAAGCGCCACGTTCTGCAAGTTGCGCAGCACTTCGGCTTGGTTCCGATCTCCTAACCGTTGGCGCGAAGCATGGCACGCTTGTTCCAGAACCCTGCTAAACCTTCCGAGACAAGTAATTGGTTCTAAACTGTGCGCAATCACTGTGGCACCGTACCCAAACCACATGTTTTCTTGTACAGACTGATTTGGGGTTCCCATTGAAAAACCCCCTTGGGGAAAAAAAGGTTTGTTCTCTTCCAGCAAAACAAAGATTTTCTTTCGACTACAAGGAAATTAGTAACACTAATGTTTTTCTAATCTGCGCTTAATTCAATCCATTGATTCTGGTCATTACCATTTTGAAGTTGATTCATCGCTTCTGGTGAAAAAACCAGTTGAAAAACTACGCTGCGGTGACCGCGCCATCGTCACTGAAGCTGATGAAAGTGTTAATTGGGCATTAACGCCGAATTTTCTTCCCGGGATGCTTTTCTAAAAATTAATTGGTGCTGTTTCAGAAACAATACCCTGCAGCCAGTCAATCATGCCTGCTTGTTAAAGATGTTTGATCTGCACCAGCACGGCAGTACGGTTCAATCGCCGTTTTGCGGGCTAAAAGTCTGCCGCAATCAGATCTGCGATTCATCCGATGGGGAATTTGTACGGTAAAAGCATATTTTTTGAGAGTACCTGAACCCTCTTTACTTTCAGGGAAGCTCCCGAAAACATGCCCACGTCGAGAAGCCGCAGGCGAAGCCGCGGTTCGACGCAATAGTCCTGGCCGACACGAGCCAGGCAGGCCAGAGCAACTTCTCGTCTTAGCAATTTTTGAGTAAGAGCTGTTGGAGGCAAAACGTATGCGCACGACTGAAACCAGGGTTGGTACGGGAATCGCAACGCATCAAGTCAGACTGTGGCCCCGCACTGCCTGGTCACTCGCAAGACTCTTGTTTTTGTTTGTAGTGCTATGTCCACTTGGCCTCTATGGGCAGAATTTCGCCTATGTGAATAACCAGAGCGGCGTCTCCAACAGCATCGCATTGTTTTCTGTTGACACAGGCGGAGTAGCGACTCTGGCGGGAACAATCGGCACCGGCGGCACCGGGGCCACAGTTGCCTGTGCGGGTATCGATCGCATCACGACCAACCTGGCCAGCAACCTCTTATTCGTTTCGAATGGCGGCGACCAGACCATCAGTGTGTTTCGGATCACCCCAGCCACTGGCATTCTGACTGCAGTCGCTGGATCGCCATTTGCCAGCGGGCTCACCCTGGACAGCTGTGCCGGCATTTCGCTGGCGGCGACACCGGACGGCCACTTCCTGATGGCGTCCAGCAACGGCGTTATCAAGAGCTTTGCCATTGCTGCAAATGGTTCGTTGAGCTTGTCCTCTACTGTTTCTTTGTTGCCCTCTCCCATGGTGGGCATGAAGATTTCGGGCGACGGACGCTTTCTGGCCGTTTCGCACCAAGCCTCGGTTTCAGTCTTTACCATCAGCGCTGCTGATGGATCGCTCACGGCGGTAGCGGGATCTCCTTTTGCTAAAGGCGGTACCGGCCTGGTGGGTGGCGTTGAGTTTAATTGCGATGGCACACTTCTCTATGCGGCTGAAGGCGGGGCGACATCCTCGATTACAGACGCATGGTCGGTAGCGGCCAGTGGAGCGCTGACGCCGCTCGCGGGCAGCCCGTTTTCAGCAACCGGCAGTGACTCGAACGTAGTTTTTCTCACGCCGGACAACACAATCCTTTATCAAAGCAACCAGGGCAGCAAGGACTTCAATACATTTACCGTCAACACGGACGGCACACTTACGAGCATCGGTCTGGCCAGTATTGCAGCCGGACACACTCCAGCGGGACTGGCCAGCGATAATTCCGGACTTTTTCTCTATGGCGCCGACGACGCGTTCGGTCTGGCTGTATTTAATATCCTGCCGGGAGTTGTTCCTACTTTGGTCGGGGATACTGCCCTAGCCGGTGCGGGACAAATCCAGGGCGTTGCTGCTTATCCTCCGCGCAGCTGCGCGCATACTGATTTCTCTGTCACACAAACAGCGTCTCCAAACCCCGTGACAGCCGGCAATCAGCTTACCTATACGATTACTGTCACCAACAACGGCCCCAGCGCCGCCTCCGTGGCCATCAATGATCTTCTCCCCCGCACTTTCGTTACTTTTGTTTCCTGTACACCTGGGCCGGGCGGCGTTTGCGATAAAGGCGCTGGCTTAAATCGAACGATCACGTTCGCTTCGCTGGGAAGCGGCCAATCGGGAACGGCCACCATCGTCGCATCCACGGTTGCCACGCTTCTGAATGGCGATACCATCAGCAATACTGCAAACGCCACCAATTCTTCTGCGGTGGATACAAATCCCGCCAACAACTCGGCCAACACATCCGTTACTGTATCAGCGCCGCTTTCAGCTACTAACTTTGTAGTGGTGGGCGCCACCGCAAATTATTTCGGAACAGCATCGCTTTCCACCACCCTGAAGAGAACACTTAACGGCGCGGCCGTCGCGGGGCGTACCATCACCTTTTCACTCGATGGAACCGTCGTAGGCACCGCGGTTACCAGCGCCACTGGCGTTGCCTCTCTTCCAAACGTAAGCCTTGTGCTGGGCGGTATTCCCATCACTGCCGGTGCTCATTCCATAGGCGTAAGCTTTGCCGGGGACTCGCAATTCCAGAACAGCACTGGCACGTCCACCCTTACCGTCAATAAAGCGGTCCTAACCGTCACCGCGCAAAACGCGTCCAAAACCTATGGTGACGCCAATCCGGCTTTCACTTACGTGATCTCCGGATTCCTCAATAATGAAACCGTCGCAGTTGTGAGCGGAACAGCCAACTGCACCACCTCTGCCAATGTGAACACCAGCGCAGGAACTGCTCCAATCACCTGCGCGGTGGGTACGCTTTTGGCGACAAATTATTCATTCACGTTTGTTCCGGCCACACTCACCATCAATCGTGCGCCTCTTGTGCTTGCTGGAAACAGTGTGAGCAGGCTTTACGGCGATCCTAATCCAGCGCTTACCGGGACCGTCACGGGGCTGAAAGGCGGCGACAAGGCGACTGCCACTTTCTCTACGACCGCACTCTCAACGAGTCCTGTGGGAACATATCCCATCACCGGCACTGTGGTGCCTGGAGCCTCCTTCCTCGCGGCTAACTATTCGGTCACATCCACGGGAACGTTGACAATAACTCCTGCGCCGCTATCCGCATCTGCGGCGAACGCCAGCAGGCTCTACGGTGATCCAAACCCAACATTCACCGGGACCATCACCGGGGCAAAGAACGGAGATGTCGTTACCGCCACGTTTGCCAGCGTTGCAGATCCGACCAGCCCGGTTGGAACGTACCCCATCACGGCCTCGTTGAGCGGCGCACCGTCGGTGATCAGCAATTACACGGTTACTGCAAATAGCGGCACGCTCACCGTCAGCCCTGCGGCTTTAAGCGTCACTGCCGCCAATGCAAGCCGGCTCTATGGCGATGCCAATCCGGTTTTCAGCGGTTCCATCATCGGAATCAAGAACGCTGACAACATCACCGCAACTTACGCCAGCGCGGCCCTGCCGACGAGCGGCGTAGGAACATATCCCATTGTGCCAACGCTGGTTGATCCGGCGCTGAAACTTGGCAACTACACAGTCACATCCAACAATGGCACCCTCACCGTGAGTCCCGCGCCGCTTTCAGTAACGGCGGCCAATGCGAGCCGTCAGTATGGCGATGCCAACCCGCTGCTTACCGGCACCATTTCGGGCATCAAGAACAACGATGCGATTACAGCTACATACGCAAGTGTTGCCGATCCGACCAGTTCTGTAGGAACATTCGCAATTGTGCCTACGCTCGTGGATCCGGGAACGAAACTTGGCAACTACGCTGTGGTCTCTGCGAATGGAATTCTTACGGTCACCACAGCTCCACTGACCGTGACCGCCGCCAACACCAGCCGTATCTATGGTGACCCAAATCCAGCGTTCAGCGGAACGATCCTTGGAATCAAAAATACCGATAACATCACTGCCACTTTCAGCAGCACTGCCACGGCAGCAAGTCCGGTAGGAGGCTATCCAATCACGTCTTCGTTAGTCGATCCTAACGGCAAGTTGGGTAACTACAGCGTGACCCAGGTTAACGGCACGCTGACTGTCACCCAGGCCTCGTTGGTCGTGAGCGGCACGAATGCGAGCCGCTTGTACGGCGATGCCAATCCGCCGTTCACGGGAACGATTGCAGGCATCAAGAACAGCGACAATATAACCGCAACCTTTGCCAGTGCAGCCACAGCGGCAAGCGCAGTGGGAAGCTATCCCATCGTGCCCACGCTAGCTGACCCGACGACCAAGCTGGGCAACTATAGCGTTACGTCCACCAACGGCACTCTTGCCGTCAATCCAGCAGCACTCACAATCACAGCAGCTGACGCTACGCGCGCCTATGGAGATCCCAATCCGGCTTTCACCGGCAGCATCACGGGACTAAAAAATAGCGATAACATTACCGCGGCATTCGCCAGCACGGCAATAGCGGGCAGCGCTGTTGGCGTCTACCCGATTACGCCCAGTCCAGTTGATCCCGGAAGCAAGCTCGGCAACTACATCGTCACTGCAAACAACGGTACCCTGACGATTACGACGGTGCCTTTGACCGTAAATTCCGGCAATGCGAGCCGCGCTTATGGCGATCCCAATCCCGCATTCGCCGGCACGATTATTGGGTTGAAGAATGGCGATGCCATCACCGCAACCTACTCAAGCATTGCTGGCTTAACCAGTCTGGTAGGAACTTATCCCATCACGCCGGTGCTCGTGGATCCCACATCCAGGCTGGGCAACTATACAGTCACATTGAATAACGGAACATTGACCGTCAACCCCGCCGTCTTAACGTTTACTGCAATCAATACGAACCGGCTGTATGGCGACCCGAACCCGCCCTTTGTCGCGTCCGTCGCCGGGCTGAAGAATGGCGATGTCATAACGGCCTCTCTTACTAGTGCAGCCACCGCGGCAAGTCCCGTGGGAACGTATGCGATTGTGCCGACTATCGACCCATCGGGCAAGCTCGTCAACTACACAGCTAGTACGGTCAACGGAGTTCTTACAGTAAACCAGGCGCGGTTGAACGTGAGCTCGGCCAGTGCCACCCGCATCTATGGAGATCCCAACCCGGCGTTTACCGGAACGCTCTCCGGACAAAAGAATGGTGACGTAATTACCGCCACCTTCGGCAGCTCGGCAACAGCAGCAAGCTCTGTGGGAAGCTATCCGATCGTGGCCACATTGGCGGATCCGGGCACGAAGCTCGGCAACTACAGCATCAATTCCAACAATGGAATTCTAACGGTCACTCCTGCCGCATTGACGGTTACAGCCGGCAACGCAAGCCGACTCTATGGCGATCCTAATCCGGCATTCACCGGTACGATCATCGGTCTTAAGAATGGCGATAACATCACCGCTGTCGTTTCCGGAGCCGATCCTACTACTGCCGTGGGTACATATCCGTTGGTGCCGTCACTGGTGGATCCAGGCGGGAAGCTCGGGAATTATGCTGTCACATCCAACAATGGAACCCTGACCATCGGGCCCGCAGCATTATCGATCATTGCTGCCAATGCCGCACGCGCGTACGGCAGTCCTAACCCAATTTTCACCGGAGTAATTGCCGGCCTGAAGAACGCGGACAACATTACTGCGACGTTTAGCAGCGTTGCCACCATCGATAGCATTTTGGGAGCCTACGCGATTGTGCCTGCTTTGAATGATCCTTCACTGAAACTCACCAACTACACAGTTACCTCAAAGAACGGTACGTTGATAATCGGTCCCGCGACGCCCACGGTTGTATTAACTGTGCAGCCGGGCCAATCCACAGCATTGCTTACCGCTCAGGTGATAAATGCCGGATCAATTTTCCCGACCGGCACCGTTCAATTCTCTGAAGGCACCACGGCGCTGGGTCAGCCGGCAACTCTTGCGCAGCTTTCCCCCGGAACCGCACCCACCGCATCTCTGCAAGTTCCGCTCACGCCAGGGTCGCATACGATTAGCGCGAGCTACTTAGGAGACGCAACCTATACTGCATCATCCGCTACCCCGGTCACCGTAGTCGTTGGCGGCCCGCCGCCGGGACTACGTTTCGTGCCGGTCACTCCATGCCGAGTTGCGGATACACGAAGTCCTGCTGGTCCTTTCGGTGGACCGTTTATTACCGGAGGAACTTCCCGCGGTTTCTCTGTCCCCGATAGCGCCTGCAACATTCCGGCGACTGCCCAGGCTTATTCCATCAATGTAACGGTGGTGCCAAAAGGACCACTCGGATTCTTAACAATGTTCCCCTGCGGGCAGTCTGTACCATTGGCTTCAACTCTGAACTCAATTGACGGCCGGATCAAAGCCGCCGCGGCGATCCTTCCCGCCGGCACCAATGGCGGCGTCTGTGCTTTCGCCACTCAGGATACGGAGCTGATTCTCGATATCAATGGATACTTCGTTTCTGATTTAAGCCCGTCTGTTCTGGAATTTTATCCAGTAGCTCCGTGCCGCCTCGTCGATACCCGCAACGCGGCAGCCTCACTTGGAGGCCCCTCTCTTGTAGGCAACGCGAGCAGAACGTTCCCGATTCTTTCCAGTCCCTGCAATATACCCGCGACGGCGAGAGCGTATTCGCTGAACTTCACTTCTGTACCAAAGGGTCCGCTCGGTTTCCTGACTACGTGGCCAGCCGGAAGCAGTCAGCCATTGGTTTCAACGTTGAACGCGGTCACTGGCGCAGTTACGGCCAATGCGGCAATTGTGCCCGCGGGAACAAATGGGGACATCTCAGTCTTTGCCACGAACGACTCTGACCTGGTCATTGACATCAACGGATATTTCGCTCCGCCGGACACGGGTGGACTATCGTTCTTCTCCTTGACGCCATGCCGCGTGCTGGACACTCGCAATCCCGCCGGAGCCCTGCCGTTCAACGGAAAGGTTGACGTGGATGTAACGTCCAGCGGCTGCGGCGCGCCCGCTTCGGCGCAATCCTTTGTTCTGAACGCGACGGTTGTTCCTCCCGGACCATTGGGATTCCTGACATTGTGGCCGCAGGGTGCTGCTCAACCTTTGGCATCCACATTGAATGCCATTGATGGAGCCGTGACATCGAACATGGCCATTGTGCCAACGGCCAACGGCTCAGTCAGTGCGTTCGCATCCAATCCGAATCACCTCGTCCTGGATATCTCGGGATATTTTGCGCCATAGAGTCAAAGTGTCACCTGCTGTTAAGACAGGAAAAACAAAACTCATTTCAGCCATATTCGGCGAGATGAGTTGTCCTTAGGCCAAACTAGAATGCACAATCAAAGTGTCGGATCATTAGTCAGCATAAAGACTCAGGGACGTCATCGATTGGGCTAGCGGATACTGGGACTTGGAATCGAGGACGACTCCGCGAGCGGCCATAGCCGTCGATGATTGTCCGCTCGAGAGTGATCGTTACCTATACAGAATCTGCAGCTCGCGATGTGGAATCAAAGGGCCACCAGTGGCAGTTCGGGCGGCAGTTTTCAGATAGTTAATCGGTCTTTGCGAGTTTTCTTTCGCCGGGTCCTTTGACTCCTCTTCCGCGTCGCACAAATTGAAGACATGCTCTATGCTGCATACGCTCAACATCTCATCTTTTGTGTTGCGGAAGGTCTTGCACGCTAGAATGCAGCCAATGCTAGCAATCAGCGGTGCTGCTAAGTCTTTGAATCCTCCTAGAATTTCTGCCTGTCATTGCAGAGGTCGCGAGTTCGAGTCTCGCCGCCAGCTTTTCAAGGACTACTGATTACGTTTAGCTAAGTACCTTTTTCGGCAGAATTCCTGATCTATCAACTTTCGTTTTGAGCGATAATGGCGCAAGAGGTTTGACGGATATGCCAGCATTAGCACGCAATTTAGTCCTTGCCGTTGTTTTTGTCCTTCTATTGACTGTTCCAGGAACTTACCTTGCAGCACAGACCGGAACATCCACAGCGCAGGCCAGTCCAGCAGATGCGATCTTCACAATTTCTGTGATTGCGCCTACGCCGGCCAAAGACGTCCAGGTGCGATATTTTCTCACGGACGAATCAGGGGTTCGCTGGTCATCCACGGCTGCAGTAGCGGCAAATGACAAGCTGGTCATTCGCACCGACTCAAGCGGGCGCACACCAAAGACATTTAATGCCATTGCATACGCGCCTGGCTGCCAGTTCGTGACTTTTACCGCCGAGGATCTTGCCAGCAGTACGCGGCAAGGCGACTTCCAATGCCAGAAACTGCCGACCGTTGAGTTGCGCGGAAAAGTTGCGCTGCCTGCCGGCGGGCAGCAACTGCAAGTGGAATCCATGTATGTGGTGCGCTGGGCGGGAAAATTCTTTTCCGTTCCAGGCCTTTCAATCTCACCGCTTGCCGTGACCAAAGCAACAGTGGATGCGGACGGAAGTTTCGTCATGGACCTGCCTGACTTTACTAATGATCCGCTGTGGAACACTCTTTCAAAAGATGCCACGTTGATGTTTTTTCTGACCGACCAGGCGACAGGACATCGCGTTGCGGGACTGAAAGCTCCGGCTTCGCTTTCAAGCGGCGGGAACTTGAAAGTCGCGCGCACTTATCCTGAAGTTGCGTTTACCATTCAGCAGAACCAAACTGCCAAAGCGGTGAAAGGCGCGCCTAAGCCTCAATAAAATGGCTATCTAGGGATGGTCAAGATTGCTGTCTCGAATGTCAGGCTGAGCCTCGCTCGAACTAGCATGGCGCGCAGAAATAGCTTTATAGCAGTGCAAAAGCTGAGCTAAGGAGAAGCTGGATGATGGGTTGTGCCTAAGAGCAGGCGAACTATTGTGAGAACACCCGGATGCAACATGGGTAGAAAAAATTCTCGAGGTCCTTCGACTCGTCCTCTGTCCCACCCCACCACGCGGCACCGGGGCCCCAGGCTCGCAAGCTCCCTCGGATTCGCTCAGGAACACAGTGAGAAGCATTTTCTACTAAGACACTCCCAATCCTGCGCAGGGTTGACACTAGCGAACCCTGTTGCTTAGGCTGTGAGTTCCTATGTCGACGCCTCTGGATAGTTTGAACGCCAAACTTTTTCGCGAGCAGTTGCACAGCCAATTCAAAGTCCATCAGGACAATACCGCGTCAATCACGCTTGAGCTGGTTGATGTGGTTGAGAACGATCTTTCCCCCAAAATGGAGCTTTTTTCGCTTCATTTTGGTGGCCCATTCAAGCCCCGGCTGGACCAGCAGACCCATCGCCTGGAACATGAAAAGCTAGGGGAATTCGAAATCTTCCTCACGCCCATTTCAGCGGACCAGCAAAACGGCGCGCTGTATGAAGCCGTGTTCCATCGCTTCCGCAGACCATCATCATAATGACCGGCAAAGTAACGCTGCGCCCCGTACAGGATTCAGATGACGACTTTCTGCTCAAGGTGTATGGCAGCACGCGCGAGCAGGAAATGGCACAAGTGCCCTGGACATCCGAGCAGAAGCAGCAATTTGTACGCATGCAATGGGAGGCGCAGAAAAGTCACTATGCCGCGCAGCATCCTCAAGCCTGCCACGAGATTATTTGCCTTGAAGGCGATGTCGCGGGCCGTTTATATCTCGACCGCTCGGGAGGGAAGTTTCACATCCTTGATATTACGTTGCTGCCGGAGCATCGCAACCGGGCGCCGGCTCCTTTCTGCTGTACCAGATCATGGCCGAAGCGAAAGAAGCCGGTAAACCGGTGACCATCTACGTGGAAACATTTAATCCGTCGCTGCGGCTGTTTCAGCGGCTCGGCTTCACGCCCATCCAGCAAGAGGGTTTTCACCTGCTGCTGCAGTACGCGGGCTGAGCCGCCAAATCAACTTCACGCTCGCTAGACCGGCAAAACTGTTTTAGTCTGCAAGCGATTGACGATTGCCGTGTATTGCTGCGGTCCGGCAGAAACAATAAATAAAGCAAATTGTCCCAGCTCCGGATGTTCAATGAAAAATGTGTCTTGCTGAATGCCGGGAAGCGGACCGCCAAAAAATGCGAGGCTAAATGAGCTAGTGCGAACGATCTGCTGCGCAGCCGGAGGCGGTGAAACCGCCATGGCTGCCGGATTGGCGGCAGGCGGCGCACTGAGGTCTGTTACAGAAAGCAGCCGGAGCCAGAATGGTTGGCTAGTTCCGGACGTGCTGCTGAGTTTGAACGTTGACCCAACGGCTCCGGCAAAAGAGTCGCGGGTAAGATTGGCAACGCCGCCATAGCGCTGGTCGGGCGTTACGTTTTGTTTTGCTGAGATAGCGCGAATATCGCCTGCCACCGCGCCGTTTCGATTAGGCAGACCGGTGTCGCGGGGCAAAGTCCTGCCGCCACCCAACGCCACAAGAGGCGCAGAAGCGCACGCGAGCGCTGTAGCCACACTACTGCTCAAGAATTTCCGTCGTGAAACCGCCATTGTTCACCTTCTCCTTAGCGAACGTTTTTGCTTTCTGACGTGATTTTTCTGACCTGGAACCGGAAGCTGGGACACTGGGACAACAGATTGGGGAGTTAATTTATAGCCTAAGTACCAGGTTTTTGTAATGAAATTCTTGAAGTTTTAAATCGATGGTAATCGACGGCTTTTGGTAGATGCTTTAGCCTAGGAAAAGCAGAGACTCTCACTGAAATCGATTACTTTCAGCACTTATAGGGGCGTTTTCCTCTTGACAAGAATTGGACGGAAAAGGCAGAGTACGTGAATAGCATCGGCTTACAAAGTTCACTACGGATTAGTTGAAGAGATTTGCAACTGTTAATGACGGATTAACAGACGGAAGCCCCCTTAACAACCACCCTTAACTCACACCTTTTGCGTGTGCCAGGAGAACGTCCCTTGAGACATGGGATTTGTGTCCGCGTCTGCTCTGCTGCCATTTTTGCCTTAATTAGCATTTCAATGTTGCAAACCGTTGCACTTGCTGCGCCCATTCAGGTGCCGCAAGCCCAGCCAACCGGACCACGAATCTGGCTGGGTGAAAGGCAACAGTTGCCCATGCAGCCAGGCGGTGCGCCTGCTGGCGCTGCGCTGCTGGGCGGGCACGCAGCTCTGGCGCCGGCCACGGCACAGCCGTTGGCGCTAATCACCGGCGACGTGGATGAAGATGGGATCGCCGACTTACTGGTGGGCTACGCCGGACATATAAGCATTCAGCGCGGCAATCTTGATGCCTTCGCGCCGCAAAGCGACGCCTCATTCCAGGCGATTGCGCATGGTCAGTTTCCCGCGCCATTTCTGGCGCAGAGCTCTACGCTCGCCACGCCGGTGAATCCGGACTTTATGGCGGTGGGGCATTTCACCGCCAGCGGCCACAATGATCTCGTAATCGCGGCCAAGGGCGGAAGCGCGCTCGTGGTATTTACCGGTGACGGCAAAGGAAATTTCACCGCACCGCAGACGGTTAATTTACCGGGCGGCGTTACAGCCATGCTGGGCGGCTACCTGGGACACGCCACTGGCTTCAACCAGATCGTTGTGGGAATCAACGGGAATTCAGGCGCCGAGCTGGCCGTTTTCAACGGCAGCAAAGATGGACTGGATCCGGTAGCGGCCTTTCCGCTGAGCGGCGCGGCTTCTAACCTGAACTTTGGCGATTTTGGCGATGGCAACAACGATCTGGCGTTTCTGGCCGGGGGCAAGGTGCAGATCCTGCGCGGCTCCACGATGAAGCTGCAACAGATTTCACTGCCGATTACCGCCACCGCGCTGGCGGTGGGCAGCTTCGTGATTGATCGCGCACCTGGACTGCAACTGGCGCTGCTGACCTCCGATGGGACAATCCACATTGCCGCGCACAACGAGTTTGATCCACGGGCTTATACCGCCGACGAACTGAAGGCGCTGGGACAATCCGGCAAGTTGCGCACAAGACCAAATCCTCTGCTGCCAGCCAAAGTTTTTCCGGTGAACGGCTGGAAGATCGTGGAAGACATTAATGCCGCAGCAACGTTTGCGGCCGGACAGCCGCCAGTGCTGTTCCGCACCAGAATTTCCGACCACCAGATGGACGATGTGATGGTGCTCAACGGTTCTACGGGACAGCTTGTGGTAGTGCAGCATCCTGACGTGCCGCAGGGAGCAACCACGTTTGCTCCGGCAGTGCTTTCCACACGGCCTTATTCAGGCAACCCGCTCGCGGCGATTCCCGCACGCACCAACATTGACGGACGCCACGGCATAGTATCGATCCACCAGGGCGAGAGCACTCCTTCCGTGCTGATGCCGCTGCCCGATCCAACATTTACGGTGAACACGACGGCTGACACAGTGACTCCGGGCGCATGCGCAGCCGCTACACCAGGCCAGTGCAGCTTGCGCGAGGCGATCATTGAAGCAAACGCCACTGCGGGCACAGACACGATCATCGTTCCAACGGGGACCTACACGCTCACCCGGCCCAGAAATGCGGCGGACCACCACACATCACAACAGGGAACGCTGGAAGTGCAGGATTCGGTCAACATCGTGGGCGCAGGGCAGGCCACGACTATTATCCAAGGCGGAACGACGCTGGCTACCAGCGTGGACAAGGTGATCTCGTTCAACCAGGACATTGATTCCCCTGGACCAACGGCACCTTTTACCAACGCCTCGGTCAGCGTTTCCAACCTGACGATCCAGAACGGAAACAACCGCGGCGACTGCTGCAATACTCAGGACGGCTTCGGCGGCGCATTCGACTTCGACACCGGCAACCCGGGTACCGCGACCCTGACGATGACCAACGTGACGATCCAGAACAATGCGGTCACGGACGGGCAGGGCGGCGGCTTCACGATGTTCAACACCCTGAACGGAACGGGCTTTGCCACGTTGACGAATGTGATCGTGCAGAACAACGACGCGACGGCGATTTCGGACGCGACGGCGACCTGCTGCGGCGACGGCGGCGGCGGCGTGATAGACGCTCGTTCCCGCATTGTGATGAGCAATGTGCAGGTCCTGACCAATCACACGCACACCGCGGGAACCGTGACTCCCACAGGCGGCGGATTGTTCTTCTCCGGCCAGCACACGCAACCCCAGAGCCATATCTCCGGCGGCTCCATCTCAGGGAACACGGCTACCGGCATGGGCGGCGGAATTAACAATGAAGCCACGCTCCTGATTGACGGCGGAACGGTGATCAGCAACAACACGTCAGGGAACGAAGGCGCTTCCGCGAACTTCGCCGGCGGCGGCGGAATCGTGAACCAGGCTTCCGATGGTATGACGCTGAGCAAGGTAACGATCACGGGAAACAGCACAGCCGGCGACGGTGGTGGACTTTTTAACGGCGGTGGCACTGGCATTGGGCCGGTGGTGATCAACTTCAGCCGTTTTGCGGGAAACAGCGCAACACACAATCCTGCCAGCAGTAACCTTGTGAACATTACAGCCGCTACAGGTGGGAACCAGGTAACGGCGACAAACGACTGGTGGGGAACGAACGTGCCTGCAAGCACGATCGTGACTGCTGGCAGCACGTGCCCAGCAGCGGCCAATACAAACGACGTCTGCTTTGATCCATTTATCGTGCTGACGCACCAGGCAAGCCCGGAGAAGATCCGTATTAACCAGAGCACCACGCTCACGGGCGATATGAGCAAGGACAACCACGGCAACGGCGCTGCGTTGGTAGGAAACTTGAATGAGATCATTGGACTACCAATCACATTTGCTTCAGGACCTTTGGGGAACATTCCGCAGGCGCAGCCGGAAACTTTGAATGCGAGCGCGCAGGCGACAGCCACGTTTAACGCCGGTGGCACATCAGGGCGCGCCAATCCAACCGCCACGGTGGACCAGGGAACGGCGCTGGCCTTGGACAGTTTGATTTCCAGCGCGACTGAGGCGGGTACAACTGCGACCATCACCACGGTGGGCGCACATGGTTTCAGTACGGGAGAAACGGCCGTGATTTCCGGCGTAGGCGCAGGCGGATACAACGGCACATTCATCATTACAGCCACGCCCACCGTAAATACATTTACTTACACTGCGGCAGCCGCAGGGCTCGGCGTTTCCAGCGGCGGAACAGCCAACGTTGGCATCGTGATTTTGGAGCCGCCGACGATCACCAAGAGCTTTGGCGCGGCAACAATTCCGGTGAACGGCACAACGACCGTAAACTTCAGCATCAACAATCCGAACGTGGTCGCGATCAATGGCAGCTTTACTGACACGCTGCCCGTTGGATTGCAGGTGGCGGCAACGCCTGGCGTAACTAATACCTGCGGAGGGACGGTAACAGCCACGGCGGGAAGCGGCAGCATCAGCTTTAGCAATAACCTGACGCCGGTTGGAACTTGCACGATCTCGGTGAACATCACCGGGACGGTAGACAATAACTACACCAACAGCGTACAGATTCTTTCCACGGATGCGGGCAACGGCAACACTTCATCGGCAAACATCACGGTGATTAATCCGCCAACAATCGCCAAGGCATTTGGCGCGGCGACGATTCCGCTGAACGGCACCACCAGCCTCACGTTTACCGTGAGCAGCACCAATCAAAACCTGACCCTCAACGGCGTTGCATTTACTGACAATCTGCCAGCAGGTCTGGTCGTGGCTTCAACGCCCAACTTAACCAACAGTTGCGGAGGCACGGCGACGGCGGTGGCCGGATCTTCGTCAGTATCTTTAAGCGGCGCAACATTGATTAAGAATGCAAGCTGCACGGTTTCCGTGAACGTCCAGGGAACTACCGCGGGCGTAAAGAACAACAGCGTCCAAGTGACATCAACCAATGGCGGCACAGGCAATACGGCCAATGCGTCCATTACGGTAGTGGCTCCGCCGACCATTGTTAAGGCTTTTGGCGCGGCAAGCATTCCGCTGAACGGCTCAACTTCGCTTAGCTTCACCATCAACAATCCGAATGCGACGGTCGCCTTGAGCGGCGTGGCCTTTAGCGACACGCTGCCAGCGGGCCTGGTGATTTCGACTCCAAACGGAGTTACCGGAACCTGCGGCGCTGGCACGATTACAGCCACAGCCGGAACAGGCGTGATTAGCCTGAGCGGCGGAACGATTGCCGCCGGGGGCTCCTGCAGCTTCTCAGTGAATGTGACAGGGATTACCGCGGGGACACAGAACAACACCACGGGTAACGTGACTTCCACCGAAGGCGGCACGGGCGGAACAGCCACGGCTTCAGTCAATGTGGCAGCGCCACCTTCCATCGCTAAGGTATTCAATCCTGCAACGATTGCGGTGAACGCGACAACCTCGCTGACCTTCACGATCACGAATCCTGTGGCGAACGTTAGTCCGCTGACCGGCGTGGCATTTACTGACACGCTGCCGACCGGACTCACGGTGGCGAGTGCTTCCGCCACGGTTTGCGGTGGAACGCTTACGACAACGGCTCCGACTGGAATCGCTTTAACCGGTGCAACTATCGCCGTAGGCGGCCAGTGCCAATTCAGCGTCACGGTAACCGGCGCAGCTTCCGGTCAGTACACGAACACAACAGGAAGCGTAACTTCAACCAACGGCGGAACGGGCAACACGGCTTCAGCCAATTTGACCGTAGCTTCACCGCCATCGATCACCAAGGCATTTGGCGCTGCCAGCATTCCGTTGAACGGCACAACTTCGCTGACGTTCACCATCCAGAACCCCAACACCAGCCTGGCTCTGACCGGGGTTGCTTTCAATGACAGTTTGCCGGCGGGATTGGTAATTGCTTCCACACCAAACCTGACCAATAGCTGCGGAGGAACAGCCACGGCAGCTGCGGGCTCGGGATCAGTGAGCTTGTCTGCCGGAACCTTGGCGGCAAGCGCAAGCTGCACGGTTTCAGTCAACGTGACGGGAACCACGGCGGGCGTGAAGAACAATTCAGTAACAGTAAGCTCAACCGAAGGTGGCACGGGCAATACGTCCAATGCCTCTATCAGCGTAGTCGGCGCGCCTGTCATTATTAAGGCGTTCGGTGCGGCCAGCATTCCGCTGAATGGCTCGACCTCACTTAGCTTCACCATCACCAACTCCAATACCACCGTGGCGCTGACCGGCGTGGCATTTAGCGACACGCTGCCGGCGGGCCTGGTGATCTCGACTCCTAACGGCCTTACCGGCACATGCGGCGCTGGTACGATCACAGCCACTGCGGGAACCAACGTGATCAGCCTGAGCGGCGGAACGATTGCCGCGAGCAGCTCCTGCACATTCTCAGTAAATGTGACGGGAACCGCCGCAGGCACACAGAACAACACAACGGGCAACGTGACTTCCACTGAAGGCGGTACCGGCGGAACAGCTTCAGCAAGCATTAACGTGGAAGCGCCTCCGTCCATTGCCAAAGTATTTAACCCGAGCAGCATTGCCTTGAACGCGACCACTTCGCTCACGTTCACCATCACGAATCCGGCGGCCAACGCTGTAGCCCTCAGTGGCGTAGCGTTTACCGATACATTGCCCACGGGCCTGACAGTGGCAAACGCCACAGCCACGGTGTGCGGTGGTACGCTGACGACCACGGCTCCAACCGGTATAGCGCTGACAGGTGCGACGATCGCCGCGAACAGTCAGTGCCAGTTCAGCGTTACGGTGACCGGCGCGGCCTCTGGTCAGTACACCAATACAACAGGAAGCGTAACTTCAACCAACGGCGGAACGGGCAACACGGCTTCAGCCAATCTAACTGTGGCTACGCCGCCGGCAATTACGAAGGCCTTTGGCGCAGCGCAGATTCCGCTGAACGGAACAACTTCGCTGACGTTCACCATCCAGAACCCGAACACCAACCTGGCGCTGACGGGAATTGCCTTCACAGACAGTTTGCCTGCCGGATTGATAGTGGCTTCAACGCCTAACCTAAACAACACGTGCGGCGGAACGGCCACGGCAGCTGCAGGATCGGGCTCAGTGAGCTTGTCTGCCGGAACGCTGGCAGCCAGCGCAAGCTGCACCGTCTCTGTAAATGTCCAGGGCACAACTCCGGGAGTAAAGAACAACAGCGTGACTGTGACTTCAACTGAGGGCGGCACAGGCAACACGTCGAATGCTTCCATCACGGTTGTCGGTGCGCCGGTCATTATTAAGGCGTTCGGTGCGGCCAGCATTCCGCTGAACGGCTCAACCAGCTTGAGCTTCACCATCCAGAACAACAATCCCACAGCGTTTACCGGCGTGGGCTTTACTGACACGCTGCCAGCCGGCCTGGTCATCTCGACACCGAACGGTCTTTCTGGCTCTTGCGGCGGCGGAACGATTACCGCCACGGCTGGAACAAATGTGATCAGCCTGTCCGGAGCTTCATTGGCTGGAAACGCGAGCTGCACATTCTCAGTGAACGTGACTGGCATTGGCGCAGGTACTCAGAACAACACCACAGGCAACGTGACCTCGGTAGAAGGCGGTACAGGCGGAACAGCTTCAGCAAGCATCAACGTGGAAGCGCCTCCGTCCATTGCCAAAGTATTTAACCCGAGCAGCATTGCCTTGAACGCGACCACTTCGCTGACGTTCACGATCACGAACCCGGCGGCGAACGCGCAGTCCCTGACAGGCGTGGCATTCACAGACACGCTGCCGACGGGATTGACCGTGGCCAACGCTTCCGCTACGGTTTGCGGCGGAACGCTGACAACGACCGGGCCGACGGGAATTTCACTGTCCGGCGCCACGATTGCGGCGAATAGCCAGTGCCAGTTCTCAGTAACTGTTACCGGCGCGGCCGCGGGCCAGTACACCAATACCACAGGCAACGTAACTTCAACGAATGGCGGAACGGGTAACACGGCCAGCGCAAACCTGACCGTGGGCACGCCTCCGACGATCACGAAGGCATTTGGCGCGGCCAGCATCCTGGTGGGTGCAAACACCTCGCTGACCTTCAGCATCAGCAATCCAAACACGTCACTTGCGCTGACCGGCGTTAGCTTCACTGACACGCTTCCGGCAGGGCTCCAGGTTGCAACGCCGAGCGGACTTACCAGCACTTGCAGCGGCACGGTAACGGCTGCTGCGGGATCGGGCTCAATCAGCTTCACGGGAGGCACTCTGGCTGCGAATGCATCATGCACAATCAGCCTGAACGTCAATGGGATCGCTGCGGGCGTGCAAAACAATACGACTGGGCCAATCTCATCGACTGAGAGCGGGCCGGGCGCAACCAGCAATACAGCAACGGTCACGGTGATTGGACCTCCAAGCATCGCGAAGGCGTTTGGCGCGGCCAGCATTCAACTGAACGGCACCACCACTCTGACCTTCACCATCACCAATCCCAACGCTACGGTAGCGATCAACGGAGTTGGATTCGGCGATACGCTGCCGGCTGGTCTGGCAGTGGCAAACCCGAATGGACTTACCGGATCCTGCGGCGCAGGCACAATCACAACCGGAACGGTCTCAGGCTTCTCCGTGGTCAACCTCTCCGGAGGCACAATTCCGGCAGGCGGCTCCTGCAGCTTCTCTGTGAATGTGGTTGGAACCACCGGTGGTCATAAAGTGAACACCACCGGCACGGTCACTTCCAGCAATGCTGGTTCCGGCAACCAGGCAACGGCAACAATCGACGTTGAGGCTCCGGATCTAGCCATCACCAAGACCCACAGCGGCACGTTCAATCGCGGCCAGACCGGCGCGGTATGGACGATCACGGTCAGCAATGTTGGTTTTGGTCCCACAGTAGGCACAGTCAACGTAGTTGATACGCTGCCCAACGTACAGAATCCTCCAGTTCCAACCGCACTCAGCGGCACCGGCTGGACCTGCACGCTGGCAACGCTTACCTGCACGCGGGCAGACGCATTGGCTTCGGGCAGCAGCTATCCTGCAATCACATTGACGGTGAATATTCCGAAGAATATTCAGAATACCTTCACAAACAAGGCGACGGTTTCCGGCGGCGGTGATGTAAATCCGACCAACAACACAGCTACAGATACCGTCTCGCTTGGGCCGCCCATTATCATGACGCCGCACGCAGACAGCGTCAGCGTGGTACACGGCAATACCGCGAGCATTGGAATCGACGTGGACGCGCCAGATCCCACGTTGGGCTTGATCACCTTTAGCTGCAGTGGCCTGCCAAGCGCTTCCAGCTGCAACTTCAACCCGGGATCAATTGATCCCGCGACAACGCCAGGGCCCACCGCCATGACGGTTTCAGTCTTCACCACCAAAGGGACCGCATCGCTTTCAGCTCCGCCGCGACCCGGCGCAGCCGGAAGAAATCCGCTCTACGCCATGTTTGCTTTTCCGATGTTCGGCATGGTGCTGGCAAGTTTTGGCGGACAACGCAGGAAAGGCGTGAAGCGCTTACCGATGCTGCTCATGCTTGGCCTGGTGCTTCTGCTGGCGATGGCAGGGTGCGGAGTAGCTCCACCAGCTCCTCCACCGGTTGCCGGTACTCCGGCTGGAACTTTTGCCGTTACCATCACCGCAACCAGCGCCGGATTTACTGCTACAACTAGCTTCAATTTAGTCGTGCAGTAAAATGAATGGGCAGCCCGGACCGGGCTGCCGGTAAACCCCTGGGTAGCACAGCAGTATTAACAAGCGGTATTAAAAGACAGGAGATAACGCAGAATGGGAACACCCTATGTAGGCGAAATACGAATGTTCGCCGGAAATTTTGCTCCCGCAGGCTGGATGTTATGCCAAGGACAGACACTCCCCATCTCAGAAAATGACGTGCTGTTTCAACTGATCGGCACAACCTATGGCGGCGATGGACAAGAAACCTTCAACCTGCCTGACCTGCAAAGCCGGGTGCCGGTGCACATGGGCAACGGCGGCGGAGGATCGTACATCATCGGGCAACCTGCGGGCGTGGAATCGGTTACGCTGACCACGTCGCAAATTCCGGCGCACAGCCATCCGCCGCTCTGCAACTCTGGCGCTGGGGGCCAAGCCGGCCCACAGGGCGGGGTCTGGGCCCAACTAGCCACGGATCCTCCCTATGCTAATGTTGCGCCTGCGAGCAATATGGCGCCCACCGCCATCGGACTGTCCGGCGGCTCCCAACCGCATGACAACATGGTGCCGTTCCTCGCGATCAATTTCATCATTTCTTTGTTTGGAATCTTTCCGAGCCAAACCTAACTGCGGGCCGAACCGGGATACTCGTAGTCCGCTCAAATAGGACACGCGGCACTATCGCGGTCTGGGAAAACTTTCAAGGAGAGAAAATGGCGACACCCTTCATATCTGAAATCAAGCTTGTAAGCTTTAATTTTGCTCCCAAGGGCTGGGCGCTCTGCAATGGCCAGTTGCTGCCCATTAATCAGAACCAAGCATTATTCTCACTGCTGGGTACCACTTATGGGGGTGATGGGCGGGTAAACTTCGCGCTGCCTAACCTCCAAGGCCGCGTCCCCAACCACTTTACCGGCGACTTTATCCTGGGACAAACCGGCGGCGAGACAGCCCACACGCTGAACATCGCGGAATTGCCGGCGCACACCCATACTCCCACGGGCAATGACACTGATCCACCAACTGCCTCCGGCGCCGGCGGAAACTTGTGGGGCCACGTTACCGGGCGCTATGCCGCTTCTGCCAACGCCGCCATGAACCCGGCCGGCGTCGCCGCTGCCGGCGGGAACCAGCCGCATAACAACATGTCGCCATATCTGGTGCTCAACTTCATCATCGCTCTACAGGGGATCTTCCCCTCGCAAACCTAAAGGAGAAGGATAGACATGGACCCATTTGTAGCCGAGATCAGGATTTTCCCTTTTAACTTTGCTCCCAAGGGCTGGGCGCTCTGCAATGGCCAGCTCCTGCCAATCAGCCAGAACACCGCTCTGTTCTCGCTTTTGGGTACAACCTACGGGGGTGACGGCAAGAGCACCTTTGCCTTGCCCAATATGCAAGGCAACACACCCATGCAACAAGGCCAGGGTTCCGGCTTGAGCCCACGTTTCCTGGGTGAGGAAAGCGGAGAGCAGACCGTAACGCTCCTCCAGTCGGAAATGCCTGCGCACAACCACAACGCAGTTGCCGCGACCGGCGGCGGCCAGGGCAGCCCAGTAAGCAATGCATGGGCCTCTGGCCTGAAGACCGGTCCCTCACTCTACTCGCCTCCGGGGGCCAACAGTAAGGACGTGCAGATGAATCCGGCAGCCCTTAACATAGCCGGCGGCAGCCAGCCACACAACAATATGATGCCGTACCTGACGCTTAACTTCTGCATCGCTCTACAGGGAGTCTTCCCGCCACGAAGCTAAAACGCTGTTCTGTCGGGCTCCAGGCTGGATATGCTGGGGCCTTTTCTCTTTTGCGCTACCATTGATCACTAATCTATGCCGGACGAAAAAACAGGCCCTTCCACTCCCGGTATTAGCGCTGCTACTGGAGCAGCCTGGCGGGCGCTTGAAAAGAATGTTCCTCTATCCCAGTCCATCATCTGGAGCTTGCAGCGGGACTTCTACGAACGGCGGGGACTAAAAGCCTGGAATGAGGACCTGGTCCCCAGCTATATCACCAATAATCCATTCATTGCCGAAATCTATGCGGCAATGGTGGCTGCGTTTCTACGGGATTGCATGTCGCCCGCTCATCGCAACTCCACGCCACTCTCGCGGGAAAACCCTTTGCTCATTCTGGAACTTGGCGCTGGTACCGGTAAATTTTCTTATCTTTTTCTGCGCAAACTGACTGCTTTACTACAGGGCAACAACATACCTTCGCAGCTTGTGCGCTATTGCATGACCGATACGGCTGAGAACCTGATCACAGAGTGGCGTGAGAATGCTTATCTGAAAGAATTTGCCGACTCCGGCGTTTTGGAATTTAAAGTTTTTCAGGCTGGACAGGATCATCCTGTACAAACGGCGGGGCCACTCGTCGTAATTGCCAATTACGTTTTCGATAGTCTTCCCCAGGATGCATTCGCAATCGAGAACGGCGCAATCCATCAAATTTTGGTGACCACTTTAGCTGCGGTAGATGCCGAGATTCAATCTTTAAAAGATTTGCAATTTTCCTATCAAAACTCCGCCATCGCGTCGCGGCGATATACAGATGATTTATGGAACAGCATTCTGGAGCAGTACCGTACCCATTTTTCTGCTGCGACGATTCTTTTTCCCGCCAGCGCGCTCCAGATCTTGCAGCAACTCAGCCATTCCAACGACGGTAGAATGCTGCTTCTGGTGGCCGACAAAGGCATTGCCCATGAAGAAGACCTGGCGCTGGCTCCTGGCGCCCCTTCATTGGATTTTCATGCGGGCGGTAAATGTTTCTCTCAACTCGTGAACTTTGACGCGATCGGAAAATATTTCCGCGGCAACGGCGGCGAAGCGCTGGCGCCGCCAAAGCACTTTACCAGCTTGAACGTCTGCGCGTTTATACAGCGCAATCCTGGCGATGAGTTCCCTGCCACTCACAAGGCATATCAGGAAACAGTAGATGCGTTTGGCCCAGATGATCTCTTTGCCCTCATGAGCTGGTTGAACGCCTATCTTGAAGAAATCCCTCTGCCTCAGGTGCTGCCATTGCTTCGACTCACGCGCTGGGACCCGGTGGTTCTCTCGCGATTATTTCCTGTGATTGCAAGGCAGGCAAGAAACGCGAAGGCAGAACGCAGTGATCTGCGCGATGCGGTGCTGAACACATGGGAAAATCATTATCCGCTGAATAAGGATGAAAACGTCCTGGCCTTCTATTGCGGCGTTATCCTGCTGGAACTCCGGTTTTTCCAGGAAGCCTACTCAATGTTCAGGAATTCACAGCAGCTTTACGGCCCGTCAGCCACCACAAGTTACAATTTGGGCCTGTGCTGTCTTGGATTGGGCCGGTCACGTGAGGCGCTGGAACTTATGCGCGAAGCATGCAATCTTGATCCCAGCTTTGAGCCGGCGCGACATAGCCGGTTTAAATTGGAAGACCAAGTCAGAACAGGCGAGCTGGAGCTTTCATGAACATTCAATCCGCCGCTTTGTTCTCGATGCCTTACCTACAATCATGAAGCCACAATTGCGGCCTTCGGCGCCAGAGGACCGGGATTTTCTTTTCCGGCTGTACGCCAGCACGCGAGCGGATGAACTCCGGGCTTTTGCCTGGCCTGCTGCTCAGCAGGAAGCTTTCTTGCGCATGCAATTCAATGCGCAACAACAATGGTATTCCGCTACATACTCGACTGCTGAAAATCAAATTATTGAACAAGACCATGAGCCGATCGGCCGCATGATCGTACAGCGTGAAGGCGGCACATGGCGGCTGCTTGATATTTCCCTGCTGCCCGAACACCGCGGACGTGGAATCGGCGGCGAACTGCTTCGTGCGCTGATCGAGCAATGCAGAGATTCCGGCGCAGTGCTGCAGTTGCAGGTGCTTAACACGAATCCAGCCCAGCGGCTCTACACGCGTTTGGGGTTCATCAGAACCGGTGAAGACCAGATCTACACGCAGATGGAGCTGCGTCCGCGAACTGGGGAGTCAGGGTAACTCCACGTTTCTGCGCCGAACTCGGGCGGCATAACTTTCTCATACGAGTATGAACGGAAATAAAACAGGCGACCCACATGCAGCGTGGATCGCCTGTTAACGTGTTTGAAGCAGGAAGTGCTTGCGGCCTTTCCTGACAAGGCCGCAAGTACCTACTGCGGAGGAGCTTGCTTGGTGATGTCGTCCACCCCGGTAACCGGCTGGGCGGGCAGTAGTGGCGGCGTGAGAAACGCCGGCGGATTAATGAAATCAAAGAACTCAGTCATATCGTCTGCCGCAGCGTCACGCGCGGTAAGCGGAGGCAGATTGAAGCGTGTTTCCACCAGCTTAAGGATTGACGTGAGCTCACGATTAGTGTGCGAGACAAAGTGCGGTTTCACGAATGGCGACATCACAACAATGGGAACGCGGAATCCGCTTAACGTGAAGTCGCCGGGGAGATCATTGGGGCCAAGCTGCGGCGGGGTGGCGTCCGGCGGGACAACGGTGAACGGAGGCACGTGATCATAGAGGCCGCCGCCTTCGTCATAAGCCAGGATGAAGATGGAATCGTGCCATGCGGGACTGTTCATCAGGGCATCAATGATGGTTTTTACGTAGGCCGCACCTTTTTGAATATTGTTATCGGGGTGCTCGTCCAGGCCGCTTCCGCCGGAACCGGGATCGATCCATACAAATGAGGGCAGGTCGTCATCTGCCGTTGGGCGGGCCAGGATATCGAAATAGGACTGTATCGGTCCAAAGGCCGGATTAGCACCGTTGTTGCCGACAGTAGGATCTGCATAGTCCTGGAATCCTGCGAGGAACCTCCCATCTTTATCGTAGTATCCCCATTTCACTCCTGCTTTTTGCAGGCTGGAGAAGATCGTTGGACAGGTCCACAAAGGATGGCCGAAAGGAGACGGGAATATTCTGCCTTGTGAAGTAGCGCAGAACATATATTGGCGATTGGGTACGGTATTGGCCAGCAGCGATGAGTGGAATGAATCGCTGGTAGCGAACTGCGTGGCCAGCTCATAATAATAAGGAAGGTCACTCTGGTCGTATTGTCCCAAAGCACGCAGTCCCTTTGTATCCGTGGGCGCAGAGACAGAATGGCTGGTCAGAGCGAAGCGGTCCATCTTGAACGTGCCATCGGTCTGCTGGTCAATATCAAAATGGCTCTCATCCCAGGAGGGAGACAGATTGTCTGTCCGGACAGTAGGCTCGTGGAATAGGTGCCCTGTGCCTCCACCGAAGAGCGGCAGAATGACGTTGGGATCATAACCAGCGTTGATCTGATAGCCAGGAAATTTCGCAGAAGCGTAGTCGCCAAGCTTGCTGAAGTAGCTATCGAATGAGCGGTTCTCCTGCAACATTACGATGATGTGCTTGATGCCCTGCAAACCGCCGTTGGTTACCACGTTCACCGTGGCTGCTGCCGTGGATGTATGTCCTTGAGCGTCCGTTGCGGTGATTGTGTAAGTGGTATTTTGCGCGGGCGAAACAGATACGCTGCCGCTGGGGCCGGTAATTGGCGGGACGCCCTGATCAATGCTCACAGATGCAGCGCCCGTGGATGCCCATGTCAAAGTTGACTGGCTTCCGGGAGCGATATTCTCAGGATTCGCTTTCAGCGTTACAGCCAGAGGCGCGTTCACCGTTGCCGTGGCTGTAGCTGTAGCTGTGCCATTGGTCGCGGTGATCGTATAAATCGTGGTTGCGGCCGGTGAGACGCTCACGCTCCCGCTTGGGCCGTTTACCGCGCCGATCCCCTGATCGATGCTGAGAGTAGCTGCGCTGCTGCTTGTCCAGCTTAACGCGGCGTTCTGTCCGGGACCAATCGTTGCCGGACTGGCAACCAGCGTCACGCCAAGAAGATTTACGGTTGCAGTAGCCGTTGCCGTTGTGCCGCCGGCGCCTGTGGCTGTCGCGGTAAAAGTGGTGCTGGCCGTGGGAGAAACTGCAGCAGAACCGGAAAGCGCAATCGAAGTTACATCATCACCCAGGATCGAGGGAGTGATCGCCACCGAAGTTGAGTTCGTGCTGGCCCACGTGAGATTTGCTGTTTGTCCCGCAGCCACGACGCCGGGAGAAACGCTCAGCGTCATCGTAGGCGCGGAACCCTGCGGGACAACCGTAACAACAACGGAAGAAGTTGCCGTCTTGCCATTTGCATCAGTGGCCGTTCCCACATAAGTCGTGGTCTGCGCGGGTGACACATTCGCCGATCCTGTGAGCGGAAGAGCTCCTGAGGATACCGCAGGTGAAATAGAAAAAGACGCAGCGTTCGTTACTCTCCAGCTCAGCATGGTGCTTTGCCCCTGAACAATAGCGCCGGAGCTGGCCGCAAACGCTATGACGGCCTGCGAAGGGCCGTTGTTGCCGTTGCCGCCGCCAGTGCCGGTATTGACACCGCCGCAGCCGCAAACGAAAGTGAAGGCTAAAAGGAAGGAGACCTGCAGTAAAGCTGATGAATTTCTTGACTGAAACATGGCGCACTCTCATCCAGGGGTAATGGCTGAGATGTGCATCCAGCAGCTCAGGTTGTGCCACTCTGGATGATAAGCGAGCGAGGCAAATTTGCTCGCTTCTTAACAATGGCTTACAAACGCGGCCTGCCACCAGTTTGCTGACGGCAGGCCATGCCTCTGTTGGAAGTCTAAATTTTTACTTAACTGCGGCTGCTCCGGCCACAGCGCACTGGCCATCCTGGTCACTGTTGGCTCCGGAAACGCCAATCGCGCCGATAATTTTGCCATCCAAAAGAATCGGCACTCCGCCTTCCACGGGGACCGCGCCTTCCAGCGCCATCACGCGTATGCCGGCGCCGCCGCTGGCCAGCGCATCCTGAAACGCCTTGGTGGGGCGTTTATACAAAGCCGCCGAACGCGCTTTGTTAATGGAAACCTTTGCGCTGCCGATCTGTGTGTTGTCGCTTTTTTCGTAATAGACGAGCGTGCCGTTAGGATCGACAATGGCAACAGCCATTACCCAGTGATTTTTCACTGCTTCCGCCAGCGCGGCGGCTGCAGCTTTTTTTGCATTTTCCACGGTGATAGGCGGACCGTAAGGGTTAGGCAGCATCTGGGCCTCCATTCCCAACGCGCAAACAGCCAGCGCCAGGACTGACAAAATTTTGGTCGTGCGTGATGACATGATACATTGCTCCTCTTTTTATCGCATGCATGCGAAATTTCATCAACAGGTGCATAGGGGAAGAGACTCCAGAAAAAATGTGATCGTTGCTTGTGGCTGGTGCTTGTCGCTTCAGACTGCGTGAGCAAGGGAGTCTAAAGTCTGCGGAAAGCTTGTGTCAAGGTGGAGAAGATCGCCGTGATCGCCGGAATCGCACGTGATCGCCGTGATCGGAAAAGACACAGAATCTCATCACGAATACAGATACACGGATCGGGAAAGCTTCAGATTTTTCGTCGGCACGATCAGTATTCATCAGCGGCGAGATTCTTCTTTTCGAGTGCAGAGCACGTTAGAATGCTGAAGACAACATGGAACCAATCTCGCACTTTTTTTATTCTGACCGGCTGAAGCTTCAGTTCTGGGATTACGGCCAGGACGGCAAGCCCGCGCTGGTGCTTGTCCACGGCGGCCTTGACCACGCGCGCAACTGGGACTGGGTGGCGCGTTCGCTGCGTGAGCATTACCACGTCTATGCGCTTGACCTGCGCGGACACGGCAATAGCGCGTGGGCTCCCGGCGCCATGTACAGCGTGGCGGAGCATGTGCTCGATCTTTCCGCGCTGCTCGACATTATTGATGAGTTCCCTATTCGCCTTGTCGGACATTCTCTCGGCGGCATCATCGTGCTGCATTACGCCGGCATCTATCCCGCGAAGGTGACGAAAGCCGTTTCCATTGAAGGCATTGGATTTCCACCCAGCCATCGCGTACACGGCCCAGCTTCCAATCGGCTGCGCTACTGGCTTGAGGCGCGGCGCGACATTGAAAAGCGTAAGCGCAAACCTTATCCCAGCTTGGACGCCGCCATGGCCCGCATGAAAGAAGCCAACCCGCACCTGAGTGACGAGGTCGCACGCCATCTCACGCTGCACGGCACCAACTGGGATTCAGAAGGCTGCCTTACATGGAAATTTGATAACTACGCTCGCGCCATTGGGCCTTTCGGCCACAACCTTGGCGACACGTCAGAGATCTATGGCCAAATCACCTCGCCCACGCTGCTCTTCTGGGGACTGGAGAGCTTTGCTCCGGTGCCGGAAAACGATCCTCGCGTCACGGCCATACAACATTGCCGTCTAGTCAAAGTGCCCAAGGCTGGCCATTGGGTACATCATGACCAGCTTGAGCTGTTCCTGCGCGAGACGAAAGCCTTTCTGGAGCAATAACGTCTTTATACCTTTTTAGGTATTGTGTATCCGCGTGCAATGTACCTCATTGCTAAAGCCGGAGGGTTTATCAGCTTACCGCAGGTCTAAAGACCTGCTCCACCCTGCCGTGGGACACAACAAAGCCTAAAAAGGTATAGCCGGCTTAGTTTTTCGCCTGCTCCCGTGGTTGCAGGACAAAATGTGCGCGGCGGTTCTGCTGCCAGCAGGCGTCGTTCTCTGCCGTCGAGCAAAACGGCCGTTCCTTGCCAAGGCTCATCACTTTGATTCGGTCGGCAGAAATCCCTTCGCGAATCAGCCCATTCCTGATCTTATCGGCGCGGCTCTCGCCCAGGGTGAGGTTGTATTCGTCAGAGCCTCTTTCGTCGCAATGGCCTTCAATCGTGACCTTCAGCGCGGGATGGCCGGCCAGGAACGCGGCATCGCTGGAGACGATCTGCTGCTCATCGCCGCGAACGTCGGCATTGTCATAGTTAAAGAAAATGTCCTTGACGTTTTGCGCGAATAGCTGCTCGTCCGTGAGTTCTGGTTTCTTTGCTACCACCGGCGCTGGCGCGGTGGCAGGCTGCTCGGCTGGGACGGCTGCCGGCGCGGCGGGTTGCTCGGGCGGCGGTGGCGGAGCTTTCGCTGTAGTGACGGCATGGTGACAGCCGGTGAGCGCAAGAGTAAGGATAAAAGCGGTTGCAATTGCTTTAAGTGATTGATTCATGTTCACCTCGATGTCTGATATTCGATTTGGCCCGCCTGGGAAAGAACTCGCTGATGAGTCTTCCCACAACAAAGAGGCGAGCACAGTTTGTCCACAAGATGAGCAAGTGGAGGACATAAGCTCACTTTTGTGCGTCACGTAGGGACGCAGAGGCAATATATCGTTTTAAGATACATTTGCCTGCTACAATTTACACCAGAGTAGCTGAAAAAGCGATGGAAATTATGAGGGTTCCTAATTACTTTTAGGCCGGTACCGAAATTTAAAACACCTGGCGGCGGTTTGCGAGCTGCTCCTGAAGGTGGTTCGCGGCTGCAGGCTAATCAAAGTGCCGAAACCCGGTCTTGGTTGAAGTCCGCGATCATCCGGGTTGATCTGCGATAAATTTCAGGCTTTCGATTTCGACTGGTAGGTTTGTGCCCGCGGTTTTGCGTAAAGCATCCTTTGCTGCGAGCGAAAAATTCAGAGGAGGGCGCTTCGGGGGTGGTAAGGACGCCACGGATCTCCATATGTTGCCGGAGACACAAAGAAGTTCGGGAAGGGGGTGAACCACCGCCCTCCCCTATTTCCAGAGCTCCCGCTGGTAATTCCGAGTCATGTGTGCCTCCTCGGAAGGTTTGTACTGCCAATGCGCATGGCTGCAGCAGCGGGAATCAATTATGCAACCCGGCGTATCCCCGGATTTTCAGCTTCTCCCACTTGCACGGTCGTGGTCTTGCTCACGCCGTGCGAACCGCCCATGCACGCTGCAATCATGCCAAGCAATAGGGCGACGAACAGCCAGTAGCCCGCGGTTGCGACCACACTGGCGACAGTGGCTGGCCCTGCTGCTACAGCGGTATTTGCCGATGCAACGGTGGTGCTGCCCAGCATCAGGACGCCCACCACAATCGACGTGAATACCGACAGGCCAAACGTAGTCAGTCCATGGTACATACCGAGATGTGAGTCGGCATTACCGGACAGCGCTGCCGCAGTCCGTCCTGCGCAGTAGAGCGCGATGATGGACAAAATGACAAGCCAGATCCCGATTCCGACACTCATGCCGCTCACCGGATGGGCACTTGAGGGGTTAGCTGCGGATGCGAATATCGCCATTCCCAGTACTCCGAACGTGACCTCAATTGCCAGAAAAACGAATGTACCGGCAAAGATGGCGGGCCAGGAAATGCTTGAAGTTATTTTTCGATGCAATAAGGTATCGGCCATAGTTTCTCCTTGCGCACGCATGGAGAGAGAGCCGAACCTGCGCTGTTCTCCTGAGCTGCGCGTTCGTAAAATTATATATCGTGTTACGATATGTATATATAGTGGGATTCTGCCGCGGCCATTTAGGTTGCTAAATTCGCGCTCGTCATCGTATCGGCTGGGCGTCGCCTTCTTCGATTTTCCGCAGCTCTCTGGGATGCAAATACAAGGACCTGTTGGTCTTGCCTTTGCCGTTGGGAATCCAGAAGAAAGCCAGCTTGAAGTAGGAGCGCCAGAAGGCGACAAAGCCGAAGAACGCGAACAACATGGCATAGACGAACACTGCAACGTCCTGAAATCGGGGCTGGTGGGCTTGCTTCAGACCGTCAAACATCACAACGGCCACAATCACCATGAGCAAAAGCATGGGCACCAGCAGCTTGAAGACGATGATAAGGCGGTCGAAAAAATCTCGTCGCACCCGGACCATCTCTTCCCGCGAGAAGCTGTATTGGAAGTGGCTGCCGCGGTAGCAACCGATGCGATCCCTTAGAGGATAGAGCACCGCTTGCCGCTTGCGCCTCCGCATCTCATACCACGCGCCCAGCGCTGCCAGCAACGTTGCGCCCACGCCAAAAAGCACAGTGTTCCGGGCGAGTTCAGGAATGTCGAGCACCAGCAGATAGAAAAACCAAATCAGCCCGCAGAGCAGCCACAGTGCCTGCGGCCCCCAGGTAAATGATTCTCGCGCACAGCGGTTTTCTATCTCCGCCTGATCAAGCTGGGGAGGAAAGTCGAGTGTACGGACTGCCGGCTGGGGATCCATGCGTGACGTTACTATGCCATGAATTGGCGGTGGGTGTCGTGCGCCAAGGACCCTGAGATTTTTCCCTGAAATCCTTAAAGACTAAATGGGCGGCGTGGGATTTGACATTACCATTGCCGTAGCAATATATTGCTACACGATATATGAAGAACCCGATACTGGAACGTGAACTGAAAAGAGGAAGCGCTGAGCTGCTGATCCTTTCCCTGGTGGAAGCGCGCCCGCGCCACGGCTATGAGATGAGCAAGCTGATCGAGTCCCGCTCTGAGGGCGCCGTGCGCTTCAACGTGGCGTCACTTTATCCGCTGCTGTACCGGCTGGAAAAGCGCGGTTGGATTGAAGGCCGCTGGGTGGATAAAGCCGAGCAGCGCCGGCGTCGATATTACCGGCTCACGGCACAGGGCAAAAAAGTTTTGCGCGCGCAGCGCAGCGCGTGGCAGACCTTCGTGTCCGCGATCAATCGCATAACGGAGATAGAGAATGCCTGATTTACGGAGATAGACGATGTCTGATTTCAGAGAAGAAGTGCGCAAGCGTCTGGCCCATCTGAATCTTGAACCCACCCGTGAAGCCAGCATCGTTGAAGAAGTTGCGTTGCACATGGAAGACCGCTGCCGGGACATGGTCGCTCTGGGAAATACGGAGGCAGAAGCTGACCGCGCGGCCCTTGCTGAGCTGGATCAGGACAGCCGGCTCGCTCGTGAGCTGCGAGAGGTCGTGCAGCCTGCCCGCCTTGGCGCGGTCCCGCCCGGCGCTCCAGGCATTGGCTCGTATTCGGCAAATTTGTGGAAGGACGTGCGCTACAGCGTTCGAGCATTACGCTTGAATGCGGGCTTTTCAATCATCGCTATCTTATCCCTGGCGCTGGGAATCGGCGCGAACACGGCAATCTTTCAATTGCTTGATGCTGTCCGGCTGCGCGCGCTTCCGGTTAAAAATCCAGGCGAGCTGGCCGAGATACGCATCGCCAACATGCAAGGCCGGACTGGACACATGGAGGACCATGACGAGCTGAGCAATCCTCTATGGGAACAGATTCGCGACCATCAGGAAGCATTTTCCGGCGCGTTCGCATGGGGAACCGACAACTTCAATTTAGCGACTGGTGGAGAGGCGCGCCCAGCGCACGGGTTGTGGGTTAGCGGAGATTTTTTCAGCGTGCTTGGCGTTCAACCGGTGATCGGTCGGCTGATCACCGTTAACGATGACAAGCATGGCTGCGGCCTTCCTGCTGCCGTGATTAGCTACCCGTTCTGGCAGCGTGAATATGGAGCTTCAGAGTCCGCGATTGGCAGCACGCTCAAAATCCATAATCAGCAGGTGGAAGTTGTGGGCGTTACGCCAGCCAATTTCTTTGGCGTCGACGTGGGCCGTTCTTTTGATGTGGCACTTCCACTGTGCGCCGAGCCTATGATCGCCGAGCCTCTGGTCAAGAGCGATCACAGCCTTTTGGCGCGGCGCGACGGCTGGTGGCTCTCAGCTATTGGCCGCCTCAAACCAGGATGGTCGCTGGAAAAGGCAACGAGCCAACTGGAATCTATTTCTCCCGGCATCTTCGAATCGACTCTTCCGCCTACCTATAATCCGGAGCAGGCCAAAAAATATCTTGCCGCAAGACTCGGCGCTTCCCCCGGAGGATCGGGGCTTTCTTCGCTGCGCGAGGCCTATGAAAATCCGCTGTGGCTTCTGCTCACATTGGCCGGGACAGTGTTGCTGATTGCATGCGCCAATCTGGCGAACCTCACACTGGCGCGCGCCAGCGCCCGTGAACGCGAAACCGCGGTGCGCCTTGCGCTGGGCGCTTCACGCTTGAGGCTGATGCAGCAGGTGCTCATGGAAAGCCTGCTGCTCGCCATCACCGGCGCGATCGCCGGAGCGTTGCTGGCACAGATTCTCACGCGCGTGCTGGTTTCATTTCTGGGCACGCGGTCCAACCAGGCTTTTCTTGATCTCACTCTTGACTGGCATGTACTGGCCTTTACCGCCGGTCTCGCCGTGATGACGTGCCTGCTGTTTGGTCTGGCGCCAGCTTTGCGAGCCACCGGCACTTCGCCTGTTGCCAGCATGAAAGCCGGAGGACGCGGCGCATCGGCAAACCGCCAGCATTTTGGCGTGCGCAGGCTTCTGGTCGTGACGCAGGTTGCTCTTTCTCTTACGCTCGTTGTCGGCGCGCTGCTGTTCGTACGCACGTTCCGAAACCTCCTTTTGCTTGACCCCGGCTTCCAAGTGGGTGGAGTGCTTTCTACCTACTGCGACATCAGTCCGCTGCGACTGCCTCTGGAACTGCGCACTCCGTTCAAGAAAGATCTGCTGGAACGTGTGCGCGCCATTCCTGGAGTTGAGTCCGCGGCTGAGGCCAGCATTGTTCCATTAACCGACAACTGGTGGAATGATATTGTTCTCACCAACGTTTCCAGCCAACCAGTGCGTGGAACGGCTTTTTTCAATAACGTGAGCCCCGGATACTTCAAGACCATGCGAACGGAGCTGCTGCACGGGCGCGACGTGAGCGATTCTGATTCACTCTCTTCTCCCGCAGTCGCGGTGGTGAATGAAACGTTCGTTCGAAAATTCCTTGCCGGCACAGACCCGGTGGGTAAACAATTTCGACTGGACCTTGGCCCGACCAAGCCGCAGCCGGTCTACCAGGTTGTCGGTGTCGTGAGGGACACGAAATACGGCGTCCTTCGCCAGAGCATTTTGCCCGTCGCTTATCTTGCTGCCGCGCAGGCGGAAGATCCCGATATGCAACCCGCCCTGCTGGTGCGCTCGAATATTTCCATGGACGCCATGCAATCGTCGCTGGATCGCGCGATTCGCGGCGTGAATCCGGCTATCACATTTCATTTCGCAGTGTTGCAAACAGAAGTTCGAGACACGTTGTTGCGTGAGCGGCTCATGGCGTCACTCTCCGGCTTCTTTGGTTTTCTTGCCGCGTTGCTGGCCACCATTGGCCTCTACGGCGTAATTTCTTACATGGTGATTCGCCGCCGCAGTGAGATTGGCATTCGCATGGCGCTGGGTGCGGACCGCAGCCGCGTACTCAGACTCATTATGCGTGAAGCGGCCATGCTGCTGGCCATTGGGCTTGGCACAGGAACGATTTTAGCGCTGTTACTAGCCAAAGCCGCTGCCAGTCTGCTCTTTGGATTGAAGGCGCGCGATCCGGAAACTTTTGTGCTCTCCATTTCGCTGCTGGCGATTGTCTCTTTGGCCGCCAGCGCACTACCTGCGTATCGCGCTGCGCGAGTAGATCCGTTGGACGCGCTGCGGAATGAGTGAAGGCCACAAATGAAATGCAATGTTGATAAAGAGCATCCTGGGGACAGCTTTTCAGAGAGAATTCCCTGAAGCGCATGGTTGGGGATTCGTCGGGATCCCTTCGGAGCTCCCTCGACTTCGCTCGGGATTTCGCCTGCGGGCTCCCGCTTCGCTCACGCCCGCAAAACGGCTCAACTTCGACTCCGCGTCCATCAGTCAATCGAGCAAATAGATTTGTCGCGGCGCTTCGCTCAGGAAGAGAGGTAAGGAGCGTTTACAGGCAGGCAGAGGGTCGCAGATTTTTTTGTTGCGGCGAAGGGGGATTGTTGTAAGCTGGTTTTCGTATTTGATTCGGGCCAGCGGCCCGAGCAATTGGCATTTAGCATTTAGTAATTAGCACAGCAAAACCAAATCACACCCGGCTGGGAGCCGGGTTTTTGCATTTTGGGGTTACGACCCTCTGCCGATGTCGTTCAGCCATGGGTGACGTTCCACCCCACCACGCGAAAACCGCGCGTGTCGGGGACCCGGGTTGAGGATGTTGCGGCACAAAGAGCACGACCCTCTGCTTGATCTCTCAGCCATGGGTGACCTTGGGTCGTCTTGGGTGGAATTGGGTCAACATAGGGGGTAGGGGCAGGGGTGGGCGGAAATTTTCACCACGAAGGCACGAGACACGGAGAGACATTGAGGAGAATCAACAGCTTACCGCATATTTCAACGGATGGTCGCGGATTGAAAAGAGCTGAAAACGAGCAGAACGACGCAAAGAAAAACAGCATTTTGACCACAAAACGGTAGTGGATAAGCGCACAGGAGGATGCAAATGAACGAAAACGAGATGAATACGGACATCCAGACCAGGGACATCAAACCGAGAGAGCGCGGACGAGATCCGCTGGCTACCAGCTACAAAGACAAATGGTATTCCGCCGCGAGGTGGTTTTTTTGACTATGCGCGTATTACGCCCGATTTCTTGGTTCTTCCTCCGTGTTTCTTCGTGTCCTTTGTGGCAATGGCTTCGGTTTTCAATTCTGGCTTCTGGCAATCACAGCGTGTTCAGCAATTCCCGATTGACACCTCTATACCCATCAGTTCAAGATAGCGCCGGCCTCTCAGAGGGATCATATGAAAACACGTTGGATCACATCCGTCTTAATTGCAGGAATAGGCTTAATTTCATTCAGCATGCATAGCCAGCAAGCCGCCACTTCAAACACAGCTACCCCAACCTCTGCTCAACTAAAGATCGATCCCGGAACCTTGATTCAAATAGAGATGAATAGCGACATTGACGTAAAGAAAGCTCATGCTGGCGGCATATTTCGGACCAGGCTATGGGATGCCGTCCGCAGCGGCGACAAAGTCATTCTTCCCCAGAAGACAATCATTGTTGGACACGTGGTGGAGGCCAAGCCGCGTACAAAGGACAACCCGGAATCCAGGCTAACCATTGCCTTCGATAAAGCTGTCCTTAAAGATGGCTCGGAACTTCCTTTGCACGGCGTGGTGGCACGGGTTCAACTTTCCGCAATGGCGGTTGCATCTGCGCCAGACACGAATGCTCCTTCATATAACCGAGGCATCTCTCCCGGAAGCACCACTAACATAGCCATGCCAGCACAGTTGCCATTACCAGGAGAAGGCGGAGACAAGAATCAGCTGGCAACTCTGAGCCCAACCAACATACGAGACACAAATATTCTTATCGACGGGGATGCTTCGGGGACGCTTACCGTATTCCGTTCCGCTACCAAGGCCGATGTGAAACTGAAGCATTACGCTACTCTCGACGTGCGCATCACGGGGCAGTAGCTGGCTTCTCTTAATGGTTTTTGATTTTCAATTTCGGCGATTGGCAATTTTGGCGATTGTCCAATCTACGTTGTTCGCGGAAGGTCCTGTTTTTCCTGATCACCCGCTCTTCACCGTGTCTCCGTGCCTCGGTAGTGGGTTTTTCTTGCCAGATCTGCGCTCAGCTGCGTAATCTGCGGCGAATAGGTTTTTCTTTCCGATTTCGTGCGATTTCGGCGATGACGTGCGATTCCGGCGATTTGCAGCGGCTAAGCCGATTTGGTCTGAATGTTTTGCTGGACAGGATCAACTGTTTTGGGCTGCGCCTTGTCATGCGTTTGCCCGGACTCAGCCAGTACCTCTCTCAGCACGCTGTCAATCACGTTCACTGATTGCCGCACAGATTCGGTGGCTTCCGGCTGCGCCACATAGGTAAGACATTCTATCGCCTGCAGCGCATTGCGAATCCTGTCATTCATCCGCAAGATCATTTCCAGTCGGCGCACCACCTCGAGCTGCCTTTCGCGGACCACAGCTTGCCAGCGCAACGCAGAGATAAAAGTCACCAGGGCAGCAATACAGGTGCCCACAATGCGCAACGGCCCAATCTGATGAAGCCAGTCATCGTATATAAGCCACTGCATGAGCAATGACGCAGCCAGCACCGGAATGGCCGCCAACAAGGAAAAAAGCACGATCTTCCCCTTGGACGCAACAAAATTTGCCGAATGCATCTTCTTCATGGTGGCGATAGGGATAGCAGATCAATTCTATCAATGCTCCTGTCCCCAGCAAAGCAATGAAATCCCGAGTCATCCATTTTGTTCTTTTCCCGATTGCGCTATGACTGCTTCCCTTTCAGCCTCAAACCTGCCCGCTCTTCCAGCAGGATGATCGTAGAAGCGTAATCCAGATCGTCGTAGCCGTCCTTGCTGGCCTCTTCATAGATTTCGTCGATCTTGGTGAGCCCGGGAAGTTCCACGCCATTCTCTTTTGCTGCGTCCATCATCAGGTGCATGTCTTTGTGCATGAGCTTCAGCGGAAAATTCGGAGAGTAATCCTGGTTGAGAATAAAAGGCTTTTTGTATTCGGCCACGCCTGAACGGATCATTGACGATTCAATCAGCTCAAACATCTTCTCCGGCGGCACGCCCAGCTTCTTGGCCAGCGTCAGGCTCTCGCACAGGCCCTCATACATAAAGACAATGTTCATGTTCTGCGCCAGCTTGGCGGAAAGGCCTTTGCCGTTGTCGCCCATGTGGATCACTTTTTTTCCCATGGCGCGAAGCAGCGGTTCAACGCGCTCAATGTTGTGTGGCGCGCCGCCGATCATAAAAATAAGCTGGCCGTTCTCCGCCCCGGTTTTTGAACCGGTAACAGGCGCATCAAGAAATTCACAGCCTTTTTCCTGCAGGCCTTCCATAAAAAGCAGGCTTGCGGATGGCGAGATGGTGCTGGAGTCGACAACCACAGTCCCGCTGGTCAGGCCTTCAATTGCGCCGCCCGGCCCGAACAGAACGGCCTGGACAGCCTTGGTATCAGAGACACAGACCCATAGGGCATCTTTGTCCTTTGCCGCTTCGGCGGGCGTGGCTGCTGTTGTGGCCCCTTCAACGTCACGGGGCGTACGATTCCAGACCGTAACTTCATGTCCGGCTTTCACCAGGTTGGCGGCCATGGGCCGTCCCATAATTCCAAGACCTAAGAAGGCTACGCGCATGCTTGGCATTAAACGGTCTCAGGGCAGATGCCGTCAAGTGGGAAGCGGTCAGCTATCAGCCGTCAGGATTCAGCGTCAGCCATAAGCCAAGCCTGTTCACCGCAAAGGTCGCGAAGGACGCAAAGAAAGAGGAAAATTCCGTCTTTCTTGTTGCCCTTTACGTGCTTTGCGTCCGTTGCGGTAAAGCTCTTGCTGACGGCTGATCGCTGACCGCTCTTTTCCGGTGATACAATTTTAGGTTTCCCTGAGTCTCTCAAAAGGATCATCTTTATGTCCCAGATCTCCACCCAAATTGCTCCCCCACCGCAGCCGCTGGTCGCACTTACTGATGATGAAATTTTGTTTCGTGACAACGTGCGTCAGTTCGCCGACCAGGCTCTCCGCCCTAAAGTCCGTGAGATGGACGAAAAAGGCATCTTTGATCGTGACCTGATCGAGCAATTCTTTCATCTCGGGCTGATGGGCATAGAAGTTCCAGAGCAATTCGGCGGAGCCGGTGGTAAGTTCTTTGAGGCGATCCTGGCTGTAGAAGAAATCTCGCGCGTGGATGCCTCTGCCGGCGTGATTGTTGACGTGCAGAACACGTTGGTCAATAACGCGCTGCTGCGCTGGAGCAAAGACAATGAACAACTAAGGCACCGTTATCTTCCCAAGATGTGCAGCAACACCGTGGGCGCATATGCATTGAGCGAGGCCGGATCGGGCTCTGACGCGTTTGCCATGACCACGCGCGCCCAACTCAAAGGCAGCGAGTACGTGCTGAACGGACGTAAGCTGTGGATCACCAACAGCAAAGAGGCAGGCATATTTCTTTTGTTTGCCACGGTCGATCCCGCGGCCGGATATAAGGGAATTACGGCCTTCATCGTGGAAAAAGATTTTCCCGGATTCACTGTGGGCAAAAAGGAAGACAAGCTGGGCATTCGCGCCTCTTCCACCTGCGAGCTGCTGCTGGAAGACTGCCGCGTGCCGAAAGAAAACGTGCTCGGCAAAGTGGGCGAGGGCTACAAGATCGCCATTGGGACGCTCAACGAAGGTCGAATCGGCATTGGCGCGCAAATGCTGGGCCTGGCACGCGGGGCCTGGGAAAGCGCACTCAAATATTCGCAGGAGCGTAAACAATTTGGCAAAAGCATTTCAGATTTTCAGGGAATCCAGTTCCAGTTGGCCCAGATGGCCACTGAAATCGAAGCTGTAAAAATGCTGGTTTATAACGCCGCGCGCATGAAAGATGCCGGAATGAATTTCGTTAAAGAGGCCGCCATGACCAAGCTGTTTGCGTCGCAGGTGGCTGAGCGCGTGGCCTCGCTTGCAGTGGAAATTTACGGGGGCTACGGATTCACCAAAGACTATCCTGTAGAAAAATATTATCGAGACGCCAAGATTGGCAAGATTTATGAAGGCACTTCCAACATGCAGTTGCAAACCATTGCCAAGATGCTTTTGGGCGGAAAATAAGCCACCAGCAGCTGCAGCGAAGGATCATTATTAGAATCATAGAGTTGCAGGTCACGCTGTTGCCTTAGGGGAGTACCCCGATTGTTTCTAAAGAATAAGCTGGTTTAAACTAACCACAATTTCCGGTTGCTCACCCCCCACGGCATTTGACACGAAATCGATAGGGGCAGGAGTATACGTTGGTCCAGGATTCCCTTAAGGAACTGCAAGATTTAAAAGTCGTTCACACTTTTTATCTGGGGCTGCTCGAAAAAAACCTGGGCCACAGTGTACCGGTTCCGCTTGAGATCAAGAACATTACGGATGCCCCGGAAGACGCCACTGCTCTAATCGCAGAATTCAAGCTGTGGCTCAACCTGCTGGACCTGGCGCTCACTCCGCCGCTGGTGCGCGACGCGCTGAAAACCCTCCCAGGCGTTGAAACTTCACACGCATTGCTGCGCTATTTCACTGTCAAAGCGTCACAGCGCGCGGGCGATCGCGACAAGACGGATTGCATCATCACGCACCTGTTCCGCACGCCAACTCAAGGTGATACTCCGCCCGCGTGGCACCGACCGGAAGTGGACAGTTCATACGCCTTCATCTCGCAATCGGCGCTTGCCTTTGAGGCTGATTTGTACCGTGCACTGGTTGACGTGCCGACTGAAGCCATGCCGCCGGAGCACGTCACGCTATTGCAGGAATTTGAATATCTCTACCAGGAGTTGGAAGAATTCCGCCACTTTGACCAGATTATCGATTCAGGAATCGTGCAGCGCGTGCGCGAACTAAAGCTATCGTTGAGCAAGTCGTTTTATCATCCAGATTCGCTCGCCACTCTGGCCGTATGGAATGACGTTTTTGGGCGCAAGTTCGATGAGCTTTTTCATGATGCGGCCATGCAGATCAAGACATTTGCTGAAACCGTGCAGAAAGAAGGCGGCAGCATTCTCTCAAAAGTTGAGGGCGATATTACGATAAAAAACCTCAGTGAAGTGGAAACCACTGAGATCCTGAAAGAAGACTACCAGTCGGCACAGGATGAATTCCGCAAGGTATCCAGATACAAGAAGGCCGTGGATAGCAGGCGGCCAGTCAGAATGTCGCCGGCCGGAGCGCTGCGACAACCAGCCCGTCCGGCCCAGGAAGCAGCGCCGCCACCGCGTCCCACGATTCCGCAGGCAAACACCGTGACGCAGAGACCCGGCCCGACTTCAACAACTTATAATTCATCGCAAACGCCCAATCCGCCACGGACACCGGGGAGTTCCGGAAAAGATTTGGGAGCTGAAGTGCTGGCGGTTGCGCCGTCGCAAGCCGTACACAATGCCGTGCAGGAAGGAAAACTTCAGAGCGCGCGGCAGATTATCCGCGAGCACGTGCGTGCTTCAGATCCCAAGCTGGCTCACATTTTTCCGGTCAAGAACTCAAAAATCACGCTGTCCTCGGCTGAGGTGGAATCCTTCAAGGCCGATTACCAAACTGAAAAAAGCTTCCGCGCCGATTATGCGAACGTGATGATGACAATCGTGGCCTATCTTGCCCGCATGGTCATTGAAGTGGATGAATACAATCACAAGGCGAGTTCAGCTTATTTGTGGAAACCGCACGCAGACGCTCTGGGCTACCTGGTGAGCACGCTGGAGCGGCTGAGTATGGAAGCTGAGCAGGTAATCTCCGTGGCCCGCTCCCGCGGCCTCGCGGAAAAAGCTGACAGTCTGGCTGCATCGCTCGATAAGCTGCGCGACTACGGCAAGACCGTGTCACAAACTTTGCAGTCAGCAAGCCACCCGCAATAGATTGATCGATATGCTGGTGCAGTTGCAGCGCGCCAGGCGAACTCCAAAAGTTGTTCCTGATATCCGTTAAGCGAACACGCGCAGTCTTAAGCGTGGGCGTAGGATTTTTCGTTCCTTAAATCAGATTTATCGCTGCAGAAAAATAACTGCTATCTTCGGGCGGGATGATCTTTCGCGTAATCCATTCCGGAGTAGGGTTCAGTCTTGGCCGTCTGGTGGGCGCTAGCCGTAGCCGTGCGCTTTTTCTTAGGTGCAGACTTTTTAACTCCGAGGGCGATATCAGCGAGTTCCAGAAAACGGCTGCTGTTGGGCGCACCACCGGGACGGTTTTCCCATGCCCGTTCGCCAGCCGGCCCCTTCAGGCTGTATCGCGGCGCTATCCAAAGGTCTTTGGAAACCTCTGAATCCTTGTCTGATTTTTTTGACATTTGTGCACTGATTATGCCCATCTTGTAATCATTTTTCAATCAAAAAACCAGAGCTCCTGAATGGCGTGCCGCTGCAAAGGCCGCCCAGGGTAAGTAGAAGGCATCCAATCCCATTATGGAACGCGGCCAAGGCAAACGCCTGCTAAAACAGCACAAACCGCTGCTGCTTCCCTGCGCCTGTAACCCTAATCGCCAGGCTGATTCAACAGAAGGGTTTTCCTGCCAACCAGCTACCGGCCAGCGATGCCCAAGTTAGATGATGCCGTTGAAAATGTGCTGAATGAGGCGCGCATACTGCTCCTTGGTGGCCAGGTGCTGTTGGGCTTCAGCTTTCGCATCTGCTTTGAGCAAAGATTTGGGCAGATTTCCCGCCCCGCGCAGTTCGCTGAAATAATCGCGCTGGGCATCATGACGGCGGCGCTGGGCTGGCTGATCTGGCCGGCTGCATTCCATCAGATCACGGAAAATGGCCAAACCACCTCTTCCCTGCATACCTTTACAACCAACGTTCTTGACTGGGGATTGCTTCCCTTCGCAGTGGGACTGGCGCTGACGGTTTATACGGTTTCCGTGGCACTGGAATTGTCCTATTCCCCAGTTATAGGACTGCTGGCTGGCGCATTTGCTATCGCCATATGGTATGGCTGGTCTCAAGCAGGGTGCCAGCCCGGCGCAAAGCAAAAGGTCCAGACAGAGCTTGTGCGGCAGGAACAAAATAACCGTGGCAAGCCTGATCTTTCTGGTCGGATTAAGAAAGTCCTGATTGAATGCCGCATGGCATTGCCCGGCGCGCAAGCCTTCCTGGGATTCCAATTTTCGATTGTCTTCATGGAGGACTTCGAACACTTGCCGCGGTCCTGGCAGATCATCCATTTCATAAGCTTGCTGGCCACCACCGTGACCATCGTGTTGCTCATTGCGCCAGCCGCCTACCATCGCATTCATGAAGCGGGTGAAGATACGGAGCAGTTCTACAAAGTCGCAAGCCGCTTATTGCTCATAGCATTGGTGTTTTTAGGACCGGGCATGGCCGGCGATCTGTTCGTAGTGATTGCAAAGGTCACGCAGTCTTCCGGCATAGCGGGCGTGAGCGCCGGATTTTTATTGCTGGCGTTCTATGGCTTATGGTTTGGCGTGAGTGCCTGGCGAAGAACGCAATCCCGGCCGGAATAGCCGCACAAAAGAATAAAAATGTGGCGACTTAATGCTGTTAATTGTCACAGGTTGAAGCTGCGGATCACAGGTTGAAGCTGCGGATCACAGGTTGAAGCTGCGGATCGTGGCTCGGCGCGCACAGGAACCAAACTTCATTTGCGGGTTTTTAGTTTCCACCGATCAGTGGCTCCCAGTTTCCGGAATGACTCGGCTCAAAATGAACATGTTCGGCGAGGTCTTGTCCGTATTCGCAATTGATTCGCATACGCGAATCCGCTAGAGTAGGCATCGGCAAGCATCGTGCAGCTTAACGATCGGTGACCGTATAGTCGAACAGGACTTCAGCTCATTTTTTGGCAAAAGTGCTAGTTCGGTCAAGCGGAGGGGAGTTGCGACCCTCTGCCGAACCTCTCAGCCTTCCACCCCACCACGCGAAAACCGCGCGTGTCGGGGACCCCGGCCTTGGGTGACCTTGGGTCGTCTTGGGTGGAATTGGGTCAACATAGGGGGCAGGGGGAGGGGGCAGCCTGAAAAACGCAGGCAGAGGGACGCAAAAGTTGGCGGAATGTGCCCAAGCCACTGATTCGTCACGGAGTGGGCAAACCGCCGTAATCAAATTCGATGCTTTCGTCGTGGGTTTCCGCGACGAGAACGGCCATAATTGGCAGCGAATACGCAAAAATAGTCTTTGGAGTTTCCATGAAACCACGCTGGCATAAACTTTGCCTGTGTTTGCTGATGGTCTGCGGACTTGCCGCCATGGCCCAATCGCAGAGTGCTGTAGCCGATCGCAAGAAAGTCATTGACGATGCGCGGCACGCATATTACAGCCTGCGCATTGCGGGATTGGACGAGTTCCGCGCCAATGTGAAACCGAACTGGGAACTGGTGCTGAAAGACCAGATGAAAACCGATCCTGCCGGGGCACAAGCCGGGCTTAAGCTTTTAAACGGGCTCCACTTTTCCATGCTGCTGGGCCAGAATGACAAAATAACGGTTACGCATCACACCGATACAGAGCCATCCAATGAACAGCAACGCAAGGGCTTTGACGACATTTATTCCGGCATGGACCAGGCCATTAATGGCTTTTTCACAACATGGGAACTGTTCATGCTGAACTCGCCTTTCCCAAGCGTTAATAGCGATTACAAACTGGAAGATTTAGGCACACAGTACCGCCTTTCCTATAAAGATGGCGACTCTGACGTGGTTACCATGATGGGCAAAAACCTGATCATCACCGACATCAAGGTAAATTCAGCCGATTTTGCCAGCTCTGTGCGGCCGCAATTTATGCATACGCCAAAAGGCTTCGTGCTTACCGGCTATGACGCAGATTACAAACCGACCTCAGGCCCCGGCGTGGTGAAGCTGACTCTCAAGATCGATCATAAGCCGCTTAGTGGGTTGCAATTGCCGGTGGGCCTTGTGCTGGATAGCGTAATGGATGGCGCTCCAACTCATATGGAATTGGCATTTTCTGATTATGAAGTGAAAAGCCACTGAGTACGAATGCCGGGTCGGAAAATATCCGCCGAGGCGGGTGCAAAACAGTTCTTTGAAAATCGAAGTCAGGAATTCGTTATCAGGGCGGGTGCGGGCTGGAAATCGCCAATTTTCACGATGATCCGCCCAACGCCCATCAGATATGCGCTTTGGTGGGTGCCGCCCCAAGCACCGGCTGGTCCTTGCACGTGGATGAGGCCACCTTTGGGGATGGTTCCGACGGAATTGTTTGCTTTGGGGCCCTGCCCAAATTTATAGAGCCAGTAAGGAGCATCGACAATGGCGGAAAAGGGGACGTAGTAGCCTTCGGGCATTTTCTGGACCTATCAGAATATCTTTTTACCACAAAGGACACGAAGGAACACAAAGGAGAACATCACAGCAAGAGTAACCGAGCATGAACGAACTTCTACGCAGGCGAGGGCGCCTGCGCTCCACAGGTTTCTTTACGATGGTTTTCGGCCAAGCGATCCCCCACATACTGCTAAGCCAGTTCGTCTGGATGAGCTTCAATGTACTCAAGAGCTTTTTCGGCCATTTGGCGTTCGCCGTTATAGCTGAGTTTGCCGGGAGCATCGGTCATTGGAAGCCAGTAGGCGCGGCGAACTTCATGCCGCATGGCAGCGGTCACGTTATCGATCTGGCCGGACTGATACTTGGTAAGAAAGAACGACACGACCTTGAACGCCTTTTGATTGCCAGCCCACTTGCGCACGTAGACATACTTCACATCGCCAAGTTTGGTGATCAAGGTGGCCGCAAGGCCGGTTTCTTCATGGACTTCACGCAGAGCGGTTTCCGCGGGCTTTTCCCCGGCATCAACATTGCCTTTGGGCAGGGCGACAACGTTCTTACGGTCTTCTGGCTCGCCTTCACGGCCAGGCTCAATTACGGCCACCCACCACTGTTTTTGCATATATCGCAAAACCAGTGCCCCGGCGGAAAATTCTCGTACCATTTTGGTCAAGAGCGTATCTGCCCAATCATGAAAATGAGTTAAGACGTGCCATTTAGCGTCTTGAAGGCCCATTTCGGGCCATTTTGAGATTACCAAGGTCATGAGAGGTTGTCTCGTTTTTAGCTGAAAATAGGCTGAAACTAACAGTTGATGGTTATGGTCTAAGTTGCTGTAAAACGCTTAGCGGTTAACCAGCATCTTACGATAAAGGTGCAATCCGGGTGCGAAAGTCCCAAGTTAAGGAGCGCCGTGAAGAATCCGCTGAATAAGATCGTACGTTCCGTGCGCGCCCTGGGACGAGAACTTGCCCGCCAAACCGTTCCTGTAGCACCTCCCATTGAGCCGCCACGCATTCCGAAAATCGGCATTGCGCTGGGTGGAGGCTTTGCCCGCGGCCTGGCCCACATTGGAATTTTGAAAGTCCTTGAAGAAGAAAATATTCCGGTTGATTTTATAGCAGGTACCAGTGTTGGATCGGTGATTGGCGCAGCCTATGCCAGCGGCATCAGCGCCAAGGAACTGGAAGAAATAGCGGCACTTGTCCGATTCAAAGATTTTTCGCGGTGGACGTTTTCACGCTTTGGTCTCTTCAGCAATGACAAAATGTCTATCTTCCTGCGCAAAATACTGCGCTGCAAAACGTTTGAAGAGCTAAAGATTCCAATGGCCATTGCCGCCACCGACATTATCACAGGCGATGCCGTGGTCTTCACCAAAGGCGACCTTGTGGATCCAGTCCGCGCAAGCTGCGCCTATCCTGGCATGTTTCAGCCAGTAAGAATCGGAAACCAGTTGCTGGTGGACGGCCTGCTGGCCCATTCGGTTCCCGCCGCTCCGCTGCGCGATATGGGCGCTGAGCGCGTTATCTCAGTCCACTTGGCCGCCCACTGGGTCAAGCCCGGCGGCCCTCGCCACGTATTTGACGTGATTGGACAATGCTTCTCCATTGCGCAGGAACGAATGTGCGGTCCATGGAAGGCAGCGTCTGACATTATCTTGCAGCCGGAGATCGGTGAATTTGCTTACGATGATTTTATTCGCGCACCTGATCTGATCCGCTGCGGAGAAGTAACCGCCCGCGCCGCCATGCCGGAAATCCGCAAGTGGATGCCAGCGCCTGCAACGGTGGCCGCTGCTATCCTGGAACCCGCGTTGAATGCGACGATGGTCCCGCAGACAGACTGGCAGCCCGCGACGCAGCCCGCTCCGCTAAAGACCTAAAGGCAAAGTCAGAGCAGGCTAAAAGGAAAATGGCTGAGAAGTTCGCCCTGTGGAGAAAGGATTTCGACCACAAGACGGTCTGTAACCGGCAACTTTTCAGCGTCGATATTGATCCGATAGATCCGTTCGTCGGATGCCACGTCAGCCGGCGCGCCGATCATTTCAATGGATTGCGGCACAATTTCCCGCACTTCCAGTCCATGGTAGACACGGACACGGAACTTTAGGTGAAGAAGCAGTTCGTGCGGATCGTCTGGAAGCTTAATTGACGTAACAGGCTCATCAAAAAAAACCTTTTTGAGCGATGCAGTAATACGAAAACTGAAGTGCTGAGGAAATTCGTTAACCGTGCTGCCATCGCTTGAGACGAGCTTTGCGTGCAGGCCTTCCGACACACGCTGTGCGCCCTCAAGTTCCGGACACTCAATCAGCCCAATCAATGAGAGCGTGGCCTTGGATGGCTTGAGCAGCATCACGTCGTATCCGGCGGGGATGTTGGAACGCAGGCCTGGCGTTGCCTTTGCCGCGTTTCGGGCCATGGCGGCAAGAGTAAAAGCGAGAACGATCACGAGAAGGCCACCTAAACTGATTCTTCGGGCATTCATGGCGGGTTCTTTCCGGCTTCCGGCGTGTGGCGTGAAACGGCCCGGCGTGATACACAAGAAGCTCACCTGATGAGAGAAGAATAGAGAGAAAAAAGATGCTTCGGCTCCTGTGTTTTACTGCACATCCTGACGATGAGGCCGGTAGCTTTGGCGGCACACTGCTGCGCTACGCCGAACGCGGCGTTGAAACCTACGTCATTTGTCTTACGCCCGGGCAGGCAGCAACACATCGGGGCACCGCCAAGTCTGACGATGAACTTTCCGCCGTGCGCCGCCTGGAATTCCAGGCCGCTAGCAAATTGCTGAAAGTAACCAGCGGCACAGTGCTCAACTATCCTGATGGAAAACTTGATCGGCAAGATTTTCATGCTGTTGTTGGCGATTTGACCCGGCGTATTCGGGAGCTGAGGCCGCACCTGGTAATGACCATGGGCACGGAAGGCGCGATTACCGCGCATCCAGACCATTCGATGGTTTCAGTTTTTGCCACCATGGCTTGCCACTGGGCCGGACGGACGAACCGATTTCCTGACCAGTTGGAAGCCGGACTTACGCCCCATCGCGCGCAGAAACTCTATTACGCTACCGCCCTCTTTACCATGCCTGAACGTCAGCCGGTATCGCTGGCCCCCACCACTACGGTCATCGAACTAAAGCAGCATGAGATCGATACCAAGATTGCGGCTTTCAAACTTCATACTTCGCAAGCGCCGCTGTTCGGGTTTTTTGAAGAGACCATTCGCAAGCGCAGCAAGATGGAAGTGTTTCATCTGGCAAACTGCGTGAAGCCGAGCAGGATGGAGATGGAGACAGATTTATTTGCGGGGGTAGAAGAATGAAAGAGATTTGCCGCAGATCTCGCAGATAAACGCTGATAAAAGAGAACGCTGCCGCGAATCAACGCGAAACACGCGAATCTTATTAACTTTTGATTCGTGCTCATTCGCGAAATTCGCGGCTGCCTCTTTTTGATCCGCGCCCATCAGCGGAAATCTGCGGCGACATTGAGACGCCGATCTCTAGATGATTTTATGTCCAGATTCCCGCTCACTTCGCTAACGGCTTAATGATTTCACTCAGCACGTCCGGCTTTGATTCATCACGCACCAAGTGAGCATATTTCTCGCCATCGTGATAGTTCACCGAGAACATTTTGTAATAGTCGCCATTCATCACCAGCAGTTCCAGGTTCGGGCCATTTCCCTTCCCTGCTTTGAGTGCGTCACGCAGAATGTCGGGATTGTACTTTCTGCCGTTCACGGCCACCAGAGTGGTTCCGGGCGCAATCCCGGCCTTCCACGCAAGACTGTCATAAATCACATCATGAATGCCGCCCTTATCATCTAGCGATAGGCCGATGGAGAAACGCGCGTCCACTGCGTTGTGGACTTTTTCCATGGCTTTGGTGAACTCACTGGGATTGTCGTCATAGACCAGCTTCCAACCGCCGTTGGTGATGCCGCCCAGTGGAGCGCCCGGGCCGTAGGTATCCAGACGATCGCGCAGAAATTTAGCCCAATCGTAAGGCGTGACTTCGTTCAGCGTTTTCACCACATCGTCAAACGTATAAGGGATCACCTTGGGCGGAGTGTTGCCGCCGCCATGAAAGATGTGGCAGAAATCGGTCATCGACTTCTGGCCCTTGGTCTGCTGCCGGATAACCGTGTCCGCTTCCAGCCAAATCAAGAAACCCTCAGGGTAGTAGTCCACGCTGCGGCGCCAGCTTTCGAACTCAGGCGGGGCGTTGTAAAGAATCTGGGCGGCGTCGGCTGTGTCCTGCAAAGGACGCCACGAACGACCCGGCGTGTGGTCCAGTGCGGCCGCTGTTTCAGCGGTCTCATCCAAGAACTGTTGCTTGGTCCATAGGCCGGTACGAGGCGCAAGAATATCTCCCAGATATTGCGTAAGGCCTTCATACACCCAGAGGAGATCGCCTTCCATGGGGACCTGATAATCCGGCGTCGCCAGCCCTTTGGGGCGGCGATACTTGCCATTCCAGGAATGCGTCATCTCATGCGGCAGAAGACTGCCGGCAAGCCAGCGTGCGTCGTCATCGATCATTGTGCGCTCGGCCACACGGTCGTCGCTCGATTCGTGGTGCTCCAGCCCGAAGTGTGCCGTGTGATCGCTGAGCGTTAGGAGAAAATGATAGTCGCGATAATGCCGCGCTCCGAAGAGAGCGCCGGTTTCAGCAATCAGGTGTTTGTACTCATTAATGGTCTGCTGCGGCATGTCCAAAGCCGCATCGCCGTCAGCAACTTCATCAATGTAATGCTGGATCGGCCCTTGTGGCGTGAGCGGGATACGACGGAAGTGTGCTCCCGCTAGCACCGGCGAATCCACCAGTGTAGTCAGCGATACCTGCTGAAAATTGATTTGTCCGCCGCTCTCACCATCCACCGGCAATGCCGTTCCATACTTCCAGCCTGCAGGCAGCTTAAGCGAGGCCACGACAGGAATATCGTCTGTAGGCTTCCCGGGAACATAGAGTACAACCTGGTTCCAACTCAGCATGTTGAGCTGCGTTGTGGCAGACGCTCCCGACGAAAAACCTTCCGGCGGCGCGGGCATTACTAGATCCAGCTTTGCTTCCAGCGTGCTTACGCCTTGCGGCACCGTGAGGTGGATTGTGTACATCTCATCCAGATCGCGCCGCCAAGTCAGCCTCTTTCCATTGGCAAAAAACATCAAGCCTGTCAGATCAGTGATTGGCCCCGTGGGGCCGTGCTCGCCGGGTATCCATTTGGGGAAGACGAGGCTGACTGCGCCAGCGGCTACAGGGATTTCCAACTGCGCATGCAGGATCTTTTCCGGGGCATGTGTCGCATCCACCACCAGCTTGATCGGCTGCAAAGGAGACGCGGTGGTGGCTGCTTGAGGTTTGTGTTTCTGGGCAGGGCTGGCGATTGCGGTAATGAGTAATGCAAATAGAGCTATGTGGCGAAATAATTTTGTCATGGTTGGCTCGTCTCTAAATGAAGCGAACCAAGATTAAAGAAGCACGAGATGGAAGGCAAGCTCAAGCATCACGACAAAGGACATGAAGGAACACGAAGAGATTGCCAGAGTGCCAACATTGGCAAAAATGGCCAAGGTTGAGATGTGAAGCCCCTCTGTTCCGTTCCTTGCGTCTTTCACGTCCTTTGTACTTATCCCTTCTTCTTTTTTGTGGCAGAGGACGAATCCGGCTGCGCGCCGGTTACGCTGGCCAGCACGTGATCGAAAGCTTCTTTGGCCGTCATCTCTTTGCTGCGGCTTTTGTTGCCGCGATACTTATGTTCGCTGTTGCAGGTGCGGCAGCGCGTTCGCAGCACTTCTTCTCCCATCATCGAAACAATTGAGTGGTCAGTGGTGCGTTTGCAGCGTGAACAATGATCGTCGATATCGTCGCCAAGTCGCATGGAGTCCTCCGCAGCGATTGTTCTGCCTATTTTGCCTGAATCCAGCCGTGGTGTCTTGGGTTTGTGATTTAATCTCTATCGTGCCTGTTCCACAGCGTGGCAAATTTATCACTTTTGAAGGCCTGGACGGCGTGGGTAAATCCACGCAGATGGAAAACCTGGCCGCGAACCTTCGTGAACGAGGCATTGACCTTATCACCACGCGCGAGCCGGGTGGAACCGCATTGGGAGAAAAGCTGCGTACTGTGCTGCTCAGCTCGCGCACGGCGGGCTTATCGCCACTCGCAGAACTAGGCTTGATGTTTGCCGACCGCGCACAGCACATCGACGAACAAATTCTCCCTGCCCTTGAACGCGGCCAGTGGGTTTTGTGCGACCGCTTTACCGATTCCAGTGAAGCTTACCAGGGCGGAGGCCGCGAACTCGGCAGTGAGACCGTGCTGCAACTACATAAAATTCTGTGTCGCGATCTCCAGCCTGATCTGACCATCTTGATGGTCTCTGACGTAGCGCGTACAGTCGCGCGCGCCCGCCGCAGAAATGTTGAGCAATCCAAGACGATGTCGGATGACGAGAACCGCTTTGAGAAAGAAAGCCGCGCGTTCTATAACCGCGTGTTAGCTGCCTACATGACCATTGCCAAGCGCGCCCCGCAGCGAATGATTCAGGTGGATGCGGCCGACGCCATTGCGAAAGTCCACAAGAAAATTGTTGGTATCGTAGAAGAACGGTTAGGCCTCGCGACGAAAAAGACGGCATCCCGACCCCTACCGTAGCGCTTCAGCCTCTTCTCGTCATTAATGTTGAAACATTGCTGAACATGCTTCCGGCTTCATGGAATATTCACTCTGGCCCAGAACGAATTGCTGCACTGAGATCTTTTTCCCCTGGGGAAAATATGTGATCGCTTGCCGTCCTGTATCGGTTTTGATCGTGAGCTTCACCTGTTTTGTGGGATCTCCGTTGGTAATCGACCACCCGAGCAGTTGCTGACCGTCGCGAAGACCAGCCCTGTATGCCTCACTGTCCGCTTTGACCCCAGTGACTTTCGTGGTCTCGCCTGTAAGCGAGCTACGATCAAAACCGAGATCGAATTTTCCTATTGCTTCAATCCGGGCTTGAACGCAAGGCCCCAAAGCGTCCTCAGGTAGCTGAACACTGCCTCCGCGCTCAATATATTGCCGCAGGCGATTGATTGACGCTTTGTGAATATATTTTGCAGCCGCTTTCAGGATTCGCTTATTTGAGAGAAGCATGGGTTTGCTGTGACTGCGTCGGTAATCGGCATTTTGGTGGATCAGGTCAAACATCAAATCGGCCAGTGACGACCGGCCATGGCTCTCGTTGCGTATGGTTGCATCCAGCCACGCTGCAATCACCGCGCCGCGCCGGTATTCAAGCCCGGGCCATGCTGATTGTTTCACGGAATGCCGGCGCACAAACTCTGCCAGCGGAACATCTATGCCTTCGTTCATCTCATAGGCGCGGAGCTTTGTGTTTAGGCTGGCTACGTAATCGGGGAATTGTTCCAGTCCCGCGCGCAGGAGCATCAAGTTCTCGTAGTATCGCGTAAAACCTTCAGAGAACCATGACACCGGTTCCTGTGGGTCCGGCATATGTCCTATCCTGTACGGATTCCAGGAGTGGAACTCCTCGTGGGCAATCTGATCGAGGATATTCAACGAGATTGAGGCCTGAGGGGATAGGTGTTCCATGAACGCATTGGTCAAAGCGGTCCCACCCGAGCTGCCGCTGTTCCCGCCATGGGGTGTAAGCGTTACAAAAAAATAGGGAAAGCTGTTGTCATGCCAGAAGGTGCGCTCAAATTCGATGATCTTGCCTACTTTGTCCATCCACTCGTCGTCCGTGAAGCTCCACTTTCCTCGAATGGCAAAAATGAGCGCATTTCCGGCAATCGAGCTGCGATAAATACGATAATCGCCGCCTACAAAAAGTGAATTCAGGGCATCATGCCAGCTCCGTGGTAGGTTTGGTTTTTCCGATCACAGTGCGATCCCGGCAACTTTTTAGTACCCTACCCCTCCCCTGGTCATCCCAGATTGGCGTAGACTTCAGCGGGAGGCACCCCAGATCATCCCAGATTGGCGTGAGTTTGACGCGCTGCACAGTGTTGGCGTGGGGTTCTAGTGGTGAAATCGCTCCTCTGGGGTTGTTTTTTGCCAACTACCAAGAGCCAATTACCAAGAACCTCTTTAAAGCAGCTTCTTTTGTCAAAGACCATCCTCCAGGACACACTTCCACCCCGAGGCCAATATAGAACTTTACCATTTGTTCGCCTTTATGTCAAGTAAAAAATCAGCCAGAAAAGACCCTTACAAGCATTAAACGTCGTATGAAACGGGTGAAGCAGAGCCCTGCCCTGAGCGACTGAGCGCAGCCCGGGCGTCGAATGGGCCTTCAGGGGCTCCCAGCAAGCCCGCTCTTGGGTTGCCGGCGGAGGCCTGCGGAGAAAGAACCCAAAAACCTTTATCTCTTGCGCCGCAGGCCCGCGCGCAGCGTAGCGGAGCGCGCTAAAGCATTGTGCCCTGACGCGGCCTCAAAGCCGCTAGGTGCTCCAACTTTGTCGGCTGCAAGGTTTCAAAAACCTTCTGCCCTACTTTCAAGTATTGCCATCTAGTTCCGCTAAGCTGTGTGGCATTTTCGCACCATTGGGCAGCGGCGCGGTCTTTGTAGGAAACTTCCAGGTCCTCGGCGCCTTTCGTTTCCAAAATCCAGTGCGTCTGTTTGCCATCAATAGCAACGAAGTCCGGATAATACGAGCGAAGGTTCATCCCTGAATCTGTATAGTCGATGGCAAACCCAAATGGCTGGGGCAATTTTGCAAAGGCTTTCACGTCTTCTGCGTTATCCATAAATCGCGCGAATTCCCGTTCAAATTGATTGTCACAGGGAACTAAATTGAACACCGTTTTTATTCCATCCCACACCGGACGCGACCATGGGAAAGGAATACAAACAGAAAGCATCCGCGCCGGTTCCAGCAATTGCGGTTCCTGCTCCGCAATTGTTAGCTCCTTGAGTGTTTTTGAGAAAACATCCACGCACACGTAGTGCGCCACTGGCGTGCTCATCGCCCTAATCACATTTATGTCGTCCAGGTTCAAAAATTCTCCAAACGCTTTCTGTTCAAAGAACTCACGCACTTTCGGCGCAAGAACTGCAAACTGGGAGGGTAGCTTTACTTGCTCCGCAATCCGTCGTGCGTAATAGCCAATCACCTCTTGTGAGGTCTGCGGCTCAGGAATTTTGTAGTCTCGTTCCACCTCTTTTTGCAGCGTAATAATGTCATAGCCTTCGTACCGGAAAGTCTTGTTCTTCGGGTCGTCCGATGACAGCGGGAGCAGAATTGTCTGGAATGACATCACGTCCAACCCCGCAATCTCATCGGCCAGAGTTTTCTTTCTCACCAGCGTCGGCGAGAGCACTGGCAGCCCAATATCGTATCCTTTGCGGTTTTCGAGCGGCAGAATGGTCGCAATCCGCAACTTCTCTTTGCCCAGCTCAAACGTATCCAACTTCAGGTCTTCCAGCTTTTCCAGATCGTCAACAAAATCGAGAAATTTCTGGTTGCCGATGATGTCCACGTGCTCCGTAAATCCTACCGGCACATCCCGGAACATCAAACGCAAGCCGCGTCCAATCGCCTGTTCAGGAAGAATGTTGGCCTTCGCCGTGTAGGGCCGTAACCCGACAACCACAGTCACATTCTTCACGTCCCAGCCTTCACGCAACATCAGAACGCTCACAATCGCGTGAATCGGACTTGCCACGTCGTCCACCCGGCGCACCGCATCGCGGGCAATGTCCAAGTCTTTTTTGCTTACTTCGCCGGATTTGTCGGTGTGAATAATTTGCGTCTTTGTTCCGGCAAAATCCTCCGGATAACGCTCGCGAAGCCACGAGCCCACATCTTCAGCGTCTTCCGTGCTGTTCATCATAATGAACAGCACGGGCTTGCGCTTCAGCGCGCCAAGTTGCTCCCGATATTCTCGCCAGCGTTCCACCGCCGCAGCCAGATACCCTCGATAGCGAACGCTGGCAATTTGTGATTTGGCCTCCTCAATTTTCGCAATGCCCTTCATAGGACGTTTGACGATGTTGTCCAAAATGGCTTGTTTCAGCGGATAGTCGGAAACCGTCCAAGGAAAAATCGCGCCTTTCTGGAACCGGGGCGTCGCGGAAAAATCAAGCTGAGCAGTTAGCGGGGTTTCCTGGTGAAGCAAACGAATGACCTTGTTCCACTCACTATCTTCATCATGAGTATGGTGGGCCTCGTCATTCACTACCAGCAGGTGCCCTGCGCGTTTGGCGATTCGTTCGCCAAAATCCGTCACTTCTATTTTCTTTGTCGGAGGTCTAGGGCCCAGAATCGCGGTCATCTCGTCCGGCTCTTCGTTGCCGTTGCGTTCCGCTCGTTCGTAAAATTGCTGAATGTTGGTTAAAAACAGCGCGCCTTCCGCATCTGCCCGCTCGCTATCGCCCCGCATAATGCAATCAAGTTCCCAGAAGATTTTGAACTCACGCGGAATAACCGGGTCGATTTCGAAAATCCTGCCCCCGGCAAAATCGGTTTTCAGCCTTTCCAGCACGATCACGTTTGGCGCCAGGAGCAAAAACGTTTTTGCGTAATCCTTGGCGATGTTATCTTGCTCACGCACGGCGTTGAGAAACTGCCAGGCAATCGCCAGCGACATGACCTTCGTTTTGCCGCTGCCCGTAGCCATCTTCACGCAGTAGCGCGCAAACTCATCGTAAGCTGGAAGCCGGATGTCCTTCCATTCGCGTGCGTACTTCTCTAATAGGTCTTTCCGGCTGCGGACTTTCTCAGCTTCCCAAACAAAAATAAGGGTCTCAATCGCTTCTTGCTGCGACGAATGGTATTTGAAAGGCGAGCCAGTGCGGAGTTTGTGGTCGTTATAGAACCAGTGCTTGAGCAGCACGCGTGTCGTATCCGTGATGCCCTTGTAATCATCAGAACGCCACGCTTTTACCGTCTCGCGCAATGCTGGCACGCAAGGACCGGAACGCAGGCGAGCTGTTATATCGAGTAGGTCGGGTTGGGCCAGCGGATCGGCGGATTTTTCTTGCGCGGCATTCGACTTCCAAAACATTCGCTATTTCTAGGTTCGTATCAGGGCCCGGGCTTCAGCCGGGCCGTAAGTAGCTCTAAAAATCTTGGGCTTTAGCCCCTGAAAACTACTCTACCGTTACTTCCAGCGTCTTCGTCGTGTCATTCCCCAGAATGTCAATCACCTTCACCACGATCCTGTACTTCCCCGGCGCGGCATATTCATATTTGGCTTGCAGTTCAATTTTGGGATCTTTCCTCGTCCGGTAGGACTGCCATTGGTTGTGGAATGTATCTTCCTTAAAGTCCCAGTCCACGGCCCAGTAATCTACCATCTGGCTCCAGTGCTTAATCGCTGTCCGTGCCTCCTCGGGCACGTCGTCCAGAGGGATCACAAAATCCGCCAGCTTTAGTGTGACTTCACGCTTCTTCTCTTTCACATCCACTGAGAGTGCGCCCAGTTCGAAAAACTTCACATCGCCCTGTTCGACGGCTTTTTTCTCCAGCACTTCGCGCGGAATCTTCTTGAAGGCCACATCCACGCGTGATTCTGCCGCAACATTTCTAGCCGTCTCATTCAATTCGAGAGCAAATTCCCATCCCAGGATATCGACGGCTGCCTTGCCACCCGCCGCGCTCGCCGCTTTCCAAACTTCACGGGAAATCGCCTTCACGTCGGAGATCGTGACCGGCGCATCTACTGCGCCAACATGCACCATGCGGCCAGCCTTGATACCATGCAGCCAAGTTTGCCCGCTGAGCGGTTTGGCATGATAAAGCTCAAGAATGAATTTGCGATACGCCGCTTCTCGTTGGCGCTGCTCTTCAAGATGGCTTTTGCCATTGGAGGGGGGAACTCGGCAGATTGCCATTGCTGACGCTCATATTTGCCGAGGTTTTGCACCACGAACGGTCTGAGATTGGGAACAGCGAGGAGGCGCTTGCGTGTCGTGTGAATCGCGAACCGGCCAAGATCGCATGCGATCCAGCGGCGACCAAGCCTCTCCGCAACCGCCGCAGTTGTGCCAGAACCCGCAAAACAGTCCAGTACGAGATCTCCTTTGTTCGAAGAAACTTCGATGATGCGCTGGAGAAGCGATTCTGGTTTCTGAGTCGGGAAACCCGTTCTCTCAGACTTGAAGCCAGCAATAATCGAAAGTTCCCATACGTCCCTAAGCGGCAAACCTTTTGTGGGTGCATCGACTACAAGTTTTCTGGTCTTTGTTTCTGGATCCAACACTTGCGTCTTGCCCTTAAATCTTGTTACGTAACTTTCTGACGGTGGCTCATATTGTGTGTGGAAACGCCGAGAAACGGATGGGTTTTTAGCATAGAACATGATGTCGTCGTGCATTGATTGATAATTAGACGAAACAGAAGGCCACCTGCGATAGCTCCAAATAATGTGATTCAAGAAGCTCGACGATCCAAACACTTCATCCATTATCAGTTTTGCGGGATGGATAACGTGTTGATCTAGGTGGACATAAATCGTGCCTGACTCACTTAACAGATCACGCAGAATAACTGTGGTTTGGTAAAACCACTCTAAATAGGACTCCAGTCCCTTTCCCCATGCATCACGGTAAGCTTTCTGCTCGATGATAGAGGGTTCTTTATGGAAATCAGTTTCTTCACTCTCATCCGCAGCTCTTCGCGAAGGGATGCTTGCTGTGAATGAAAAATCCGCTCCGGTGTCAAACGGCGGGTCTACATAGATCAAATCAACCTTCCCGGTAAACTCAGGCAGCAGCGATGGCAGCACATACTTCTTATCGCCCCATATCAACCGGTTGCGCCACTCCGTCTCCCGCCCGGATGCAAACATTTCCATCGTGCGTTGACGGTCAGCGGCGCTTTCATTCACCGTCTCGATTGTTTGAAAAGGCAGCGCGACCCGCACGGGCGATTGCTTCTTGCCATCAACATACTTGCCATCCCAGATGAGTTCCGTCATTCCCCTGCCTTGCCAAAAGTTTCGATGAGAGAGATGCCAGCTTAGCATCCGCTCTCATGAATGGGAAGATGGTCCGTTTAAAAACGATTGAAGCGCGCTCCCCTTCGCTGCGCGGGGTCTGCGGTGCATGGAGCTACATTTGACACAACAGCGACTGGCGGCTCTCACCGCAAATTATGAAATAGCCAAACTGCGGTCAGGCTGGGCGTCCTTGGGATCGCTCTTCCCCTCCGGCCAAAATCTCCTCTACAACTCTTAAAAACTTTTCTGGATTGTCGGGCGAAACGTGCAAGTCACACGGGACCTTTTCTTCGCCAACACGCTCAAGCGACATTATGGCAGCGGGGGAATTACCACGAAAGGCTTCTATCAATGCGATCTTGTCAGAAGCTGGGATCGAGTGACCAAGCACAAACAAATCGAAGCCGCCTTTTCGGCAGTGCTCAATGGCTTTGCTGAATCCAAGAGACGACGTGACGCTGTACCCCTTCTGCTCAAGCAGCATCTGCCGTGTCGCGAGCAGGCTCACGTCATAGGAAACCGAGAGTATGCGCTTCGACATTCTGGTCAACACCTCCCAAAGGTATATTCTGAGATGCTGGATTGAAGCTGTCAACGTCTTCCTTTGCGCTTTATTCGTCCGATTCTTCGCTCTATATTCGTCTCGTCAGAGGGAATTAGCCCTATATAACTCACTTGAAGTACACCCCCTGCCGCAGTCGGACTGCATCTAACCAACAAATAGCGGGAATCCAATAAGCATTCAGGGCGATGCAGATTTGTACGCAGTTATCGGCATTTGCCCGGAAGGAATGGGGACTGATGAAGATTTATAAGGGCATGCGTATTTTGAGTTCGATGGTGTTGATGGGAGCGCTGGCTGCGCCTCTGGCGCTTCAGGCCCAGGACCACGACCGCGATGACCACAAAGACCGCGACGATCACGCAAAGAACCAGCGGGTTTACGACCGCGATCACAAGGACTACCACAACTGGAACCAGGACGAAGACCGCAACTATCGCCAGTGGTATACGGAGTCACACCGGGACAAGGACTATCGTGATTACAACCGGCTGAACAAAAAAGATCAGAACGCCTATTGGAACTGGCGTCATCAGCACGGCGACAATGACGACCACCACGACAAAGACCATGATCGCGACCATCGCTAATAGCTAGCCAATCGTATTAGCGATTTACGCCGAAAAGCCCGGGGTGCAAAGCTCTGGGCTTTTGTTTGCGCTATTTCTACGCTTATTTTTCCGCGGCTGGAGCGGGCTTGGCCTTGGCTTTTGCTGCCGGCTTGGCAGCCTTGGCTGGCGTTTTCAGCGATGCACGAAGCTCGCGGGTCCTTACCCGCTTGGCGGCATTGGATCTGTTACGCGTATTTTTGCGGGCATTGGTTTTTGGCATGGAATCGAGCTCCCCTCAGTCTTCAGAATCGAAATAATCTCTTGGTGTCTGTTTACATCCTAACTGAAAAAACTGAAACAACGCGTGGGAAGCCGGAAAAGCTGAAACGCGATAGTAACCGTCGCCACGGCGGTACAGCAGTAGGCGATGTGCCATTTGGCGTCCTGCATCTGCACAGGCTCAGAGATCGGATAGAGGATTTCCTGAATCGTCAATGCGCTTGTCCATCTGCTCATACAAGAAGTCAGCATTGAAGAAATATATGCCCCCTCCGGCAAACGTCACGATGACACCGTCATTCATCTGATCGACGCTGATGATTTTCTCCGTCATGCAGCAATTGTCCTGCCTTTAGGAAGATATGTCAGTCCTTCATCGGACATTGGGCATCAAAATAAATAAAGAAACGTAGGCACTCACTCGGCCCAACCAGAGGCACGGACTCCATGCGCCAGATGGAGAGGCATTCGGCTTGCCGCTCCTGATAAATTGTTAGCGTGAACATCGTCCTGAATTCCGCTGAAGCCCGGGTGCTGGGATCGCTGGTGGAAAAAGACATCACCACGCCCGATTACTATCCCCTTTCACTCAACGCGCTCATCAACGCCTGCAACCAGAAGAACAATCGCGAGCCGGTAACGAACTTTGACGAAGAAACCGTCCGGCTGGCGCTGCGCAACCTGAGCGATAAGCGGCTGGCAGGTCCCGCCGGCGGTGCCGACGGACGCGTAACCAAGTACGAGCATCGCCTGCAGGAAGTCTTCAACTTTACCCGTCCTGAAACCGCGATCCTGTGTGTGCTGCTGCTGCGGGGCCCGCAGACGCCCGGCGAGCTGCGCGGGCGCACTGAGCGCATGCATCGCTTTGAAGACCTGGATGAAGTTTTGAGCGGACTGCAACAGCTTATGCGGCGCGAACCTCCGCTTGCCAAGGCGCTGGGCCGTCGTCCGGGGACAAAAGAAATCCGCTACGCGCATTTGCTTTCCGGCGACGTGGAAGCCTGGGAGCCGCCAGCAGAAATGGCCTCAAGCTCTGGCTCAGCCGATGCGGAGCGCCTGATTCAACTGGAAGAACAGGTGGCAACGCTGCGCAGCGAAGTGGCTGACCTGAAGCAACAGATGGCGGAGTTCAGGAGGCAGTTCGAATAATTCTTGCCGCTGATTTTCCTCATCCGCGGTACCTGCGAAAATCATAATAAATCTTTATCGCCTGATACAGGTTCTTGTAAGGTAAGGCCCTTAATCCCTGAAACTCGGTAGCAGGCCCTATTTCAGCCGCAGGCATTTGCGGCAAAAATTTCTACCAGCAACCTACATTCAATTATTCGAGCCATGCGTTTGCGCTCACGTCAGGGGGAGACTGGTGAGAGTCGCTGTTGCCATGCTATTGGTGTTTTTAGGACCATCGGTCTTTGCGCTGGCCCTGGCAGAAGATGGACGCCGCGTGCCTGCGTCCGCTTCCGATTCCGCGCCGCCGGCTTCCGCATCAACTGCAAGCGCTGCTTCCGCCACAACTTCAGTTTCACCGGATTCCCTGGTAGCCACAGCGCTTCCTGATGCGCCGCCGATCTCTGAAGAAGTAAAGGCTGTTGAACCCTCACCCGCTGGGACACTGTCAATAACACCCACTCCCACCGCATCATCGTTCGGCAGCGATTTCTTCGTCAACAACAGTCTCGCCTCGATTCACGCTTTGCTCACGCCGCCTGCAGCGCTCATCAAGCTCAAGTCTCAACCGCGCACCCATAGCTTCTTTGACTCGCGCAACAGACTCGGCTTCGCTACTCTGGGAGCCTCGCTCACCGCGGATGCGCTCTCCACCCAAAAAGGGCTTGCATATCCCGGCTTTGTGGAAATGAATCCCATCGCGCGCCCGTTCGTGCAGACCCGCATAGGCGCGGCAGCCTATAACGCCGGCAGTTTCGGCCTGGTGGCAGGATTAATGTACTGGGCGCACAAAACGGAGCACCACAAACTGGAGCGCATTCTGCCCCTGGCAGTAGGGAGTTGGGAAGGTCTGCTCAGCGCCAGGAACTATCACGTAATTGCGAATCGGGCTCGATAACTCATCGCTTTGCTCTTCAGCTTTATAGGCTTCAGGGCCGAAATTTCACTGTCACAGAAGTTTCCACGTCCGTTGGCTGGCCGTTCAGCAGGAACGGCTGATAGTCCCATTTGCTGACCGCATCAATGGCGGCCTGGATCAATATTGGATGGCCGCTCTTTTGTTTCGCTTTGGCAACGTGCCCTTGCTTGTCAATCAAAATCTGCAAAACCACATCGCCCTGAATGTGCGCGATCTGTGCTATGCGCGGATATTGCGGCTCCACTCTCCCGGTCAATCGACTATCCGCCAGCTTGGGGTCTATCAAAGGCTTGCCAAATTCGCCGATAGACGCCTTGCCGGCATCAACCACATTCGATTCCGCCTTGGAACGCGGCGGCCCCTTAGGTGCTTCTCCTAGCTTTACGATTGGAGAGCTGGGGTGAGAAAAATTAAATACCAGAGCTACTGAGGTATCGATGTCGATCGGCTCTCCATTGAGAAGATAAGGCCGATAGGTCCATTGCTTCACGGCGTCCAGTGAAGTCTGCCGCAGGTGTGGATCATCAATATTCACTGACTTGCGTCCCCAAAAATCTTTATCCACGACCATTGCGCGCGTGACTTTTCCAGTCTTGTCCACTGTAATGGCGAGAACAATCTGCCCGGAAAAATTCATGCTCTTAACGTCATCGGAATAAACTGGCATGACTTTCTTCAGCAAAAAGGCATTCGCTACGCTCTGACTCACAAGAATGTTGGTGCCGCGGACCTGCTGCTGTGCGCTGATTGTGGATGACAGAAAACAAAGAAGTAGGACCACAGCGGCAAGCAATTTTCGTGGAGGCATAGGACGCTATGCTCAAGCATTAGAGAGGCAACTGTCAATATGATTCGCGCTGGAAATCGCACAGCCGCAGCTTGCTAAAACTATTTGGGAAAAAACCCTTGCAGGCAAGTTCTTCCAGTACATCTTCTCAACTCCTCATGGGCCGCACCCATCATGCGGCCTTTTTAACCGCCCTGAATCCGTTGAATCCATGTTGATCCGTGACAAGCAGTTATTTGAAAGCCGTACGGTCATGCGGGAGCTTGCCTCTCACTGTAGAATGATGGCGCTCGCTGCATCCACGCCGCTACCATCGGGAAGGAATGAATGGCTGAGGAAACCGCTCCAAAATCACAGCTGCGCCGCGCCATGGGCTTCTGGGACGTGCTGCTGTTCAACATTGCCGCCGTGCTGGGCCCGCGCTGGATTGCCTCAGCGGCACATAACGGCACATCTTCCATCAGTTTGTGGGTGCTCGCGGCCGTGCTCTTTTTTCTGCCCACGGCGCTCATCATCATTGAGCTCTCCACGCGTTATCCGGCGGAAGGCGGGCTCTATGTGTGGAGCAAAGAGGCTTTTGGCGACTTCCACGGCTTTGTGGCCGGATGGGCGTACTGGTCTTACACGGTATTTTATTTTCCTGGTCTGTTGACAGCGAGTGTAGCCATGTCGGTATATATCGGCGGGCCCAAGTATTGGGCGCTTGCCAAGGACCCGCATTACCTGCTCTGGTCGTCTATGGCGCTTCTTGCCGTGGCAGTGATTCTGAACATCGTAGGATTGAACATCGGCAAATGGTTGCAAAACGCAGGGGGCATTTCCACTTATTTGCCTTTGCTCATGTTGATTGGCATTGGTGCATACTTGGGCCTGCACCGGGGAAGCGCAACACATTTTTCCTTCCAAAACATTTTGCCCCATCTGAATCTGGATACGGTCAACTATTGGTCACAGATTGCGTTCGCGTTTACCGGCATGGAACTTGTTTGTGCCATGAGTGAAGAGATTCGTGACCCGCGCAAGACATTTCCCCGCGCAATCTACGCATCGGCGGCGCTTATTGCATTGATCTATATTGCCGGGACCATGGCAGTGTTATTCATCCAGCCTGCCACGGGAACAGACACGCGCTCCGGGGTCTTTCAGGGCATCAGCAGCGGTGCGGCAGTGCTTGGAATTGCGTGGTTTGGAGTAATAGCCGCTCTGCTGGTTACGGTTGGAAATGCCGGCGGCGTCGGGGCCACAGTTGCGGGAGTAGCACGCGTCCCTTTTGTCGCTGGAATTGATCACTACCTGCCTTCCTTTTTTGGCAAAATCCATCCCAAATGGAAGACGCCCTACATCGCTATCCTGATCCAGGCGGGGATATCAGGCATAATTCTGGCACTTTCGCAATACAAAGCAAGCTGGCAGGATGCTTATCAGTTGCTGGTGGATGCAGCCATCATTCTTTACTTCATTCCTTTCCTTTATATGTACGCATCGGTAATCAAGCTGGCCTACCGATCAGATCGCATACAGAACCAGGGCGTCCTTGTGCCGGGAGGCAAAGTGGGAGTATGGATCGCGGGCCTCCTGGGATTTTCTGTGACTTTGCTCTCCATTATCTTCGCCATGATTCCACCGGAGACCGAAAGCAAATGGCTCTTTGAGACAAAATTGCTGGGCGCAACTGCCCTCACCATCGCGATTGGACTTGCGTTGTACTGGAAAGGCGCGAGGAGCAAGAGAGCATCCAGTCACCTGCATGTTCCGACAAGGCCGGCATAGCGAACCTGTTCTCTTGAGTGCTAAGGTCGGATTCTGTGCAACGGCGGGCGCTTCTACTATCACTAAGCATGCAGAGGCGCGTTCATGGCATTGCAACGAATCAGCGATCTTGATTTGAAGCAAATTATCAGCGACCGCGCTGCGCCATATTTCCCATCTCCGCCGCACTGGGAAGATGAAGTTCTTTACTTCATGCTGGTGGACAGATTTTCTGACGGCCAGGAGAAAGGTTTTCTCGACGTAAATGGAACGCCGGTTACTTCCGGCAGCACGCCAATGTTTGCCGCCTCAGATGCGGGAAACGCCATCGGCAACGCAACAGACGCGGCAATATGGCGCGATGCCGGCGGGAACTTTGTAGGCGGCAACCTGAGCGGGCTTACTTCAAAAATGGGCTACCTGCGCCGGATGGGCGTCACCGCTATCTGGCTCAGTCCGGTGCTCAAGCAGGTGAATGCCGATAACACCTACCACGGTTATGGCATCCAGAATTTCTTTGACGTTGATCCGCACTTCGGCACGCGCGACGATCTGCGCGACATGGTGAAGACAGCGCATGAAAACGGCATTCGCGTGGTGCTGGATATTATCCTGAACCATACCGGCGAGGTTTTTGTTTACGACCCTGACCGCTATGACACTGTCGATAGCAACGGCAATCATTTCAAAGATCCGCGCTGGGACGGCAATCCTTATCGGGTAAAAGGATTCAGAGACGCCGGTGGCGCGCCTTCCCTGCCGTTTGCCGCCATTGATACAGCCGCCGAATCCTACGGCTTTTCCTGATGCTGCTGTGTGGCCCGCGGAGTTCCAGGACCCGGCAAACTTCACCCAGCACGGCCACATCAGCAACTTTGATTATTTTCCTGAATTTCTGGATGGCGACTTTGACAGCCTGAAAGACTTGCACCACGGCACGCGCGTGATGGTCAACGATCAGGACCAGATTGACCAATACATTGTTTCTCCCACGCTGGTGAATCTCTGCCAGGTTTATAAATTCTGGATCGCCTTTGCCGACCTTGACGGCTTCCGCATTGATACGGTCAAGCACATGGATCCCGGCGCTACGCGCTTTTTTGCCGGAGTGATTCATGAGTTCGCCGAATCGCTGGGCAAAGAAAATTTCTACCTGATTGCGGAAATCACCGGCGGACGCAACCGCGCCTATGATACGCAGCAAGTCACCGGCGTGGACGCGGTGCTTGGCCTTGACGATGTGCAGGACAAGCTGGAGTACCTGACCAAAGGCTATCGCAATCCTTCGGACTATTTTGATCTGTTCCGCAATTCGCTGCAGGTGCGCGCGGACTCGCACGTGTGGTTTCGTGACAAAGTTGTAACTATGACGGACGATCACGACCAGGTCCGCAAAGGCAACAACAAAGGCCGCTTCTGCGCGGCAGACCGCGGCAATGATCTGCTGATCGCCATGCTGGGGCTGAACGCCGCCACCATGGGAATTCCGTGTATTTATTACGGCACCGAACAGGCTTTTGACGGCGCAGGCAGCGGCGATGACCGGTACATTCGGGAATCGATGTTTGGAGGAAAGTTCGGCGCGTTTCGCACGCGAGATCGGCACTTCTTTAATGAGCAGCATCCGGGCTACATTGAGCTGACGAAGATCCTTGCGCTCCGCCAGAAAGAGCCTGCGCTGCGTCGCGGACGCCAGTTTCTTCGAGAGATTTCCGGCGATGGCATAAATTTTGGCTTGCCTGAAATGGCTGGCGGCCAACTTCGCTCGGTGGTGCCGTGGTCACGCATCTTTGTCGATGACGAGCTTGTCTGCGCTATCAATACTGATCCGGACAAAGCCCGCTCGGCGTGGGTGACGATCGACAATTCCCTGCATAGCGCGGGCGAAAAGCTCACGTGCCTGTATTCATCCGATGCGGCGCAGATCGGCCAGACCGTAACGGTGGAAGCGCGCAACGGCAAAGCCGTAAACATCAGCGTACCCAAGGGCGGGTTTGTGGTGTTTAAGTGAGACCACGAACAGCTTAAGACAGCATGCTCTTCCCGATCGTCCATATGTGGTGGAGGCCTCCTATGGGAGCCAATTCGTTCAGTGCACCCGGACTCAGTGTTTGAGCTGGTAGAAACCGCTGAAGAAACTACCGTTCATTGGCACGTAAAGATCAGGGTGGAATCAGCGGAGTTTTTTCAAAGGGAAATTCGCGATCGTGTAATTCCTACGTCACGCGGAAGAGCGTAGACGTGACGCATCGCATCGTGCTGGGTCAGTCGCAGGTCACTCTCATTGACAGCACAGGGCTGGGCGCGCTGCTTTCCATCTGGACCGACGCACAAAGACGCGCTGTGGATTTGGAGATTACCAACCTCAGCCCACGCGTTGAAAATTGGTGAACCTCACAAAAGCTGAGATCATTTCTGTTCGATGTCGCGCGATTCGCTGTGATCGCGGGATTCAAACCCTTCTCGCCGGCGCTGGTCCCGGATCAAGAATTTCCGGCTCCGTTGTCCGCTTGCGGTCATGATCGATCACGTCCGGCTCGGGGGCGCTATTCATTTGGCGCGTTGCAAAAAAGACTGCTGTGGTCCAGGTGGGGAAAAGATCGAGTCCGGGGACAAGCTCGGCGGCAAAGGTGGGCAGAAAGGCCCAGTGCCATCCCAGCAGCTTGATGAGGATAGCTCCCACGACAACGTCCAGCCCGGTATCAAGCGGCGAGAGACCGCCTTCGGCAAACAGAGGCAAGCCCACGATCTGAATGGCGTCGGCCAGAATGGCGACGAACCAGGCTTTACGCTGCTCCGGTGACTTTACGGTCTTGAGAAAGTCGAACCTAAAAAATTGCAGACTCATCTGGCCTCCAGCTCAAAGAATACACTTGATTTCATCGATCTCTCTGTTCAGATCACTGTCATCCGTGTTAATCAGTGGTAAGGTTTTGACTTTCCGATCCCTGATCTTCTCCGTGTCTCCGCGCCTCCCTGGGTAGGTTTGATTTTCTGACACTTATTTGATGCCCACAATTGCCATTTGGCGTCCGGTTTTTCCTCTTTCCCCACGATGAGAGAAGAATTTTCGCGGCTGGCAGACCGTGCAGTCTTTGAGCGCCGTAACGTTCGCTTCCGGCACTCCGGCGGCGAGCAGTTGTCGGCGATTGGCTTGGCGCAGATCAAGATGCACTTTAATGCAAGGATCTCCATGGCCGGGCGCGCGCTGATTCATGAAGAGCATGGGATAGCGCTCGCGCACTGCGTCCGACTCCTGCACCCGATGAAAGAGTTCACCGGCATAAGCAAACTGCGTATGAAACGCTTCTTCCACTTCTTCGCCAACCTCAAACGAGCATTGCTGGATTCCCGGCCCAATCGCTGCATGAATATCTTCGGGACGCGAACCAAATTCCAGCCGCATGATGCCCACGCCTTTTTCCACGATGCGCTTCACCGTCCCGCGCCACCCTGCATGAAACGCGCCAATAGCTTTTTTCTTGGTATCGACGAGCAGAACAGGAAAGCAGTCGGCGGTAAGAATGCCCAACGCCAGCCGAGGAAAATCGGTCACCATTCCATCGCCCACAAAATGCGTTTGTTTTAGCAAAGCTGGCTTGCGCGAGCGGACAACATGAATGATGTCCGAATGAACCTGCCGCAACGTGATCAAAGGCCATGGCTTGCCTTTGGTTGCAGCGCCTGCCGCGACGAGCACTGCCCGGCGATTGCGCTCCACGCTGGCGCGGAGATCGTCTTTGGTAAAGCCAAGATTGAGCGTTCGTCCACCGTAGCTGGTGGTGAAACCACCGGGGCGGGTGGTGAATCCCTGGACGAGCCACGGAACACGCTTTAAATCAGGCGATTGCAACAGCCGCAGTTTTGCCCGCGTTACAGACTTTCCTCTGGGAGACTTGCTCAAAGTTGGCACCCATCTATTTTAATTGGCACGTAGATCTTAATTGCCATACGACGTAAGCCTGCTGCGACTAGTCGGCATCGAAATGAATTGACCCATGAGCACTCCTGACCACACTTACACCGCCAGCAAGTCCAGGGCGAAACCGCTCGGAAAGCGCAATGATAAGAGTCATGACGTCTCCGTCGCGCTTCGCCGCCATCATCTTGTCTTATGGTTTGCCGCGGCCTGCGTTGGGATCGCGATTCGCCATCATCGCATGTTGCATTGGTTTGCCGTGGGCTGCATGGTGGCCATCATCACCTGGGTAATCATTGATTTGTTCGGCCCGGTCCTGCGCTACAAGATCGTCCACCCGCTGGACGGAGCGCTGGATTCTCCCGAGTTCGTGCGCCAGTTGGAAGCGCTGGCGTCTTCACGCGCGGTCTCGAATACCCGGATTGAACCGCTGCCCAACGGCGTGAATTTTTATGAAGCCGAGATCCAGGCCATTGCGCAGGCGCAGAAAAGCGTCGATTGGGTGGCATACATTTTCGCCCAGGGTGACATCGCGCGCCGAATCCTGGAAGCGCTCACAGAGCGGGCGCGCGCCGGAGTTGAAATTAACCTGGTAATTGATGCTGTTGGCAGCTTCTCCATGCCCAAAAAGTTTTTCGCGCCATTGATTCAGGCCGGAGGCCACGCGCGATGGTTTCATCCTCTACGCTGGAACAACTGGCCGCGAGCCAACAATCGTACGCACCGCGAGCTGATCGTGATTGATGGACAAGTTGGTTTCATTGGCGGCGCGGGCGTCGCGGACCAGTGGTGGCATGGCATCAAGAAACAAGCGCCCTGGCGGGACACCATGTTCAAGGTCACCGGGGACGCTGTGCGCTTTCTGCAAAGCTCGTTCATTGAGAACTGGCTGGAATCATCCGGAGAAATCCTTGCCGGTGAAAAATATTTCACAGCGCCGGAAAACACTGACGGCGCTGTTTCCATGGTGGTGGACAGCAGCCCGTCGCAGGGCGGATCAACCCGCGCGCGCATTCTTTTCCAGACGCTGGTTGCGTCCGCCGGAAAGAGCCTGAAAATCACAACGCCGTATTTCCTGCCTGACCGCAGCCTCATCACGGAACTGGTTCGCGCCATAGAGGAGCGCAATGTCCAGCTGCAAATTTTGCTTCCCGGCAGGCACAGCGATCATGGCATGACGCGTAGCTCCAGCCGCGCCACTTATGGTGATCTTCTAAAAGCAGGCGCTGAGATTTATGAATATCAGCCTGCAATGATCCACGCCAAGATCATGATTGTGGATGACCTCTGGTGCGTTGTGGGTTCCACGAACATGGATTATCGCTCCTTCGGCTGGAATGATGAAGTCAATCTTGCCGTATTGGATCCGGCGCTCGCCGCCAAGCTCAACGCGAACTTTGAGGAAGACCTGGCAAACTCACATCGTGAAACGCTGCAGGAATGGCAGAACCGATCCTTGGCAGAGCGTGCCATGGAATGGCTCGGCTGGATTATTGCGCGCGAACAATAATCGTCTGAACTGATTCGAAGATTCACACGACAGAAAGTAAAAAGGGCGAAGCCATGTTCGGCTCCGCCCTTTCATCATCGCTGATTAATGCACAGTCACGGTCGATTGTGCGCTGTTGTTGGCAGTGTGCAGGTCTTGCGTGCGTGCGCTGGTTGTAATTTTGTTTACTCTTGTCGATCCAGCAGCAGCTATGGCTTTGAGCAGAATCTTTACCCCAAAGCTCTGCCCGGTTTCCAAACGTGTCTTGTGGCAAACAACGCTGCCAGTTGTCGCGCCGACCGCCGGGACCGTGCATGACGTTGCTGTGCTGCCACTGATCCCAGAGAAGCTGAATCCGCTGGGGATTGCGTCTGTCAACACTACTGCATCGCTGCCATCAGGCCCGAGGTTGGTTACGGTTGCGGTAAATGTGACAACGCTGTTGTGCAGCACGCTCGCCGTTGCTGGCGCAAGAGTGGCCCGCAGATCGCCGGCAATCACCACCTTGGCAAAGAACCCATCGGAATTACCTTTCAGTCCAGGCTGGAACGCATTGGGCGTAACTGGATAGTCAGAGTCAGCGGTGTTGCCCCCTACCCAGGCATTCCAGGCAGGGTCCACTGCAATGGCAAAGCCGTTCGTGTTCTTGCTGCCGCCCAGAAGGGTTGAGTAGTAAAGCGATTTGCCGTCCGGCTGTAATGCGGTCACAAATGCATTCGTCGCCCCGGCAGGAATTGATTTCTTGAATGCGCTGGCAGTCGTGGGGAAGTCAGTGGAGCTGGTGCTTCCGATCACAAATGCCATTCCGGCGCTGTTCACGTTGATATCGTTGACTATATCGTCGCCGCTTCCGCCCAGAAAAGTGGAATAGAGCAGCGTACCGCCGCCAGCACTCAGCTTGGTAACAAAGCTGTCTTTGCATGGAGCGCCTGAGCAACTGGTACCAATGGGCCCTCTGCGGAAAGCTCCCGTGGTTGTGGGGAAACCCGCATCCGCCAAGCCAGCAAGATATATGTTGTGGCTTGAATCCAGGGCCAGATGTATGCTGCTCTCACCTCCGCGCAACAATGTGGAGAACACAAGCCCCGACCCGCTGGGATTGAGCTTGGAAATAAAGACGCTGTTCAATCCTGTTCCAAAAGCAGCGCCGTGGGGAAAGTTGGCTGCGTTAGTGACACCGGTTACGTAAGCATTGCCGGTTGAGTCGATGCCAACTGAATCTGCTCCGCCGATTCCATTTGATCCACCGAGATATGTCGCGTAAACCACTGAAGTCGAAGGAGCCTTATTAGTGTCGAATTTCACCACAAAGGCGCTTCCGTCCGCGTTCGGAATTTTTGTCTGAAAAGCTCCCGCAGTGGCGGGAAGACAAGGATTCCCAGTGTCTCCCACCATCCAGAGGTGGCCTGAGTTGTCCGCGGCCAGATCAGTGGGCGACGAACTGGAAAAGGCCTGGCATTCGGGAGCATTGCTGGTGGTCTGGGCAAATTGCGTAGTGGTAAACAGCAGTCTTGATCCGTCTTCGCTCAGCTTGGAAACCGTGATTCCTTCATCAGAGCCATCGTTTGGTCCCGGATCGCGGATGAAGTTGGCTTCCGCAGTGTAAACATGACCTGCCGGATCTACGGCCATGGCTTGCACGGAAATATCCATGAAAGTGGAGTAGATCAGAATTCTGCCAGTGGGGTCGAACTTAGAGACGAACCCGCTCTGCGTTGTCGTGTCTTCATGAAAGACCGTTTGCTCGTTGCTGGTGCGGTCAAACGCTCCTGCTGTAGTTGGATAATCCACGGCGCTGGTCGTTCCAGTCACATACACATTGCGCTGAGCGTCCAGACCCACGTTTAGGATTAAAGTGTCGGCAGGAAAAGTGCTGTCGACGCTGAGATCCTCGCCCGTTGTTCCACCGAGATGAGTGGAATACACCAGCACCGGATCAATCGTTACCGGCTGGCTGCGGTCATAATCGCCCAGCGTGATGCCGACCTTGGCGTCGCTCAGCATTTTCCAGCGCGCTTCAACTGCCTTTTTTGTCCCATCGATCTCTTGCCATGCGATGGGAGCTGATTCGCGCAGAACAATTTTTCCCAGCATGAGATCCAGATTGCCGGATGAAGCCAGAGCAACATGATCTAGCCCTTCAAAGCGCAGTGCGATTCGGCCAGGATCGGCTCCGGGAGCCAGAATGAAATCATGTTCAAGATGCCGGGTTTGTCCGTAAAAGCGAACGTCAATGCCTGGATAGACATTCGCGTAGCGTAGCGCTCTGAAATTCGCCACGCCGGCGATCGGCGAACCGGATTTCCTCGTTAGATAGTTGCTGCGGGCGGCAAGTTCCTGCTCCGCGGAGATCTGGGCTGCTGACGCGCTGTCAAACTGCATGCGGAACGCGCCAATTTTGGGTACAGAAACCGTCACGCCGTCGTCGGTAAAAAACAGCACGCCTTCCGGGCTGCGGGCAAGATACTGGACCTGTGGCGCAGTCTGGCCGCGATTAACTTCAAATGAGAATGGAATGTTTACCGCAGGCGTGGATGAATGGTCGGCGGCAAAGCTAACAACAGCGTTGAGCAAAAAACAAATGGCAAGTACGGAGCGGAGTGGCTTAAGCATGGGCTTCCTCATGCATCATCACTGATTCCGTTACAGGGGGTCCGGTGGGCGGATGTGCTTGCCCTAACAGATGTGTGCTGCTGCAGCACGGTTGTCCGGCAGGTGCTCGGGATTTTGCCAAAGTCACCTTAATCCTTTTGATGATCTTTTCCTCTCTCAATACTGTGTCCTTATGGCAGCATTGCCCGCCCGCGATCACAAAGGTTATCCTCACAACTTGTGGCAATGAAGGAACAAGCACGGTTTCGCGTAGCTACTTACAACACGCACAAATGCCGCGGCATCGATGGACGCATACGCCCTTCGCGCGTGGCTGATGTCCTGACCGAGCTTGAGGCTGATGTCATCGCCCTACAGGAAGTGGTGAGCCTCAAAGGCGGACGCAGGGAACAGAACCAGGCGCAGTACCTGGCCGACGCTGCCGGCTATGACTATCGCATTGGTGAGACGCGCAAGCTGCGTGGCGCGGTGTACGGCAACGTGATTCTCAGCCGCTTTCCTGTGCGTGAAGTGCGCGTTTATGACCTGACCGCCTCTCGTCGTGAAGCCCGTGGGTGTATTCGCTGCGACCTTGAAATCGCTCCGGGCAAGATCGTGCATCTCTTTAACGTTCATCTGGGAACTGGATACATCGAGCGCCGCAAGCAGGCGCGTCTGCTGATGAGCCGGGAAGTTTTGCTATCGCCGCAGTTGAAGCACCCGCGCCTGATCATCGGTGACTTTAATGAATGGACGCGCGGCCTGGTTTCCAAGTCATTGCAGCATTCGTTTGAGAGCGTCGATATACAGCTACATCTCAACCGCAAGCGCACGTATCCCGGCGTGTTGCCCATCATGCATCTCGACCACATGTATTTTGATCGCGATCTTGTGCTGGAAGAATTTCTGCTCCACCGCAGCCGCATGGCGCTGCTGGCGTCAGACCATCTGCCGTTGGTCGCAGGATTTTGTCTGGGCGGAAGATGAGCAGAGATTTACCGCTAAGGACGCAAAGGCCGCGAAGGAATTTGAACGAGGCTTGTCTTGATCTGGTTGGGATCGTGAAAACTGATCGTTTTCTTTCACACTTCATCCCGAGTTGCCGTCAGCGAACGCGCGCAAGTCAGGGCCCCATTCGCGCCCGATTTTTGGCGTGAATGGGCAGATCAGCGTGTGAGCAGGCCGCAGTGACTTTGTGTTTATTGAAGCCCAGAAGTTGTTTTTAAATTCTTTGCGTCCTTAGCGTCCTTTGCGGTAAAACCCATCTGTGGCCAAGCTGACATTTGTTGTAGGGAAAGGCGGCGTAGGAAAGACGACCGTCTCTTGCGCGCTGGCGCTGCACCTTGCCGCGCGTCACCCTCGTCAATCCACGCTGCTCATGTCCACTGATCCAGCGCATTCGCTGGCGGACATGCTGGAAATCAAAGATAAAGCTGGGCCGCACCGGCTTACCGGAATCAAACGCAAAGTCTCTATCTGGCAAATTGACAGCGACCACGAGTTCAAGAAATTTCTTGAAGGCAATCGCGAAGGCATTCTAAACATTGTTGAGAATGGAACGTTCTTTAACCGCGAAGAAATCGCGCCATTGCTGGATACAACGCTGCCCGGCATGTCAGAGGTTGCTGGACTGCTTGCGCTGCGTGACATGCTGGATAGCGGTGAGCACGATCACATCGTGGTCGATACCGCTCCTTTTGGACACACACTGCGCCTGTTTGAGCTGCCCGGACATTTTCAGCGCTTCCTCAATTTTCTTGAGGTAGCTTCAAGCCGCGATGATCTGCTGGCGCAGCGCTTCGGCGGACGCGTCTCCCGCCCCCCGAATGGTTTTCTGGAGAAATGGCAGGCCACTGTCAGACAGGTGAAAGAAGCCTTCAGCGCGAAACAGGCAGAAGTCCTGCTGGTGACTTCGCCAGAAACTTTCTCGCTCAATGAAGCTGTGCGTTGCGTGGACGCGCTCAAGGAATCCGCGGCTGAAATGCGTCTGGGCGGCGTTGTCCTCAATCGCGTAGTGATCTCGGCGGGAAATTGCCCGCGGTGCCGTGCCCGCGTCCTTCAGGAAAAAAAAGCGGTGAAGTTCCTAAAACAAAAATTCCCGCGCGTGCCCAGATTGATCGGCATCGATCCTGGAAATCCTTTGCTCGGTGCAAAGCAACTGCAGCGCTTCGGTGATGCGGTCTTTGCCGGCGCTCGCGTCAATCTCGCAGCCTCGTCGCCTAGAGCACCATCGCCACGAAAACTCAAGTTCGCACGGACCAAATGGCCCGCTCCTAAAACACGGCTCTCGTTCACCCTGGGCAAAGGCGGTGTAGGCAAGACCACGGTCACCGCCGCGCTAGCGTTCCATACACGGGCAATGAATAAGGATGTTCACGTCACCGTGTGCTCCACGGACCCCGCGCCTTCGCTTGATGACATTTTCCAGAAAGATATCGGCGACCATATGGTCTCCGTCCTTGGCGATTCCGGCCTCGGAGCCATGGAGATGGATGCGGTTTTTGAATTTCGCCGCTGGGCCGCCCGCATCAAGCAGCAGCTCTCCGCCGGAACCAGCATGCAATCCGGCGGCCTGCATGTTGATCTTACCTTTGAGAAAGAAGTCTTTGCCGCGCTTATGGACGTAGTCCCTCCCGGCGTGGATGAAGTCTTTGCCATTTTCCGCATCCTTGATCTACTGGAAGCCAAGCATGGCAGTGTATTCATTGACATGGCGCCCACCGGCCACGCGCTGGAATTGTTGCGCATGCCGGACCGGATCTTGCTGTGGTCACGCCTTTTATTGAAAAGCCTGGCTGCGCACCGTACACTAGCCCTCGCCCAGGATGTTGCCGTAGAACTTGCCGGATTAGGGCAGCGAGTGCGGAAATTGCTGGAGCTAATGCGCGACCCTAAGCAGAGCCGCGCCTGGGCGGTGATGCTGCCGGAGCCTGTGCCTGATCGCCAGACGCAGTGCCTTTTGGCGGCGATCAAAGAGATTGGCGTGGCGGTAGATTCTCTGTTCGTCAACCGCGTGCTGCTTGAACCGGATTCCGGCTGCAAGACTTGCCGTCGTGCGCAAAGCTGGCAGTTGGCAACATTGCAGTCATTGCAAAAGAAATACGGCGATTATCGTTTGTATCTGGTGCGTGATTTTCCCAAGGAAATTGCAGGGGCGGCAAAGCTGAAGAAATTTACCGGCGAGTTATGGCAAATTCAAACCGAAAAATAGCAGCTACCGGCGCGCTCTATCTTTATGGGATCTCTGAAGCGCCTGCCGCTGCCGCAAAGAGACCTGCCAAAATGGGCAGTATTGGTATTGATGGCTTGCATCCCGTACAGCCTCTGGCTTGTGGTGACTTTCTTTGTTGGGTGTGTGAAGTCGACCAAGCGAGCTTTGCTGACGCCGTTGAGCGCAACATGGAAAATCTTGAATGGCTAGCGCTGCATGGTGTTCGCCATCAGCAGGTCGTAGGAGAGGTGGCTGAGCAGTTGACGATTGTTCCTGCCCGGTTCGGCACTGTGTTTTCCGGTGAACCCGCGCTCTTGAAAGATGTGCTGGGAAGAAAAGCTGCGCTCAAGAAAGTTTTTGCCCGCGTGGCGGACGCCGACGAATGGGGCGTAAAAGTATTTGCGGAGCGGCAGGTCACGGCGGTTCCCGTAACCGAAGCTCGCTCCGGCAAGGAATATTTGCAGCAGAAAGCTGCGCGGTTGAAGAAACGTCCTGAACGTAATGATCAGGAATTGCAGGAGTTGACAACAGCGCTAGGTAAAATTGCCACGGATTCCGCGCCCAGCGGCAAGGTTAGCGGGGCCCAGCCCAACTTGCTGTGGCAGGCCACGTTTCTGGTGCCGCGCGGCAAACGCAAGCAGTGGGACCAGGCTTTGAAAGATTTTGTAGAGAGGTGGGACGGGCAGCGGCGCATCGAAGTAAATGGGCCATGGCCGCCGTACTCGTTTGTCTCCGATGCCGAATGATTTTGAAACATTAGAAACGCTGGGCGGGGAAGATGAAGTCTCTCTGCTTGAAATCCTGGACCACGTGCTGAATTCCGGCGTCGTGATTCATGGATCGCTGGTGATCTCTCTTGCCGGCGTGGACCTCGTCTATCTTGGGCTCAATGTTGTGCTCACGTCCGTGGAAACCGCGTTGAAGAATTTGCAAATAGAGGGGAAGCGGGGGCCAAAGTGAGCCGCATTCTGGCTTACTGCGGCTTTCGCCAGTCGCCGGAGCTTGCTTTGCCCACGCTGGGCGTCAATGGCGCGCCGGTGGAGCTGACGTCTTTGGACAATCTATGTTTGCTTTGGTCGGAAGTAGAGTGGCCCTTTGAGCCTCAGCGAATGCAAAAAAGTGCCGTTGAGTTTCATGGGGTCGTGCGTCAGGTATTTAAGCAGACTGCCGTAATCCCATTCCGCTTGCTATCGGTGTTTAACGATTTGCCCGCGTTCACGTCCTTTGCCAGTGAGAACCGCGAGCGGTTCCTGCAAGACTTGGACCGTCTGAAAGACTTTGTGCAGATGGAGTGCGTCATCTATCCCGCCCCTTCACAAATGCAAGTTGATCGCAGTTCCGGCAGGGCCTATCTGGAGCAGAAAGCTGTGGCCTTGCGATCGTCAGAAGGATTCGCGCAATCTATGCAGGACGCTCTGTCGCATTTGAGCCGCGAAGTCCGCGTGCATGAAGGTAAGAACGGGATACGCATCTTTGTGCTGGTGGATCGAGGCCGCGAGAATGATTTTCGTCAAGCGGTGACTGCCGTGCCTATACCGCTGCACCTCTCGCGGCGCATGAGCGGCCCGTGGCCGGCCGCTGAGTTCCTGAGCGAGCAGGTAAAAATGCCTCAGATTGGCGGGGCTGCCGGTACGCAATGACAGACATCCGCAAAATCACTCCAGAAGAAATTGCCGCTGCCGTCTCTGAGATGAACCGCGAGCTTAAAGCAGTGGGTGAGGGCGCAATTGATAGGATTGACTGTTCGCCGGAAAATATCGAACAAGGGCTTGCGCGGCTTGTGCTCAGCTTAATTGAGCTATTGCGGCGGCTGCTGGAACGGCAGGCTATCCGTCGCATGGAGGGTGGATCGTTAGGCGATACAAAGATAGAAGAGATGGGGCAGGCCCTGATGCGCTTGGAAGCCAAAATCAATGAGCTTGCCGCTGCTTTTGGATTAAAGCCGGAAGACCTGAATCTTGAGCTTGGCCCCTTGGGAAACCTCCTGGACAAGTAACTGCGGCTAAAAGTGCTGTCGGCAAGCAGATATCTACCGGACAACCAATTTCAGAGGTCTCTGCATCTCAACTTTACTCGCTGGTTTCTCCCCCACTTCCGGATTGCTCGCAAAGCAGCGAAAAACGTATCAAAGGTTGACAGTTTGTAGCGTGGCTGGTTAGGATGCGGTGACATGAGTCGCGTGGATTCTCCCAGTCCCCGGCGATTTCTTCTGTTTTTTCCTGAGATATTATGCAAAGAGTTCCTACGGTTTCCGGAACAGCAAATCTGCTGGATATCCTTGATCGAGTACTCGATAAAGGACTAGTGATTGCGGGTGACATCCGCGTTTCGCTTGCGAATGTGGAGTTGCTCACGATCCGCATCCGGTTGCTTGTTTGTTCGGTCGATAAAGCTGAGGCCATAGGTCTCAATTGGTGGAAGTACGACCCAAATCTCACGGCTCCTGTGCCGGAGAACGCAGTGCGGCGGTCCCAATTACCCGGTGCGCCACCGGGGGCCGAGGCTCCGGCCCGGAAAAGGCCCGCTGTCCGCGCAAAAAGAGTGAAGTGAGCCGATCGATTCTATTGAAGGAGGCCCTCGAATGGCCGTTGAAAGAGTTTCCGGCGGATCAAGTTTAATCGATGTTCTCGATCGAGTACTCGATAAAGGTATCGTCATTGATGCCTGGGTCCGCATTTCGCTGGTCGGCATTGACTTGATCACGGTAGAAGCCCGGGTCGTCGTCGCGTCAATCGATACCTACCTCAAGTACGCTGATGCTGTGGGTCTCACGGGCTTGGTTTCCCGCCCGACGTTGACGGAAGGCGGCGCTGAAGGCGAAGAAGGAGAACTGGGTGAGGTCAGGCCACGCACACCTCGCCGGCGGCGATAAGGCCAGGACTTGGGGTCACGCATGGCTTCGGCCGAAATCCGGTTACAACCAGCGCGTATGAATGGACGGCGAACAGCCCAGCCACGCCGTCCTGCCGTTCTTCGTCTATTCCAGGCGGAGCGCTCGGAAGAAATCTTTCCGCTCCTGCTAGAAGAGATCATCGCGCTGGGAAATCCTCGCGCGCTCGTTGTTGACGTGAATCTTGATAGCGGTGAGATCACCCCGGCGGCGGCGTTGAAATGGCCGCGCGCGCAGATGGAAAAGTTCACCAGTGCGCTATGGATGCAGGACCATCCGCTCACCAATGTAATGCAGTCATTGCGGCCTGAAGTGCTGGAAAAGAGCAATCTTCACAACCAGCCCATCTATATCCATCCTATCCTTTATTCCAACCGCAATCTTTGCTGGGAAGCCGACCGTATTCGTACTTCCAGTTGTCTGGCGGTCCAGAACTCGCGCCGCGAAAAGCGCGTGCGACTGGAAGACCAGGTCTGCTCTACCTGTGAAATGCGGGCTTATGCGGCGGCCGTGGTGGTGGAACTGCCCAAAAACTACAACCAGCAAATGGTTGTGGAACTGGGCGAATTGATCGATCTTGCCAACCGCTATCTTTCACGCCTGTTCAAGGTTGAGCATTATTACAATCGGATGCGCGATATGGAAATCACCATCGCGCAAATGGGTACAGTGATGCAGAGCATGGCAGATCCGGTCATTCTCACTGACACCCAGCATCGCGTCATCATGCAGAACAAGGCTGCTGAGCGCTTCTTCCGCGTTCCGGAAGAGATGACAGAAGGCCTGGTGCGCGCGGTTGAATTCAACAATCTGCTTTTTTCTGCCGCGCTCTCTTCCATGCTGGTTTCCGGCAGCGATTCCCATCGCGATCTCACGTTGGTGGATGCCATTGAAGGCGAAGAAATGCTCTTTGAAGCCGTCTCAGCTCCCACGTTTGGGCCGGAGGGCATTCAGCTTGGCACCGTGACCGTGATGCGTGACGTGACCGACCTTCGGCGCGCGGACCAGGAACTTCGCCTGAATTATGAACGGCTGAGTGAAGCCGAAGAAGTTGTCCGTCAGGACCGTGACCGCCTGAACCTGATTATTGAAAACGTGGGCGACCCGATTGTAGTCTGCGATGGCAAAGCCAAGATCGTGCTGGTGGATCCCCTGGCCCAGGAGCTGTTTGGCACGGAAACGGATGTCATTGGCGATACTGTTCAGTTCCAAAACCAGACCAAACTCACGGCATTCATTGACGCGTTTACATCTTCTTTTTCTGATCGCGAAACCGCGCCGTTGCGCCTTTACAATCCAGCGTTGCGGCAAGAAATTGACTACGACGCCCGTTCCGGCAAGATCTATGGCGAGCGCGGCCAAGTTGCATATACCGTGACCGTCCTGCGCGACCTCACAGCGCTGCGCAAAGTGGAGCAACTGAAGGTTGAGCGGCGCATGCTGGAAATTGAAAAGTTCGCTGCCACCGGCAGGCTGGCCGCCACCATTGCCCATGAGGTCAACAACCCCATGGAGGCCATTAAGAACGCCATCTATCTGCTGGCCAGCGCCATCCCGGATAATGCAGCGCCGGTGTACAACATCTTGAAGTCAGAAACTGAGCGCGTGGCGCGCATCGTGCGCCAGATGCTTGGTCTATATCGCAATACTGAACAGGTAAAGCCAGTTAACGTAAACACCATTATTGAAGACACGCTGCTGCTGCTGAACCGCCAACTCCAGCGCGCCAATGTGGAAGTCCAGACGCAGCTGGACGTTCTGCCGGACGCCGTGATCGCCGCTGACCAGATTCGCCAGGTGCTCTCCAACCTGGTTATCAATGCTCGTGACGCCATGCCCAACGGAGGCAAGTTGCGAATACGCAGCCGCCATATTCCGGGCTACGACGATCTGCACGGCTGGGTGCGCATCTTAATCGCCGATACCGGCTCGGGAATTCCCTCGGAAATGATTCGCACCATTTTTGAGCCGTTTGTTACCACCAAGGGCGAACGCGGTACCGGGCTGGGACTCTGGATTGTTAAAGGAATCATCCAGAACCACGCCGGCAAGCTTTCGGTCAAGAGCCGCTTGGGACGCGGCACGACTTTCAAGATTGATTTGCCAGTCGTAAAATTGTGAGTGCTGACCAAAAATACCGCGTGCTGGTGGTGGACGACGAGGCTGCCGTCCTGCTTACCTACCGTCTTATTCTTGAGCGGCAGGGCTATGAAGTTGTGGCATGTGGCACCTCAAGGGCTGCGATTGCGGCCATGGAAAACCAGCAGTTTGACGTGGTCCTGTGCGATTATTCACTGGAAGAGCAACATACGGGTTTTGAAGTAATCTCAGCGGCAAGAAACATTGATTCCACCATTCCTGCGGCGCTGCTTACAGGGTATGCCACCAAGGAAACCGCGGATGAAGCAGCCAGCCGCGGCATTGGCGTGATGTTCAAGCCGATTGAGATTGAAGAATTTTTGGCGACAACCTCCAACATGTTGAGGAGAGAAAATGAGTCCAAGCAAGAAGGCAGCGAAGAAGACACCCGCGGTCCGCAAGGCACCCATTAAAGCTGAGCCGGCGACGGCCGTGCTGGATATCGTGCCTTCGCCGGCGCCCCGCCCGAAGGTCGAGCCGCGCAGCGGGCAGCAGCAGGAAGGCCGCTATGTTTACGGCGTGATTGAATCGCGCGCTCCTGTCGGCTTTGGCCGCAGCAGCATCGGTGGCGTGAATGAAGATGTGTACACCGTCCATTATGGCGATATCGCCGCTGTGGTCAGCCGCACGCCGGTCTTCATCTTCGATCCTACGCGTGACAATGCGCTGGCCCATGAGCATGTGATCGAATCGGTGATGAAGAATTACACCATTATTCCCATGAGCTTTGGTACGGTCTTCCGTACGGACGACGATATCCGCGAAGTGCTCAAGAGCATTTACTCATCGCTGAAAGACGTGCTCAAGCAGATGACCGGCAAGCTTGAGTTCGGCCTGAAAGTTACCTGGGACCGCGACCGTATTATTGAAGAGCTGCAACGCGAGCATGATGAAATTCACCGCTTCCACCAGGAGCTAACACGCAAGCACCTGCAATCCACATACTTCGCCCGTATGCAGCTTGGCCGCATGATTGATAAAGCGCTGGCCGAACTGGCCGCCAACTACGTGCGCGAAATTTATGATGGACTGCGCGCCGTCTGCGTGGCTTCGCGGGACAACAAGCCCATTGGCGACAAAATGATCATGAACGCAGCGTTTTTGATTCAGAAGGCCCGTGAAGCGGAGTTCGATGCTGCGGTAAACAAAGTCGCGCAGAAGTTCGGCGACCGCTTAAATTTCAAATACACAGGCCCGTGGCCGCCCTACAACTTTGTGAACATCCGCCTGAAATTGGAGCGCGGCGGACAGGGGTAGAAACTCACCACTGATCAACACTGAAGACACTGATCAGAACAGACGGAGAATCTAACCGCAAATTAGGTTTGGCTTCGAACGAACGCGAAGGACGCGAATCAGAAGTGGTCATGCATAGGAATTAACGGCGATGTTGGTGCATGACGAACCGGTACTAAGCGCCGAAGGCGCGTTAAGAAGTTAGTACACCCTGAGGCCGTCGACCGGGGCCCCGGACACGCATGATTTTCGCGTGTTGGGGTGGGAATGCGAAGCGTAAGGATTGGTAAGGAAGAAATAAAGATTGAGCCTCATAGGGGTGGCACCTCCGGAGAATACAAAATGCTATTAATCGACGATCTTCTTTTCGCGCCATTCTCCGGCTGGAACTTCATCATGCGCACCCTGCTCAAGGTGGCAGAAGAGCAATGGACTGACGACGCTCCGCTAAAAGAAAAACTTCTTCACCTGCAGGTCGAACTAGAAGAAGGCTCTATCACAGAAGAACAATACCTTGAAGCCGAAGCGCTTATCCTGCGTGAAATCCGCGAAGTGCAGCGCCGCAAGATCGAGCTTGCCGGCGGCGATCCTGACCAGTTTGCAGGCGGCATTTCCGGTTCTGCCGTGCAGGAAGGCTCTGGCGCGTCCATTACCTGGGATCCTAACGAGAGCAACGAAGAGTAATCCGCTTTACTCTTCTTGCTACATTTCATGATTGCGCCCCACTTTTCCGGGGTGAGGTCTGGCTGCGGCGAGCGGAGCGCTATAAGAGCTGATCAAACTCCGGTTAGGGAAGGCTTGCTGGAGGTTTGGAGCGGAGCGACAGAATAAGAATGGGCCGGCATTTCTGCCGGCCCAAAGGTTTATACAAGTTGATTAGAAGCTGAACCGCGCTCCAAACTCGCCAGTGAACGCACGTGGCAGCGTACTGCTGGTCGGATTGATAAACCCAACTGGGTGGCCAAATGTCGGATCCTGAACGGTGCTTCCGAAGTCGTTGCCGTAATTGGCATGGTTGAACAGGTTGAAAGCCTGGAACATCAACTGGAGGTTGCGGTGTTCGCCCAGCTTGATGTTCTTGGCCAACCGCGCATCCACGTCAAAATACGGGTCTCCGCGTTGTGAGTTGTAGGGTGAAACGTGGCAGTTTCCTGAGTAGTAGCACTGCATCTCCGCCAGCGGCAAACTGGGTTTCCCGGTAACGGAATCTACAACAGGAGTCAACTTTGTAGCGGATAGCAGGTCGTTCGGATTGCTATTGGTGACAATCAGCGCTCCGGCATCGCTGCCGCCTCCAAAGTTCAACATGTTGTTCGTTGAGATCGGGTTATAAGGCCGCGCTGAACCGAACTGCAGGATCGGCGAAGCTTCCAGACCCCAGGGCAAGTGGCTGACAGCTGCAAGTGTTATGTGATGCCGCTCATCGTTGAAAGTAGGACCAAACTCATTCGGGCTAAGCGGGTGTTGCGGGTCGCGTGGATAGTAACGGAACGAGCCACCATCTCCGTTATATCCCATAGCACGAGCCAGTGTGTAGTTCGCGGTCAGGTCCATGTGATGGAAGCTGCGCTGACGGAAGCTGATGTTCATAGCGTCGTAGCGGGAACGTCCGCCGGACGTCTCATCACGTACGCTGCCCAGTTTCGGTACGCCCGCCGCTATGAAAGCAGCGTCAAGCGGATGGAAGAAGCCGCCGGCTGCGGTTCCTGTAGTGGTCGTGATGTTGCTGGGATTGACCGGGAGGTTCGGATCCAGGTTGATCGTCTTGTTTTCGTGGAGGCTGAGTACATGAACGTACTCGGCTTCGAAAGCAGTCTTGTTATTGATCGCCCAGGTGTAGCCACCGTTGAACTCCTCGGTTACCGGAGTGCGATAGTTCGGATCCATCAGGCGTCCAACCGAGCCTGGGGTCAACTGGGATGATGGTGCCGGAATCGTGGGCAAGTTGTTTACACCAAGGGCCCATTGATCAAGGTTAACACCAGCGCCTGGTACTGGATCGCTGCCGCCGAGTGAGAACGCTGTTTGGAAGATCGTTGAGTTAGCCTGCTGTTCCATGAACAACGGGATGTTCTGGAAAGTGTTGTCATAGTACATGCCAAAGCCAGCGCGCACGATGTGGCTGCCCTTGCCGGTCAGGTCATAAGCCAAGCCTACGCGCGGGCTAAAGCCCTTGCTATAGTCATTTGCCTTCTTGGCTACCAGAGCTGCTGCCAACGGGCTGAATTGTGCTGCTGCCTGGAGTTCCTGGAAGGTACGACTTTGCGCGATGTCCGAACCGCCGATGAAATCGAAATCCTTGTCATAACGGAGGCCCATGTTCAGGGTGAGGCGCTGGCTTACCTTCCAATCGTCCTGGAAGTAAACACCAAGCTGCTTTGCGTCCTTAATAATGAATGTAGGATCGCCCACAGCAATGGTCATGCCAGTTACCAAGCCAGGCGTCTTGAATCCCTGGGGCAGTGCCAGAATGGCGCTGGGGAGTGCGTTGTAATCAATTTCCAGAGTGGGACTGAACTCAAAGAAACCGCCCATGAACGGTGTCCAGATGTAGTCAACACCGGTCTTGAAGGTGTGCTTGCCGATTGTCTTTGACAGATCGTCCTTGAACTGGTACTTGCGCTGGATCGAGTTCTGCGGCACGTTAGTGTTGGTTCCGAATTGGACACTGTTCGCGCCTAGAGGGAAAGTGAAAAGCGGCGCCCGTGTTGTGCTGTCAATCAGGTTGTTCCAGTATTGGAAGCCGAGGCTGAATTGATTGTTCAGTGTTGGCGTAAATGAAGAGTTGAGTGTCAGGTTAGCAACCTGCAGGTGGTTCTTTGTGAAGTTTCCTTCAGTAGCGTCGAAGAAGCTGCTGCTCTGATCATTCAGGCTATTGTTGGCCTGAGTGGATACGGAGAAGTATGCGGAATTGTTGTTGTTAATGGTCCAGTCAAGGCGTCCGTTGATGCGGTTCTCAAAGAACGGAGTCGGGACGGTAGAGATGGGCTGTGCTCCCAGGTTGGTGACCAGTGACAGTTCTTGGAACGCAACCGGTGATTCAGCAATCGAGGTATGTTCGCGCTGGCGCTCCATGGCGAAAAATGCGAACAGCTTGTCTTTCTTGATCGGCCCGCCAATAGATCCGCCAAACCACTGCCGCGAATAGGGCGGGTTAGCGGAAGTGGTGGTGCCGTCACCGTTTGCTAGCTTTTGGTCCGCATTGAACATCTGATCGCGGAAAAAGCCGAAGGCCGAACCATGAATGTTGTTGGAACCTGATTTGGTGATTACATTGATAGCGGCGCCCGCTGAGCGGCCATTTACAGCCGAAAAGCGTTGCGTAGAAATCTGGAATTCCTGCACGGCCTCGGCGGGAAGCTGCATTACAGGTCCGCCGACGGTGTTGTCTTTATTGTCGACGCCGTTCACCGTCACGTTCACGTTGCGGCCACCTTCGCCGTTGACTGACAGAATCGCATAACGGTTTTTGGTCGGATCGTAGGAGTCCGCCGCTTTCACCCCGGGGGCGAGATACGCCAGGTCCGCGATGTCTCGGCCAATCAAGGGCAGATCAGTAATCTGCTCAGGGGTAATGTTTGTGCTCACATCCGTCTTAGTTTGGTCCACAAGTGGGGCAGCCGAAGTCACTTCGACTGTTTCACTGACTGCACCCGGCGCAAGACTGAAGTTCTGCGTGGCAGTTCTTCCTACCAGCAACTCCACATCCTTGGCTTCCGCAGAAGAAAATCCTGAAGCAGTGGCCTTAATGGAATACATACCGGCTGACAATGAGTCTAAGCGATATGCGCCCGTGTCATTCGTCGTAACAGTTTTTGAGACGCCGGTTTCTTTACTGGTGATTGTTACTTGGGCCTTGCTGATTACGGCCTGTGATTTATCGGTGATCGTGCCTTGAAGGCTGGCATTGGCGGTTACTTGGCCAAACATGCTCACTGCGCTGAGCAGGACTAAGCAGCTCATGACGGCAAGACATAGCCATCTTTTGCTATTCATCTTATATCTCCTTGGAAGTTGGGGGGATACCATTTCGACACCTTTCGGGTGCGTTCTTGAAAATCTTTCTTAAATTAAATTTTCTGTACTTTACAAATAAGCACGGCTGTTACCAAAGCTCCTGCTGACTTCCAACGTCAAAATTCAGAAGATTAGAACGGCAATAAAGCCTGACGGCCAACCTTACGGTAAACAGTTTTCAGGAGGGAAATTCAATCAATATTTGAATATACTGCCGGAAAATTGACGATTGTTAAGTGCAGGGTCGGATAGGAACAAAAAGGGAGGACAGGATTTCACCTACCTAATTGCTTCCTCCCGCTTCCAAACTTATGAGATCGAAGTGCAAAACATACCATTTCTTGTATGTGGAAATATGATTTGCCATCCCTTGGTTCCGACTGATTAAGACGGATCCAAAGGCCAGACCAGAATGGCTCATGTGCATTTGTCTGAACGTGTTGCTGAGTTGGGAATTTCGAATTGATCAGGTGCAATTGAAGCCTTCTCCACAACAAGGTATTATTTCGTTATGGCGACAAGCCCTTCCACTTCAGCCCGGCACGGGTTTCAGACAGACGACCCACGCCTGCAACCCATTGCCGCCAAAGTCTTTGCCCGTGAGCGCCTCACATTTGACGATTCTGTTGCCCTGTACCGGTCCCCGGATATCCTTGCCATTGGCTGGCTGGCCAACCATGTTCGTGAACGCCTGCATGGCAGTGTGGCTTATTTCAACGTAAATCGGCACATCAATCCGACCAATGTTTGTGTTGCGGCTTGCCGTCTTTGCGCTTTTGGACGCAAGAAGGATGCTCCGGGCGCTTACACCATGGCCCTGGAAGAGGCTTTCCAGACGGCTGCTACAGGTTATTCTGAGGCAATCACGGAGTTCCACATTGTTGGCGGGCTCCATCCCGACCTGCCGTTTCAGTATTATCTGGACCTGATTTCCGGCTTGAAAGAGCGCTTTCCGCAAGTGCACCTCAAAGCGCTGACCATGGTGGAAATCGCTTTCTTAGCCAAGCGCGGCAAGCTTTCCATTGAAGAAACTTTGCGGCAGCTCAAGAGCGCCGGACTGGATTCGCTCCCCGGCGGCGGCGCTGAAATATTCAATGAGCGCGTGCGTCGCGTGATCTGCGACCACAAGATTGACGGCGATCAATGGCTCGATACGGCCCGCACCGCGCACAAGATTGGCCTGAAATCGAACGCGACCATGCTCTATGGCCACATTGAGAATGAAGAAGACCGCGCCGATCATCTCATCCGCCTGCGCACGCTTCAGGATGAAACTCACGGCTTCCAGACGTTCATTCCGCTGGCCTTCCATCCGGCCAATACGCCGTTGCAGCATCTGTTTGTAACCACCGGAATGCTTGACCTGAAGCAGATCGCCATTGGCCGTTTGGTGCTCGATAATTTCCCGCACATCAAGGCTTACTGGCAGATGCTCTCGCCCAAGATCGCACAGATTTCTCTACGCTTCGGCGCGGACGATATTGACGGCACGGTGATTGAAGAAAAAATTTATCACGACGCTGGCGCCACTACTCCGCAAGGCATGGTCCGCAAAGAGTTGGAGCGCCTGATCCGCGAAGCCGGTCGCGAACCCGTCGAGCGCGATACGATGTACCGTCCGGTCACAAGGACAGAGACGTCCTTCACGATCTCGGTCTAGCTTTTCTCTACATTGGAGATTTGACGCGTGGCCCACCGCGCCGCAAGATGCCAGAGTACCTGTGCGTTTATCGTGAGCACAGTGGACCAAAGCTATCACAAGCGCCTAAGCAGCTTTCGCAGCCGATTCCAGCCAAGTCTCCATGACCGAATGGTTCACTACCCCTGCCTGCTGCATCACAAGGCGGCCTTGGTGAAAAACGGCGAAGTTTGGGATTCCGCGCACGTTGTAACGAGCAGCCAACTCAGGATGGCGTTCGGTATCCACCTTTAACACAATGGCACGTCCCGCCATGTCTGCCGATGTACGAGCAACTTCCGGCGCAGCCATGCGACATGGACCGCACCAGCTTGCCCAGAAATCAACCAGCACCGGAACGCGGGACTTAGCAATAATCTCGTTGAACAACTCAGGATTTGCCTCAAGAGGTTCGGCAGCGGGCGGCAAGGATGATTTACAGGCTCCGCATCGTCCCATATGCGCAAGATGCTCCGCGGGCACACGGTTTTTTTGGCCGCATTGTTTGCAGGTTTTAACTACAGGCATGAACACTCCAACGCGATGACATGGATTAGATGCCAATGGATGCATTTTGGCACCATGTTCCTGCTAGCTACATTGCGCACGGTTATCAATCCGCATCTGCGCTCATCTGCGGGAATCTGCGGCGAGCTTACTTCCCAAACACCCGCTTAAATATCTTGTCCACGTTTCTCAACTGCCGCTCGATTGAAAATGCCTGCTCAATCTGCTTGGCCGGTACCCGTGACGTAATTTCCGCGTCGTTCATTACCAGTTCGAGGAAGTTCAAGTCTTCTTTCCAGGCCCGCATTGCATGCTTCTGCACCAGACGATAAGCGTCTTCACGCGCCATGCCGTGCTCGGAGAGATCGAGCAGCAACTGTCCGCTGAACACTAGCCCGCCAGTCGACTCTAGATTCTTCAGCATTCGATTGGGATAGACCAGCAACGTGTCGATCAGGTGGATTGTCTTGGTCAGGAGATAGTCAACCAGAATCGTGGAATCCGGCAGGATCACGCGTTCCACAGACGAATGCGAAATATCGCGCTCATGCCAAAGCGCGACGTTCTCAAACGCGGCTTGCGCGTTGGCACGAACCACGCGCGCCAGCCCGCTGATCTGCTCGCAGGTAATCGGGTTACGCTTATGCGGCATGGCCGAAGAGCCCTTTTGCTTCTCGCTAAAATATTCTTCGGCTTCGCGAACTTCAGTCCGTTGCAGGTGGCGTATCTCGGTGGCGATCTTGTCCAGCGTTGAAGCAATGGTCGCCAGCGTAGCAACATAATAAGCATGGCGGTCGCGCTGGATCACCTGTGTTGAGATTGGCGCAGCTTCCAGTCCCAGGCGCTCACAAATTTTTTCTTCGAACTCCGGTTCCAGATGCGCAAAGGTTCCCACCGCGCCAGAAAGTTTGCCTACGCGCATTTCTTCCGCTGAGCGATGGAAGCGCTCGATATTCCGCACTGTTTCGGCGTACCAGTTCGCCAGCTTCAGTCCAAACGTGGTTGGCTCGGCATGGATGCCATGGGTCCGCCCGATGGTCGGCGTGTGCTCAAACTCATGTGCGCGGCGGGCCAGAACTTCTTTCAATTTTTCCAAATCGTCGGCGATAATCCTCGACGCTTCTTTGATCTGCAGCGCCTGCGCCGTATCCACCACGTCATTCGACGTGAGGCCATAATGCAGCCAGCGCGCCTCGGGGCCAACCTTTTCGGCCACCGCCGTGGTAAAGGCAATCACATCATGCCTCACCTCGGCTTCAATTTCATGGATTCGTTTCAGGTCAAAGTCGCCGCGCTCGGCTATGGCCCGGGCGGCATTTTCCGGGACAATTCCCGCGTCGGCCAGGGTTAGGCTGGCGGCAGCTTCAACCTTGAGCCAGCAGCGAAATTTATTTTCATCACTCCAGATTCGGCCCATCTCAGGGCGGGTATAGCGTGGAATCAAAGGTTTTTCCCCTCGAAAGCGCAGGCAATGCAGAACTCTCGATAATAAATGCTGTCGCCCTTTGTGGCTAACGGGCTTCGGACTAGAGTTTCCGAATCAAGAGGATGAGATATGCCGCTACAGCCAAGTAGTAATGCTTCAGACATCTTTACAGCGGTTCACGTTTGTTTACAATCGAGAAAGAAAAGAAAGTAGGAAATCAAAAGGGCCTTTTCGCCGGTTTGGTGTCCGATGAAAAGGCCCAGGCTCGAATCTAGCAGAATGTTGGTATTATGTCGCGGAGCGATATAAAATGTCAAAGGGAAAAAACGTGCGTCCTCTTTCTGAGCCGGAATACCTGGCCTTGGGAGAGTTTAGGTACCAGTTGCGCCGGTTCCTCCGGAACATGGAGGAGGCGACCCGGTCACTGGGCGCCAATCCGCAACAATATCAGTTGATTTTGGCCATCAAGGGTTTGCCGAAGGAGATAGAGCCGACGATCACCCAGTTGGCCGAGAGAATGCAGCTCAACCATAACAGCATGGTGGAGCTGGCTGATCGCTGTGAGGAGCACAAACTGCTTCGCCGCACTCGTTCCGCCGCTGACCGCCGCCAAGTGTCTCTTTCCATTACGCCTGAAGGCGAAGCGCTATTGCGCAGGCTTGGTGTCGCAGCCCGTCAGGAACTGCGCGATGCAGGACCGATTCTGGTGGAAGCGATCTTCCGGTTGTCAGGGGACGGCCGAGCCAGGGATGGAAAGACAGAGACACGGCCACGAACAGGAGCCAGGAAATCGGAATTATGAAAGAAACTGCCCCGGGTACGTCATTAAGCGCGGAAAATCCGCATTCACCAGCAGGAACGCTTGGAGATTTCACCACAACCTGGCGGGTATTGCCGATCTCCGGGCTTGCCCTGATCATTGGTGTGCTGTCGGCGTATGTTGCCGTCGTCCTGCTCAAGCTGATCAGTTTTTTCACCAACGTCTTTTTCTTCTTGCGCTTCACCACCGCGCCCGCCTCTCCGGGAGACACCCACCTGGGCCCATGGGTAATCCTTGTACCTGTGGTTGGCGGGCTGATTGTTGGGCTAATGGCGCGGTTTGGCTCGGACAAAATTCGGGGCCATGGCATCCCAGAGGCGATCGAAGCCATTCTTCTGCGCGGAGCCAAGGTAGAACCGCGCCTCGCGGTGCTCAAGCCAGTTTCCACGGCAATTTCCATCGGCTCTGGAGGTCCGTTCGGCGCGGAAGGTCCCATCATCATGACGGGCGGCGCTTTCGGTTCCCTGATCGCCCAGTTTTTTCACCTTACATCGGCTGAGCGAAAGACGCTTCTTGTGGCTGGCGCTGCGGCGGGCATGTCTGCCACGTTTGCCGCGCCTTTTGCTTCCATCATGCTGGCGGTTGAGTTGCTATTGTTCGAATGGAAGCCACGCAGCTTTATTCCGGTTGCGCTGGCCAGCATCACGGCAGCCGCCGCTCGCGTGCACTTGATGGGCGGAGGCCCAATCTTTCCGGTGCCGGCCCATGACGTTGTTTGGGCGCCCGCCGTTCTCTTTGGTTGTTTGCTCGCGGGGTTGCTGAGCGGTGGCCTCTCCGCGCTGCTCACGCAGTTGGTGTATGCCTTTGAAGATGCATTTCTTCACATCAAACGACTTCACTGGATGTGGTGGCCGGCGATCGGCGGTTTGGGTATCGGCATTGGCGGTTATTTTTATCCTCGCGCACTCGGCGTAGGTTATGACGTGATCCAACAGGAGTTGCAAGGCAATGCCACGATCAAACTGATTTTGGGCGTTCTGGTGGTCAAGATTTTGATCTGGAGTTTTTCGCTGGGATCAGGAACATCCGGCGGCGTGCTTGCTCCATTGCTCATGATGGGCGGCGCTCTGGGCGCTGTGGATGCGCTCTTTCTCCCGCATCAGGGCGCGGGCTTCTGGCCGCTAATCAGCATGGGCGCCATGCTTGCCGGCACTATGCGCTCGCCACTAACCGGGGTAATTTTTGCTTTTGAGCTTACCGGCGACTACCACTCCATCTTGCCTCTGCTGATTGCCTGCGTTACCGCGCATACCTTTACTGTGTTGACCATGGCGCGGTCCATCCTTACGGAAAAAATCAGCCGTCGCGGCCATCATCTTTCACGCGAATATGTAGTTGATCCTCTTGAAGCCCTTGCCGTTGAAGATGTGATGCGGACGAACATTACGGCATTGCCGTCGGAGAGCACCATCGCTGAACTGGAGACGGCTCTGGCCCACAATGACAATCCGCGCGGCCAGCGGGTCTATCCGGTGATTGACGGCAACCAGCACCTGCTGGGCGTGATGACTCGCAGTGATCTGCTGAATGCTCTTGAAGGCCAGCGCAATGGCGGCGGCCACAATGTTCAACTTGCAGCGGTAATAGCCAGAGAGCCTATAGTGGCCTATCCGGGAGAGCCATTGCGTATGGTGGTAAATCGTATGGCGGCCACCGGCCTTACGCGTTTTCCGGTGGTGAAACCGGGGAGCGTACGGGAACTTTTGGGACTGGTTGCATTGCAGGACCTGCTCAAAGCCAGGGAGCTTTCAGTGGCGGATGAGCAGTTCCGTGAACGCGTCCTGAGGCTTCGAGTGCCGCCTTCTTTGCGCTGGCGCGTGCCCTGGATCCGCCGTAGAGATGGAACTGGCACAGAAGAATAGAATGCTGCTCACGTTTCATTCACCCGAGTGGGAAGGACGTCGACGGAACTATTCAGTGACTCCAAACAGCTTAGCCATCTCCCGGTATTTAAATCCTTCTCCGGGGATGTAAGGCTGCACCCAGTCGCCATCAATCACGAATTGCGGAATGGCCCGCTTGCCCGTGCGCTGGATTACTTCTTCAGCCGCGCCGGGGGTCTCTTCAATGTTGATCTCCTGGTAGGAAATGTTGTTCTGGGTAAGCCAGCGCTTTGCGACATGGCAATCGCGGCACCACGGAGCGGTATAGACGGTTAATTTCATACGCAGATTTAATAGTTTAGATGAAATCAGGATCTTGAAGGTGCATAAATCTGGCGAAGAGGTCCTTGCCGCAGGCCAGCTCCCAATTCCTGTGTCCTCCATCTGCACTTTCGCATCAATAAATCCATGAACATCGCATTTATTGGCCAGGGCAACATGGGCTCGCCTATGGCGGCCAACCTGATCAAGGCCGGACACAAACTCACCGTATACAACCGCACCCGCAGCCGCGCTGAAAAATTGCAAAGCGTAAGCGTCGCCAACACTCCGGGAGAAGCCGTTGCCGGCGCTGAAGTCGCCATTACGATGCTCGCGGACGATCACGCTCTTGAATCCCTGGTATTCGGAAAAGGCGACTCCGGAAGGGACGGCGTTCTCGACTCGCTTCCGCCCAACGCCATCCACGTTTCCATGAGCACCATCAGCGTTGCTCTCTCGCGACGCCTCGCCGTTGCGCACGCTGAACGCAAACAGCATTATGTCTCTGCTCCGGTATTTGGACGCCCTGAAGCTGCAGCCGCAGCAAAATTGTTCATTGTGGCGGCCGGCCCAGCCGCGCAGATTGAGCGTTGCCGTCCGCTCTTTGACGTCATGGGCCAGAAAACTTTTGTTGCCAGCGACGACGCTTCCGGCGCCAACCTGATGAAGCTTGCGGGAAATTTCCTGATCACTGCCGTGATTGAAGGCCTGGCGGAAAGTTTTGCCCTGGTGCGCAAAGCCGGGCTCGACGCCAACTTGTTTCATGAGATTCTGACCAACTCGCTTTTCAACGCGCCCATTTATAAGACCTATGGCGCGCTGATCAACTCGCAGAAGTTTGAGCCTGCGGGATTCAAGCTGCCGCTTGGCCTCAAAGACAATCGACTGCTGCTGGCCGCCGCCGAAGAAAATGCTGTCCCCATGCCGATGGCCAGCTTGGTCCGCGACCGCTTTCTTGCCGCACTTGGTCAAGGTATGGGAGAGCTAGACTGGTCGGCAATTTCAAAACTTTCCGCCAAGGATGCAGGACTTTGAAGAGCCAAGAGCCGAAAGCCAAAAGCCTCTGCTAATTGCTAACTGCTATTTGCTAATTGCTTCTCTACGGATGACCCACGACCACAATCGACTCCGGTTCGCCGCCTGTTGGCGAGGTAGAAATCAAGGCCGTATTGGTATTGGCTACGGTAATATTCGCGTTAAAGACAGAAACGGTATTGGATCCACTATTTGCCACATAAAGAAATTTGCCTATGGGATCCACGGCAAGGTCAATGGGGCCGGTGGGATCGGGCACAGTAAGGTTGGTGGCTCCGATGGCGCCGGTCGCGTCCACGGTGTTTACCGTGAGGTTGTTAGAAGCAGTGTTAGCTATGTAAAACAGCGGCGTGGTGGCATTCAGCGCCGTGTTAAATGCAATCGCGCTGGGATTGGCCGGAGACGATCCTCCTGGTGTCGTAACAATAGGAGTCAGCACACCGCTGCCGGTGTTGATATTGAAAGTGCGCAAATTGTTGGTGCCGCCGCCATCGGTAGCCATCAATAGTTCAAATGTCGGGACGGCCTTGACCGCCAGCATGGTGCTGGTTCCGGAGTCGAACCCGGCAGTCGCCAGCCGCGTGAGCGTACCGGTGCCTCCAATCTGGAACGCATCAATGCCTCCGCCGCCTGTTACCACATAAAGGAACTGGCCGCTTTGATCGATGGTGATTCCGCGGGCCACGGTATCAGTAGGCGTGGTGGAGATAAGGGTCAGGCATCCGGTGGTTGCACTAATGGTGAAACCGCTGACGCTCCCTACCTGGTTGGCCGTGTAAAGAAGCGTGCCTGCAGGATTGATAGCGATTTTCAATGGCTGAACGTCAGTAGTGGGTACTGTAGGGCAAGCCAGCGCGGTAAGCACTCCGCTGGCGGGACTGATAAGAAAACTGCTGATCTGGTCATTCTGGAATTGCGTAACGTAAAGAAACTTGTTGTCGGGAGTGGCCGCGATCCCGGAAGGCTGGCCGGGAACGGAGAAAGGCGATCCGGGAACCTCCGTAAGTGCTCCGGTACCGCCATTGGCGAAGGCGGAAACATTGTTTCCAGATGCGTTTGCTGTATAGACAAAAGCGTTGCCGGGAGATGGAGTCGGCGTAGGGCCGCCCGCGACGAGGTTGCCGCGGGAACATCCGGTGATCAGGAAGATGAAGCCGAGAAAAATTGCGGCGCGAAGGATGCTCATTAAAAAACTTTTCATGATTACTTTCTCCATTGCAGGCCGAGATTAACTCAATCTGCATCAACGCCGAATATAAAAGTCAAGAAAGGATCAGCGTTCTCGCCCATCATAGCGCAAGGCGGGAAACACTCATGCTTGTTTCATTGATGGGGAAGCTGCTAAGGAACTATGTTTCCACGCAGGATTGGCGATGTGGCCAAATGGTGGTTCAGGCCGATGGCTTTTCGACTAGCTGCCAATTGCCAATTGCTAACTGCTATTTCCGGCGTTCTACTCTCCGCGCAAAGCTTCGACAGGATCTACCGTGCTGGCGCGGCGTGAAGGCAAATAGCTTGCCATCAGGGCCGTAATTACCAGTCCAATGGAGACAGCGCTATAGGTCAGCAGGTCGACAGGCTTGACGCCGAAGAGCAAAGTAGAAAGGAAGCGCATGCAGAGCACTGAGGCGACGAGTCCAAAAGCCACGCCAATCCCGCTCAGCACCAGGCCATGACGGACGAACATTCCGGTCAACTCCTGCCGTTGTGCACCCAAGGCCATGCGGATGCCAATTTCGCGCGTACGCTGGGAAACGGAATATGCAATCACGCCATAAATGCCCACGGTCCCCAGCAGAAGCGCCATGGCTCCGGCAACGCCCAGCATGAGCAGCGTGAATGAGGTCCGCGCCATTGAAGTGCGATAGTAATAGTCCACGGTGTGCACTTGGGCCAGAGGCAAGTTTGGATCAACCGACCACACGGCTTGGCGCACTTCTTTCATCAGGCTTTCCGTTCCGGCGCGTTGCGTACGCAGCACAAAGGAAAGCTCGCGGCGGGCGGTGATTTCCTGGCCTTCAAAGTTGTGCATCAGCAGGGGCCAATAGACCACGCTGGATGGTTCCTGGTTCACGCCATCGTCGTAAACGTTGGTCGCCACGCCGATTACCTCACGCCAGTCATCGGTCGTGCCTACGCGGATACGCTTACCTAACGCTGAAGCCGGGTCATGCCACAATTCGCGGGCCGCATTTTCTGAAACCAGCGCGACGGGAGTCATGTTGTACAACTCTGACCAGGTCAGATCGCGTCCGGCTACGAGCGGCGTGCCCATGGTCTTAAGAAAGCCGGGTGAAATCCACTTGAATCTGCGCATCGCCGCCAGCTCTCCCGGCCTGTAAGTATGATCTTCAGCAAAAACCGGATCGAAGCTCCCATTTCCGTCCAGTGGAATGCTGCTTGATAGCGCGGCCGATGAGATGCCCGGCACGGCCTCGAGCTTGCGCAGAATCTCTTCAAACTTGCGCGGCACATCCTGGTCATTTGCCACCTCGGTCTTAGGTAGCGTGATCCAGAAAGTCTGGATTTCTTCCGGCGTGCTGAAGCCCGGCTGCACTTTTGTGAGCGCAATAAAAGTGCGGGTCATGAGCCCCGAGCAAATCAGCAGCAGCAAAGCCAGAGCCACCTGTACCACCACCAAAACATTACGCGCGCGATGTTGCTCACGGCTCTGGCTCATGCCGCGCGCGCCTTCGCGCAACCCGGCGGAAAGCCGAGCTCCCGCATACTTGAAAATTGGTATGCTGCCAAAGAGCAGGCTTGCCAGAATCGCCAGCCCCAGGGTGAAGAGGAGCACCGTTCCGTCAATGCCAATTTCATTCACGCGCGGAAGGCCGTGAGGCGCCATGGCCACCAGCATCCGCAACGCGCCATAGGCTAGTCCGAGTCCCAGCAGGCTCCCCAGCAATCCCAGAACAACGCTTTCAAACAGCAGCTCACCGGCAATGCGGCTCCAGCCCGCGCCAAGCGCCGCTCGAATCGACAATTCCTGCCGACGGCCTTCCACGCGCACTAGCACCAGGTTAGCGACGTTAGCGCAGGCAATTAACAAAACCATTCCAATCGCCGCCATCAAAATCCAGAGCATTTTGCCTACGTCCCCCACCACACGGTCTTTCAAGGGCGTGATCCTGGGGCCTATCCGCGCGTCCTGAAATAATTTCATGCTGAAGCCGGGCGGCGCAGGAAAGCTCGACATTACGATGGGAAGCATGCGGGCCACATCCATCGAGGCCCGTTCAATGGTCACTCCTGGCTTCAGCCGTGCCACCGTCATGTAACTGAAATTTCCCAGGAATGTTTTGGCGCGATCAAACTGGAAAGGAATCAGCAGCGCCGGATCATCCTGGTCGAGAAAGTGAAACTCTTTGGGCATCACGCCGATCACCTGCGTTTGCTTGCCATCCACTTTAATGGTTTGTCCCAGAATTGCGCGGTCGCCGCCGAACTTGTGTTGCCAGTAGCCATACATCAGCATTGCGGCCTGAGGACTGCTGGGCAGGTCGTCCTGGCGTGAAAAGCTGCGCCCCAAGATTGGGGCCACGCCCAGCAGTGAAGTCATGCCGTCAGTAACACGTTGGGCGCGAACCTGCTCCGGTTCGCCAACGCCGGTGATGCTCACCGAATCGGCAGTCATCATCGCAACGTCCTGAAAGCTCTGGTTCTGGTCGCGATAAATAAAGTAATTGGAAGGCGCGCCGGGGAAATTTGCTTTGGCGTTAATCCCCGGTGCTACGTGGGTAATCACCACCAGTTGCTCAGAATGCGGATACGGCAGCGGCTTCAGCAGAATGCCCTCAAGCACGCTGAACACAACCGTGTTCGCGCCAACTCCCGCCGCCAGCGTAATCAGAGTGACGGCGGTAAACATGGGCGTGCGGACCAGCCGCCGCAGCACTTGCCTCAGTTGCGAACTGAAGTTTCCCATTCTGATTGCTCCTTCTGGCACCGGCCATTGAGCGGGCACACGTATGACTTGTCTCAAGAGAATACGTTAGGCAAAGGAAGGAAGTTCCAGAATTAAGAGCGAACTAAAAAGATTCTTTACGACGGTGCTGGACTTCTGCGCTTTGCGAGGAGCAGATGCGCCGCGCAGAAGTCCTTCCGTGCTGAGGTCTTTGTCAAGGTCTGGCCAGTGAATGCCATACCCGCCGCCGCAGGCCGGTTCTTATTTCGGATTGCTGCCGCTGTTGTCGCTTGGTGGGGTGGTCGTCTGGTTTTTGTCTTTGTTCTTTTTGTGCTTCTTGCTCTTCTTCTTATTTGAAGCCTGGTCAGAGGAAGACGATGTGTTGCTGCTCGTGCCAGACTGACCTGACTGTGAGCTGCCGGTCGTGTCCTGAACACCTCCCGCAGCTCCATTGCTTGTGTTGCCTTGAGATCCCGAGCCGCCATTGCTTCCGCTGCCCTGAGATCCCGAGCCGCTGCCGCTGCCCTGGCTTCCAGTGCCGCCGGATTGCGCAATGGCCAGGCCACCGCAAATCAGCAATGCACAAAATAACTGAGTGAAACGCTTCATTTAACTCCTCCTGTACGCAACTGGGATGCGTCTCTTGTCCTTGTTGGAGTTAAGTCATGCGCGTTTGGCGCATCGTGGCGTTTTGTAGGCGTGCCGCCGATGTGAGGAATTAATGAGGTCAAAGTGCAAGCCATCGATTCCACCGCCAATGCCGCATGCAAGCCATAGAGCAAGCCGGATTTAGCGCACGAAGAGCTTAAAAAGCTCAAACATTCACCAAACGACATACCTAAGGGCGACGCAAACGAAAGCGCATCCTTATTCTTGGTGACGGTTTGCCGATCATCCATTGTCAAAGATCTTTTCCGGCATCTATGCCGTGCTCTAGCACGCGCGGTTTTCGCGTATTGGGGTGGAAGCCCGGCAGCCCAGTCTTGACTTGCTGGGGCGAAAAGCAGCGGAGAGCGCGCAAAAATTCCCCTGCCGCATCCGTCGACTGGCCGCAACGTGGGCGGGGTGGCTCACAGCTACCATCAGGATTTCCTGGGCGGCTACATGGCCATCCAGCATTCGATTTAAAAAAGGCCCTGACCGGGCCTTTTTACGTTAGCTGATTTTGGTTGGGGACTACTGGCCGAGGCAAGGCGGCGGATTGTCACTGCAGTCTCCGCTGATGACTCTGCAGGTTACTGGATCATAGTTACAAGCTCCGGTACCGAGTCCGCTGCCAAAAAAATTGCTGGTTTTGAACCCCCCGGCGACCTGCTGAAGTTCTTCTTCACTCACAAGGCGGGCGCCAACCCGGCCTAGTACGCGATTTGTTTCCATGGAATGCTCCTTTCTTGACTTCCTAGCAGGGATTATAAGTCGGATGAGGAAGGATGAAGCGTTTCCTCTGGAAGAAGAACTCGCGCATGATTCAAAATGGGAGACGATCCAAAACGGGAGATGATCCAAAATGGAAGACCGCCCAAAACGGGAATTTGAAACACTGGTGTAGAGGATAAGTGTTAGAACCTGATTTGGTGGTTTATCCAAACTTAAACGCTGAACATCCACCCATCGCTGAGCGCATCTCACACACTTGGTAGAATTAACTTCTTTGGGCCCCGACACATGTCCACCAAGTCTCCACATCCTGCAACAGATCCCCGAACCCGGCTGCATTCGCCTGAAGTCTTTCGCCTTCTGGTGGATACGGTCGCGGATTATGCCATTTTCCTTCTTGATCCCAACGGATTTATCACTTCATGGAACGCCGGGGCGGAGCGACTAAAGCAGTACAAACCAGGGGAGATCATTGGCAAGCACTTCAGCATCTTCTACACGGCGCGCGATTTGGAAATAGACAAGCCCGCACATGAATTGAGTGTAGCGGGCGAGACCGGCCGCTTTGAAGATGAAGGCTGGCGGGTTCGAAAAGATGGATCGCGTTTCTGGGCGAACGCGGTTATTACGCGCATTCGCGATGAGCGAGGAAACCTTATCGGCTTTGGCAAAATCACCCGCGATATTACTGAGCGTCGCGCCGCGGAACTGCGATTCCGCATGCTGGTTGAAAGCGTTCTTGATTATGGCATCTTTTCCATGGATACGGGCGGCCACATCACTTCATGGAACGTGGGGGCGCAACGCATCAAGGGGTATACGGCAGAAGAGATTTCCGGCAAGCACTTCTCACTGTTTTACACCGAAGAAGACCGCCGACGCGGCTTGCCCGAATACGTTTTGCGGACAGCAACAGAGCAGGGGCACTTTGAAGGCGAAGGCTGGCGAGTGCGCAAGGATGGCGGGCGCTTCTGGGCGAGCATTGTGGTAACGGCGCTGCGGGATGAGGAAGGCGTTCTCTACGGGTTTTCCAAAGTCACGCGCGACATGAGCGACCGTAAAGCGCTGCTGGAAGAGTTGAAGCGTCACGCCGACGAACTTGAGCTGCGCGTCCAGGAACGCGAACAGAGCAATGCCGAACTTGAAGCGTTCGCCTACTCTGTTTCTCATGACCTGCGCGCTCCGCTGCGCGCAATTGTCGGGTTCGCTGAAGCGCTGCAGGAGGATTGCGCAAAAGACCTTAATCAGCAAGGCCGGGAATATCTGGAAGAAATCATCAAAGCAGCTGGCCGGATGAACTTGCTGGTCCAGGATCTGCTTGAATATGGCCGCATAAGCCGGGTGGATTTAGAGCTTGCTCCCATCAACCTCAGAGACTCCGTTGAGAATGCGATACGGCAACTCGGGAATGACCACGGCGGTTCGCTTGACGTGCTGGTCCCGCACGATCTTTGGGTAAGAGCACACCAGCAGGCGCTAACGCAGGTCACGTTCAATCTTCTTTCTAACGCCCTTAAATTTCATGAGAAAGGGCTATCTCCGGAAGTTTATTTGTCTGCTGCCGCACACAACGGTTTCGTTCGTCTCAGCGTCATAGACAAGGGGATTGGAATAGCTCCGCAGCATCGTGAGCGTATCTGGCAGGTCTTTGAGCGCCTGCATGATCGTGAGACGTATCCTGGCACGGGGATCGGCCTGGCAATTGTAAAACGTGCCGTCACCCGCATGAGTGGTTCCTGCGGGCTTGAATCGGAAGTAGGAAAAGGGAGTACATTTTGGATCGAATTGCCGATGGTAAAAGGAGAGAAGGAGAAAGATTAGCCCGTACGCCTGAAGGGCCTGTTTTGCTAGTAGAAGATGATGTTTCAGACTTTCGCCTAATCCAGCGGGCATTCGCCAAAGTTAAGGTCGGAGTACCCATGATCCGCCTCACCCATGGGGATGATGCGGTGGCGTATCTGGCTGGCGATGCACCGTATGAGAACCGCTCTCTTCATCCTCTTCCATCCGTCATTCTGCTGGACATAAAGTTACCCCGCCGGTCAGGATTTGAGGTGTTGGAATGGATTCGGATGCAGGACTCGGCCCTGAAGCGAGTTCCCATCATCATGCTCACATCTTCAAGTCATCAGCTTGACGTGAATAAAGCTTACGACCTGGGAGTGAATTCTTATCTCGTCAAACCCAGTAATAGCTCTGAACTGGAGGAGCTTATGTCCACGTTCCAGACTTATTGGATAGAATTAAATGAAGGGCCGAACCTGTGGGGCTAGGGTAACGGGCCACGCTAAGAGACCGTATGGCTGAACCTGTTTTAGAAACCATTCTGCTTGTTGAAGACACGCCCTCTGATGCGACCCTGATTCGCCGTGGCTTTGAGAAGACGAATGTCTTGAACCCGATTGTTTGGACCAAGAACGGACAGGAAGCGCTCGGCTACCTGAGCGGACTAGGACAATACGGCGATCGGATCAAGTACCCACTTCCCGCTCTGGTTCTGCTGGATCTTGATTTGCCTGAGATGACTGGGTTTGAGTTGCTGCAGTGGAAGCGATCGCAGCCAAATATCCGGCGAATTCCCGTCGTCGTTCTTACCGTTGACAGTGCAACCAGCGCTGTCAACGCCGCTTATGATCTGGGAGCCAATTCTTACCTTGTCAAGCCCGGAAATCCGGAAGAGATTATGCGGGTCGTAAAAACCATTCAGGAATACTGGCTTGGGTTGAACCAGTCGCCAAAACTTGTCTTGCGCGCCACTCCGGATGCACGCTGATATCCTAGAATCTAGTCTGATCCACTACTCGGCAAGCATGGAAGGGAGCCCATGGCCGCACTGATTGATGCCATTGACGTCAAGCGCAAAATGTTTTTCGAACTGGACGGAACGCCCTTCCACTGCCTTGACGTAGAAGTGAACACGCCAACCGCGCGCGGCGGCCAGACTCTTGTCCGCCTGAAGATGCGCAACCTACTTACGCGCGCCGTCTTTGACAAAACCTTTAAGGCCAGTGACAAGTTCAAGGAACCCGATCTGGAAATGGTCCCGGCATCTTTCTTATATAGCGACGCGGACGGTTTTTACTTTATGGACCAGGAGAGCTTTGAAACTCTGACCCTGTCGCAAGAGATGATTGGCGACGCCCAGGATTTTCTTGGCGAAGGCCTGATCATCCAGGTGCACAAGTACAACGGCAACCCCATCGGCTTGCAACTGCCTCCGCATGTGGAGTTGACGATCGCGCAAACGGAGCCGGGAGTGCGCGGCGACTCCTCCGGCGGTAACGTGACCAAACCCGCCACGTTGGAAACCGGCTTGGAAATCCGCGTGCCTCTTTTTATTAAAGAAGGCGAGAAGGTCAAGGTGTCTACGGAGACGCGTGAATTCGTGGCCAGGGCGTGAGACAATTGAACTCACTTTCCCATATATCAACCCATTGTGAAAGCCGCCATTGCTCATGGGATTATCAATTCAGGGCAGCGATGGCATGCGCAAAACCGCAGAATGCGTCAATTTTTTCAATATCAGCAGCTTGGGCGTTTGCTTGCGCCGGGAAAATGCAGGATTCAATAGCGACGCGGAGGTCGCAGAGATGCTAAGACGCGAAGTGTTGGCAACCGGACTGTTGTTCCCCTTTATTCTCAAGAATGCGTTCGGGCAAGTGAATCCGCCGGCTGCCACGCTCAAGTTTTTGGGCCAGGACCGCTATTTTGCATTGCCGGGAAAAGCTGAGGAAGTTTACCAGTGGAGACTTCACGCCTGCGATGTCTTGGAAAAAATAGGCGTGCCACGAGGGATTGTTTTCCGTGGTCCTGGCGGTTCAGCCCCTGACGTGGTTTGGCAATATGAGTTTCCTGATCGTGAGACTGCACGGCAATTGCATCGGAAGGTGATGGCTGCGCCTGAGTTCAAGCCTGTGATGGAACATATGGGCACCCTAATCCGCCGTTTCGAAGGGAGCTTGTATCAGGAGGTAATTCCCACAAGCATAGATAACAAGGGATGATGATGCAAGCTGTCTGCATTGTGGAATTTGCTATCCTTCCAACGCTGTGGCTTTCAAGCGCCCACAAGAAATCATTGACGAGAACGTGCTCTACAACTACGCCGTTCGCTCTCTTGGCCGACGTATGCGGACCGTAGCGGAATTGAAGCGGCTCATGCGCCAGCGCGTCCCCAAAGACGAGCGCGGCCATCTGCTGGTCGAAATGGTCATCTTGCGTTTGAAAGACCAGAAATATCTCAACGACACGAACTACGCGGCTGCATACTCCAGTTTTCGCCGCGACAATGAGAAGTTTGGCAAGCGTCGCGTAATCACTGATCTGAAGGTAAAAGGCGTGCATCAGGACGTGATCGAAAAAATTGTCGATGAAACCTATGCTGCAGTGAATGAAGAAGAGCTGGCGCGGGCCTATCTGAAACGCAAGCGGCTCAAGAAACCTGCGAATGACAAAGAAACTGCGCGAATCTTTCGCGGGCTGATGCGGGCTGGTTTTGGCGTGGGAGTTGCGATTAAAGTTCTAAAAAACTGGCAGGTCGACGATGAATTGCTTACAGCGTTGCAGGAAGAAACAGAAGAATAAGTGAAACAAGTGACGGCGCTTCACTGCGTCATCGCTAACACAGGCTTAGGCTCAGGCGATAACCGCTCCACAGTTTCGCCCATGGTTACATCAAAATTGTGGCCGCATCTGGGGCAGACAATCTGCTGATGGCCCGCAGATGGGCTGGCCGTCTTGCGCACTGGAAACGAATCCCCCCGAGGGCATTTCACGAATGTAATATCTCCGGCAGCCATGGCGATTCTCCTCGTCAGGCAGCGGCTTACGATGCCAACCATGACGCTGATTCACGATAGAGACGAGAGGAAGCGCCAACAAGTTACTGTGGTGAGATTACTGTTGCACGGTCGGGAACTCCTGACTCCATTTAATGCCCTGTCGCGTTCAAACGTGATCGTCTGCCCAAATATTACAAAGTCCTGAGCGGCAAAGTTCCATTTTGGAAAAATTTTTCACAAGATTTCACGATTTATTGACGTGTTTCCTGCTCCCAGCAAATATCATCACCGCTAGTTATCGGGACCCCAAGACGAACCTGGAGGCTGGATGATGCAACATCTGCGCCGTAGTCGTTTGTTTTTGGCTGTACTCCTGCTGGTTATTCCAACATCGCTGTTCGCCCAATGCGGCGTAGAGCGCTGGTCAGTAAAAACAGGGACTGACGCGGATGTTGGCAAAGTCAATCTCAACTCTTCCACGAACACAACCATCGCTGCGTTACGAACGCCGGCGGCGCCCAATCCTATCCCAGCCAATAACCGCGTGTCGCCGTGGGAAACCACGGAGTGGGTGCTTAACGCCACGCTCACCCAGTACAAACTGGAAAGCGACTCCGACTACCATTTGGTGCTTCAGGATGCCGGCGGCCTCACCATGATCGTCGAGATCCCGTCACCCACATGCGTTGGCGCGGGCAGCCCGTTTTTGGCGGGCATCACCAATGCGCGAAATGAATTCAATGCCAAGTTCACCCCTACAACTAGTTTCCAGACAGCCAACATCCCCGTCCAGATCAAAGGGGTGGGAATGTTTGATTTTCTGCACGGACAAACCGGCGTTGCACCCAACGGCATTGAGTTGCACCCGGTGCTGGATGTTATTTTCAATCCGGGCACCAGTCCGGCTTTTGCTCTCAGTGCTTCGCCCACAAGCCTGTCCGTTACGCAAGGCAGCTCGGCGACGAGCACGATTTCCACTTCAGTCTCCAACGGCTTCAATTCGTCCATTGCCCTTTCGATTTCCGGACTGCCAAGCGGTGTGACGGCCAGCTTCAGCCCGGCAACGATTGCCGCTCCTGGCAGCGGCAGTTCCACGCTTACGTTAACAGCAAGCAGCACGGCAACCACCGGCACATTTAACACCATAGTGAGCGCCACCGGAGGCGGAATTACTCATACCAGCGTAATTCCGGTGACCGTGAATACGGCAACCGCACCAAACTTTACGCTGAGCGCATCGCCAACGAGCCTCTCTGTAGCGGCCGGAAGCAGTGGAACAAGTACGATCTCAACCACGGTTTCAGGCGGCTTCAACTCTGCTGTATTGCTTTCCGCCACCGGACTTCCTTCAGGCGTGACGGCTGCATTTAGTCCAACGTCGATCGCTGCTCCGGGCTCCGGCAGTTCTACTCTGACCTTCACCGCCGGCAGCACGGCGGCCGCAGGCACTTCCACCATTACGATTAACGCCAGCGGCGGTGGAGTTTCGCATAGCACGAGCGTTTCGCTGACGATCACCACAGGCGGCACAACCACGCAAATCCTTGGCAATCCCGGGTTTGAAAATGGATCGACTAACCCAGCGCCCTGGACGGTAACCGCTGGCGTGGTCAATAACTCCACCAGTGAGCCTCCTCACGCGGGAACATGGGATGCATGGATGGATGGTTACGGCACCACGCACACAGATACGGTGCTGCAAACTGTAACCATCCCGTCAGCCGCAACCGCCGCGACGCTGACGTTCTTCCTGCACATCGACACTGCTGAAACCAGCACCACCACAGCGTTCGATAAGTTAGCGGTGCAGGTGCGCAACTCGTCCGGCACGGTGCTTTCCACCCTGGCCACGTTCTCCAACCTGAACCACAACACTGGATATTCGCAGAAGTCTTTCAACCTGCTTAGCTTCAAGGGACAGACAATCCAGATATTCTTTAGCGGCGTGGAAGACTCCACGCTGCAAACGTCATTTGTGGTGGACGACGTAAACCTGAACGTAACGCAATAAGGAGAGTTTATGAAAAAATTCGCGCTTGGGATTTTATTGCTTTGCGGCACGGTGACCTGCGTCCTGTCCGCGCAACAACAGGCTTCAGTGGATCGTCCAGCGGAGCCGAACCTGGCTTTTGACGATGACGGCGGCAAAGCCCAGATTGTCCCCGTCGATCTTTCCGAGACGGGACCAAAAACGTTCCACGGCGGACCCGTCCTGGCTTCCACCCAGCAAGTTAGTATCTTTCTGGGGGCAGGCTGGGGTGATACGCAGGTCCGCGGACGTGAAGCTCCCCTGCTGGATGTCACCGCATCCGCAGGCAATGCGCAAGTCGCGGAGTTAAAGCAGCACAGCATCAAAACGTTACGCGCTGCGCCTAAACTCGAAGACTTTACCGATCTCAGCCAAAGCAAGGTGAACGACCTCACGATTCAGCAGAAGCTCTCAGACCTGCTGAAAAATAAGGCCATTCCCACGCCGATGGCGGGCACTGTTTTTGTGATCTTCCTCGCGCCGGGCATTCAATCAACACTGGGAGGACTGCAGGGCGGCGTCGATTACGCGGCATACCACAACTTCGTCAACCTGGAAGCCGGCGAAATTCACTACGTGGTGGTGCCGTTCAGTGAAAATGCTGACAAGCACAGCGCGGCGGCAACACGCGCTTTTGCTGAAACGGCTTTGAATCCGAATGGCCAGGGTTGGTTCTGAGGGAGGTTTGCAGGGGCTTTAGGACGAACACACCATTCACGCGCTCTTGCGCGTGAATGGTGTGAAGCGTGAAATCACAGCGACTTAAGAAATTCCACCAGCTCTTTCCGTTCTTGTTCACTCAGTTGCAACTTCAAATGCTGGTCGTAATGAGAAACCACTTCGTCCAGGCTCTGGAACCTTCCATCGTGATAGAAACCGCCTTTCTGGTGGCTCCAGAGGCCGCGCAGTGGAGTGGTCCTGTACATCCTGGTGGGAGAGCGGGAAGACTGGAAATCATCAATACCAATCTCTTCCGGAGTGTGCAGGCTTGAACCAGGCTCGGTGTAAAGATCAGGCACGTGGCAGGTGGCGCACTTTGCTTTTCCTGAGAACAGCGCCTTGCCCAGCGTGGCTTGCCCTTTATCAAAGCTCCCTTCCGGCGGCTTTGGCGCAGGAATGGCCAGTTGATAAAACTGCAATGCACCCAGCTTTGAAGTAATTTGGTCATCGGCGTTGCGCACCTGGTTATAGTGCGCGCGTGCGCCCACTGGAAACTGTTCTGCTGTCAGTTTGGGTTCGGAAAAAGCTCCCTTGCCGTGCATCTGGGTATTTGCGACATACGCATTCCAATATGTAACCGATCCCCATCCGGTATAGGTGCTATTGTTTACGCCCGCCATGCCAAAAGCAGGCGGCAACAGCGTTGCCCCTGACTTGCCGTCGGGCTGAAATGCTTTTGCATCCTGATTGAGTTCAGCGTCGTATTTGCCCGGTCCCCAACTCGTCAGCACTTTTTTTACGGTCGCTACATCAACTCCAAGCAGGTCGGCAACAGGCTGGAGATTGGGGGCCAGCGATACGATTGCGCCCACATTCAGATCACGGTTCGCCCAGCCATCAAGCCGGTGTCCGATTCCCGGGGCGAAGGAATCATCAACCGTCGAATGGCAAAACGCGCATTGAATGCCCATCGACTGCAACTTCCCTTGTTTGTCAAAGATGCCGGTCACGCCCACCACAGAATTCAGTTTCAGCAAGGCCAGCGTAGTGGCCGGATCGTCAAGGTTCACTTTGCCTGCTTTGATTTGTGCCACAAGACTGGCTGGCAGCGCATCGGCATCCACTTTCAGTCCTACGGAAAGTGCCGTTTTTGGACTCACGCCACCGCCTACGCCGCCCAGGTGTTCACCGGCGATTGCCTGGTGCAGGTGAAGAGTGTCGCCCCAGAAGGCTTCGTCGCCAAAAGTGTCATAGCGGAAGATCTGCCGCCCCTGGTTGAACATTGCCTGCATGTTGTTATTGATCTGTTGATCATTCGCCGGGGCAGCAGCGGCCGCAGCATGATTGGAAGATGCTTTGTTGGACTTTGCACCTGACGCCCAGGCGGCAAGCAGCACCAGGAACACACAGCCTGTCAGGAGAGTTACCAGCTTCTTTGCGTGGTTCATATCGCCTCTTTCCTCTTTATCTTCTCTGGAGTTAAAGACTGGGGCCCGAGTTTTACCGCAGGATGCGTACTCGCCTGGGGACGTTGAAGGTTATCGCCGGCGCGGATTATAAACTGCCGCGCATTTTCAATGAAGCTATTTTTGCACTCCAGGTTAGTGCTTCTCCTCTTCGTCTTCTTCCTTGTCACTTCCCGGATGTTCTTTGATCCATTCCGCAACCCGGAGTTGATCTCTCTTTCTTTGCGCAGCCGATAATGTCTTTGCCAACTTGCCGGCCTCTGTTTTGCCTTCAATTGATCCAAACCGCGCGGCAATCGTGAACCATGTAAACGCTTTCTCTTTGTCTGCCCCGCATTTGCTTAGATAAAGCTTGGCGAGCTCGTACATCGCCTGTTCCTCACCGTGCGCAGATGCTTCCTCATACCAGTGAACAGCAACAGGACAATTGCCCTGCCCGGCAGACTCTCTCGCCAACTCCAACTGCGCCGCCGGCTGCTCCTGCTCCGCTGCTTTGGCATACCACTTGCGCGCTTCTTCACTGTCTTTGCTAACGCCCGTGCCCTCATCGAGCCCCTTTGCCAAATGTACCTGCGCATCCGCGTTTCCCTGCATTGCGGCCTTCTGGTTCCACTCTGCCGCTTGTGCAGGATCAGCGGCCACGCCGAAGCCGCGCTCATACATAAACGCCACGTCGCGCTGGGCGCGTGGATCGCCCTGCTCCGCAGCCTTTCTTTCCCAGAGCAGCGCCTGCGCATAGTCAACTGGTATGCCGCGACCATAAAGATAAATCCGTCCCAGCTCATACTCAGCCGGGACATAGCCCTGGTTTGCAGCTTCGGTCAGCAGGCGAATGGATTCTTTTCCATTGGGCTGCACATGCTGGCCAAGGTCGTAGCAGGACGCGAGCGCCGTCTGCGCGATAGGATCTTTTGCGGCAGCTTTCTGCTGTACGGCGCCAAAGCCGCCATCATCGCGCGGACAAACCGGAGTTCTAGCCTCCTGCGAACGTGCAACGCCAAAGCACATTATTGCCATAGCAAAGAGCAAAGCTCTCGGTCGATTCATCATTAGTTTTTTCCGGTGCATCAGTATAGTTTGATTTGAGCCGTTTGCTCCAGATTATCCGTGAGTTTGACTCCTCTTAACATTTCCCAGAACGGAACGTAAAAAGATCGGATCGTCGGCATTGGGAATCGAATGGAAAGGCCAGCCGCCCTGCGCTGCATCAACTTCCGATCTGCATGGTGGTGAAATTTTGTTTCTCGATCTGGCTTTTCCTGTGTGTTCCTTCGTTCCCTTTGTGGTTCAAGATTTTGCTTTCCAATGTCGGCGATTTTCGCAATCTTGCCAATTTCGGCAATTGCCTTACAAGACACACTCCACCCCTGAGAGTTACAATTTCGTTTTCGCAACTTGCTGTCATTCTGATCTGTATAGTCATGGAGGCATCCTGTGGACGATCTGCCTGAGAAGCCTGCAAAGCAAGATAAAAACGAGAAGCCTGAAAAGTCCAAACCGTCATCTTCCAACGCTGGAGTCTCCCGGCGCGACTTCTTGAAAATTTCCGGCGTATCCGCCGCCGTTCCGCTTGTGAGCCATGTCAGCGCCCTTGCCTTCGACGACACCCAGCACGTTCAGGGCCCCGGCAAGGTTCCTGTATCGCTCAATGTGAATGGCAAGAAGCTCAATGCGCAGCTTGAGCCGCGCGTCACCTTGCTGGATGCTCTGCGCGATCAGTTTGAGCTTACCGGCGCCAAGCGCGTTTGCGATCGCGGCACCTGCGGCGCTTGCACCGTGCTGATGGATGGAAAAACCGTCTACTCCTGCTCGGTACTGGCCATCGATGCGCAAAGCGCGCAGATCACGACCGTGGAAGGCCTGGGCGAACCTGGTCATCTTCACCCCATCCAGCAGGCATTTATTGATAATGACGCGCAGCAATGCGGCTTCTGCACGCCGGGCTTTGTTGTGGCCACCAAGGCTTTTCTTGACCAGCATCCTAATCCCACGCCGGAGCAGATCAAGCACGGCCTGGGCGGAAACTTCTGCCGCTGCGGAACCTATGCCGGAATGCGCGCCGCCGTAATGCAGGCGGCCAAAACGAAAGGAGCCTGATCCATGGCAGACGACAACACTAAATATGGATGGCCGGCCGCCGACCAGCGAACGCTGATTGGCAAGCGCATCTCCCGCGTGGATGGGCCGGAAAAAGTTTCAGGCCGCGCCAAGTACACCTATGACGTGCATCGGCCCGGCATGTTGTATGGCAAAGTAGTGCGCTCTCCGCATGCCCATGCCAAGGTGGTTAGCGTGGATACGTCCGCAGCGGAGAAGATGCCCGGCGTAAAAGGCGTTTACATCATCCAGGACAAAGGCAGTGAAATTCACTGGGCTGGCGATGACGTGGTTGTGGTGGCCGCCATCGATGAGCCCACCGCAGCGGACGCGGCGCGGACTATCAAAGTTGAATATCAGCCGCTTCCCCATTTTGTAGACGACTTTACGCAACCGCAAAATGTAGCGGAGAGCACAGGCCCGCTTACCCGGCGTGATCTCTTCCAGATGTTTGACGATGAAATGCCGGAGCAGCAGTTCATTGCTACCTTGCAAAAGCGCGGCTTGGCCTTCAAGGTATCGCCGGCTTTAATCAAGCAATTGAAGGACGACGACCAACCTGAGAACGTAATCAAAGCTGTCCAAACCGCGCCCGTAAAAGATCCCGAGCCTAACGACTCACCTTATAAGAAAGAGACGGAGCAGGTAAAAGGCGATCCTGACGCTGCTTTTAAAGAAGCAGAAGTTCTCTCTGAAGGCGTGTATGGCTGCCCCGTAATCACGCATTGTTGCCTGGAAAGCCACGGCTCCATTGCCGAGTGGACTGACAGCGACCATCTCTTCTCCCACATCTCCACGCAGAATGTTTCCGGGCTTGCGGGCCAGTACGCGCAGGCCCTGAAAATTCCTGAAGCAAACATCCATGTTCATCAGGACCACATTGGCGGAGGCTTTGGCAGCAAGTTTGGCATTGATCGCTGGGGAGCTTACACTGCGCAGGTTTCAAAGAAAGCCGGCGGCAAGCCGGTGCGCGTGATGCTGGAGCGTGATGCCGAACTGGAAGTTGCCGGCTGCCGCCCTTCAGCGTTTGCCAAAGTAAGAGTCGGCGCAAAAAAAGATGGCACGCTCACGGCGTGGCAATCTGAATCATGGGGCACCGGCGGTCCGGGAGGTGGCGGCGCTCCACCTATGCCTTATGTTGTAAACATTCCCAACCAGCGCAAGCAGCACACAGCCATCGCCACCAATATTGGACCGGCGCGCGCATGGCGTGCGCCCAATCATCCGCAGGGATGTCTGATTACCATGTCGGCCATTGAGGATTGCGCCGCAAAACTCAACATGGATCCGCTGCAACTGATGCTGAAGAACATTGCGCTCACCGCGCCATCAGAGGACACTTTCCATCGCGCCGATACCTACCGTGATGAGCTAATGATTGCCGCTGACCTGATCGGCTGGAAACAGAACTGGCATCCACGCGGACAGGATTCCGGCACAACCAAGCGCGGCCTGGGTTTAGCCATCCACACTTGGGGCGGACGCGGACACGAAAGCAACTGCGCTCTTAGCATTCACTCGGATGGCTCGGTAAATATCAAAATTGGGAGCCAGGACCTGGGAACCGGGACGCGTACGGCGATTCTGATCGTAGCCGGCGAGACGCTCGGTTTGCCCATCGAGAAAATACAGCTCAACCTTGGGGACAACCAATATCCGGCGGATGGTGGATCGGGGGGCAGCACCACGATTGGCGGCGTCAGCTCTTCCACGCGTCGCGCAGCCATTGACGCGCGCGATCAGCTTTTCACCAAGGTCGCTTCGGCGCTGAACGCCAAACCGGAAGATCTGGAAGCCGCTAACGGAAGCATTCGCGTCAAGTCAGCGCCTTCGCGCAGCATGAGTTGGAAAGACGCTTGCGCCAGACTTGGCACACAGCCAGTTCAAGCTCTGGGTAAAAATCCCGGCCCGGGTGATCTCATCTCCAGCGGCGTTGGCGGCGCAGTAATGGCCGACGTCTCTGTCGATACGGAAACCGGCATCGTAAAAATGAACAAGATGGTCTGCGCGCAGGATTGCGGCCTTATCATCAGCATGAAAACCGCTGAAAGTCAGGTTTATGGCGCCATGATCATGGGCATTGCCACCACGCTCTACGAAGAAAAAATCATGGACAAAAATCTTGGCCAAATGCTCAATCCAAATATGGATTTTTACCGCCTCGCAGGCATTGGCGATGTTGGCGAATTGGTAGTTCACATGATGACAGGCAAAGGCTATGACGAACGCGGGCCAATTGGTCTGGGCGAACCGCCAACCGTAGGCCCAATGGCTGCTATCGGCAATGCTGTAGCTAACGCTATCGGCGTGCGAGTGCCGTTCCTGCCCATCACGCCAGACCGCGTAGTGAATGCGCTTAACCCGCAAGGAGACAGCAATGCGACCGTTTGATTACGCCTCTCCCACTGCCGTAGATCAGGTTCCCGCGCTGCTCGGGAAAAGCTGGGGCGAAGTGGAAATTCTCGCCGGCGGTAGTGACCTGCTCTCCCTGATGAAAGATGAAATCACCACGCCCAAACGGCTGGTGAACATCAAGCAGATTTCCGGCCTGCACGCCATCAGCAATGAAGGTGGCGCAACGCAGCTGGGCACTCTGGTAACGCTGGATAGAATTGCGCACGCATCTGAAATCCAGCATCAGCATCCCATGCTGGCTTCCGCGGCCGGTGATGCGGCCAGCCCGCAGATTCGCAATGTTGCTACCATCGGCGGCAATTTGTGCCAGCGTCCGCGCTGCTGGTATTTCCGCACAGGCCACGGATTGCTGGCGCAGAAAGACGGCAAGTCGCTCGTCCTCCAGGGCGACAATCGCTACCACGCTATTCTCGGCAATGATGGGCCGGCGCTTTTCGTCAGCCCATCAACCATTGCTCCTGTGCTGATTGCCTATAACGCAAAAGTCCGGATCGTGGGCCCGCGCGGTCCCCGAGAGGTTCCTCTAGAAAAATTCTTTGTCATCCCAAAAACCGATCAGGAACGCGAGCATGATCTCAAGCCGAATGAATTCATTTCGCACGTCATCGTGCCGCCCGCTCCCGGAGTTCGCGCGGCGCATTATGAAATCCGCCAGAAAGAAGCTTTTGACTGGCCATACGCCACCGCCGCTGTCGCCCTCACGATGAACGCCAGCACGGTGCAGAACGCTCGCATTGTCATGGGGCACGTCGCGCCTATTCCCTGGGTTTCAGCGGAAGCAGCGCAGGCGCTGCAAGGCAAGGCCATAACGCAGGCCACGGCAGACCAGGCCGCGCAAGCTGCGGTAGCAAAAGCCAAGAGCCTGGGACACAACGCCCACAAAATCCATCTGGCTCGCGTTGCGGTAAAGCGGGCCATTCTGGCCGCAGCAGGATCGCAGGCCGCAGGAGGTGCAGCATGAGCAACGTACCTGAAAGATTCAATACAGAACGCGCGGGGCTATGCTCCGCGTTGCATTGGAAGAGCCAATACATCTGGTCCGCGCCTGATCCCACAGTCCCGCGCTCAGGCGATGGTCTTTTCTGGTGCGCCATGACTCAGACCTGCATTGGGCCTGACGGCAAACTCGCCGAGCCGGGAAATTGCTGTTCCGGTGAGCGCGGCTGCCACTGCGGGGCCAGTAAGTAATCGAGCGATAACGATTCGCACAATCCGCGACGTGACCATCGTCGCTAAAACATGAATGGCTGGAATAGATGATTTCTACTCCAGCCATTTCTTTAAGACCACGGTTGTAAATTGCGACGCTTTTATTCTTTTTCTAGATCGGCCTTGATACTGACATCTCCGCCCACAACCTTCATTTTGCGCTCCCAGGCTTTATATCCCACTTTTTTTATAGCCACTAAATGGTCGCCCGGTTGGAGCTGAAGGGCTGACGGAGTATTTCCCATAAAGTTTCCATCGATCTCGATGTCAGCGCCGTCCGGAGTGGAAGCCACGTTCAAATGTGCGCCGGGTTTGTTTTCAGAGCCCATAGCGATAATCGCATCGGGTTTTGTTGCAGACACCGGCTCAAGGGTCGCGGTCGATGGCTTATGACCGGGCCAGTGCTGCGCGATTCCTCTGCACGCCTCATCTACCGAGCCTCCAAGAGAAAGCGTTGACTTGCTGATGACCGAATCGCCACTCTGCGCATCAAAAACGGCAACCTTGTTCTTGTGTCGCAGGTATCCCTTCCCGCCTTCATGATCCAGCACGACAATGTAATCCGCTTTAGCTTGGATATTGTTTACCATCACAGCCGGGCATTTCTCTCCGAAAGTCTTGATGATCTCAGCCGTTTGTGGTCGTGCACCTCCACTAGAGTGTGCAGCAAATGCGCCATTGGCGCCCCCGGCACTTCCACTCATTTCCCATGATTGGCTGTCTGTGATGAAAACTCGTGGCTTATTAGCTGGTGTTGTAGCTGATTGGACCGGCACTTGCTGTCCGAAAGCTGCTGCTGAAACCACCAAAAAGAGTGCCTTTTTGTGCATGGTGACTCCTTAAAAAAGGGGCTAGCTGAACTTTATTCAATAGCCGCGATGGACGCAAGCGGATCCTACGCGAAGCGGCGTGATTCATCGGAATGAAGGTCGCTATTTTTCTTCTTCTAACTCCGCGTTCAAGTTAACGCTCCCACCCGAGGCGGTTAGGTTTCGTTCCCATGTCTTGTAACCCTTTTTTGCAACTTTGATCGCATGGTCTCCGGACGCAAGATTCATGGAAGAAGGCGTGTTACCAACAAATTTTCCATCCACTTCCAGATCTGCCCCTGGCGGTATCGAGGTTATAGAGATCGCGGTTTGTAATGATGTCAGAGCTGCACCTTGAGAGCTTGTTCCTGGCTGTGCAGTTAGATCGAATTTCGACTTTTCCAAGGGAATATTGCAGCCACATAAGCTGTGATTTCGGTTCCCTTGGGAATATCTATGTCTTTGCCGTGCATGAAGAGAAACAGAGGCGCAGCCGGAAAGAAGACGATTCCCGTAGCTACCATCGCACCTGTCATCGCACCAACGTGGCCGCCGCCTTTGTTATCTTTCACTGCTCTTAACGCTATCTTTTCCCCATCTTTTAATCGTAGGGTATCGATATTGACATCGAGCTTGCCACCGCGTCCCATGCGCCGTTTGGGCTGGGCGTCGGTAATCGTCGCCCACGCGACCCCTCCTCGTGGCGCTACAATTACTCCTTGCACACTCACGTCCTCTAGTACCTCAAAGTCGACTGTATCCCCTTTTTTTGTCCGTCGCTGAAGACAAGTTTCGAGTTAAGCGCAATTTGACTGGAGTACCATCTTCAATTCCGAACCCAGCGAGAGGTGGCGTCGAAACTGAGTTGGCCGGAGTTGGAGCCTTCTGTTGTTCACTCGCTGGTTGGGCCGTTTTAGAGTTATCTTGCGGAGCGGGAGCTGCTTCTTGCGCCATAAGTATGGCGGCACTCAAGGAGATAGACAGCGCAGATGTAGCGACTTTTCGAAGCATTGGTCAACTCTTTCAGTATCGACCGGACATAACGCGGGAATCACTTCTACGCATTCGTCCGCGACTCTCAATGAATATTTCGGGGGATGCGGCTAATTTACAGTATGCCAGTGGTTTGGGAAAGCAAATAAGCGATTCCTAAGCATTTTTTTATGAACGACTCTGCTTCTGCACATGAGGCCGGCCCCGCTGCATTCCTGAGTCATATCTGGCCTGAAAAACTGGCACCGTAGAGAAAATGCAAACTGAAAAGTTTGGATGATCTACCAAAAGCCCGCGTCTCCTTTCAATCTGTGGTCGCGCCTCTGGCGCTTCAGCGTAGATGTATCAGCATCGTGTCAATACCTCAAGTGTTCCAGGCGAAAATGGAAAATGCTTTCAAGAGAATTCCCTGATGCAAAATGGCACGGGGATAATCTGCCGGGGTCCTTCCACTCGCCCTAACTCGTTCCTCGCTCGGGCTCGGTCAGGATGACAGGGTAATGACGGCGTGCGTGACATTGGAATCTTGGTTGGGAATGAGGCATGGCTACCGCGAGGCGGCAGCGGAGCCGGTCCCTCGAAAGGAGCACTTAGCAATTAGCCATTGGCAATTAGCTTTGTGTTTAAGTTCGAGGAGTGGGTCCCAGGCTACCGCGAAACGGCGGCGGTGCAGGTCCCTCGAAAGGAGCACTTAGCAATTAGCCATCGGCAATTAGCTTTGTTTAAGTTCGAGGAGTGCAGCCCCAGGCTACCGCGAAACGGCAACGGAGCCGCGCGAAACGTGAATGGTTTCTGGGTGATGGTTTGTCAAGATGTACTAATTTCCGAAGCATTACTGACCAAAAATCCTGTTGACTGCCGTATTTTTTTCGCCGATAATCCACGGCGAAAGACCGAGAGCGGCATCGGCGGGAAAAACCCTTGAAACGCCCGGAAAGGCCAGCACCCCTGCAGTCTGCGGGCCATCGTTGGGTCCACAGTTACCGCGGCCTCATGTGGTTTGAAAACAGCCCCTTAAGTTGCGGGCCTACGTGTGTTCAAACCAATCCCAAAAAGCAATTAGCAATTAGGCATTGGCAATTAGCCTTTGTGTTTCAAAAGCAGCACTTAGCAATTAGCACTTAGCCGTTAGCTTTGTGTGTCAGTGCGAGGTGTGATTCTGGGCTACCGCGAGGCAGCAGCGGAGCCGATCCTTCAACAGTCGGCTCACCAAAACTGGACCTCGGGTTCTGGATGGCATGTCGTTGGGGATGGCAGTCCACAGTGTGAGGCTTGCTACCGGCATGTTGGCTTTCATCTGGTTGTAATTAATAAGGAGCGAGCCGTGACCAAAGAAGAAGTTCTTGTGGCGATACGAGAGTGTGCGGAAAAGATTGGGCACGCTCCGAGCCTGGCGGAATTGAGACTGCACACGGGCGTGGAAGAGCGCCATGTCCGGAAATATTTTCTGCGCTACCAGCGCGCGCTGGCAGAGTGCGGGATGATGCGGGAAGGACCGGGATATCGCGTGCCGCCAGAAGCTCTGTTTAAAGACTGGGCGGAGCTGGCGCGCCGGTTAGGAAAAATACCGAACATTAACGAATATGACATGTACAGCCGTTACAGCCATCGGCCGCTGGTAAGCCGTTTTGGCAACTGGCGGCAGGTGCCCATGGGAATGCTGGGGCTGGCGCAAGAAAATGGCTGGGAGGTGGAATGGAAGGATGTAGTGGACGTAGCACGGGCGCACCTGAAGGTGGTGGGAGAGCCCGCGAAGACGTCCAAACGGTACTCCACACCGAACGAGTTGGGGATTTTTCCAGACCGCCCGACCTATGGACCACCAGTGCTTCAAGTGCCGATGGCGCATGGACCGGCGAACGAAATGGGCGTGGTGTTTATCTTTGGATTCCTGGCACTGAAGCTGGGATTTGTAGTGACGCGGATCCAACCGGAGTTCCCTGACTGCGAAGCCATGCTGGAAGTGCGACCGGGTGTGTGGCAAAGAGTGCGGGTTGAGTTTGAAAAAGAGAGCCGGAATTTTGTGCGGCATCTGCACAACGTGGAAGAAGCTGATGTGATTGTGTGCTGGGAACATAACTGGCCGGAGTGTCCGTTAAAAGTGGTGGAGTTGAAGAAAATATTGAGCCTAGAGGCGGAAGCGGTGTTGCCGAAATTGCTGAAGGAGAGCAGCTAGCAATTGTGGGATCAGAAAATTATCTAGCACAGAGGAACGCAGAGGAGGATCGGGACACCGAGATTTGGTGAATGGGTAATTTAGTAATTGGGGTAATTGAAAAGTTCAAAACAAATTTCCGATTGCCTCAAGAAAACTCCCTGATACGGCATGGCAAAGGACGCAATCCCCCGATCCTTCGACTTTACCTTGCGCCTTGCGGCGCTCGGTGTCGCTCAGGATGACAGGGGTTGGCATGGTCGCTGGTGGTGGCAAGTCCCTGTCGAACCATTTAATATGTCCTGCGGCGAAAACTTCCCTGGCTGCTGGATACGAGGTGGAGCAAATGAAGAAGTCAATCAATGTGACCGTGAATGGCGTGACGCACCAGAATGAGATTGAGCCGCGCCTGCTGCTGGTGCAGTACATACGCGACGTGCTGAACCTGACCGGCACACACGTGGGATGCGAAACCTCTTTGTGCGGCGCTTGCACCGTGATGGTTGATGGCCAGGCGGTGAAGAGCTGCACCATGCTGGCGGCGCAGGCGGACGGATCAACGGTGACCACGATTGAAGGGCTGGCGCAGGGCGGAGAGCTACATCCGGTGCAGAACGGTTTCTGGGAACATCACGGCCTGCAATGCGGATACTGCACGCCCGGAATGATTATGGCCGCAGCGCAGATTCTGCAGCGCAATCCTGATCCGACGGACGAAGAGATTCGGCACGGGCTTGAGGGAAATCTGTGCCGCTGTACCGGGTACCAGAATATTGTGCAGGCAGTACAGTGCGCAGCGAAAAAGATGAAATCGAAGAGCGTGGCGCGGTAGGGAAACACCTACCACTGAGGCACGGAGACACGGAGAAGAGCAGAGGAAAGATCGGAAAAACAAAGGCTTACCACGGATGAACACGGATAAAAGAGAACCAGGAGAAGAGTCTTATGCGAGGTTGTTCTCCGTGTCTCAGTGCCTCCGTGGTGAGTTTTCCTGCTCCGCGATCATCAGCGTCAATCCGCGGTAAGGTTGATTTTGAAATCGGTAACAAAGTGA
>CAWHQH010000025.1:0-101825 GCA_963831465.1 Terriglobia bacterium | reverse complement strand
TGGACCGCAGCAAAGATCTGGTCAAATCCGGCGGCGAGTGGATCAGCTCTGTCGATCTGGAAAATACGTTGATGAGCCATCCGGCGGTGCGCGAAGCGGGAGTTGTCGCGGTGCAGCATCCTAAATGGCAGGAGCGTCCGCTGGCGGTGGTAGCGCTGAAAGACGGAACGCAGGTTTCAGCGGATGAGCTGCGAACGTTCTTGAGCGAGAAGTTTGCCAAGTGGCAGATGCCGGACGATTTTGTCTTTGTCAACGACCTGCCGCATACGTCGACGGGGAAATTGCTCAAGACGGAATTGCGGAAGCGGTTTGCCGAGTGGAAGTGGCGGGAATTGCCGGAATCGCCGTAATCGCGCGGTATCGCCGGAATCGGAAAACCAAATTTTCACTACCGAGACGGAGAAAAATCTTACCGCTGATCAACGCGGATTGAAGCGATCGAAAAAAACATCCTTTCCTTTGTGTTCCTTCGTGTCCTCTGTGGTTAAAGTCTTAACTTTATCTTTTTGCGCTCACGCGCAAGATTCCTTCCAGATCGTCCGGGTGAATGGCGTGCAGCATGGCGTCTTCGCGATCAATATGGCCTTGCGTCATCAGCGTCGCCAATGATTCTTCCATGCTGAAAGAGCCGGCCTTTTTGTCATGGTGATTTCCTGATGCAGTTGATGAATATTGTTTTTGCGGATGTGCACGCGCGCACCGTAGCCAATCATCAGCATCTCCGCCGCGGGATATCGGCCGCCGCGCTTGCTGGGCAGCAGAATCTGCGTGAGCACCGCCGACAATGACATCGCCAATTCCTGGCGAATGCTGCTCTGGCGCTCCGGCGGGAACGAGTCGGCGATGCGTGAGATGGTGGAAGCAACGTCCGTGGTGTGCAGCGTGGAAAAAACCAGATGCCGGTCTCAGCGGCGGTGACGGCAATGCGCATGGTTTCAGGATCGCGCATCTCGCCAACCACCAGCACGTCTGGCGCCTGACGCAGAGCGGCACGCAGAGCGGTGGGAAATCCGGAGCGTCATGGCCGACTTCAACCTGCTCAATCACGCTGCGGATATTTGCATGCTCATACTCGATTGGATCTTCAATCGTGACAATGTGGCGCGCGTCGCGGCGATTGATTTCATTCACCAGCGCGGCAACGGTGGTCGATTTGCCCGAGCCTGCCGGCCCGCCGATCAAGACAAGTCCGCGAGGAAGGTGCGCAAGCTGTTCGACTGTCGGAGGAAGATGCAGCTCATGCAGAAATGGAACGGTTGTGGGCAGCGCGCGGATGGTTGCGGCGGCGCGTCCGCGCTCCTGATGCAGATTGATGCGGAAGCGGCCAAGGTTGGTATTGCGATAAGAAGAGTCGGCAATGCGGATTTCAAGATACTGGCGCAGCGCATGCGGCATCAGCGCGGGCGTGATGGCGTTTTCAATCTCGTCGCTGGTGAGCTTTCGGTCGCCGATGGGAACGACCTGTCCGTCCACTCGGATGCAGGCAGGCGCGTCGGTGACGAGCAGCAGGTCGCTGCCGCGCCGCTCGACCAATTGGACGAGCCAGAGGTTGAGTTCGGTGAAAGGAGAGTCAGTCACGGCAGTATTTGAGCTTAGCATGCTTCAGTTGAACGCTTGAAGCTGGTCGATCTTGCGAGCCCAAAATCTCACCGCGGAGACGCGGAGGCGCGGAGAAAACCTACGGGAAGATCGGGTGATCGCGGTGATCGGGATGATCGGAAATCTCACCACGGCCAAAGCAAATCTTACCGCGGATTAACACGGATAAACGCAGATTTGGATCACTGCCATAAATGCCAAAATTGCCAACGATCGCCGAAATTGGCCCTTTTCGATCAGTGTCATCCGTGTTGATCAGTGGTGAGATTTTCCGGCGATCTACTTTGGTTCTTTCAGTTTGAGCTTGGATTTGTTTTCTTCCAGAAAAGCGCGGAGATTGTCGGCCTGGTCAAGCAGCCGGGTCCATTGTTCAAAGTAGAGCGTGACCGGGAAACGTCCCAGGCCATAGACGCTGACGCCGCCTTTTTCGCTGACGCGGAACTCCAGTGATCCGGTGCGTTTGGTTGCGACCTGCTTTTCCAGTTCAGCAAGGCGGGCTTTCATTTCTTCATAAGTCGGTTCTGCCATGTGGGGTCCTCTGGGGGAAATTTACAACAGATGTGGAGATAGAATTCGAGACACAAGCAAGCGATCATAAGCACAGGGCAGCAAGTCAGAAGGGAGACCAGGGTTGGAAAACGTGCGAGGCTGCAAGCCAAACGGAGTGATAAATCATTTGCGCAACGTTCTAGCTAAGCTCGATATTCCCAATGGAGACCTTCGGTCGTTCACAGGTCTTCCCATAATGACCCATGCCTTCTTTCCGGGCGGCAATGGGCTGTATGAAGGAAGTCAGGCAAAGATCTTACCCATCCGAGGAACACTCATTCTAGGGTCCAACTTCGGGTGCTTCAACAAATTTGTCGACCCACAAGGACAATTGCTAATCCTCGATGAGCGCGGAAACAACACTTGGAGGCCGTTGCTAAAGCGTCTCCATAGTGCTGGGATTAAAGCCGAGAGGAATGCTTCTTTACTAATGCGTGGCCATTTCTCCACGAGGGGGACGGCAATCTTGGTCCCATCGCGAAGTGGCTGCGCAAATCAAGCATTGATGGCTTTATGTATTGAATTCTTCGGATATACCTATGCGATGATGCAACCGCGTACCATCATCGCACTTGGAACAGGTCCGGCTGCATTCCTAAGTCACGTCTGCCCGAGGGAACTCAATACGTGGAGAAAATTTGGTGTGCGCCACTTGGACGATCTACCCATGGCAGGTATTCATTTGCAAAACCAAGCAGCCATCTGCGTAGCAATTACGCATCCTTCAATGCCGAATGCACGGCTTAGACGACCGCCTTATCAATACGAAACTGGCGAGATTCGGCTTCTCATAGAAGCGAGATCAGAGAGTGAGCGCATCAGCAAGTAACATATTTGTGCCGCACCTACGGCGCTCGGATTCATTTCCTAGGCTTACCCACACTTCCGGCTTCGCTTTCGCTCGCCTTCAGTGTGGGCTAACTTGTGGTGGCGCCCCCGGCGCTTGGAGCCTAGTTCGCGTCCGCATCGTGTCAATACCTCCAGTGTGTCAGGCAAGGACTTAGAAATTACATTTTCAATTAGAACTCCCTGTATTCAGCATGTTCGAGAAGTAGATTCCATAGGGTCACGTGTAAAAACTCACGCCGGAGTAGCAGTATTGATTTTTTATGCCGTTGCGGCGACAAAAAGTCCGGCTACTTCCCAAACCCTCTCCTGTCTTACCAGCAGGCAATCGCCTCCATTCGGATAGCAGCCTCGATATGCAGAGATGCGAGAACCACGCTGGAAGACGGCTAGGAATTCAAATCTGTTTTCGAAGTCATATCGCCCTTTTCGGGCATGGCACATCGGACAATCTTTCGGGGTCCTTCTGACTTGCTCGTACATCCTCATGTCATGTTCATGTGCTTGCGTCGTTCGGCCCCGATCAGGATGACAAGTGTCATGCGGTTTCGTGTAAAATCTTGTTTGTTTTGACGAGAACTGATGCACGGCTACCGCGACACGGCAGCGGAGCCGATCCCTCGCCTTCGCGTCATGATTTTGGAAAACCACTCTTGTCTTGTGCGCTGCGGCTCGGGATAGCATGTCGTTGGGGTCGGCACTCAGCAACGGAGAAGAGGGGGTCATTAGGGGTGGCACCAGCGCTCTTACTTCGGTGGAGATATCCGGGTACAAAGTCCCTGCATCGGCATGGCAAGGGACACTCTATCGCGGCCCTTCGACTTCGCACCAATAACCGATTATCGAAAATACATTGGAGGCGCTTCGCTCAGGGTGACAAGCAGACAGTACGAAAAAGTGAATGGTTTCTGGGTCATGGTTTGTCAAGATGTACTAATTTCCTCAGCTATTACTGGCCGAAAATCCTATTGACTGCCGTATTTTTTTCGCCGATAATCCGAGGCGAAAGACCGAGAGCGGCATCGGCGGGAAAAACCCTTGAAACGCCCGGAAAGGCCAGCAACCCTGCAGTCTGCGGGCCATCGTTGGGTCCACAGTTACCGCGGCCTCATGTGGTTTGAAAACAGCCCCTTAAGTTGCGGGCCGACGTGTGTTCAAACCAATTCCCAAATAAGCAATTAGCAATTAGGCATTGGCAATTAGCCTTTGTGTTTCAAAAGCAGCACTTAGCAATTAGCTATTAGCCTTTAGCTTTGTGTTTCAGTGCGAGGTGTGATTCTGGGCTACCGCGAGGCAGCAGCGGAGCCCATCCTTCGACACAGCTGGCTCACCAAAACTGGACCTCGGATTCTGGATGGCATGTCGTTGGGGATGGCAGTGCCTCTAGACGTGAGGCTTGCTACCGGCATGTTGGCTTTCATCATGGCTTTAATTAATAAGGAGCAAGCCGTGAGCAAAGAAGAAGTTCTTGTGGCGATACGGGAGTGTGCGGAGAAGATTGGGCATCGCGCCGAGCCTGGCGGAATTGAGACTGCACACGGGCGTGGAAGAGCGCCATGTGCGGAAATATTTTCTGCGGTATCAGCGCGCGCTGGCCGAGTGCGGAATGATGCGGGAAGGACCGGGATATCGCGTGGAAGCAGAGGCGCTTTTTAAAGACTGGGCGGAGCTGGCGCGCCGGCTGGGAAAGGTACCGAACATTAATGAATATGACATGTACAGCCGGTACAGCCATCAGGCCGCTGGTGAGCCGTTTTGGCAACTGGCGGCAGGTGCCCATGGGAATGCTGGGGCTGGCGCAAGAAAATGGCTGGGAGGTGGAATGGAAGGATGTAGTGGACGTAGCACGGGCCCACCTGAAGGTGGCGGGGGAGCCGGTGAAGACGTCCAAACGGTACTCCACGCTGAACGAAAATGGGATTTTTGCAGACCGACCGACCTATGGGCCACCGGTGATTCATGTGCCGATGGCGCATGGGCCGGCAAACGAAATGGGCGTGGTGTTTATCTTTGGATTCCTGGCGCTGAAGCTAGGATTTGTAGTGACGCGAATCCAACCGGAATTTCCTGACTGCGAAGCAATGTGGGAAGTGCGGCCGGGCGTGTGGCAAAGAGTGCGGATTGAGTTTGAAAACGAGAGCCGGAATTTTGTGCGGCACCTGCATAACCTGGAAGAATGCGACGTGATTGTGTGCTGGGAACATAACTGGCCGGAGTGTCCGTTACAGGTGGTGGAGTTGAAGAAAATATTGAGCCTGGAAGCGGAAGCAGTGAGGCCGAAATTGCTGAAGGAGAGCAGCTAGCAATTGTGGGATCAGAAAATTATCTAGCGCAGAGGAACGCAGAGGAGGATCGGGACACGCGAGATTTGGTGAATGGGTAATCTGGTAATTGGGGTAATTGAAAAGTTCAAAACAAATTTCCGATTGCCTCGAGAAAACTCCCTGATACGGCATGGCAAAGGTACGCAATCCCCCGATCCTTCGACTTTACCTTGCGCCTTGACGGCGCTCGGTGTCGCTCAGGATGACAGGGGTTGGCATGGTCGCTGGTGGTGGCAAGTCCCTGTCGAACCATTTAATATGTCCTGCGGCGAAAAGTTCCCTGGCTGCTGGATACGAGGTGGAGCAAATGAAGAAGCAAATCAATGTGACCGTGAATGGCGTGACGCACCAGAATGAGATTGAGCCGCGCCTGCTGCTGGTGCAGTACATACGCGACGTGCTGAACCTGACCGGCACACACGTGGGATGCGAAACCTCTTTGTGCGGCGCGTGCACCGTGATGGTTGACGGCCAGGCCGTGAAGAGCTGCACCATGCTGGCGGCGCAGGCGGACGGATCAACGGTGACCACGATTGAAGGGCTGGCGCAGGGCGGAGAGCTGCATCCGGTGCAGAACGGTTTCTGGGAACATCATGGGCTGCAATGCGGATACTGCACGCCCGGAATGATTATGGCGGCAGCGCAGATCTTGCAGCGCAATCCTGATCCGACGGACGAAGAGATTCGGCACGGGCTTGAAGGAAATCTGTGCCGCTGTACCGGATACCAGAATATTGTGCAGGCAGTGCAGTGCGCGGCGAAAAAGATGAAATCGAAGAGCGTGGCGCGGTAGGGAAACACTACCACAGAGGCACGGAGACACGGAGAAGATTGCAGAGGAACGAGATCGGAAAAACAAAGGCTTACCACGGATGAACACAGAGATAAAAGAGAGACCGAGGAGAAGAGTCTTATGCGAGGTTGTTCTCGCGTGTCATCGAGTGCAGCTCCGAATCGGTGAGATTTTCCGTAGCTCAAGAACAAGGCGATGCATCAGCGTCAATGCCGCGGTAAGGTTGAGTTTTGAAATCGGTAGACAATAGTGAGCTGGAGGGCGAGATGGCGGAAAAGACAGTTGGCAAACCAATCAAGCGCACGGAAGATCCCCGGCTGATTCAGGGGCTGGCGCATTATGTTGACGACATTCGCCTGCCGGACACGCTGCATGCGGTGTTTCTGCGCTCCATTTATGCGCACGCGCGGATCAAGAGCATTGACACCACGGCGGCGCAGAAGCTGCCCGGAGTGGTGGCCGTCTATACGGGAAAAGACACGCAGAAGATTGGCCCGGTGCCGTGCGCGGCGGCGCTGCCGGACTTGAAGGTGCCGGACCATCGCACGCTGGCGATCAACAAAGTTTATTTTGTGGGGCATCCGGTGGCGGTGGTGGTGGCGGAAACGAAATCTGCCGCGCGCGATGCCGTGGACCTGATTGAAGTGGATTATGAAGAGCTGCCGGTGGCGCTGGATGAAGAGAAAGCCGCGGACGCAAAGAGCGCGGTGATCCATGAGCAGTTTGGCACGAACGTGGCGTACAAGCTGACGGCGGGTGAAGGCGATATTGAAGCGGCGCTGAAGTCGGCAGACAAAGTGGTGAAGCAGAAAATCCTGCACAAGCGCCTGGCGCCGATTGCGATGGAGCCGCGCGGCGTGCTGGCGAGATATTTTCCCGGCGAGCAGGAGCTGACGCTGTGGACGTCGACACAGATACCGCATTTGTGCCGGACGCAGGTGGCGATCATGCTGGGCATGCCGGAGAACAAGCTGCGGCTGATTACGCCAGAGGTCGGCGGCGGCTTTGGCTCAAAGCTCAATGTGTATGCGGAAGAAGCGCTGATGGGATGGATTTCCATGCAGCTTAATCGTCCGGTGAAATGGATTGAAGGCCGCCGCGAGAATATGCAGGCGACGATTCACGGACGCGGGCAGACTGGCTACATTGAAATTGGTTTCAAAAAAGACGGTACGCTGACCGGCCTGCGCTACAACGTGTTTGCCGATATGGGATCGTATTTCCAACTGCTGACGCCGGCGATTCCAACGCTGACGGGGCTGATGCTTTCTGGCTGCTACAAAATTCCGGCGATTCAGATTAACGTGACTGGCGTGTTTACCAACAAGATGTCCACGGATGCGTATCGCGGCGCGGGACGGCCGGAAGCAACTTACGTTGTGGAGCGCGCGCTGGACCTGGTGGCGCTTGAGCTTCGCATGGATCCGGTGGAAGTGCGGCGAAAGAATTTTCCGCAGCCGAATGAATTTCCTTTCAAGACCGCGACCGGACTTTTTTATGACAGCGGCAACTATCAGGGCGCGCTGGATAAAGCTCTGAAAATGGCTGACTACAAGAAGCTTCGCGAACAGCAGAAAACGGCGCGCAAAGATGGCCGCATCATGGGGATTGGCGTATCGACGTATGTGGAGATTTGCGCATTGGGACCGTCTTCCGCGATGCCTGCAGGAGGCTGGGAGAGCGCGACCGTCCGCGTGGAGCCGACAGGAAAAGTTACGGTGCTGACTGGCGCTTCTCCGCATGGGCAGGGTGAGGAGACTTCTTTTGCGCAGATCGCGGCGGACGAACTGGGCGTGGGCGTGAATGACGTGACGGTGATCCACGGTGATACGGCCATCGTGCAGTATGGAATTGGCACGTTTGGCAGCCGTGGGCTTGCTGTGGGCGGAGTCGCGGTGTATATGGCGATCCAGAAGCTGAAAGACAAAGCCGCAAAAATCGCGGCGCACGTTTTGCAGTGCGAGAAAGCATCGTTTGTTGATGGAAAATTCTGTGCCGATGGAAAGAGCGGCGGCAAAGCGCCGGAACCAACGTTGCCTGTCGGACAAGCGCCCGCAGGAGCATTGCCAGAGCCGCACACTGGCGGAAAAACTTTGACGATGATGGATATCGCGCTGGAAGCGCACGTCGCCAAAAACCTGCCTGCGGACATGGAGCCCGGACTTTCCGCCACGGCATTCTACGAGCCGAAGAATTTTACGTTTCCTTTCGGCACGCACATCGCGGTCGTGGATATTGATCCTGAGACCGGCGAGACCCAATTCCAACGCTACATTGCAGTGGATGACTGCGGCAAGCAGATTAATCCCATGCTGGTTGAGGGCCAGGTGCACGGTGGCATAGTTCAGAGCATGGGCCAGGCCCTGTTTGAAGAAGTTGTTTACGATGAGACCGGCCAGCTCATAACCGGCACGCTGATGGACTACGCGCTGCCCAAAGCTGTGATGATCCCGCATCTGGAGCTTGACAGCACTGAAACGCCTTCGCCGGTAAATCCTCTTGGAGCGAAAGGTGTAGGTGAGGCGGGGACCATCGGCGCAACGCCGGCTATCGTTGCCGCCGTAGTTGACGCGCTTGCGCCATACGGCGTTCGCCACATCGATATGCCAATCAAGCCGGAAGTCGTCTGGCAACTCATTAAGAATGGTCCTAAAAAGACTTCAGCAGGCGCAGCATAAGCGCAGGGTCACAGGCAAGCGCCTGTGCAAATAGGAGACTCATGATCCCAGCAAACTTTGATTACATCGCCGCCAAGTCCCTGGACGAAGCACTCTCGCTCCTGGCCAAGCACAAAGATGACGCCAAGATTCTTGCCGGGGGACACAGCCTGCTCCCCGCCATGAAGCTGCGCCTGATGCAGCCCAAGGTCCTCATCGATCTCGGCCGCATCCGCGATCTCTCCTATATTAAGGAAGAGGGCGGGCAAATCCGCATCGGCGCAATGACCACTCACTTCCAGATAGAAATTTCCGATCTCCTACGCCGATCTTGCCCTCTCCTGCCTGAAACCGCCAGCCATCTCGGGGACATGCAGGTACGCAACAAAGGCACCATCGGCGGAAGTCTTGCTCACTCTGATCCCGCTGCTGACTGGCCGGCAGCCATCCTCGCGCTCGATGCTGAACTTGTCGCCACCAGTGCCAAGGGTGACCGAGTAATCAAAGCCGCTGATTTCTTCGTTGAAATGCTCACCACCTCCTTGCAGCCCGGGGAAATTCTGCGCGAAATCCGCATTCCTGCGGGCAAGAGCAATGCCAAGCCAGCGCAGGCCTACGTAAAAGTTCGCCATCCTGCGTCTGGATTCGCCGTCGTCGGCGTCGCCGTCAATCTCTCCCTGGACGGCGGCAAATGCCAGTCTGCTGCAATCGGAATCACCGGCGTTTCTCCCAAAGCATATCGTGCATCGAAAGTTGAAAGCGCGTTGAAAAGCAATGCGCTGGACGCAAAAACTCTCAGCGCCGCATGCGCTCACGCCGCTGATGGCCTTGATATCAATTCCGATCTCTACGCCTCAGCCGAATATCGCAAGCAACTGGCGACTGTCTATACGCGCCGTGCGATTGAGACCGCCGCAGGTCGCGCAAAGTAGCCATAATCGAATTAAACCTTTGAAACACGGAGGAACAGAGGTAGCGGAGGGTTTAAAGGTCGACCGAGATCGATTTTTGGACTGGAGACTAGGATAATCCTGGTCAGTTCATCACACGCGCAAAAAACATTTTTTATGATCCTCCGTTTCCCCCTTTCCTCCGTGTTGGAAGCTTCCGATGAAGATTGAAGGCACCCAGAAAATCGCCGCCCCGCGGGAACGCATCTTTGCCGCGTTGGTTGATCCCGCCATCCTGCAGAAGTGCATTCCCGGTTGTGAGCAGATGGAAAAAACCGGCGACAATCAATACAAGGCCAAGCTCACCGCTGGAGTTGGCCCGGTCAAAGGGATCTTCACCGCCACGATTTCACTTCAGGAGATCGTTGCCCCGGAACACTACAAGCTTGTCGTAGAAGGCAAAGGCCAGCCGGGATTCGTAAAGGGCACGGGCGAACTCAACCTGAAAGACGCAAACGGCGCAACAGAAATTATCTACACCGGCGATGTCAACGTCGGCGGCCTCATCGCCAGTGTGGGCCAGCGCATGATCCAGTCCACCGCGAACATGCTTGCCGCACGATTTTTCAAATCCCTCGAAGCCGAAACAACTTCACCCAACCCTGCTTCTTCCACTGGAACCTAGGACGATTCAGCCCTGGCAGCGTACAAGAAATCCAACATCCCTTGGGTTTCCCCGCATCTCGTCTTTCCCTAGTGGCTTTGCTTTTCCGATCACGGCGATCACCAGATCACCGGATCGCCCGATCTTTCTCCTCCGCATCTCCGCAGTGAAAATTTCCAATTCTAACCACCGCTCTTCCCCGCCCCGTTCTCATCCAGCCTCGCCCTTCTTCTCACTTCAGGAACGCTTTGCTCCACCAGCAGGTCTCCATCCCGAAACACCGGCTTCAGCCTGTCTTCCGGATCGTCAACTCCCCGGCGCGCCCGCACTGTACTCCATTTGCCGTCTTTGAAGTGCAGCGCCAGCCGTCCTCGCTTTGAAGCTTTCTCGTGTCCTTCCACGGGATCTTTGAAAACATCCCGGTCTTCGCCATTCACCGTCACGTTGGAACACTTAAAAGCAAACTGTTGCGTATCTCGATTCAACTGTTGCAGCAGCGCGCCGCCCATGCCAAATGTAATGTTGTCGGCTGACCAGCCGGCGCGGTTCATTGCCGTCAGCGCGTCCTGGATCGTCCAGTAATTCACGCCGTCACCCTGAATCACCCGTATCTTCGGGTTCAAAACGCGATAGCCTTTCGCATTCGTCTCATATCCAAATTTGGAGCCAAGAATATCCAGCACCTTCAGCACCACTTCGCGCGGCTTGCCTGAATCAGGACGCACTACCAGCGTTCCCTGCCGGCCCTCCACTTTTTCCCGCAACAAAGTGCCCCAGAGTTTTTCGCACGCTTCATACACGTTGTAAGAATCGCTCACCACAGCCACCAAGCCCTGGGGGAATTGTGTCAGCATGTTTTCATACGCTTTGTCTTCATTCTCGCGGCCCCATGCCGTAATCGTGGAGTGCTCCGCCGCCGGAATGCTAAAGCCTTCCATCTCGCGCGACTGGTAAAACTGTTGCAGCACACGGATGCCAGCCACCGTATCCGTGCCTTTAAAGTTGATCAGGTGCGCCGCCGCGCCAATGCCGGCTGTCTCTTCGCTGGAAACACCACGATAGCCAAAGTCATGCAGCTTGAAATCGATCAGCGCAGGATCGCCCGACCGGTGCAGCGCTCCCAGTATCACCTTCCGGATGCCCTGTGAAAGCGTGGCTACCGTAATCGGATACCAAACCTTCAGCAGCAGCGTCTCCAGATAATTCGTCAGCCAGTAGCATGCAGGATCAGTGTTCTCAATCGTCATCAGCACGTTCTGCACGCTCACTGAGCTGCCTTCCGGCACCGCCTTAATCGCCACCGGCAATCTGCCGCCCAGGTTGCGGACAATATGCATCCAGCCTTCAACGTTGAACATGCCGGGCCCAATGTGCTTGTCAACAAACTCCCGCGCCTCCAGCACGTCTTCTTCCGTCACCACCGTGCCGCACAAATATTTCAGCAGGTAATATTGCAGGCCAAAGAACACCGTCTGTGAAAACATTCCGCCGCGATTCCAGATAGCTGTAAACGTACTCCGTCCCCGGCGGATACTGCTTCCAGTGGGTGAACTTGTAGCTGTCGGTTTGCAGGACCAGGTTTCTCGATAAAGAGTCGCGCGTCTCGGTTCTGAGCATGAGAGTGCATCGTCTCATGCGAGGCGAGTTGGAGGCAATGGCTGGTGGCGCACCGATGATGGTCAGTTTCGAGTCCGCGACCCAACTGGCTCCTCCCGCGGAACCTCACATGAGGCTTCCCAAAAGCCCATTTCTATACAGCCGTGTGGTTGACATTGAACCCGCCCCACACTTTATGCATACCAGAATGCAATCCGGCCGTCTTCCCATCGATCCAAAAAATGTCTTCGTAATATAAGTGCTCCACATGGGAAGTGCAGGGTAGGAGGCAAGCTGTGGGACGTCGGGTCCGTGTTTTTACCGGTACGCTGTTGTCTGCAAAGAATGATTTTGAATTTTTGTTACGCTACACGAGTAAGATAGGTGCTTAGCAAATGTTTTTGGGTTGGCTTGCGAACTGCGGAAGGAGCGACCCATGTGGGGAACTACAACGAATACAGACAGGACGAAAAAGAAGAAGAGGATGGATATCAGCCACTTACTTTACGTGATCCTTCTCACGGCGGCATTTGCAGCCGCCATCCTATGGGCATCACGCACGCTGTTCCAATACGTCTGGAGCCAAGTTAGACCGAGCGAAGAGATTGTGTAGGCACTTTTAATACTGCTGGGCAAGGATTGCCTAGCGATCCAAAAGCAGTCGCGACTGTTCTCGCATCCAAGTTAGAGCGTCTGAAGCGACTTGCCGTTCGTGAATCCACCGGATTTGGCCTAGTTCAGACGCCCAGCTTGACCTCCGTGCCGGAACAAGTGAGTGAACGCCAAAGCGATGCTCGAAAGCGTTTGGAAGGCCTAAACCTCAAGGTCAAAGATGTGGACGTAAGCGCAGTGGTAAATGCCGTCCGATCTGTGTTTGCCCCTGCCCGGCCCACGTTGGAAGGACAACTAACCGACACCGGCGACCGCTTGGAGATCCGCGCTGAATTGCTTTGGAAGGGCAGCACGATCGGCGGTTGGGTGGCCAGCCGAGCCAAGCCCGCGACCCAGGATAAGCCCTCACAAATCCAAGACACACTCAATGACCTCTACGATGACCTTCTTTTCCAGATCATCTACGATATCCCCCGCAATCCCAAGCTGCATTGGTGGGCTGAGTCGAAAGGAGACGACAAGGTACCGAACTGGCAGACCTTGGAAGCGTTGACTCTGGGCCTGCAGGCGCTTCAAAGCTATGAGCAAAGCCTTGAGTATGCCGACCTGCAACGCGCCATCAAACACCTGGGGCGCATTCCGGTATTCGCTCCCGGTTATGATTTGGGCTATTATTTCTACGCCGTGGCCCTTGGCGAAGACCGGAAAGAGGAAATGGCCGCTAATCTTCTTTTCCAAGTCGAGCAAATGCAGACGAGTCAGATGCTCAAATGGAGCGCGGCATTTCAAAGGGCAGCCGCTATGCTGCGCCTGTATCGCCGTCAGCCTGCAGAGGAAGCCGCTAATAGAATTCTTGAACCCTTAATCACCCAGCTTCAATCTGCATCCAGCACTGAAAATAAGGGAAGCACTGCTGAAGAGAAGAAATTTGCCAGCCAGCTCCTTCCTTTGGCCTTTGCCCAGCTGGCCTACACATACGGCACGCTTACTACGCTCAACAAGAATTGGACGAGGAAGGAACTCGACAGCTTCAAGACCGGCTCGACCAATGCATCTAACGAAGCGTGGACGGCTTTCAATGCGATAAAAAAAAGTTTATCCGAACAGGAACAAAAGGAAGTTGAAAGATGGATCTACAACACGCAAGGTTACTCCAAATTTCGAATTGCTCAGGTTAAGCGAAAGGAAGCCTTAGATAACAGCCAGCCTGTGAAAGAGGTAAATGAGAGCTTCCGCCAAGCCTGCAAGGATGCTCTGGAGGATCTGGACAAGGCAAACAAGACCCTTCCCAACAACTATGAGGTTTTGCAGAATGAGGCGATGATCCTGGATGATCAGGATTACGACCCTGATGGAGCTCAGCTCAGTGCGGCAGAAGAGCTTTATGAGCGCACAAAATTATTCGTGCCGCGCGATTACTACCAGTATGAGCGTCTGGCTCTGATCTACTGGCGTCGGCTCAAATCGAATCCTCCGCCTTCCATTCAGAGCACACTAATTGCAAAGGGCCAAGACGCGGTTGGCTCAGCCATGCTTTACCGCTCCCCGGATAAATCCCCGACCGCATCTATCTTAGGAGTTTATTTCTTGGCTTGGGAGGCAATGCTAGAAACGGATGCCGCCAAGAAGCGCGCGAAATTCAGCGCCACGATAAGCCAGGTGCATCCTGCGATAGAACTTAATCCCCCACGCGATCCAGCGCATGATGCGGCTGATTTGATCACTACCATTGCCGGAAACCTGAACGATGCCGATAAGGACGAGAAAGCATTGAAGGACAAAGCTTTGCCACTGGCAGTAGAGCTCAAGGCTTTGTGATGGCTGTCTTCAGCACCTCGACTCCTCTGGAACGCTATAGGATCGGAAGCGGGGAAGCGTGGGTCAAGCGTGATGACTTGTATGCCAAGTGGCCAGCTCCTCCCTTGGGAAAGTTAAGGGGAGCTAGGATCTTGCTGCGCAGGCTTTATCGCGAAGGGGTCCGTCTCGTAGGCTGCTGGGACACGAGGGTATCCGCACTTGGTCAAGGGATTGCTGTATGCGCACGAGAGTTGCCGGGCTTAGGGGTGATCGTCGCCTATCCCGCCAGCCGCGGATCGATGGTTCCTGAACCTTTGCAAATCGCCGCCAAGTTGGGTGCGGAAGTGCTGCCAGTACGAGCAGGGCGCATCACAATTTCATATGCGGAAGCACGTGAACGAATCGAGGAGCGCGGCGGGGTTCTGCTTCCTTTCGGGTTGGACTGCATTGAGTCAGTGGCCGCGATCCAGAAGGAGGCTGCAAAGCTTCCGGACCGTGCCGTTTGCTGCGGAACAGTCGTGGTCAGCTGCGGCTCAGGTGTAACGCTGGCAGGGCTGATACGGGGATTAGACCATCGCCCCTCTCGCTACATCGGTATTTCCAGTGGCCGGAGCGTAGGAATGATCGAGCGGTGTTTGTCCAAATACGTCGAAACGTCCTTCGAAAAGGTTGTCATCATTCCCGCGGAGCATGCATACGCCAAAGAGCTTGCTATTTCATGCCCGTTTCCCAGCCATCCCAACTATGATCAAAAAGCATGGGACTATCTGTTAAGAAACTTCACCTCCCTTCGGAAGCCGATATTGTTTTGGAACGTGGGCGCACTAGGGATGGGCACTGGGCATTTGAAATAGAAGGCACCAAGGGAGCGGAATGGAAGAATTGGCCACCTAAACGCCGGGAGGCATTCATTCAGGAAGCATTGCGCTATTGGCGAGGCAAGGGATTTCCCTATTATGTGTTAACGGACGAGGAAATCCGGCGCGAACTAACTTGGCTCAAATCCTACGATGCCACTCGAGTTTTCGCGGGCGACGAGATATTGGCAAGTAATCTGGGCCTTCGCCTTGCCAACTACTTTCATCCTCAGATGTGGCATGTGCGTTGCACGCGTTATCTTTCTCCCTTTGAGGCTTTCTCCTGCGACGCAAAACTGGCCGGCGCAATCCGCCGGGCGTTAACAATCTGGCCGGACCGTTTTGGTGCCAATGGCAGTTCGCTAAGGCGCATTCTCAAATCGTTTTCTAACACAGTTGGCGTGTCCAACTTCCGGCCGACCGTGGCTGCGGCTTTGATCCAGCGGTACACTTCTCCGGGTGGCCACGTGCTCGACTTTGCCGCAGGCTACGGTGGAAGGCTCTTGGGTGCGCAGATAAGCGGTCGTGCCTATTACGGGATTGACCCAAGCGTTAATCAAGTTAGAGGCCTAATGAAAATGATCAGGGCGTGCAAGAAAGCTGGCGAGGTTCCTTCTGCAGTCATTCGCCGCAGTGCTGCCGAGACTATTCTGCCGCGGCTGCGACCGGCCAGCTTTGACATGGTGTTCTCAAGCCCACCTTATTTTGACCGTGAACAGTATGGTACCGAGCGCGAACAGAGCTTTCTGCGCTATCCAACACTTGAAGAGTGGCGCGAGCGGTTCTTGCGAAAAGTGATTACCGAGTCTGCCAGACTGCTCGTTCCTGGAGGCCATTTGGTTTTGAATGTCTGTGAAAGGCCGGACGGTATTGCAGCGATGAGTCTCGACTTAGCGCGGTGCGACTTTCTTCTGAAGAAGGTTTGGAAGATGCGACTAGCCAAGCTTCCCTATAAACGATTGAATCGCTCCGATGCGTATAAGTGGGAACCGATATTGGTGTTCAAAAAACGAACACCATAAAGCCTTGTCTACATCCTCTCATCTATTTGCCAGCGGGTTCGATCCTGCTCGGATCACCACCTATACGGAAGTGGATTCGGGACCAGAATAGGGGCTTATATGTCACGATGACGCCGGGAGGTCATTATGATCCCATAAGTTCATCTGAAAACTAGGCTCATTCATAAATTTCTAAGAGCGGGCTGACCTATGAAAGCCGAACTGCTGCTCGCTCTCTTGAACTGTGCCACAGTCCCCAAAAATCCTTCCTGTATCTTCCATTCATGCCGAACCCGCCGTTCTGGTTGCTCGTGCCGCTCACTGGCCATTTCGCGTCCAGCTTTTATTCAATCTAAACCGCCCCGGCGGCTACTGTTTCCAGTGCTGAACTTATAGCTGTCTGTTTGCAGGACCAGATTTCTCGATAAAACGTTGCGCGGCTTGGTTTTCAGCATGAGCATGCATGGTGTCATGCAGGGCAAGGTTGAGGCAATGCGGACAACCGGCTACAACCAGCCCTTCATTCTTGCGATCCGCGCGGCCTCAACTCGATTCTGAGCGCCCAGCTTGCTCATTACCTCAGACAGATAGTTGCGCACAGTTCCTTCGGAAAGGCGGAGGGTGGCAGCGATCTCCGCGCTGGTGGCGCCTTCTGCCGCCTGTCTCAATACCTGGCGTTCGCGGTCGCTCAGCGGATCAGCTTCCGTCCACGCTTCCGTCGCCAGTTCAGGATCAATCACTCGAAGGCCTGAATGTACGCGGCGGATCGCATCGGCCAGCGCAGCGGCTGGTGAGTCTTTCAGCAGATAACCCGCCGCGCCGGCTTCCATGGCACGCCGGAGATAGCCCGCTCGGGCAAATGTGGTAAGAATGATCACGCGCGCTGCCGCGCTCTGGCGCTTTAACTCTGCGGCAACTTCCAGCCCTGTCATTTCCGGCATCTCTATATCGGTCAGCAGCAGGTCGGGCTTGTGCTGGAGCGTGAGCTTCAATGCTTCTCGTCCGTCATGGGCCTGCCCCACTACAGAAATGTCGTGCTCTATCTCCAGCAGCGCAGCCAGCGCTCCCAGCACCATGCCTTGATCTTCGGCAATGACCACGCGGATGCTCATATGTTCTTCACCGGCAGGGTAATCACCAGGCGCGTTCCGGACGAAACTTCCCGCTGCAGCTTGCCGCCCAGCGATTCCACACGGTGGCGCATGCCGGTCAGCCCTATACCTTCAGGAGACATATGCCCGCAACCATTATCTTTGATCTCCAGTTCGCATCCGCCATCCACAGGGCGCAGACGCAGGCCGCAGTAGCTCGCCTTAGCGTGACGGATCACGTTGGTCACAGCCTCTCGCAAGGCCAAAGCAAGAACACCTTCATGCGATGGTGGAATATCGGCAGTCGCAAAGTTGCATTCCACTTTCACGCCGGCCGCCTTCAACGTGGCGGTGGCCTGTTCCGCCTCTGCCTGCAGGCTGAGAGAATGATAGCCTCGCACGGTGCTTCTTACCTGGGCCAGCGCGTCTCGTGAAATGCGCTCTACGTCCTTGATTTCCTGTACGGCCCGCGCCGGGTCTCGCTCTGCCAATTTAGATGCCAGCTCTGATTTCAGCACGATCACTGAAAGCGTGTGTCCCAGAACGTCGTGCAAATCTCTCGCAATGCGCTCCCTTTCGGCCACCTTGGCTAGATGCTCCACTTCTTCCTGGGCCATCAGTAGTTTCTTGTTGTCCAGGCCGCGTTGCCGGAAATGAATGTTGATAGATCCAACCAGCAGTGAAAAAACCGTAGCCGGAACCCAGAAGTATGGCGCTAAATGGAAGACCACCGTCTCCAGGCCAATGGCAACCAGGATTAGCGCCAGGATGCGGAATGCGAAGCCGGTCTCTCCAGTTGAAGCTACAAACGCGGCAGCATAGATGAAATAAACCGATGCGCCGGGATTTGTGGGCGCCGAGATCGCGCCGAGCACCATGATCGCCGCAATGATCCAGAGCAGTTTCTTACCCTTGATCCAATAGCCCCAAAAGTAGAGACCCAGAAAAACGATCATGCCGGCAATCGTCGGCGCCCAAAACTTGGCTGATGTCTGGCGGCTTGCGTATCCAAAGAATGGAACACTGCTCAGATAGACCAACCACGCGTAGGGAGTCCAGCCGATATCTTTATTCTTGGGTAGCAGTCTCATTGCCGCTTCAGTTCCCTTTCAAGTGTGCACTTTCACGCGTTTACTTTTACATCATCGCGGCTGTAGCCCCGTAGCGCAAGCAAAAGAAACGCTACGGTAAATGCCACAAGGGCCGCAACATGGACCGCTGCCCTTCCTGGACTGCCAAAGCCAACCTGCTGTAAAGCCAGTTGGCCCAGGTGGGTCGACGGCAGAAACGGAGCAAACCGCTGCAGAAATTTAGGTAGCAATTGCAAGGGCAGCCACAGGCCAGAACAAAATGACATGGGCAGGAACAGGATATTGACCACAGCAGGGGCCGCATTCGGCGCTGCATAGCAGCCAATGGCCAGCCCCAGGGCGCAGAAAGGAATTGAGCCGGCAATCATGACCCCCATCAGCCTCAGAAACGCGCCCAGCGAAAGGTGCACGCCGCCAAACTGCCTTCCCAGGATGAACAATAAGGAAACGATGATCGCGCTGAAGACAAGGCTCATCACGGTTTTGGCCAGCAGATAGGCCAGCGGTGGCATGGGACTGGCGCGCTTCACTTGCAGCCACCCGTATCCGCGTTCCATGGCGACGCCGGCGCCAAACCCGAACAGGCTTGCGCCCATCACCCCAAATGTTGAGTAAGTAGCCAGCAGGTATGTGGCCAGATTCACTGCGCCAACCGCTTGTTTGCCGCCGAATGCAATGCCGAACATCACGTAGAAAAGTAACGGGAAAGCGAGCGTGGGAATCACGTAAGCCGGTTGCCGAATAGTCTTCAAAATTTCGTACTTCACCTCTGTGCCATACATACGCAATGCGCTGTGCTTCACAACCTGCGGGATCTCTGCTGCGTAGCTGCTCATACTGTCACCTCCTGTGCGGTTTCCTGCCTGCCGGATTCAACGATCTTTAGGAACGCTTCTTCCAATGTGCTGCTGGAGACTTCCAATCCGGATAAGTTTGGGTCGCGAAGAAAAAGTTCCCGCAACACTGGTTCCACCTGCGATGTACGTATCTCCGTTTTGCCTTCTCGCTCTGCCACACTGCTGACCTGTGCCATCGATTCGATCTCGCCTGGGCGCAAAATCGTCGCACACCGGATTTTTCTTTGCGCCGTCCGGGCCTTGATTTCTGTCGAGGTCCCTTCAGCTACGATCACGCCGTGATTCAGCACCACCACGCGGTCCGCCAGGGCGTCCACTTCTTCAAGATAGTGTGTAGTCAACACCACCGTGCGGCCTTGCTGGATCAGCCGTCGAATCTGCTGCCAGATCAGGTGTCGTGTGCCAATGTCCAGCCCGACTGTCGGCTCATCCAGGAAGAGAAGGTCGGGATTGCCGCAGATCGCCAGCGCAAACAAGACGCGCTGCTTCTGCCCTCCGGAAAGGGCGCCAAACATCCGATTTTCCATTCCTTCCAACCCCGCTGCCTCCAGCGTCGATTCCAGCGAAAGCGGCGTGGAATAGTAGCTGCGGAAAAGGTTAATGTGCTCGCGCACCTTGAGCGTTTCCGGCACTTTGGCTACTTGCAGCATCGCTCCCACGCGGCCACGCGCGGAGGCGTCACGCGGATCACGCCCAAAAACCTTTACGCTTCCTGTACCCGGCCTGGAAAGTCCCAACAGCAGCCGGACAGAAGTGGTCTTTCCCGCTCCGTTCGGCCCCAGCAGTGCCAGCAACTCGCCGCCACGCACATCCAGGCTGACATCGTTTAGCGCCGTGATCGCGTCATATTTCTTCGTCACGCCCACAAGCGAAGCCACCGTTAATTTATCCGTTTGCATTGCCAATCTCCTCGACCTTCGGTCATCGCCGCCTTTGTCAATCGCGTTAGCGGCAATAATGACGCCGAATCCAGTATCGAATCAGAAGCAGGGGTGGAGAAGTGAGGGATGTCATAATTCGCGGATGACAAATGTCATAGAGGAGGGAATATCCGCGTAACCAAAAGGAGATGGTCTATTAACGGATGGGTGCGCATGAGGAAACAGCTCTTGCCCGGCAAGAGCTGCCAAAGTCCTCTGCGAACCAAACTATGCGGCAATCCAATGACTCGAGGCTAAAAATCCTTCCTATACCTTCCATCCACGCCAAAACCGCCGTTCTGGTCGCGCGTGCCACTGATTGACCATTTTGGATTGAACTTGTATTCAATCTGGATCGCCTGCCGTTGTGTCGATGTAATGTCCGTGGCAAACGTCACTAGCAGATTGCTGGTGACGCGCTGCTGGATGGCAATGCGTGCTCCGGGATTCTGCCCGTTGTCGGTTCCCAGTCCGGGATCAATCTGCAGCTGTGAGACGCCGGCCAGCTTGGCAATCTTGCCGCTTACCTGGCTGCTGATGCCGGATGCCAAGAGTGACTGCGCGCCCATCGCGCTCGTCGGGCTGGGACTCGGATTCGCCGCCGCTGACTCAACTGTTTTGCCCGTGGCAATCAGGTTAATGATGTCCACTGGCGGCAGTGCCGGGTCGGACGTATAGGTTGTTTGCAGGCGTTCTACGGGTCCGTTTAACGCCAGCGTGATGTTGTATTCGTCAATCCTGGTTTTTACCTGGATGTTGAGCACCGGCTCTGTACGAACAGGATTCAAAAAATCAATTGTCCCGTGCTGAACTTCATAACGATTTCCGGCGAGAAAAAACTCGCCGCCGGTCAAGTTTGCTCGTCCCAAAATCACCGGGTCAGCAGCCGTCCCAACCACGCGCAAATTGGCATCGCCCTTTATGCTCACCTGGCTGCTCACCAGGTTCATCTGGCTGGTGGATTGCACCGCGATATTCAACTTCATTCCCTGCGTGAACGATCCGGGTGTTCCGCTATCGCTGGAGCCTCCTCCACTGAACTGCGAAGTGAACGTGCTCATGTCAAAGTCTGGCGTGAATGAGACGCGCTGAATCTTCACTTGCCCCGTCAATTGCGATGCCTGGGTGTTCCCTGTGAGTGCAAGATTCGATGCCAGTATTGCGCGTACGCCTTCCGGATAACGCACTCGGATATTGTTGGCTGAAAGCCCCAATTGAAACTGGACCGCAGGACGATATGCCACCGCTCCGGTCGCATTGATGGTTCCCCCGCCCATCTGCCCCTCAAAGCTGGCGATCTCCAGCCGTGTCTGCGTTACGTTGATCACCCCATTCGCATGGTCCAGACCGACAGGCGAATCCGCCATGTGCAGGTTGGCATTTACCACCTTGATCTGGCCATTCAAGTTCGCGCCTGGGCCGTACCGTTTTGAGTCGATATCAAACTGCAGCTGCCCCGAACTGGTCATGTCCGGCACAACCATTTGCGCAATCCCTAAATCAACAGTGCCTTTCACCAGGAATGACGCGGCTTTTGGCGTGGTCACCGGCACTACAGCTTGCGCGTCGATACTGGTGCCAGTACCGCGGATTGAAGTTGGCTGCAGCGTCGCTGTGCCATTCTTGTAGTCAGCAATAATCGGTTTTGCTGCCGCCAACTGGAACTGCTTGTAATGCACATCAAGGTTGGGAATTTCCAAATGTGCTTCAACTCGGTTCTTGTCGGCTAGCGGCCCGCGCACCGTTGCATGTAGCTCTGTCTGGCCGGAAAGATCCGCTGCCTGCGCCGGAGCGTACAAAGCAACTAACGGTTGGAAATTAATCTTTCCGCTATCCAGATGGATGTCCGCCATGTAGGGCGTTTCAATTCCCACTGTGCCGCGCGCCTTAAGAGAAACTTTTTCTATATCTGAATCAAGCGCAATCGTAGCCACATGGTTCTGCACCGTGGTTTGAAACTTCAGTCCCTGCACGGTCTGCTTTTGTATCTGCAATTGCGGAACCTCGATGCTCGCCTGCAACTGCGGATCTTTTACTGTGCCTTTCCCGGTCACATTCAGGTTTACCCCACCGGCAATCTGCATATTCTTAGCCATCACCGTCTGCAATTTTTCCAACCGGAAATTCTGCGACTGCACATGCGCATCGTAGCCTTCGGTCTTGGGGAAATAATCCACGTCGGCCCTTGCCGACCCCGCCGGCATTTGCACCGTCATGTTTGCTTTCACGGTGTTCCCATTGCCTTCGAACTTCACGTTCAGGCTCTGGATTGGTTCGGTCGAGACTTTTGCCTTTGTAACCGTAAGCGTTCCCTGTCCTACAGGGTTGAGTTGCGATCCGTGTACAGAAACGTTGAGCGCCAGCGTGCCGCTCACTGGATAACTCTTGTTGGCCAGTCGCTCCAGATCAGCAATTGAAATCTGTGAACCGGAAACATTTGCGGTAATCGGACTAGACGGCGTGTAAGCCCAATTCTTCAGCTTGGCTTGCGCGCTGAAATTAAGGCGTCCTTGTGGCACAGCTTCCAGGTCGCCATTGGCCAACGTGATTTGAGATGGATTAGCGGCGAAAGCCGTGTGCAGCACTTTCCACGAACTGCCTTTCACCCGGAAGTTTCGCGTATCCACCTGGCCATTAATCTGTGGCGCTTTGAGCGATCCGCTGACCGTGGCATTCACGTTGGCTGTGCCGTAAAGCCCTAGCGGTTGTGCTGGTGGCTGTCCGGGTGCTGGTTTCTTGAATGCCGCTGACAACGTTTCAAGTTCATGCAAGTCATTGGACCGCAGAGCCACCTGCAACTGTGAACGATCACTGATCTTTCCGTTCAGGTTAACGCTGGTCTGCGGCGTGCGAATATAACTGTTCGTGAGTGCCAGCTGCTTGTGCGCCGCAGCATAGTCCGCATGGATCACACCATTCACCGGTGTCGCCGGGCCTTGTCCCAGACTGGCTTTAATCGTGGCATCACTGTGCGCGACCAGATTGTCCAGCGTCTTGGCCCAGCGCGCGTTTGCGTCCGCGTCCACATTTCCGCTCAAGTGTGCCTGCCGCATTGACGTGTTGTGCGTCGCCGTCTGCGCCTGGTCCAGTGACAAACCTTTCAGCGAGGTCTGCAACTGCGCAATGGACGCTCCTGCCACATCTTTAATCGTCAATTTGCCGCTCAGCGTGCCGCCCATCACTCGGGCCCGAATGTCATTTACTTCAACATTGCCACCGGAAAGCTGATAGCGTGCGTAGAGATCGCGAACCTCCGCCTGCAAACTCGGTTTCTTTACATTGAGCCCAGCGCTGCTCACGTTTCCGTCCACCGAGACAGTTTCCAGCATTGGTTTGTTCGGATCAGCCTGATACTTCAGTTGTCCCGTCAACTTCACCGTGCCGGTGGGGAGCGTAGGGTCTTTCAATATCCTTTTGAAGTCATTCGTGACCAGCGTGGCTTCGTACCCGCCGGTTGCCTGCATGTTCGGGGAGCTGTAATCGTTCACCGTTGCGTTCAATCCAACTCGTGACTCGCCTGTAGTAAGGTCAAGCTTGTCCAGCGTGAATTGCTGCGGCGTCACGCCGAATTTCGCCTGCAAGTTGTGCTCTACCGGCGCATATTTTCCATATACGATTTTTCCCGTGTTATAGCCAAGATCTCCGGAATATTTATTCTGTGCCGGATCGTAGTTGGCACTCACTGCAAAGTTGTGCAAGTCCGCCTGCATCGGCGTTTTCTGGTCGTTGTAATAAATTTCGCCGTTATTCAGGCGCAGCTCACGGATAGCCAGATCAAAAACGTTTGTGTTGCTGCTGCTGGTGCTCTTCTTTTCCGGTTTGGGCAGATTGTTTTCACCCGCTTTGTTCACGGCCATACGCACGACCGGATGGTCCACGATGATGTCGCGCACGTGCCATTTCTTATGCAGCAAGGAATCAATTGTCAGACCAACCTGTAAATGGTTCATGGCCATCAGTGGCCGGCTGGGATCCGGCTCGGTACCGTGTACGACAACGTTGTAGAGATCCAGACTAAGATTTGAGAGTTTAAGGTGGAAGTCTCCAACCTCCAGCCGCGCGCCGGTGGATTCGTGAACGCTGTTCTCCACTTTGGCTAGAATGCTGTGGCGAAAGCCTTCATTGTGTTCCACCAAAAGCACCAGCGTCACTACCGTGCCCACAAGGAGCACAATGATCGCTGCCAGGCTCCACAAGATGATTTTTTTCCACTTCTTCACAGTTCACCCTTTTACAAAGTTCCCAAATTCAAAATGCCTGCCCCAGGGTCACAAAAACCTGGAATGTCTTAATTCCCGGCGGCGCATTCAATAGATGTCCTATATCGATGCGGACCGGCCCCACAGGCGTCTTGTAGCGGAACCCGAACCCTACCGTATGCGTAAGATCGGAAGCTACGTTCTTAAAACTCACGTTGGAATAAACGTTCCCCGCGTCATAAAACACCGCGCCGCCAAGAGCTCCGCCCACCAGCGGTGCGGAAATGCCCAGCGGGAAGCGCAGCTCAGAATTCAGTATCACAAGCATCTTGCCGCCCACCGGCACCGGGATCTGCTCTCCGCAATTCGGATTCTCCGCCGGACAAACCAATACCTCGCGTTGTGGTCCGGCGCCGTTCAAGCTGAAGCCGCGTAACGTGCTGCCGCCGCCTGAGAAAAAGCTTTCGCTGATAGGAATGTGCGCGCCCCCAAACGCATGCTCCATTCCCAGCCTCAAGCTGTTCGCCCACACCAGAGATGAATCGCTCGTCAACGACCTGTAATATGCGGTTTGTCCCAGAAAGCGTCCAAAGCTCGTGCTCGAACCCAGAAAGCTCGGGTTCAAATCCAACTGGAAGCTTTCGTAAATCCCCTTGTGCGCGTCCAGGGGATTATCGCGTGAGTCCCGGCTGAAGGAAGCGGAAAGTGAGGACAAACGCACGTTCTGGTCTTCCGGCAGCACCAGGTCTGGTATCACGATGTTCGAAAGACTGGTCCGGCGAAAATCGTAGCGGAAGATCACAGACTTTTGCCGATTCCTATCCAGGTAATGCTGGAATTGCCATCCAGCGCCAGCCAGGCGCGCGGTAAAAATCGGATTTTCACTGGTGCGCTCCCCGGAAAGCGTTACAGTGGAACTCCAGCCGGTATTCCAGAACGTCGGGTTGGCCCAGCTTGCTGATGCCCGCTGGTCAAGCCTTCCGCCAAAAGCAGAAAGCGTTACCGTCTCCGCGCGACCACGGAAGTTCCTCCGCGTGTACTCCACCGATCCTTCAGGCCCCCAGAATGTCTTTTGGCTCGTAGTGAATTTCGTAGGCAGACCTACCGGCGGAAGGCCGGGCAGGGCAATTGTTCCGCTCGGGATGCTCCCTCCGCGATTGATGACCTGAAATCCGAAACCATACGCGATAGTGTTGCGTTTGGATTCGTGCAGCTTCACCAGCACAGCGGCGTCCGGATTGTCGGTAACTGGCGCGCGCGTATCCACGCTGGCCCAGTCAAATATGCCCAGGGTATAGAGCTGGCTTTCACCGCGAAGCAGGGCCGTCTCGCTCAGTGGCTTATTCACCTTAATATTCGCATTGCGGGCGATAATTTCAGGCCGCGTATGCTGCGCTCCCACCGGATCCACGCTCGCCGTATGCACCTGCGGCCCTTCGTTTATTTGATAAACCACCTGCACATGGTGGGGATCATCTTTTTTATGGTCCACTTTTGACTTGAAGGTTACGTTTAAATAGCCCTTGTCCAGATAGGTTGCCATAATCTGGTCGCGATCCTTGGTCAGCAACTGGGTGGAATACGGCTTTCCCGGCTCCAGATTCATGCCCTTAGGCGCGAGCTCTTGTTGCCCGAGTGACGTGTTGCCTTCAATTTGCAATGAATCAACCACGTCGCGCACGCCTTCATCTACCTGGAATGTGATCTGCAGCTCATTGTCTTTCTTAACGACATTGGGCGTGACTTTCACCTGGCTGTATCCGGCGCCGTGATACAGGCCTTCAATGTTCTTCACGCTTTTGCGTACCAGCTGCTCGCTATATTTGCCGTGTGAAAACGGGATAAGGGGAGTGCGTTTGCTTAGAGGCACAGCCGCTTTCAAGTCTTTATCGGAAAAGTGCTCATTGCCGTGAAAGTCAATTGCTTCAACTTTGCCGCGCGGGCCTTTGTTGATTTGATACAAAACAGTTACGCCGCCAGAGGGGTCTCTCTGGATATGGCTCTGAACCTTTGCGTCGAAAAATCCTTTCGCCTGGAAGTAAGACGTCAAATCCTGCGCGCCTTCATTGACCAGATCAGGATCGACAGCATTTTCCTGATACATGGGGATGAGTTTTTTCTGGGTGCGCCCCCACACACGCGCTCCCGCTAGTTTGATCTCGATTCTTGGCCCCTCGGTCACGTCATACTTAATGTCAGTCCGGTTGGTCTCAGGGTTATAAAGCGTTGAAACCAGCTTGACCCGCGCGGCAAGAAAGTGCTGCTTTCCGAGCTGCTGTTGCAGAAGCGCCGTTGCCGCCGTCAGTCTCTTGAGCGAGTATGCTTTCCCCGGCTTTATGTAGGCGCCTTTGATTCGTGCCCTGATGGAACGAAGGCTTTCGTTCAATCTCCTGGTCTGTTGCTCTGAAACTCCGGCGAGGATCACGTCACCAAACTTCGCCCGCCGTTTCAGGTTAATCACGTATTCCACGTTGACCACACGATGCTTCTCATCTATCTGCATCTTCGGTTCAACCGTTGCCATGAAAAAGCCGGTGCGATGAAAGAATTCCAGCAAGTTCGATTCCGCTTCTTCAACCTTTTCCTGTGTGAACGGTTCCTGCTTGGAATAGTCCGCGGCTTGCAAGAGACGCGTGTAAGAAAAAACCTTCTCTGCTTTAGGAAATGTGTAAACGCCAAAATAGTAAGCCGGCTTTAAAATGAAGACCACTTGCACGCCCTCAGCGGCAGGCGTTACCTGGACCTCTACATCTTTTACATCGCCGGACTTCTTAAGCGCGGCCACGGTTTCGTCAACCTTGGCCTGGGAATACGGAGCATTGATAGGCTGGGCGATCAATGCTCGCAGCTTGCGCGGCGTTCCGTCCGGCTGGCCTGCCAGCTGTACTGAGGCCACGCGCTGCCCTTCATAGGAAATCCCCTGCGCCGCTGTCGCTCCAATCTCCTGCGAGTTAAGCCTCGGCGGAAGCGAGGTCAGCGCCGCTGCCATCGCCACTACAACTGAAGTGCCGATCCATCTCTGAAAGTTTGTCATTGCGCCTTGAAAGTCTGCCGATCTGCGCGGCCAGGGATGCCGCAGCTCTGCCAAAACCAATCTCTTTGGTTAGAGTTCAGAGAGAGACTTCATGTTGCTCACTCTGAGAGGAGGGCCAGCAAAGCTGTTTGATTTGCGTGAAAGCAGAGTTGCTGCTTCCATGCCTGCGCGAGCAGAGTTGCTGATTGCGGTTTTTACAACACGAGCAGAGTCACTGCTTCAATATGCACCCGCAGCAGAACTGCTAATCGCATTGGGGGACATCCGCAGTTTGAGCCTGCTGCGTGTCAACTCGCCTATTGCGTAAGTGCATCCAACTACACACAAAAGGCCGGAACCACGCCGGCGGGGAGACAAGAATGCTTTGGACCATTTTTGCCATTCTGCTGCTTTTATGGCTGTTGGGTTGGGGATTTCATATTGCCGGAAGCTTGATTCACCTGATCCTGGTGATCGCTTTGGTTGTGTTGGTAATTGAACTCATAACCGGACGAAGAGCAGCTGTTTGAATTCACTGGCACGCCTGTCGAGACACTTGTGGTTTGACTTCCGCCAAAGTCTGGCCGCAGCGCTCTTTAGTGCGAACTCTCCAGTGTTGCCAGTTTTTCGTCCAGTTCGCTTAAGGCCTGCTGCAAGGACTTGGTATAACGCTCATTGGTGGAAGCTTCAATCTGATGCACGATATAAGCCCGTGAAAGTTTCAGGTTATCGCGCTCGCGCCGGGCTTTCTTCTCGTCATCAGTAAGTGTGCCCTTTGAACCTGATGCGCTGCCGTTCTTGGCGTTTTCCATCTGCTCTTCAACTGATTTGCTTTCCCAGCCTCTTGCCATACTATTAATTATAAAGATTTTGGTCGTATTGCGAGCTGTTTTTTCTGCCGCCAGAATTTATAATCCACCCACGATGAATAACCCTTTTCTTGCTCTGGCTTGCCTTATAGCTTTGCCTTTTGGCTGCGCATTTGCGCAGTCTCAAACTGCACTCTCACCGGAACACCAGGCTGCTCATGACATTTTTAAGCAACTCATTGAAATCAACACCACTGATACTCCGGCCGGCAATGTAACCACGGCGGCAGAAGCCATGGCCGAGCGCTTTCGATCTGCAGGCTTTCCCGCACAAGATATCCACGTTGATGGCCCAAAGCCGAACAAGAAAAATCTTGTCGTGCGCCTGCGAGGACGCGGAGCCGGGAAGCCCATTCTGTTTATCGCCCACCTGGATGTCGTGGAAGCGTTGCCTCAAGACTGGTCCATGGACCCATTCAAGCTCAATGAAGTGGATGGCTTCTTTTATGGCCGCGGCACTTCGGACATCAAACAGGGCGACACCATCCTGGTCGCGAACTTTATCCGCTTAAGAAAAGAAGGCTGGGTTCCCTCGCGTGATCTCATCCTGGCGCTCACGGCTGATGAAGAAGGGGGCGAATCCAATGGCGTGCAATGGCTGGCAAAAAACCATCGTGACTGGATTGATGCCGAATACTGCATCAACACCGACGCTGGCGATTTCGAAACCAAACATGGCAAACGCATGCTGCTGGGCATGCAAACCAGCGAAAAGAATTACGTCGATTTCCGCCTGGAAGTGAAGAGTAACGGTGGGCACAGCTCGCGGCCTGTGAAAGATAATGCTATCTATCATCTTTCGCAAGGTCTGTCTCGCCTTGCGGGCTTCGATTTTCCCGTCAGCCTGAATGAGACCACGCGTGGATACTTTGAGCGTACCGCCTCGCTGGAATCTCCTTCGACCGGCGCCGACTTTCGCGCAGTGATTGGTTCAGACCATGCCAAAGCAGAAGACGCCGCGAAGCATCTCAGCCAGTCGGCCTTCTTCAACGCTCTTCTGCGAACCACCTGCGTTGCTACGCGGCTTGAAGGCGGCCACGCCAACAACGCGCTGCCCCAAACCGCCGCCGCTAATGTGAATTGCCGCATGCTGCCTCAGGATTCGCTACAAAATGTGCAAGACACTCTCAAACGCGTGCTGGCCGATGATCGCATCGTTGTGAGTGTGGTGGGCGAAGCTGTTCCCGCGCCTGCATCTGCCATTAACCCGACAGTTGTAAGCAAGCTGGAAGCGTTAAGCGCCAAATTGTACGGCGGCCTTCCCATTGTTCCGGTGATGGACACCGGCGCCAGTGACGGCAAGTACCTGCGCATCGCCGGGATTCCCACCTACGGCGTTCCCGGAGTATTTGAAGATGTGGACGATGTGCGGGCACACGGCAAAGACGAGCGCATTGGAGTGAAGGATTTTTACGACGGAGTAGATTTCTATTATGAGTTCATCAAATCCTTGGGTGGACAGTAGTCGTCGTTATGCTGGTTGATCGCGACGAAAAAGGAGGCCCAATGGCAGCTCCACTCAATAACTCCGACGCTATCACGGTTCGACGCAGTGAGCTGGCCTGCCCCGCGCATTCTCTCAAGATGATGGCCAAGGCCGCAGCCAGCGAAGCGGATGAAGTCGTTTTCGACCTGGAGGATGGCTGCGCACCATCGCAAAAAATTGCTGCCCGCAAGACACTGATTGAGGCGTTCACCACGCTCGATTTCCGTGGCAAGATTCGCGCCTTTCGCCCAAACAGTATTCACACAAAGTTTTTCTATCGAGATGTAATCGAAGTTGTCGAAACGGCTGGCAGAAATATTGATGTGGTCGTCATCCCAAAAGCGCAGGATGCGACGGATGTGCTCTTCGCCGATCGGTTGCTCACGCAGATTGAGCAAAACGTTGGCCTTCCTGTAGGACGTATCCGGCTGGAAGTATTGATTGAGAGTGCAAAAGGCGTCCTGCATGCCGAGCAAATTGCGGCATCAACTCCAAGATTGGCTGGCTTGATCTTTGGTGTGGTCGATTATGCCGGCAATATAGGCGCGCGCGACTCCGTGCGCGAACAGTTTGCGCTTTATCACTATCCCAAAGCAAAGACCGTCGCCGCGGCGCGGGCCGCAGGCATTGACGTTCTCGACGGCGTCACGCTTCAGTTTCGCGATCTGCAACAATGCGAGCATGATGCGCGTTCTGCCGCGCAGATGGGTTTTGATGGCAAATGGGCCATTCATCCCGATCAGGTACCGGTCATCAATCGCGTCTTCACTCCTTCGCCGGAAGAAATTACGCGGGCAACAGAAGTTATTAAGCTTTACGAACACGCTGACCTCGGTTCGGGCGTCGGGGCCATGGTCTATAAAGATGAAATGATCGATGCCGCCAGCTTACCGGTCGAGCGCAAGAAGCTGGCCATCGCTAGAAAAGTAGGTTTAGTGTAGAGTGCAGCCGCGGTCAGACGAGCCATTCATGACTTCTGTCCCCAATATCGAATTGCGTCAGCAACTGAAAAACGCGGTTGTCGAGCTGTGCCGCAACTTCCCTGATCCTTACTGGCGCGAACTCGATAGCCAGCGCGCCTATCCTGAAGCTTTTGTGCAGGCGCTCACCAAAGCCGGTTACATGGGCGCGCTCATTCCAGAAGAATACGGCGGCGCTGGAATGGGTATCGCCGAGGCCGCAACAATACTGGAAGAAATCCACCGTTCGGGCGGTAACGCGGCAGCTTGCCACGCTCAGATGTATGTGATGGGAACGCTGCTGCGCCATGGCTCGGAGACTCAGAAGAAAAACTATCTCACGACGCTCGCCCGTGGTGAGCTTCGTCTTCAGGCCTTTGGCGTCACCGAGCCGACCACCGGCTCAGACACTACGCAGATGAAAACCTTTGCTCGCCGCGTCGGAGACAAATATGTGGTTAAGGGTCAGAAGATCTGGATTTCCCGCGCAGAGCATTCTGACCTGATGCTGCTGGTCGCGCGCACTACACCTATGGGCCAGGTAAAGAAGCGCAGTGAAGGACTTTCTGTCCTGCTGGTCGATCTGCGCGATGCTAAAAATCATGGACTGACGATCCGTCCGATCCGCACCATGATGAACCACGCCACCACGGAAATCTTCTTTGACGATGTAGAAGTTCCCGCGGAAAATCTTGTCGGCGAAGAAGGCCAGGGCTTCCGCTACTTGCTGGACGGCCTGAACGCTGAACGAATCCTGATTGCCGCCGAGTGCATCGGCGATGGACGCTGGTTTCTGGAGCGCGCCTGCGGTTACGCCAAAGAACGGGTCGTTTTCGGGCGGCCGATTGGGCAGAACCAGGGCATCCAATTCCCTCTTGCACGTGCATACGCCAATGTTGAAGCTGCGTCGCTCATGGTGGAAAAAGCTGCGGCGCTGTTCGACGCACACCAGCCTTGCGGCCCGCAAGCCAATATGGCCAAGCTGCTGGCGGCGGACGCATCCTGGGAATCCGCTAATGCAACGCTACAGACCTATGGCGGCTTTGGATTCGCGGAGGAATATGACATAGAACGCAAGTTCCGTGAAACGCGCCTCTATCAGGTGGCGCCGGTTTCTACGAACCTTATCCTTTCTTATATTGCCGAACACGTGCTGGGATTGCCGCGTTCATACTAGCGCTGGAGAGCAACCATGACTGCAAAACAAGGCTGGATCGGACGCGTTTTTGAAGATTTCGAAGTGGGCGACCTTTATCGGCATCCCCTGGGCCGCACCGTGATTGCCGCCGATAACATCTGGTTCACGCTGCTCACGCAGAATACAAATCCCATCCACTTTGACGCTGCTTACAGCGCGCAAACCGAATATGGCAAGCCGCTGGTTGATTCCACGTTCACGCTGGCGCTGGTGACCGGACAGTCAGTCTCCGATGTTTCACAAAATGCCATGGCAAATCTGGGATGGGATGAGGTCCGACTGCCGAATCCGCTTTTTGAAGGCGATACCGTTTATTCCCGCAGTGAGGTTCTGGAAAAACGTGAATCCAAATCAAGGCCGAACGTAGGAATCGTTAAGGTCCGCACAATCGGCTACAAACAGGATGGAAGCGTAGTGATTGAATTTATCCGCACGATGATGATTTACAAACGCGGACACGTCCCGATAATCCCGCAGCCCAAGATCGATAAACCCAATAGATAGACTTTTGCTTTCAGGCTGCTTCCCGCGCGCCTTGCTGAAATCCTCGAATTGAAAATTCCAGTTGTTCCTGCAGGCTTTCGCCCACCAGCATCATGTCTCCAATTACGGTGCTCAAGTCCATGCGAATAAGATTGTGCTGAAGCACTGAAGAGAGGACATGCTGCAGCAATCGCATTTCAATCACAACCAGGGGAATGCTGTATCCTTGCATGGCTCGTTGTTTCCCGTGGTCTAATGCTGCCGATTTTGCTCGCTCTGTTGTAATCTCAGAATCTTCATCGACCCGCTTTGCCATTTCATCAATAAGCAGGGGCAAGTGATCGACTCGGTCCTTGTCACTGATTCGGATTGCTCCCAGTTCATGATGCGCTTTCACCAACCTGAGCCACTCCTTGGTGATTTCGCCCAGGCTCTCCTCCATCAGGTCTGAAACTCGCTTGATCGGCCTGTCTGGAGGAACATGCCGGCGGTTCTCCAAACGGCTCTGAATGGTATGAATTAATGTTGGAACATCAGTGGGCTTTAGGAGGTAATCGTCCACCTGGCTGCGGATGGCTTGTAGCGCAGTGTCAAAATCGGGATAACCCGTAAGGATAAAAGTCGCTGCTTTCGGCTGTACGCGCCGCATCGCGCTGACCACCGTAAAACCATCTCCCGGTTGCCCTATATTCAAATCAGAAAGCAGCACATCAAACGTAGCATGATTCATCTGTTCCAGGGCTTCTGGAACCGTTGCTGCCACAGTCACTTCAAACCCATGTTGCTCCAGGATAGGTTTCAGTGTATTGCGTATCCCCGCCTCGTCGTCGACGAACAAAACTCGGGTCGCCATTTTCTACTCCAGCAACTTGGATGGCGTTTGAATCCGTATCGTTGGACATAATAATAAAGATTAAGAGAGGCAGCAGCAGGTCGGCTGTCCATTTGGAAGGCCTCCTACTGTACGAAAGGCCCATCCATTACAGATGGGCCTCGCTGTATGCTTTGTTTTGCAGCTTTACTCCTGGTTCTTAAAGGAATAGCCGATGGATACGCCAAAGCGGGAAGCGCGGGCGCCGCTGAACTCCACATTATTGCGCACTTCATAGAAATGCGCTTCAGGCCGGATGAAAATTCTCGGCGTCACATACAGCCGGATGGCCGCGCCAAATTGCCCAAGGAAATGGTTGCTGCTCACAAAATTCGTACATCCGGTGAATGAGCACTGAAAGCTTGGCGTATAGAAACGCACGCTCTCAGCTCCGATTCCCGCGGAAAGCTCCAATTGAGCACGTTTGCCCAACGGGGGTGCGTACACGGCGTCCACGTCATAGAAAAAGGGCCGGAATGGTAATTGCCCCTGGTAAAGGTTCTGCTTGGCGCGGAAAGCCGCGTTAAAGCCGACTCCCAGGTTGTGAAAGAAAAGAAAATCCAGGCCAAAAGTTGGATACGCGCCTCCGCCAATGGTCTGTAAATCGGGCGTGCTGGATGGGCCGGTTAAGCCGGAAAGGCCGGCAGATAAATCAAATTGCTGCGCCTGCGCAGGGCTTCCCAGCAGAAAAATCAGTGCCAATGTAACTACAAGAAACGATAGTTTTTTCAAGTCACTCTCCAATCCGTGAAGGCTGGACGAACCTAACCCTGAATCAATCCACCCCTCGATCTATCATCACTATGGGCGATTATCCTACCTGTGGGCAAGCGCTGTCCAGAATCCGATGGTATCAAGCAGGTTTCATGTCTCAAATCGAATTCATGGATTTTGTTTTGTTAAGACCACTCGCCGGTCATCCACCCTGTGACTGTTATTCTGAAAGGTGATCCTCTCCGCCAAAGCAATTCTCTTTGACATGGATGGCGTGCTCATGGATTCCACTCCGTCGGTGGAACGCGTGTGGCGAGCGTGGGCCGCTAAACACGGGCTGCATCCTGAACAGGTCGCGCGTCTGGCACATGGCCGCCGCAGCATTGAAACTATTCGTCAAGTGACCCCGAACCTGGATGCCGAAAAAGAAAACGTGATAGTGGAACACATGGAAATCAATGACAAAGAGGGTGTAACGGCGCTTCCGGGCGCGGCGGACCTGCTTTCACGGCTCCCTCCTGGCAGGTTTGCCATCGTTACTTCGGCCACGCGTCCGCTCGCGGTTGCGCGTCTTGGGTATGCAGGCATTCCGGTCCCACGCCACGTGATCACGGCGAATGACGTCATCCATGGCAAACCCTCTCCTGAGCCATTCCTTAAGGGTGCGGCTTTGTTGGGCTTTGCTCCAGAGGACTGTCTGGTATTTGAAGATTCTCCCGCAGGCATTTCCTCTGCGCGTGCTGCAGGGATGAAAGCTATCGCACTGCAAACCACCTATCCGGCAGATCAACTGCAAGCGGCCGACGCGATCATTGGCAGTTTGGCGGATGTGAAAACAACGTTACGCCATGGAGACATCGAACTTGAGTTTGCGCCATTTCCGATCGCGAAGAGTTGAGGCCGCCTAAGGTTTTTTCTTGCTTGGTTTCTTTTTAGGGACCACCGATTTCAGGTCTTCAATTTTCGGGTTGCCGGAAACCTCGCGCACGGCCTCTATGGGCATTCCCGTCCAGCGCGCCAAGGTTTCCTCAATGTCCGCCTTCGCGACTATTTGCCTCTCCGGGATATTGTGTTTCAGGTACAACTGCGCCAGCGCTTCACGGTGGGCCCGCTCTTCCTCGGCATAAAAACGTGCTTTTTCAAATTCATTGTTTTCTACTGCGTTCTCATGGCGGTTCGCAATAAATTTCAGCCGCTTTCTTGCTTCGATCATCTCTTCCGGCAGCGCCCCCTTCTCCCGCTTCATCTTCACATAAGATCCGGCGTCGTCGATTACGTCAATGGCTTTACCGGGCAGGCAATGGTTCACAATCAAGCGGTTGGAGAGGACAACGGCTGAAGTGATTGCGTCGTCGGTATATTGGACGGAGTGGAACTTCTCCAAATGACCTTTTTCCACTTGCAGAATCTTGATGGCCGTCTCTTCCGTCGGCGCTTCCACCTTTACCGTAAGGAATCGCTCGTTGAGCCATGGGGCTTTCTTGAGCGCGGCCTGATGTTCAGCCGGTGCGGCGGACGCAATGCATCTGATTTTTCCGATCAACAAAGCAGGCTTGAGCAGTAATGTAATCTCGGTAGCGCCGCTTTCCGGGCCCGCCGCCAGCAAGGCGTGCAGTTCGTCAAAAAAGAATAAAGTATCTTTGTCTGCCTTGACCATTTCGTCCGTAACCGCGCTCAAAAACTCTGTGGAGCGGCGGCTATTCTGGGCGGCGGTAACGACCATTGAGAGATCTATAGACACAAAGAGCTTATTTTGCAGAAACGCCGTTGGAGCACTATTTGCCGCCTGCCGCGCTAGTTCCTCCACCATGGTCTTTTTCCCCACTCCGCGTTTCCCCACTAACGCCACATTATTTTTGTTGGAGCGGCCAAGGATGTGGACCATTTGCTCGAGTTCCTTTTCTCGTCCGATAAGAGATGACCCTTGTTTTTCACGAGCGATTCGCGTCATATAACCGCTGAATTCCGAAAGCAAGACGAATGCTTTGGGGGCGATGGGTTCTGCCTCTTCCGTCGCACGGGCGAGCTCTTCGCGTACAGCAGAGAGGCGCACGCCATGTTCATTCAGGATCTGTGCGGCAAAACAGGTTTCTATCCTCAGCAACCCTAATAGCAAATGTTCTGTTCCAATATGCCGGTGCGATAAATGCTCGGCTTCTTCTGCTGCATCACCAAGCACTTCCTTCGCGTCATTGCTTAGCGGCATGTCTACCGATGTGGAAACCTTTTCTCGCACGATTGTATGGTTTTCAATCTGCTTGCGAATGGCTTCAACCTTGCCTTGGCCAGGGAGAAAACGATTGGTGAGCGCCTTGTCTTCACGCAGCAGCCCCAGCAGAAGGTGCTCAGTTTCGATGTATGGACTGCCGAACTGGCTGGCCTCATAACGAGCGAAAAAGATTACGCGTCGCGCTTTCTCGGTATATTTTTCAAACATGGGATGCCCTTTGCATTAGCGTTAAACATTTTACAAACTCAACAGCAAGATCGCTGTGATCAGGAATTTTCTTGTTCGCTTTTCCGTGTCTCAGTGCGTCCGTGGTGGATGTTTCTTGCCTTTGTCTCACCAATCGGCAGCGTCCATATACAATCCTCTTATCTCATTTGAGGAGCAAAATAACTCATGCAACGCAATGCAAGCGCACATTGGAGTGGCGGACTGAAAGACGGCAAAGGCACGCTCACCTCTCCCAGCGGAGTCTTAAAGAGCACGCCTTATTCTTTCGCCACGCGTTTTGAATCGCAGCCGGGCACCAACCCTGAAGAATTGATTGCAGCGGCACACGCCGGATGCTTCAGCATGGCCCTTTCAGCCCAACTCGGCAATGCCGGAATGACCGCGCAATCCATTGACACCACGGCCACAGTCACGCTTGAAAAGCTGGATTCCGGCTTCGCGATCACTTCATCCCACCTGCAGGTGAAAGTGAAGATCCCCGGCGGCGATAAAGCAAAGTTCGAGGAAGCAGCCAAGAACGCAAAGGAAGGCTGCCCCATCTCCAAGCTACTGAATGCAAAAATCACTATGGACGCCCAACTGGAAAATTAACTATCCCCATTGACGGAGCCTGCGCTAACGACGGCGTGGGCTTCGCGTCTAAACTCTCGGTTCCCTCGTCTACAAAACTTTCCCTGGAGGACTTATATGCGGAGAAGCTTCGCGCTTACGCCCGTATTCATCGCAGTTGTTTTTGCAACTACTTTGGGCCACGCGCAATCCGCTGTACTTGATCTGCCGCGTGACAGCCAGCATGCCAAGGTCATGCAGCGAGTCGGCATCACTGACATCACCATCAATTACCATCGCCCGCTGGTGAAAGGCAGAAAGGTATGGGGCGGCCTTGTGCCTTACGGCCAAGTGTGGCGCGCCGGCGCGAATGAAAATACGACTATTGAATTTACCGATCCTGTGAGCATAGAAGGCAAGCCCCTGGCCAAAGGCATTTACGGCCTGCACATGCTGCCTTCAGAGAATGAGTGGACTGTCATCTTTTCCAAGACCGCGACTGCGTGGGGCAGCTTTACCTACAATCAGTCAGAAGATGCTCTCCGCGTCACAGTGAAACCGCAGGCTGCAGAAATGAAAGAGGCCCTGGCTTATGAAGTGAATGATGTTACTCCCAATTCAGCAGTCATCGCGCTCCGGTGGGAAAAGCTTGCGGTCCCATTCAAGGTTGAAGTCAATACGAATGACATCGTCGCCCAAAATCTGCATTCGCAGTTGCGTGGATTGGCGCAATACACCTGGGATGGATGGGACGATGCGGCAACTTACTTCCTAACCAATAAATACAACCTGGAAGAAGCGCTGAAGTATGAAGATCGCTCCATTGCAGTGGAAGAGCGCTATGACAATCTGATGAACAAGTCGCGGATTCTCGAGGCGATGAACCGTAAAGACGATGCCACCGTCGCACGCAACAAGGCGCTTGGAATGGCCAACATCACGCAACTCCACACCTACGGCCGCCAACTGCAACTGGCGGGAAAACAAGATGAAGCGTTTGCGGTTTTTCGCAGCAACATCAAGAAAGACCCGAACCACTGGTTGGTCCGCACAGAAGCTGCACGGCTGGCTGTCGCTAAAGGTGATTACGACAACGCAACAAAAGAAATGAAGCTTGCCCTGGCGGCTGCTCCTGATCCGGCGAAGCCCACGGTTGAAAACTTTATCAAGCGCCTGGAGGCCAAAGAGGACATCAATAAGTAATTTGAACGCAAGTTGCGGAGTGTGCGAAATCCAGCCTTGGCTCTAACCTCTTCATCACGACGCAAGCAGCGCCGTTACGGCGGGAACCATTGGCTGCATTTCGCGTTTTACCTATCGACTCTAAACTCGCTGAAGAAGTCCGCAAACAGCTGGAAGCTTTATCACTCGGATTGAACACGATTTTTTACTCCTGAGCTCCAAACTGACCAGTTGTGCTGATTCAGATAAGCATGGGACGCTGCGGGCGGCCTTGCGCTATCATGGATGCGCTTCCACTCCAGTTTCGCAGGAGATTTTCGCCTCATGCGTAGATGGTTGTTCCTCTTTGCTTTGATTGGCACGCTTCTGCCATCCACTGTCGCTGTCGCACAGAAATCCCCTGCTCCCTCCCCCGGCCCCATGGCGCTTCAGGTCCGGTCTGAATTTCTCTACGCGTGGAATGCTTACAAGGAATATGCATGGGGACACGAAGAGCTTAAGCCGCTCAGCAAGGGCCATCATGACTGGTACAGCAAATCCCTGCTGATGACGCCGGTCGATGCCCTGGATACGATGATCCTTATGGGGTTGACCGATGAAGCTGACAAAACGCGGGAATTCATCGCGACAAACCTCTCGTTCGACCAGGATATTGAAGTTAAGAATTTTGAAATCACCATCCGGCTTCTGGGCGGGTTGCTGAGCAGCTACCAGTTGACCGGCGACAAACGCCTGCTTGACCTTGCCGACAATCTGGGAAACCGTCTGTTGCCGGTCTTTAATTCTCCCACCGGTATGCCGTACATGTTCGTAAATCTTAAGACCGGCAAGACGCGCGGCGTGGAGAGCAATCCGGCGGAGATAGGCACGCTGCTGCTGGAGTTCGGTACGCTCAGTAAACTTACGGAAAAACCAATTTATTACGATAAGGCAAAGAGTGCTGTGGTCGCGTTGTACAGCAGGCGATCAAAAATCGGACTGGTCGGTTCGACCATCAACGTTGAAACAGGCCAGTGGATTGACACTACCAGCCACATCAGCGGCGGAATTGATTCCTATTATGAGTATCTGTTGAAGTCATGGTTGCTGTTTGAAGATAAAGATTGCAAGAAGATGTGGGAAAGCAGCGTGAAGGCCGTGAACAAATATCTGGCTGACAATACCCGCAGCGGCCTGTGGTACGGGCAGGCAGATATGAATACGGGCAAGCGCATTTCCACGCAATACGGCGCGCTGGATGCTTTCTTTCCCGCGGTGCTGGCGCGTTCGGGCGACCTGGAGCGCGCGCGCAAGTTGCAGGAGTCGTCCTACAAAATGTGGACTACTTTTGGCATTGAGCCGGAAACGCTGGACTACACCACCATGCAAATCGTCGCTCCCGGATATCAACTCCGACCGGAGATTATTGAGTCGGCGTACTATCTGGCTTTTTATACAAAGGATGACCGATATCAGGAGATGGGCTCCACTTTTCTGCTGAGCCTGGTCCGCTACTGCAAGGCGGACGCCGGATACGCTGCGCTCAGCAACGTGGAAACCAAGGCAAAGAAAGACAGCATGGAAAGTTATTTTCTGGCGGAGACGCTTAAATATCTTTATTTGTTGTTTGCGCCGCGAGGGACACTGGACCTGAACAAAGTGGTATTCAACACGGAAGCGCATCCGCTCCGAAACACGTGGTCAAATCAAGCTAAAGACTTTTAGGTTTTGAAACTTAGAAGCGGCAGGCCAAAATGATCGCTTTCGGTACGTGTCCGTAGAGGATTTCAAAAAAAAGAGATAAAAGGACATCCGGGCGTAAGAAAAGGCTTGGAGGCACCTTTCCCGGAAAACGCCACAGCCGATATCCTTTTATCTCACCCACCATTCCACTTCTCCTTAGGCAAAGCTCATTTGCTAACCAGCGTCAGCGCCACCTTCTCACCACCGACCCATTATCTTGCGCGTCGCTCTTGTCAGCTCGTCTGCCTATTCATAAAGCAAGACCAGAGCCAAACGCGACTCCGCGTAAACCGTTGAATTAAAAGGGCAGGTTTAGGAGGGAGTGGGAACCTGTGACAAGTTGGCACAGGCAGTTGCGCCATGTGCTCACCACTTTTGTCACAGCCTTCGAATAACGGGGTTCCAGGAGGCTTGATTGCCGACTAGCAGCATTTCAATACGTTCAGGCCCAGACTTTGCTTCAGGACTGTCCCGAACCCGGGCTTGCTGGCGCGGATAAAAGCACTCATGAACTTGCCTTCCACCAGCCGCGCAATCGCGTCCACATCCATGCCTTGACCGGTCAGGAATGCTCGCGCATCTTCAATCTGGTAAACACGTGTAGGTTCGATGCTAACGCATTCGAACCCCGTAGCCTGCAATTTGCTTATGTAGTCTTCATCGCGCAACGCGCCGGCGATGCAGCCGACCCATAACAGCAAGCTTTTCTGAATTTCCTCCGGAACCTCGCCATGCACCACAACATCGGAAACGGCCAGCCGCCCACCGGGCTTAAGCACGCGAAACGCCTCGCTGAGCACGCGATCCTTATCGGCAGAAAGATTGATGACGCAGTTCGAGATAATTACGTCTACTGAATCGGCAGGCAGCGGAATGTTCTCGATCTCGCCGCGCAAAAACTCCACGTTGGTAAGGCCTGATTTCTTCTGGTTCTCACGCGCCAGGGCCAGCATGTCATCGGTCATATCCAGGCCGTAGGCTTTGCCCGTGAGACCTACACGCCGCGCGGAAAGCAGCACATCAATCCCGCCGCCGGAGCCCAGATCCAGCACTGTTTCACCTGGCTTGAGCTCAGCCAGCGCAGTGGGATTGCCACAGCCTAATGAGGCTTTGACTGCCTCTTCCGGCAAAACGCCGGTCTGTGAAGCGTCATAAAGATCGCGCGTGATTGGATCGATGTCTGTGCCGTACTGGGTGGACGCGCCGCAGCAGGAGCTTCCCTCGCCTATGGTCACGCGACGGGCCGCCGCTCCGTAACGCTCTTTTACGACTTCTTTGATATCCTGTGCGCTCATTGTTGCTCTCCTAGATAAAGACAGATTCATTTGCAGCAGGTAATGCGCTGCGGCTCCACCGCTTTGTTGCGGGTGCAGCACTCGGCATACAAAAAGCCCAGCAATTCCGCCAGCGCCTTGGTATTTGCCGAATAGCGCAGGAAAGTCCCTTCCCTCCGCACTTCCACCAGATCCTCGTTCTTCAACTTGTCCAGATGATGGGAAAGAGTTGAATTTGCGATTTGCAGTTCCTCGCCGATTTCATTCACCACCATCCCTCCGGGATGCGCCGCCAGCAGAAGCCTCACGATGCGCAGACGCGGCTCTGCACCCATAGCAGAAAACATGTCCGCATAGCGCGAGACTTTCTGTTCATTGGCCGCTCCCAGTTTAATTTCCATATTTCTATAAATATAGAAATATATGACCTTTGTCAAGACGAGCTGGCACTAGGGCCTTGGAGGAAAATCAATAAGGGTCAGCAGCCTGCCGATAATGCCCGGGGCCAGCCACGATCCAATATTCATGTCGTAGGAATTTCAAGCAGGAGGATTCGCACAAGAGCTGGGTGCGGCGGAAAGATCGGAGGCTTTGCTCTCCGCATACTGCTGTTGGAAGTAAGCTTCGATCGCTGAGGCTTCGTCAATCAGTTCCAACGGAAATCCAATGCTGATGCGGTAAATGAATCCGCATGCATTCTCCACGCCACCCAATAGTATTGTTGCACCCTTGATTTCGAATCCATCAAAGCTATAGCCGGCCGCGGCTACCTCAGGGGTCCAGTGCTCGGTGAAAAGATTGTCGTTCCGTCCAATAAACGCCACTTTGCGGTGGCGCTCGAAAATTCCGGCAAGGCGCAGGCGCAGTTCAGCATTCGTTGCTTCCTGCAAGGCGAGCAGCCCAGAGGTGGTTCGGGGGAGTTTCATTTGACAATATATTGAGCCGTAACAACCCGTTGGGTGACAGCAGAAATGCAGTTTTGTGCATTTTTACCTGTTATTCATGCCGGCCCATTTTCCAGAGCATCTGGCGCAGCATGCCCAGCCAGACTTCGGCATCAGTTCCGGAAAGTTCCAGACGGCGAACCATCCGACGGATCTTTTCTTCTTTGCTCGCAACAGAGCGTTCGCCAATGTATCCGCTGGCGCGAAGCGCATCGATCAGCATAGTGGTAATGCGCTCCAACTCGCCTGCGGCCGCAGGCTGAAGCTCTTTGACTTTAGAAATCGTTTTGCTCTTTGTGCGATTATCGGTCTTAGCCGGACTGCGCGCGAGTTCATAAAGACATACTGCAACCGCCTGCCCAAGATTCATCGACGCATGCTCCTCACGCGTAGGAATATGCATCAGCCAGTGGCAATGGCTGAAGTCATCATTCGACAGGCCGCGCTTTTCCGATCCGAACAATAACGCAACACGACTTCCAGTCTTGAGCCGCTTGCGAATCAGCGGAGCAGCCTTTTGCAGCAGCCGCAGCGGATGATGTAATTCCCTGTTCGCGCCTGCGGTGGTGCCGACCACTAGCGAGCAATCAGCTACAGCATCTCCCACGCTCGAATATTGTTCAGCCTTTGCCAGCAAAGGCGCAGCCCCCACGGCGGAACGGGCTTCGCGAAAGGAAGCTTCATAGGGATTCACGACGCGCAACCGCAGAAATCCCAGGTTGCTCATCGCCCGCGCAGCCGCGCCAATGTTCAGCGGATTCCGCGTGGATACCAGCACCACATGAAGGTGGTCGAAATCAGAAGGAGTAAGCAAGACGGACTCATTTTACTGGAGGAGCCGACGTCTATGGCCTGATGCCTACAGCCCATCACGAACTACGGTCGTTTTGTCCCATAACCAAGCGCTTACGATTTCGTCTAAAAAATTATTGACTTTACCCCTTGACAATAGCTGCTAATGTACTAGCATGTGCTAGTACACTAGCACATCGAAAGAACGCGGGCATTTGAATCAGGAGAGCCATGAGCAACGAAAAGCATCTTCAATTAGGCCGGCGCGAACGCCAGATTATGGACGTGATTTACCGTCGCGGCAGGGCATCAGTAACTGAGGTACTGGCGGACCTTGCAGACCCGCCCAGCTACTCAGCCGTGCGCGGCATGCTGGGACTGCTGGAAGATAAAGGATATCTGCGGCATGAGCAGGAAGGCTTGAAGTATGTTTACGTGCCCGCGGACGATACGAGCCAGGTACGCGTCAATGCACTGAAGCACATGGTAAAGACTTTTTTCGGCGGCTCTCCAGAACAGGCAGTGGCCGCGCTGCTGGAAATGTCTGACAGCACGCTCTCCAGCAAAGACAAACAATATCTTGCTCAATTGATCAAAAAAGCGCAGCAGGAGGGACGATAACATGCACTCTCTTTCATCATCCGCAATCATCCTGGACACAATTGTGAAGTCAACGCTGCTGCTGGCGATCGCCTGGGGCGCCGCTCTGATTTTGAAGAAGCACTCTGCCGCCACCCAGCACATGGTGCGCACCTTTGCGCTGGCCGCGCTGCTGCTGCTTCCAATCTTTGTGATACTGGTTCCCGCATGGCATATAAAAGCGCTGCCCCAATATTCCAAAAGCCAGGATTCAATAGAACCGGGAGCCGCGCAGTCCACCATTGCGGCTTCGCCGATGACCACGCGCAAAGCGCCGACAGCCCCAGAGAAGCGGCCAATACTTTCTGTCGCGACCGCGCTTGTGAATTCACGGGTTAAGCCTGATGTTCACGCTGCACGATCGCTGAACGTTCAGCCCCTATCACCGGCCAGCACGAGCGCAGCTGCGCCGGCAAGTTCAGCAATATCCTCCGAAGTCGCGCCTGCAGGACAAACTGCCGCAGCAACATCTTCGGTCAACTCAATCCCGGCATTCCTGCCCAAACTTCTCCTTGGGCTATGGATCGTGGGCGCTTTCTTTTTCCTGGCTCGCTGGCGATTGAACGCCATGCGACTGGCAGCTCTGGTCGGTCGCGCGGACGTGCTTACTGATTCTGGCTGGAACGCGCAGGTACGCGCAGTGTGCGCTGAATTGGGAATTGAGCGCCACGTTGCGCTCATGGTAAGCGACGAAATTGAAGTGCCCATCACCACCGGCATCATGTTTCCGCGCATCGTGCTATCACCTGATTATCCTGAGTGGACGCCGATGCGGCGCTCCGCGATTCTCAATCACGAACTGGCGCACATTAAACGCCTGGACGCATTTACACAGGCTCTTGCTAATCTGGCGGCTTCAGTCTATTGGTTTCATCCTCTGGTATGGCTCATGGTTCGCGCTATGCGCGCAGAGCGAGAACGCGCCTGTGACGATCATGTCTTGGCGGCGGGAACCAAGGCCTCAGACTACGCGCATGAATTGTTGGATATCGTTTCCGGATTGCGCGAACCTGAACTGGCAGCGGCCCTGGCTATGGCGCGCAAATCACAATTGGAAGGCCGCGTTCTGGCCGTATTGAACCCGGCTTTGCCGCGCGGGTCTGTTTCACGCAGAAGTGCGTTGGCTGTTGCGGCATTAACGCTATGCGTTGTGCTACCTCTTTCCGCGATGCGGCCTGCACCGCAAAACACCACGCCTGCCACCAAGAACGGTACAGCCAAGCCGAGTCCTGCTTCAACTCCCTCATCTGCACCTCACGCCCAGGATTCATCAACGCCTAGTAATGGATCACAAGCGCCTGAAGCTAAGCCTTCTTTCGATAATGACTCAGAACCAGCCGAAATGGCTGAAGCCCCTGAAGCACCTGAGGCACCCGAGCCACCCGACGCTCCTGAAGCACCGGAAGCGCCAGAGCCACCGGAACCGCCTGCCATGTTCCAAAGCGGCAGTGTGCCGGCAGTCCCTGCAGTTCCCGCTGTGCCCGCTGTACCAGCGGTACCTGGTGTTCCGGCAGTGCCGGCCGTCCCAGCGGTGCCCGCTGTTCCCGGTAGCGATATCAGTGTTTGTGGAACACGAGCCAAACTCCACAACATGAACATTGAGTCGAACAACGGCAACAAGCATTGGATAGCTAACTGGTCCGGTGGCGATTGCAGCTTGGATCTACACGCTGAAGGCGACATCAAATTCAATGCTGAAGCCACAGAAATCCAGAGCATCTCTTCCGGCGGTTCTTTTGAAGTAAATTTGCGTCAGGACGACACTCTCAAACAGGTCAAGGTCACTCCTTCGGCGAGCGGCCTGCAATACGTTTACAAGATCAACGGAAAACAGCAGCCGTTTGAAGGCGAGGCCAAAGCCTGGTTCGCGCAATTCCTTCTGTCTTTGGAACGCAGCACCGGTTTTGCCGCCGATGCCCGTGTCCCGGCGCTGCTGGTCAAGGGCGGACCCAATGCCGTACTGGATGAAATCAACAATCTGCAGTCGGATTACGTTCGCGGCATCTACTTCCGCAAGCTTCTGGAACAACCTAAACTACCTTCACCCGTAATACAGCGCGTCATCAAACAGGCAGGGGAGCAAATCAACTCTGATTATGAAATGGCCCGCGTGCTCATGACCGTGAGCAAGCAGTATGACCTGCCGGATGAAGCTTCACGCACGGCATTCCTTACGGCAGCCAATAAACTCAAGAGCGACTACGAACATTCACGTGTGTTGATTGAGCTGCTGCGGCGCCCCAACATCTCCAAAGAAAACGTCAGCATGGCGCTGAACTCCGCCGGCACCATCAAGAGCGACTATGAAAAGTCGCGCATTCTGCTCTCGCTTCTCGATCAGAAAGCTTTTGATCAATCGGAACTGGATTTTTATCTCAAAATGGTGGCGTCAATCCATTCCGACTATGAAAAGTCGCGCGACTTGCTGGCCCCCATGCAAAAGTACACACTTACTGCTGACCAGACCAATCGCATCATGGACGCAACGTCCAGCATCGGCTCTGACTATGAAAAATCGCGTCTACTGCTCGGATTGGCGAAGCAGGGCAAATTCGATGAAGCGCAGATGGCCAACTACCTGAAAGTGGTCGACTCCATGAAGTCTGACTACGAGCGCTCACGCAGCCTGCTGGAACTGATGCAGAATAATAACTTGAGCAGCGCATCCATGACCAAAGCCATGCAGAACGTGTCAAGAGCCAGCAGTGACTACGAGAAGTCGCGCGTGCTCACAACGCTGCTCAAGGCCAACAAGTTCGATGAGAGCCAGATGAATACCTACCTTGGCGTCACGGATTCCATGACGAACGATTATGAGCGCTCGCGCTGCCTGATCGCTCTGATGGACCACAATAAGCTGAGCAACGATTCACTGGGTAAAGTGCTGAATGCGGTCAGCCGGATCACGTCAGACTATGAGAAGGCACGCGTTCTCTCGACGGTGGCGCATTCCTATTCATTGGATGGCGCATTGCGTGACAGCTATATCAAAGCTGCAAATTCCATCCAGGGCGAATTTGAACGGAATCGCACGCTGGCAGCCGTGGTAAAAAGAGCAACACTGTAGTCTTTCTGTAATCTTGACAGCAGAGTCCCTCAACAATGAAATCGCAAACCAGCACTCGCGGTTATAGATTCAATTTCGTTCCGATTGAATCCAGGCATTTGTAACCAACAGACTCTGCTTAGGCTGCTGCGGCAGCTACATCCCAAATGCACTGCAACTTGGCTATGTCGCCGCAAGAGAGAAGCCTGCCAATGGCTTAGTTCTATTGAACTAAGGTTCTTACGCGCTCACTTTCACTTTCCGCAGCTCTCGTTTCTTTTCTGCTAGATACAAACCCGCGAGTGTAGAGGTGATCTAAGTCCGTAGCGCTGCTTCCACTCTTTTCAAGGCCGGAGGAAGGCCGAACAAACCAGGAGGAACGTACATGAGAAAGACATCTTTGATTACAGCAATTCTGTTGTTGTCCGCGGTTTGGGCTGTGGCGCAAACTTCGCCAAGCAGCTCGCCGCAATCAACAACCCCGGACGCAAGCTCGCAACAGTCTACGTCCCCATCATCAGCATCTCCGTCGTCCACTTCGCCCAGCGGCCAGTCGACTACGCCCGATAACAGCTCAACCACCCAGACCACCACCACCCAGACCACGCAGACCTCAAGCGATAGCGGCAATTCCGGCAATTCAATTGAAGGCTGTCTGAATGGTTCAGCGGGCAATTGGACACTGACCGACCAATCCGGTAAGACGTGGCAACTTGCGGGCGACACGTCAAAACTGAGCGACCACGTTGGTCATCAGATTCGCGTTACGGGAACGGACAATAGCAGTTCAGCCTCCAACTCCGGCAGCGGCAGCATGGGCAGTTCCCCCAGTTCAAGCAGCAGCGGATCCAGTGCGACCGGAGCAGGCTCCTCCGCTTCGGGATCTCAATCAACATTTACAGTAAAGAAAGTAAAAATGATCTCGAGCACCTGCTCGACGAGCAGCAAGTAACCAGGAGTCGCGATATCGCGAATGGCCCCTGCGTTAAGGCGCAGGGGTTTTCTTTTGCTGACAAGTAAATCAGGGATTCACGTGGAGACGGCCGTCCCGCAGAACGGTGCATTTGCGATCGCGCCAGACAATCGTGTCACCCACGAAACCGCTGATCCAAATAAAGAAACCGATTACATCCTGAACCGGCAGCAACCACCACTGCTTTTGTGTAATCGGATCATGGACAACAGACCGGGCAGTGGCAAGCGCTGCAACGCCGCGCAAACCCAAAGTGAGAAGGACTACAAGCCACGTACTGGGATACAACCCCCAAAGCAGAAGCGCCAGCGGAAGCGGATAGGTAAAGATCTGTCCCCAGTAGCCAATAGGACGCGAACGACGCGTGCTGCGCGCCCAGCGCATACGGTGGCTGAGATTGCGCATCATGCTCTGGCTGCCAATGCGGTGCTCAATCACGTAAGACGAGAATAAAACGCCGTGACCAAGTTCGGCAGCACGCTGGCCGATCACAAAATCTTCCGCCAGAAACTCCTGTAAATATCCGAACCCACCCATGTGTTCCAGCACGCTGCGACGGACCGCCACGGTGCAGCCCAGCGCGAACCGCATGCCCTCAATCATGCGCGCCACCATTACGCCGCCGAGCAACTCGGTGTTCATTCCGATTGCTTCCAGGCGTGACCATAAGCTTTTGCCGGGCACCGCGCGGTAAGGACAGCTGATCAATCCAACGTGATCGTCTTGAAGCTCCTGCGCCAGATGAGAGAGCAGGCAGGGCGTGACGCGCACATCGCTGTCACTCATCACCAGCACGTCATATCGCGCTTCACGGACCATGCGGTTCAAGCTGAAGGCTTTGGCATTGGGGATGGGAGACTCTCCCGTGACGATCAGCCGCGCGCTGATGCGTCCGCTAAACTCGGTAATAATTTTTTCCGCCACCGGCACTGCCAAGTCGTCAGCGCGATGCACGCCGAAAAGAACTTCGTATTGCGGGTAGTCCTGCACCATGAAGCTGCGGAGATTTTCTTCCAGGCCGTCATCGTGACCACAAAGCGGTTTAAGAACGCTGATGGAAGGAGTTTTTCCGGGAGCAGGGAGAGTGGTGGATAGGAAACGCCGGGTGGCAACAACAATCAGGACACAGTAAACGAGGGAACCGGTAAGCAGGACTGTCAGAGCCGTTGCAAGGATTACCATAACGCGGGTTTGTTCTCCATGTTGGAGCCATCCGCAGTTTCGCCGGAAAGGCCATTGGTAAAAAGAAATTTGCCGCCACTTTCAGCAACCTGGTGAAAACGCGCAGCGCCGGCCAAAGCGCTCAGACGAGCGAGCCCGCTGCTGTCAGTCACCAGATAATAGCGAATTGTACCTGACCAGAGCTTTTTAAAGGCAGCATCATCAATAAAAACGGCGGGCGAATTTGGAGCGTAAGAACCATATTCAAGGTTGTTTATCCGGCCATTCAGCAGCAAAGCGGTTTTGTTGGAATAAAACAACACTGAGGAAAATGGATAATAAGCGCCATCCAAGACCAATTGTCCGGGCGGCGCGTGCAGCAGCACTTCCGCGATTGGGCGCGAAGAAAGATAGGGATCGAAAACAACCAGCGCCATCCGGCTGGCATGGAGGAACAAAACCATCATGGCAGCCAGCGCGATAAATGCCTTTCGACCGCGAAGCCAGCCACCTACGGCGGCAACCAAAAACGCAATACCCGCGAGTATGAGCGGAGCCCGCAGATAAGCAAATGACTGCAAAGTCAGGTCGCCCATATGTCCGAGCGCAAGCGTGTAAGACTCCGGATGCTGCTGCAATGCGCTGGAGATATCGCCGGTGACGGGAACATGACGAACCGAAAATAAGATTGCCCCAATCACTGCGGCGGCTGCGGTTGAAATCAAGGCTATCGCCCTGTTGCCTGCTGTAATCAGTTTTCCTTCTCTATCCATGGCACACCCCAGCAGGAGAGCAAGAGCAGGATAGATAGGCATGGAATAGTATTCCTGCGTGGTGGAGAAGGTGAAGAAGAGCATCAGAAATCCTGCCCAGCAGAGCGCGAGCAGGCGCGTGCGGCTGGCGCGGTCCACCGGCTTATAACTGAGCCGGGCTGCCGCAGGCAGATAAGCGCTCCAGGGAAATAACCAGAGCAGGTTCAGCAGCCAGAACGCCAGTCGCGGCACGGTGTTGTAGTCTCGCGGATAGCGCAGGTTCAAGAACCTCAACAAATGCTCATTGAAGAAATAAAACCAGAAAAAGCCGTGATATTCGCCGGGACCGCTGTGCATGCTGAAATTGAGGTATGGCGGCATGCGCAATGTGGCCACGATATGCCATGGCGCAGCAATGAGCAGGAAGATCAGGACGGTGCTGAGCGGACGCAAGCGACGCCATGTATCGCGGGAAAAGAGCTGGCGAGTAATGGCCAAGTAAAGCAGCACTCCCCCAACAGGAACCACAAGCGCGAGCAGCCCTTTCAACAGCACGCCCACCCCCAGTGCAATGCCGATCAGAGCGGGCCATCGGCGAGAGTGAAGCTCTTCTCCATCTTCATTCATGGCGCGCTGGAAAGCCATAAAGCAGACGGTAATGGCGAGCGTGAGCATAACATCGGGAATAAGGATGCGGGTAAAAAGAAACAGGCCGATGCAGGTCGCCAGCGCCAGCCCGGCATAAAATCCAGCACGGCGTCCAAATGCCCACGCGCCATAACGCGCGGTGACAAAACACAACAGCACCGCAGCCAGAGCCGTGGGAATACGCGCCACCCAATCATGCACGCCCATCAGGAGGTAACAAATGGCAATGAGCCAATAGGGCAATGGGGCCTTTTCCATGTAAGGCACGCCATTCAGATGAGCGATTACCCAGTCGCCTGACTGGACCATATTGCGAGCCATCTGCCCATGAACGGCGTCAACATCGTCCATCAAAGCCGGAGGAGAGATAATGCAGCCAAAGAAGACAATAACGGCCACAATCACCAGCACGAGTTCATAATGCCGGCGCGGACGCGGCTGCAGGGGCGCGAGGACATCAATTGCCGAGTCGTCCTGCTGATATGCGAGTTCGTTCACCGGAGGAATACTGACATCCTTCCTATTTTACCTGTTGAAATCGACTCGCAAGTGCGCAGAAGATATTGCTGCGTGAAAGCCCAAAGCGCTCCAATGCGTACACAGTCCTGCGCAAGAAACCTGAACTTTAGTCGGTAAGAACTTTTAGCTGATTACAGCAGACTTAAACATGCAAAATTGTAAAAAACTGTAAACCGCATAAAGAGATGCACTCCCTTTCGCCTCAGGCAAATTTGCCAATCGGAGCAAGAATTTGCTCGTAAGGTTAACCTTTTTGGGCTAAGAAATGTAAAAATTGCGCCATGAGAGGAGTTCAGTCGTAAGATGATCTTATTCACTTGAGAGGCCATTTCGACGAGAAGATGGCAATCTGGAGCACTGCAAAGTGCAACATTTGCTGCAAATCAGTGTTCCTGCTTTCAAGACCAGACGCTGGCCGGCGTGAGGACATGACTGGAGCATCGACATGACCCTGGCAAAACGAAGAATAGCCGCGGCAGTTGCGGTAATCGGCGTGGCTTTATTGATCACGTTTCTTCAGGTTGAGGCCAATCATGAAACCGAGGACCAGATTGGCGAAGAAGCAATTTGGAATGCCGGTCCCGAAGATCTGAGCGCAATCGGACAAGCCTGCAAGACCACCGATCCGGCGCGATATCGCGATTGCTTCATTGACCAGATGGGCGAATATGCCTCGTCTGAAGCCGTAGGGTTCACAGAGATGATCTCTTCGCAGAAATCGCGGCGTCCAGGATATCTGGCAGGTTTGAAGGAATCTGGATTGGTGGACCTCGGGTACGTGGTTTATCCAGAAAATGCCAGCCCGCACCAGGGATGGGTGCTGATGAACGGAGTTCCTGCCTTGATCAACCTGGATGACGTTACTATGCTGCCAAAATCGGCAATGGAAAAAGACGCTCAGTACGCTACGCTGCGCCAAAGCCATCCGAAGATGCAGCTGGTTGTGAATGACGCGGAACGCAAAGCGGATGCATCACCCCAAGTTGAACAGCAGCCCGGAGAAAAAGAAAGATTTATTGTCCCCTATTCTTTGCAGGACTCCTCCTGTGCCGGGTGCGCTCCGCTGGCGCAAGCCATGTTTGGATTTGACTTTAACGAGGCGGGGAAATTCCTGGGCGTAAAATTTTTGAGGCTTGAAAAGACACAACAATAACGGCCATTCGGTAAGTAATATTGCCTAAAACCTGATAGCTAAACTCCAAACAGGGTTAGGCCTTCTTGTAATTGTGTTCCTGCGCCCACAGATTCAGGGAAACCGTCGCGAGTTCATCCGTCACCGGTACCGCATTCCCATTCTTCGAAAGATCGAATCGACTTGATGTAGGTATAGCAAGCGTCCACACGGACATGGTCGAATTCCTTGGACTTTGTCTCACATCTTCCATGTAACGCTTCGACTACTCCCATTCTTGTGCGGTTCCTGTTATCCTGAGCGGTTTCACACAGGGTGAGGGATGTCTCTATGCTGAGCATGCAAGGGAAGAACGTGGTTATTTTTGGCGTAGCCAACAAGCGCAGCATCGCGTGGGCCATTGCCCAGCGTTTGAGCGATGCGGGCGCCAAGCTCGCCATTACGTACCAAAATGAGCGCATGAAAGCTGAGGCGCATGATCTGATTACTTCCCTGCCCGGCGCACAGGCCTTTCAATGCGATGTCTCCAGCGATGCGGAGATCGAGGCGTTTTACTCGCAGCTCAAGCAGTACTTTGGCCAATTGGACGCGGTCGTTCATTCAGTGGCTTACGCGCCAGCAGAGGAACTGAAGGGCGATTTTCTGAATACGTCACGCGAAGGCTTCCGCATCGCCCATGACATAAGTGTTTACTCATTGATTGCAGTGACGCGCGCAGCTGCGCCGCTGATGACCAACGGCGGCAGCGTGGTAACGCTCTCTTATTTCGGCGCGGAAAAAGTTGTTCCCGGATATAACGTGATGGGCGTGGCCAAGGCCGCACTGGAAGCGACCGTCCGTTATCTGGCAAACAGTCTGGGCGAAAAAAAGATTCGGGTGAATGCCATTTCCGCCGGCCCCATTAAAACTCTGGCAGCACGTGGCGTAGGCGATTTCAGCACCATGATGAAAAACCATGCCGAACACGCACCACTGAAGAGAAACGTAGAACCAAGAGAGGTGGGCGACACGGCACTGTTTCTCTCTTCCGATCTAGGCTCCGGGATTACTGGCGAAACCATCTACGTTGACTGCGGCTACAACATTATGGGATTTTGATCGGCTTTACATCCCGAGCAACAGCGAGGGATCTCTACCATCTTGGTTGGTTTGCAGGAAATGATCCGATGTCGCGTGCCACAATCTTTGCTATTTATATTGTGATTGATTTACTGATCGTCGCCGGGGTGCTGTGGTGCGCGTTTCAGCACCTGCCCCTGAGCAAATATTTCTTTCCCGCGGTCTTGCTATTCATTCTGAACGGAGTGTGGCTGGTGGTGATGACGGTGAGGAGCACTCCTCATCGGAAATAAACTTTTCTAGAATTCCGAGCGTAGCGAGGAACCCCTATCACCACAAAAAAACTATTGGGCCGCGCATCAACGCGAAAGAGCACGAATCGAAATCAACCGCGTTCTTCGCTTGCATTTGCGGCTAATATTGCGCCTTGAGACTCTCAAGATTATAGGATCCCCCGCTACGCTCGGGATGGCGGGAGACGTTTACCCGATTCGAATAATCCGCTCGTCCCCTCTGCGATGTTCAATCGCAATCTCCACGTCGCGCTCTTTTGCAAACCTCTGGAACTTTTCTCCCCATTCGATCAGCAGGATACTTTGCGGACTCATCAGGTCGTCGAGCGCGAGAGTGTCTAGCTCGCGTTGCGTGTCAATGCGGTAGAGATCAATGTGAAATAGCGTGACTGCAGGGCCGCGATATTCGTGGATGAGCGTAAATGTCGGGCTGGTAACATCTTCAGCTTTGGCAGCCTCAAAGCCTTCCGCAATACCTTTGACCATGGTCGTCTTCCCTGCTCCCAAATCGCCGCGCAGAAGAACGATGCTGCCGGGCTTGAGTTCTGCAGCGAGTCGGCGGCCAAGTTCTGTGGTCTCTTCGGCGGAATGGGTTTGGAAAGTTTTCATCACTGAGTTTTCATCGTTGAAGATAGACGAACCTGCTGAGGGCTTCAGCTTCACAGGCGGCAAAGGCTTCACCCAGGCAGTTGATGATGTCGGTGGCAATCATGGATTGCTGGCCATAAAGAGAGGCGGCAATGTCGCCGGCAAGACCATGGAGATAAACGGCGCGAGCCACGTTCAAAGGGCCTAACAATACAAACATCTGTTTTATTTTTTCCTGTATCTCTTCTTCGATCGTCTTCTTGAGCACAGGATCTTTTGTTTGCTCATATTGACTGCCAAGAGCCTGTATCTCCGTGGCGGTAGGAGCTTCCATGGCAACTTTTCTGAAAATTCCTTGCATATCAGGGCGGCCAATATCGAGGTCAGCATCAACAGTCGCTTTCCAGCCCAGCATGCCGGGAATATGCTCTAACTGTGCCAACAAGCCGGCGACAACGCCGGATAACACATCGCCCGAACCACCTTTAGCCATTCCCGGATTGCCAGTTGTATTAATCCATACGTAGCCTTGAGGACTTGTAATCACGGTACGATGCCCTTTTAGGACAACAGTGCAGAGGGATTGTGTGGCAGCACGCGAAGCCATTCTTATCCGACTGTGTTGGACCTCACTGGTGCCGATCTTCAATAGGCGGCCCATTTCACCGGGATGCGGAGTGAGCACCCGTATGGGCGCCAGACCTTCCCATCCATCTGTTTCTTCCGGCTGAAGCTCCTCAACACAACCAGCAAATGCGTTTAGGCCATCGGCATCAATGACTAGCTGAACGGGACAGATCCCGACAAAGTCGCGCACAAATTCCTGGGTCTCAGGGTGGCTGCTCAAGCCGGGCCCAATGACAACCGCGATCTTTCCTTCCAGCAGCTCTTCCCTCTCTCTCAAAGCCAATAGTGAAATGGAACCCTCAGCCGTTTCATCCAATGGCACTGTCATAAGCTCAGGAGCATAAGCGGCGATGGTTGGCTGAACGGACTTTGGGCATGCAACGGTCACCAGTCCTGCGCCGGTGCGTAAGGCCGCCATTCCGGCCATGCACGCCGCGCCAGCTTTTCCTATTGATCCGCCAATGACCAGAACATGGCCATAATTTCCTTTGTGCGAGTCTGGCTCTCGTGGTTTGCGGAGGGCCTGGAATTCTGGGGCAGTTAGAACATCCTGATTGAGTTGTGCATTCGCGACCACCAGATTCACCGGTGATCCGATGGGGGCAATGGCAATCGGGCCTTCGCTCAGTTCGGCATACACCAAAGCAAGCTTGGGAGCAGTGAAGGAAATGATGCCATCGGCGTGGACAAATTTTTCGTGGCGAGAAGCAGAATGGGAGTCCGCGTCGATTCCCGACGGCAGATCGACGGAAACAACTGGGCTCTCGGTCTGATTGATCAGATCGATTGCCTTTTCCGCAATTCCTTTCAATGGGGGCTTGAAACCTGTGCCCAGAATTGCGTCAACGATAAGATCGGACTTGAGCATCTCCTCGACTTTGGGCACGCCCAGGAATTTTTCTTGGGAAATAAAAATCGGCTGGAGTGGGAGCTTCTTGAACATCTCCGCCGCATCACCATGCAAATCGTCTGGCCCTTTAGCCAGCACGATCACAGAAACTTTCTTCCCAGCTTCATGCAGCTTGCGCGCCGCGACGAAGCCATCGCCACCATTGTTGCCTTTACCGCACACCGCGCAGACAGACTCGAAGTCGAAATGCTTCCGTGCAAATTCGGCCACTGCGGCGCCTGCATTTTCCATCAAAGTCAGCGACGGAATGCCGTATTTCTCAGTGGTGGCGCGATCGATGGCGCGCATATCTTCAGCAGTAACAATCTTCATACGCTCAAAAAGATTGTATCAACCATTGCATGGAGCAGCCGTACTGTCGAATACGCAGGTAAAGCTAAAACTCGCCGCGTTGCACACGGCTATGTTTGCGGCTGTAGCCGAAATAGATGAACATGCCGATGATCAGCCATATGATCAAGCGAAGCCATGTAATCCCGGGCAAGTTGTACATCCACCAAAGGGAGAACAATATGCCCAGAATCGGAACCAGAGGAACCCACGGCGTTTTGAATGGGCGGGGCAAATCAGGATTGCGACGCCGCAATACCCACACGCCAGCGGAAACAATGGCAAACGCCAGCAGAGTGCCGATGTTCACCATGTCACCCAGTTGGTTAATGGGGAGTGACGCAGCCAGCAGCGCGACGAAAAAGCCCACGCTGATCGTGGAAATCCATGGCGTGCGGAAGCGGGGATGGATTACGCTGAAAAAGCCGGGCAGAAGCCTATCGCGTGACATGGAAAAGAAGACGCGTGATTGCCCCAGCAGCATGACCACAATCGTGCTGGTCAGGCCCATGAGCGCACCCAGTTTCACCAGGAAGCTGCCGAAGTGATTGTGCGTCGCGTCAATGCCAATGGCCAGTGGATCGGGCACATTGAGCGACTTATAGTTGACCAGGCCGGTAAGCACCGCTGCCGTAAGAACATACAGGATGGTGCAGATAACCAACGAGCCAAGAATGCCGATGGGCATATCCCTGGCAGGATTCTTAGCTTCCTGCGCCGCGGTGGAAACGGCATCGAATCCAATATAGGCAAAGAAGATGATGGCGGCTCCATGGCTGATGCCCATCCATCCAAATTCACCGCCGGAACTCGGTGGAATAAACGGATGCCAGTTCTCCGCGGTAAGCTGTGGATGCTGAAACAGATACATCACACCGATACCGATAAAGATCAGCAGCACGGCCACTTTGATAAATACAATCGTGCTGTTGAAGTTGGCGGACTCTTTGATGCCAATCACCAGCACCAGAGTGCAAAACGCAATCGCCAGAAAACCCAGCAAATTGAATACGCCATGTGTGTGTTGCAGCGTGGCTGGATCAATCCCAAGGACCTTCAGCTTGGGAGCAATGCGGGCAAGGCTCTCCCAATGGTGGTCGTAGAACACGAATTCATCCCAGTGAGTGCCGGCGATGGCTGCGGGCAGTTTGATATGGAAGTCGCCGAGGAGACTGATCAAGTAACCGCTCCAACCGGAAGCTACCGTGGCAGCGCCGAATGCGTATTCCAGAACCAGGTCCCAGCCGATGATCCAGGCAAATATCTCGCCCAGAGTCGCGTAGCCATAGGTGTAAGCGGAGCCAGCCACAGGGATCATGGAGGCAAATTCGGCATAGCACAATCCGGCAAAAACACAACTAATTCCGACCAGCGTAAAAGAGATCACGATCGCTGGCCCCGCATGCAAAGCCGTTGCAGTCCCAGTAAGGACGAAAATTCCGGTACCAATAATCGCGCCGATGCCCAGAGTAATCAGGTTGGTAGGACCTAATGCGCGGCGAAGGCTGTGTTCGCCCGTTTCATGGGCTTCCTCCAAAATGATCTTCACCGGTTTGGTAGCAAGCAAGTTGGCCATTCAGCAGACCTCGCAATTAATAGACGCGACTGACGAAAAAAAGACTTGCCATTCTAAAACAAAACCCTCCGCGAACGGAGGGTCCTGATACGAGCGGAAGAATCAAGGATTAATCATCGCCACCTTTGAGTGCTGGAACGGGCACAGCTGCTTGCGCTCCCTGCACTTTGCTGTGCTTGGTGCTGTAGGTGAAGTAAATCACCATTCCAATAGCCAGCCAGACGATAAGACGAATCCATGTTTTAAGCGGCAGATTGGCCATGAGGTACAAGGCTGTAACCATTCCCAGAATAGGCACGATAGGGACCCAGGGAGTCTTGAAAGGGCGAGGCAGTTCCGGACGGCGCACGCGTAATATCCATACGCCCGCGCAGACAATCACAAAGGCCAGCAGCGTGCCGATACTCACCAACGTGCTGAGGTCATTGATGGGAATTACAGCGCCGAAAATAGCGACGAAAAATCCCATAACAATGTTGGAAATCCAAGGTGTGCGGAAGCGCGGGTGAATTGCGCTTGCCCACTTCCAGAGCAGTCCGTCTTTTGACATGGAATAGAAGACACGAGATTGTCCCAGCAACATGACCAGCATCACAGTACCGAGGCCAAAAATCGCGCCGATTTTTACGATAAAGCTGCCCCAACTCACGCCCGTAGCATCAATGCCGACCGCAACCGGATCAGGCACACTCAGTTTGGTATAAGAAACCAGGGCGGTAAGAAGGCCGGAAACGACAATATAGAGAATGGTGCAGATAACAAGCGATCCCAAAATGCCAATCGGCATGTCTTTCTGCGGATTTTTGGCTTCCTGTGCCGCCGTTGAGACCGCGTCAAAACCGATATAGGCAAAGAAAACGACTGCAGCGCCAGTGGCAATGCCTGAAATTCCAAAATGCCCAGATTCACCCGTGTTAGGCGGAATGAATGGATGCCAGTTCGCCTTTATGAGTTCTGGATGCTTAAACAGAAAAGCTGCCGCAATCACGATGAACAACATGACAATGCCCACTTTGACGATCACAATTGCCGTGTTGAGATTTGCAGATTCTTTAATTCCGATTACCAGCACCATCGTGACCAGCGCAATAATCAGAAAAGCCACAAGGTTGAAGAGAGCCGTGTGCACCTGAAGTGTAGAGATATCTACACCGGCAGGCAGAGTGGAAACAGCCGTCCAGCGTCCATGATATAAGGCAAATTTCTGGCCGTAAGTGCCGATGAACTCCGGTGGAATAAGAACGCCGCGGTCCTGCATGAAACTCACGAAATAACCGGCCCATCCGGAGGCCACAGTGGCAGCGCCGAAAGCGTACTCCAGAACCAGGTCCCACCCGATGATCCAGGCAAAAATTTCGCCCAACGTCGCGTAGCCATAGGTATAGGCAGAGCCGGCAATAGGAATCAACGACGCAAATTCAGCGTAGCAAAGTCCCGCGAACGCGCAGGCTATTCCGGCCAGAATGAAGGACAGCATGATGGCTGGGCCGGCGTTATCGGCAGCCGCCTGTCCTGTCAGGACGAAAATTCCGGCGCCAATAATTGCACCGATTCCCAGCGAGATCAGGTTCAACGGTCCCAGAGCCCGTTTGAGTGTATGCTCTCCCGTTTCCTGCGATTCAGTGCGAATCATGTCCAGCGTTTTAGTCGCCAGCAAATTGGCCATGCAGAGTTTCTCCTTTAGAGGCTTAGGCGTTTGAGACTGTGGCTCTCCGGCGCGACCACACGAAATATACCGGAATTCCCAGCAGAACAATGATCAAGCCCGGCCATGTGTATTGCGGTTTGTAGCGCAATAATACGACATCAATAAACAAAGCCATCACAATATAAATGGCCGGCAGCACCGGATAGCCGATGGCGCGATACGGCCTTTCAGCTTCTGGCTTGGTGCGCCGCAAAACAAACAACCCGGTAATCGTCAATATATAGAACACCAGAACGGCAAAAATCACGTAATTCAGCAGGTCGTTATACGTGCCGGAAAGACACAGCACGCAGGTCCAAATCCCTTGTACGATCAGCGCATTCTTGGGCGTCAGATATTTTGGATGGACCTTGCCAGTGGACTTAAAAAACAGCCCGTCTTTAGCCATGGCGTAATAGACGCGAGCGCCACTCAGGATCAGCCCATTGCAGCAGCCAAACGTGGAAATCAAAATTGCGATGGCCATCAGGCCTGCGCCGGAAGCCCCAAACATCTGCTGCAGCACGGCTGTGCCAACGCGATCTGAAGCCGCGTATTTGATGCCCCGGCTTACAACGTCTGCGCCAGCTGGATTTCCATCAAACGGCAGATGCCCCAGATAGATAAAGTTGGCAGCAACGTAAAGCAGAATCACCACGCCGGTGCCGATCGCCAAAGAGAGCGGCAAATTGCGCTTGGGATCTTTCACCTCGCCGGCGGTAAACGTCACGTTGTTCCACGCGTCGGCGGAAAACAATGAGCCGACCTGCGCCACGGCAAGAATGGTGAGCACCCCGACAAATGGTCCCAGAAGATTGCCGGCGGCATCTGCTCCACCGGCGGAATGAGGCAGGTTCAACCGCCAGAAATTGCCATAGTTCGCGGCAGCAGCCTGGGCGTTGCGGGCAACAAAGATTCCCGCCAGCACCAGCGCCGCCAGAGCAGAAACTTTGGCAATGGTAAAGACGTTCTGCACCGCAGCTCCGGTCTTGATGCCAAAAACATTCAGCCACGTAAGAAAAATAACGATGATGATTCCGGCCAGGTTCTGGGTGTTCAGGCCCATATCCATGCCGCCCAGCGCAATGCCAAACGGCTGCGCAACGCCAACATGGAACGGCCCAACCAGCCAATGAGTCGCAGCCACCGAGGGAAAAAAGTGTCCCAGAAATTTGCCGAACGCCACGCCCACGGCGGCTACCGTCCCTGTCTGGATCACCAGGAACAAAGTCCATCCATACAAGAAGCCCCAGAGCGAGCCCAGGGATTCACGCAGATAAACGTACTGTCCGCCGGCACGAGGCATCATGGCAGCAAGCTCGCCGTATGAGAGCGCGCCAACAATCGTCATAAAGCCGGTGACCAGCCATGCGCCAATCAGCAGCGCGGGAGAGTTGACCTCCCGGCCGATCTCCGCCGACACAATAAAGATGCCGGAGCCAATCATTGACCCCATTACAAGGGTGGTGGCGCTGGTAAGCCCCAGCCCTTTTACTAATTCAGGCGCGCCCGATGCGCCCTGAAGCGGCGTGGTGCGAACTTCCACGGATGAAGACATAGTGTTCTGTATGTTTTACCCCAAAACGCGCAGAAAATCCGCAACTGCTTTTGCCGGGGACTCAAGAAGGTCAGAGATCACGGCCACCGCGTCGGCCCCTGCGGCCCTTACCTGAGAGCAATTCTGCCGGGTGATGCCTCCAATGGCCACTAAGGGCTTTTTCGTAACTCTGCGCGCCTGGCGCACACCTTCAATCCCGACCACCGGATCAGGATTGGCTTTTGATCCCGTGGCAAATACCGGTCCAATGGCAATGTAGTCGATTGGGACAGTGTCGGCTTCCATGACTTGAGAGAGGTTGTGGGTGGAGAAGCCGATGATTCGTGTCTTTCTGTCTTTCACTTGGTCAAAAGTCTTTGAATCGAAGATGCGGCGCGCCGACTCAGGTGAAAGATCGTCCTGCCCCAGATGAACTCCGTCAGCATCGGCGGCAAGGCAGATATCAACACGATCATTGATGATAAGCGTGGCTTTTCCAAACGTCACCCGTCGCAACTCCCGCGCACAGCTCAGAAATCTCCTCGGTTGATCGGGCTGGGATTTATCGCGAAGCTGGATCAGCGTCGATCCGGCGGCAATCAGCTCTTCCGCATAACGCGCTATCGCCGTGATCGGGTCTGGCTGCGCGGCGAAGCAGGAGAAATCGATGATGGGATAAAGGGGCGAGATGTTCACTGGGCCAGTTTACAGAGGAATTTCGTTCGTCTCGGCAGACAAAAGATGCGGATGTAACTTAGAGCAAAAAAGACTGGAATGAATGTGGCATCAATTTGATGTTTAGATTCGAATAGGAGCTATATTCAGCTGGGATCGGTGCCTGGAATTTTTCCTGAAAAATCTAAAGAATTTAGATATCTTATGTTTACGCCGCATTCTTTAAATAGCTGAGTTGCCAATTGGAAATCTTCACCCCACTTGGGGTGATCATTCGCGGGCGCAAACGCTATCAGTTCTATTATTCCAACTTGGACGATGGCCCGCGCGCACTCCATACAAGGGAACCACGGTAAGTACATCCTGCATCCATTCAGTGGGATTCCGATGAGCGCCGCATTATATATAGCATTGCGTTCCGCATGTTCTGTCCATAGATATTTTGCGGGTCGTTCATATCGTTCAGCTCTTTCATCATCTGCCCCCCTTGGAAAACCATTGAAGCCAGTACAGCGGATCTCATTAGAAGGCCCAACGATAATACACCCAACCTTAGTCGTACGATCCTTACTCCACATGCCGATGGACAAAGCCAGCTGCATGAAGCGACCGTCCCAATGGGTCATTTCTCCTCCGTAATTATTCATTTCAAAGACGAAACTTTACTGATGCGCTTTTCCCAGACTCCCACTTGGCGCTCGTCACCTGCCGCAGCAGAGACTTCCCGTCCTTTTTTAAGGAGCAGTAAATAATCTTCATACCAGTTCGCCGGCGCATTAATTGCGAGAACCGCCGTATTGATTATCTCGGACAAAACAATCCAAGGCAGCCCCGGTTTTGATTCAATAAGACGCGCCAGCCGGTTAATATATTCTCGGCGAAGGTCGGGTTTTGAGACCAACGAAATTGATTCTGCCAAGCTGCGGACAGCGCCGTACCGCACCCACTCGTTTTCGTTCGCGTCCGCGACCACCATAAAGAGGAAAGTAATAATATCATTTGTGCTGCGCCCTCCAAGTAGATGAACTGCGCGCCAGCGGTAACCAATGTTGGTGAAAGATATTTTTTTTGCCGTGTCGTAAAGGAGAGTGACTGTGGATTCAACTGAGGCATCCCAGTCTAGAGCATGGAACACGTTGACTGCCGTCCAGGACAAAAATGGTGTCTCTGCAAGTAGCGTCAAATCATGTAACTTGACAATGTCATTACGCAGAAACAGGCGCTTCCACGTTCTAAACATTTCCGTAACCGGCTGGTAAAATCTGCTGACCTTCTCCTTGAGATCTTGAACGGAGCTGACCTCAGTCAATTCGAACCCTGCGGTTACCTTAAGATCCTTAAGCACGGTCTCGATCCGCTTCCGCGTGTGTTCAAATCTGTCAAACAGACGCAATACATTCAAAAAATACAACGCATCTTTAAAATCCGGGCTTACGGGAGACGAAGCTCCATGTCTCCCAGCGTCAAGGTTACGAACCGACTCAATGACAGCCATGTAGTTCCAGTCATATACCTGAACGAGGAATTCCGCGGCCCTAGTGCCCAGACGTTCAGCTGCAAATTCAATGGCTTCAAATGAAGAACCTGCCAATGTGGCATCGTCGAAGTACTCTGCGCACCATCGAGCGTTATCTTGAGCAACGTAACATCCAGCCAAAAAATCTTGAAGAAGCTGATGTTGAAATTGTGCGTTCTCCGGACTCTCCACACCGGTCTTCTCGAAAAGCACTGCCCCGCCAACTGTTTCATCCCCCTCATACCCCGCAGCCTTGAGCAATTTCGTCCAAGCCTGTTTAGGAAAAACCGTTGCCTTGCAATCGCGATAAGCCCCAAATGCAGCCTCACATAACTGACTGAATTCTTCTTCCCTGATGCTCCCATGTTGCTGGAAAAACCTTCGAAACATAGAGGCCCGCGGCAAGTTTTTTCGCTTGGATTTATCCGCTGCCAGTTCGAGCTGCATGTTTACGAAAAAGGGATTCGCAAAGAGCTTTGAGAGTCCCGGGTTCCACAACTCAGCCAAATGTTTTTTTTGAACCTGCTGCGGCAGCGGAAGCACGGTGCACAGGGTGAACCGGGAAATTTCTGGTGCGGTAATCCGTTTGACGCGACCGGCTGCTATAAGTCTTACGCCGGGACAAACATTTTCTGCGATGCGAAGCAATGCCGGCAGCACCTGATCAGGGCTCAGGGTGCCTTCATTTAGTCTATCCACTAAAAGCAAGATGCGCTCAGGGCCTAATTGGTCAAGGGCTTGCTTAAGATGATCAAAATTTCCCGAGAGAGCCCATGAGTCTATTATTTGTTTTTCCGGCAATTCTTCCAGTTTGCCAGGCAAGCGTTTAGTGACATCGAGCATGAAAGGAACATGGTTATGCTCCGCAGCGGTCAACACCAATTTTCGTAGGAACGTACTTTTGCCAGCCCCTCCGGGAGCTTGAAGAAAAATAGCATTAAGATTTCCATCCGAGAGAATAGCACTTGGAGCGAGAACTCCAGATCCGTAATCCAGCGGAGGTTGCTGAAGAAAAAGAGAGGCAATCTCTTCGATATCTCCGACTGCTTTCGCCCGCAGGTCGAAGAAGACTTTAGCGGTGGGACTTGCCGCCTCATCCCGCAATAGCACGCTAACATGGGGAAAATCAAGAGCTATACCCGGTAGAATGCGAATGTCCAGTGCTTCGCATATCACGGCGGCGTCTCTGATTGGGATCGCGTAAGCACTTGGTACAGGATCCTGCGCTCTCGCGGAAACGACTAATCCGACAACATACGTATTATTTACGATTACAGGGCCGCCGCTGAAACCTCCACGAACAAACGGCCGTTTATCCTCGCCAGCGTCGAGAAGTTCCCAACGCTGGTCCTGTGCCCCACGATTGATTTTACCGGTCTGCCATTGTCCCTTGCTATAGTCCGAAGGAAATCCAAATGCTTCAAATTTTTTTCCCGCCAATTCTCCGTATATGGCGAGCTGCGCTATTGAGATGTTTTCAGGTGGTTGCACTTTTAGTTTTAGAGCAGCCAAGTCTTCAATCTCGGGCACAGCGCCGTTTTCCGCAGCAGGAGGAAACCACTTCACAACCTCGGCTTTGGCTGTGGTCCTTGCTTTATCAGCAACGAACGCCAACTCAACCATGGCAAGCGGCTTATCTTGAGATCTTTTGTCTTTCCCTAGGGAGGAATTGATGACGTGCGCACACGTAAGCACGTACTCGCGACCGATCAAAAAACCGGTCCCAACGGGCTTCATCTCCCCGTTTAGAATCGCAACCAACGCATTCTCGATCACATGCTTTTTTTCCAAGTAGCTTTAACTTTAAAATTTGCTTCTCCGCCGATTTTGGTGAATATAGCACCCGCATCGGCACTCAGTTTAATGCCAAACTCAAGTTCAAATTCAGCTGGTGCTGTTGCTAAGTTCTTCAATACATTCGCCGCTCGCTCCAGCGCTGGGCGCACACTTTCCAGAGCCCCTTCAAAAGACATGGCAGCCTTGATTGGAACATCAGTGTTATCTGCTAGTTCTGCGTCGGATGGCTTAAGGTCCTTACGATCGATTTCTACCAGAATTGTTGAAGTTGGAAATTCCTTGTTCGCTCCCGCCTCATTGACCGGAAACTCAACAACAGGCATGGATACCCTCCTTTTCTTATGCGTAAATGATGGAAACTATTCTATTCTGACAAATGATCAACCGTTTTGCGAACGTTCCTTTTTGAGGCTTTCGGGTTTGCTGGGCCCAAGACTTTACAGACAAGTTGCAGATGCGGATCTGAGCCGGGAACAAGGCCGGGAGATTTTGGGTAGAACTCCTTGTATCCGCATGGTGCACGATACATTCTCGGGACCCCTTTCGACTACGCGCCGAAAATTGTCGAAAAAACAAAGTATCGAGGCGCTCCGCTCGGGGAGACAGATTTTAAGGGACTCTTCAGGAGATGACAAACTAACCGACACCCGGCGTCCTCGCCGGGTGTCTCTTCATTTACTCCGTGCCGAGGCGGCGCGAAATGGAAGCCGCGAGGGGATATTGATTGAGGTCCTTCCTTTTCGGCTTCGCCGCTCATTCAGGATGACTTTTATTGCGCCGCGAATTTTCACCCCCACGAAGCCAAAACCGGGCTTGGTGAGGCCCCGATTTTGCGCGGCGAGGCTTTCTTAGCGCGGCGGGTCGGCACAGGAAAAACACTCAGCCGGCGGCAGTCTGTAGCCAGCTAAAACTCACACGAAAAATCATATGTTTCCTGAGGCGTGCTTTGTCAAGATGTACTACTTCGCGATTGATTTTTGAATGGAAATACCCTACCCTCTAGCACCGCCTCAGGGCTGGGAAGCAGTATTGATCTTTGAAAATTTAGTAGCGAGCAATTAGCAACTGGCAATTAGCCAGACACTAAAACCTCACCACTGATTAACACGGATGACACTGATCTGCACAAACCTACGCCAATCTTGCCTTGGTGCGCCAAACCCACGCCAATCTGGGATAGGCTGGGGTACCCCTCGCAAATGCACGCCAATCTGGGATCACCCGGGGAGGGGGGAGGGCGCCAAATCGCCGGAATCGCTCGACATCGCGCGTCATCGCCGGAATCGGAAAGCAAAACCTTACCGCTGATAAACGCGGATGATACTGATCAGGAAAGATCGGGAAATCTGGAAATGGGGACACCGAGGGATCGGAAGGCCAACCCCGGGTTGAATCGTGCAACTCCTTTGCAATCCTAGTTGGAGTATAGAGGGAGAAATACGGAAGTCGGTAGGTACAGACCGGGCAGATCCCTGACACTGCGAACCATGAAAGCCAGTCGGCAAAGCCCGTGCTATAACAAAGCCGTGAAGTCGAAGCCTGCCAAAAAGAAGCCTCCGAAGAGGAAAGAGTCTGTTGTCTCTGAAGGCGCCCTCAAGGGCTGGGCCGCCATCGCTCGTTACCTCGGTATTCCCGTGGCGACCGCGCATCGTTGGGCCAGTGAAGGAATGCCGGTGCGTCGCGAAGGACGATTCACCCCGGCTGATCGTGAGGCGGTAAGCGCGTGGCTGGGACGCGAGTCGCACATGCCGAAGCCCGCGCATGTGATGACCAAGGACGCGGACATGGCCGCAGCGCTCAAGGAGTCGATTGCGGCAGCGCGCAAGCGTAAGCCATAATCCGACAGCCGGCGCCGTGCCGGGTGTCCACTGCTTTCTCTATACATCCACATTAGGGCCGTTTGCCAGGTCTTTTCACGGCTTGGGGACCTAATCCGCGCACCACGGCTTCGGCGGTCGTGCCCAGGATGCCGCAAATGCGCAGCAATGTCCGCAGAGTGATGGGCTTACCGGCCTCGATCCGCTGCCAGTAGCGCACGGTATAGCCGAAGGAAATCATATCTTCCTGGCTGTAGCCGCGGCGCTTGCGCAGCTTTTGGATGCGCTGTCCCAAGGCAGTAAAGAACTTGCTGTCGAGTTCGGTGTCTTTGGCCAACAGTGTTCTTGTACGGCTTCCACCCTGAATTCGCCACGGTACATTTCGACCGTGGTATAATCAGTGCTAATCCGCACATGAACGCCGCGCAAGAGCACGTCAGTCCTTATCCTCCATTTCAATCGGTGCCAATGCCGCGAAATGCGCACGAGGCTCATTTAGTCCTCTTGATTATGCTTATTATTTGGACACTGGGATTTACGCTGATCTTGGGGCTGGGCAGCAGAAACAAGTAAGCGAGCGCCCGGCCGAGGCCTTTTAGTGAGGTGTCGCAAAAGCTAATGGCTAAAAGCTAGTAGCTCTTGGCTACTTATCCAGCGCTGCCATTGCTCGCTCCGCATAACGCTCTCCTGCGGCGATGCCCTTGGGAGCTGCTTCATCGATGCGCGCCAGATCTTTGGGATTTAGCTCGATGTTGACGGCGTCAAGGTTCTGTTCCAAATATTTGCGGCGCTTGGTGCCGGGGATGGGCGCAATGTCATCACCCTGGGCTAGCACCCAGGCTAAAGCAAGTTGCGCGGCGGTGCACTTTTTCTCCCGCGCGATTTCTTCTATCTTCGCCACTAGGTCAAGGTTCTTCTGGAAGTTTTCTCCCTGGAAGCGCGGAGAGTTGCGCCGGAAGTCGTCTGGAGCGAGGTCTTCAAAGCGCTTGAATTGTCCGGTAAGAAAGCCGCGTCCGAGCGGACTGTAAGGCACAAAGCCGATGCCGAGTTCGCGCACTGTGGCCAGAATCTCGTCTTCGGGATCGCGCTCCCACAGCGAATATTCTGTCTGCAGCGCGGAGATCGGATGGACTTTATGCGCGCGGCGAATCGTCTTGGGCGATGCCTCTGAAAGCCCCAGATAGCGCACCTTGCCGGCTTTTACCAGTTCGGCCATTGCGCCCACGGTATCTTCAATGGGAACGGTTTTATCAACGCGATGCTGATAGTAAAGATCGATCACATCGGTGCCCAGGCGCTTCAGGCTGGCGTCGCAGGCCTGTTTCACGTATTCCGGCGTGCCTTTTACGCCCAGGAATTCGCCGTTAGGTCCGCGCACGTTGCCGAACTTGGTGGCCAGCACCACTTTCTGGCGGCGGTCTTTGATCGCCCGACCGACCAGTTCTTCATTTTTCCCGGAGCCGTACATGTCAGCCGTATCAAGAAACGTGCAGCCGAGTTCAATAGCGCGATGGATGGTTGCGATGGATTCCTGCTCGTCGCCCGCGCCATAAAACTCTGACATGCCCATGCAGCCAAGCCCGAGCGCCGAAACTGTTAAGCCTTGTTTGCCAAGTTTTCTTTGAGGAAGCATGAATGATGTGATGTCCTTTCAAGCAGTCAAGACACAGAAAAGCGTAGAAACTTACCACTGATGAACACTGATAACACTGATCTAAAAAAATAAATGATTACCACGGATCAACACGGATTGTAGCGGATCAGGAAAATTGAATGTTGAATGCCTATGAAAATAGATGGCGTGAAATAGATCGTGCCCAAGCCCAGTTTCAAGGCAAGTTCAATGATTGCAAATAGCACAAAAGAAACATCAGCCTGTTTTTTGATCGGTGAAAATCAGTGTCATCTGTGTTGTCAGCGGTAAGGTTTTTGAGATTTTTCAGCAGCCGCCGGCGGGGCAAGGATGCACACTCCGTCCGAGGCTTGCCGCAGCAGGGACCAACTTGCGGGAGTCGTTGCAGACCAGCTTCTTCACAGTAGCGCGGCCATGCACAAACTCCGCCCACTTGAGGTCGTGTTTGACGAAGTCATCATAAGCCGTTGCCGCAATTTCAATGTGTGTGCCGTCTGCGAACCTGATCGTCATTCCCGCCTCCCAAGGGTTGTAATTTTGTGGATCAGTTAAGTAGATGATCCGGGATTAAGGTAAGGTGCAGAAATTCATGCAGATTCGGAAAAAATCTTTTTGCGCAAAAAAAACAGTTTGGCAACAGAAAAAATATCTTTCGCGCAAATATTGATTGCTGTTAGCTAAGCGCGGCCACTTCAGTGCGCTCTTGCTGCATGCGCGCCAGCAGCCGTTCAACGTATTTGGTGTCGATGTTGCCGGCGCGGAATTCAGGATCGGCAAGAATGCGGCGATGCAAAGGAATCGTGGTATGAATCCCTTCCACGATAAACATTTCCAGCGCGCGCTGCATTCGCATAATCGCTTCAGGCCGGTCCTTGCCAAACGTAATCAGCTTGGCAATGAGCGAATCGTAATAAGGTGGAATCACGCCTTCGGCATAAGCCGCGGTGTCAACGCGAACGCCAAGCCCGCCGGGAATGTGAAACGTCTTGATCTTGCCCGCTGAGGGCGTAAATTTCTCTGGATGCTCGGCGTTAATGCGGCATTCAATGGCGTGTCCGCGCTGGCCTTTGCGGTCAATCTTGGGGATGATCTCGGTAATCTTAGCGCCATTGGCCAGCAGGATCTGCGATTTTACCAGGTCAAGGCTCGTCACCATCTCCGTAACGGGATGCTCTACCTGAATGCGTGTGTTCATCTCGATAAAGTGGAGGCTGCCATCTTCATCCATCAGAAACTCAACTGTGCCGGCGTTGACGTAACCGATTTCCGAGAGAGACTTTTCCAGTCCCTGGCCAATTTCAGCCCGCATCTCCGGCGTTACCCGCGTGGAAGGCGATTCTTCCAGCAGCTTCTGGTGCCGCCTCTGGATGCTGCATTCGCGCTCACCCAGGCTGATCACCCGGCCATACGAGTCTCCCAAAACCTGGAACTCAATATGGCGCGGCTGCTCAATAAACTTTTCCATGTAGAGATTGCCATTGCCAAAAGCCGCTGCGGCCTCGGATTGCGCCGAGTTAAAAGAGCCCTCAAGCTCAGATTCATTGCGGATAACGCGCATGCCACGCCCGCCTCCGCCGGCAGAAGCTTTCACGATCACTGGGTAGCCGATTTGAGAGGCCCACTCGCGCGCCTCATCGGCTGTAGCAATCACACCGTCCGAACCAGGCAAGATCGGCACTTTGGCCTTCTTCATCGCCTGGCGTGCTTTTTCTTTTTCACCCATCAGCCGGATGACTTCCGGCGGCGGCCCAATAAATTTGATATGCGAGCTTTCGCAGACTTCAGCAAAGTTGGCGTTCTCGCTCAACAAACCGTAGCCGGGATGAATGGCGTCAACGTTGGTAATTTCAGCCGCGCTGATCACGGCAGGAATATTGAGATAGCTTTCAGAAGATCGCGGCGGGCCAATGCAAATAGCTTCATCGGCAAAGCGGACGTGCAGCGAGTTGCGGTCGGCGTCACTGTAAACCGCAACAGTCTTAACGCCCAGCTCTTTGCAGGCGCAGATCACGCGCAGAGCGATTTCCCCGCGATTTGCTATCAGTATCTTCTTAAACATTGTTCTCTGTCGTTGCGCTCACGGTGCCAGAACAGCCTATTGAGTGAGTCGAACCCACTTGCGTCTCGGCGCACAAGCCAGTTTCGGCGCTTACTATCGCCAACTATTTTCTTGGCCGTATCGCGAACAGCGGCTGTCCATATTCAACCGGTTGTCCATTGCTGACCAGCACCTTCACCACTTCGCCGGATTTGTCGGATTCAATTTCGTTCATCAGCTTCATGGCTTCAATAATGCAGAGCACCTGGCCTGCCGCAACCTGGTCACCGGGTTTCACAAAAGGCAAAGCGCCGGGTCCAGGAGCTTCATAGAATGTGCCCACTATCGGGGACTTCACCGTGTGCAGCTCTTCTTCCGCAGCCGGCGGCGGCGAAACCGAAGCGCTCACTGGAGCTGGCGTCGCCGCAGGCTGGCTGGCCTGGGCCAGAGGAGCCGCCATCGCTACCGTCGTCATAGGCACCGCATGCGTTATAACCGGCGCTGCCGTCTCAAGTCCTCGCTTAATGCGGACCTTTACGTCCCCGCGCTCAAGCTCAAACTCGGAGATATCTTTTTCTATCAAAAAATCGATAAGCTCTTTCAGCTCTTTCTGATTCATGAATGTATTCGGCCCTTCTCTGCCCTCATCACTCGCACCAGCAGCGAGAGCGGCCTTTCCCCTATGAAGTTAAAGCGTGATCAGGTCCTTTGCGGTAGGCGTCAGGACTTCATGTCCGGTTTCAGTGACAAGAACCATATCTTCGATGCGGACTCCACCCTCTTCTGGAATGTAGATGCCGGGCTCAATCGTAATGACCATCCCTGGCGCAAGTTTTTGGGTCTGGCCCTTGGCTAACCGGGGCTGCTCATGTACTTCAATTCCCACTCCGTGCCCCGTGGAATGGGTAAAAAAATTGGCCAAGCCTGCTTCTTGCAATACTTTTCGTCCAGCGCGGTCCACTTCACCCGCTTCAACCCCCGGCGCTACGGCAGCAATTGAAGCCAGTTGAGCTTCACGCACTGCATCATACATGCGGCGGCGTGAATGGGAAACCGTTCCGGCATGCACGGTACGCGTCATGTCGGAACAGTAACTTGCGAGTATAACACCGTAATCCAGGATAATAAATCCTTGCGCAGGAATGGGTTGCGCTGATGCGCGGCCATGTGGCAGGGCGGAACGCGGTCCCGCAGCCACAATCGTGTCAAATGACATTTTTTCCGCTCCGGCGCGCCTTGCCTGCAACTCCAGTTCGCCCGCCACCTGCGTTTCCGCCACGCCAGGCTTGATCACAGAAAGCGCCGTCTGGAACAAGCTGGCAGCCAGCAGCACCGATGCGCGAATCTGGTTGACCTCATCCGCATCTTTAATCAGCCGCAGTTGCTCCAGGCTTCCAGCCGCAGGCTTGATCCTGGTCTTGCCGCGCACCGTCAGCCCTATTTGTTTGTATGCGCTGTAGCTGAGATGCTCTGCTTCAAAACCCAGCGTGCGCACTTTGGCTTTCTGCGCGCCTTCACAGGCTTGAGCAAATGCCCCCTTCTTGCCCACAACCACCTTGGCGCCTTTTACCTCGTTATGGGCCTGCTGGTCATAGCGGCCATCGGTATAAAAAGCGGCTTTGTGCCCGCGATCACTCACCTGAAACAGCAGGACACCCGCCGACCCGGTGAATCCGCAAAGGTAGAGAATATTAGGCAGGTGCGTGACCAGCAGGGCGTCAAATCCGCCCCGGCGCAGCAAGGCCGCAAGCTGTTTCTGTCTGGAAATGTAGTTCATCGGGCTTTCTTTTACTTAGGAAATGAACTGTGCACGTCGATACTAACGGAAACTCTTGCCGGCCGCACGGCCCCGTGCGGGTCCGCAAGCCATCTGATCAGAAGTTCCAAGAGCTTCGCGCAGAAAAAAGCCCAGGGATCTTGAAATCCCCGGGCATTCAATGCGCGTTACTAGGTCTGAATGATTTTTGGAGTGATAAAGAAGATCAGTTCCGCGGTTGAGGTGTTGACCAGCGTGTGCTTGAATAGATTGCCCAGGAATGGAATGCTGCCGAGCAACGGCACCTCTGCAATAGCTACGCTGTTCTGGGTTTGAATCACGCCGCCAATCACCACCGTACCGCCGTCTGAGACCAACACCTGCGTGGTTGCCTGTTGCGTGTTGAGCGTGGGGTTCAACTGCTGACCGCTTACACGGCTGAAATCGGGCGTCGTGTTCTCCACGTCAACGCTCAGGAAGATTGTGTTGTCCGCTGTGATTTGCGGAACCACTGTCATGCGCAAAAAAGCGTCAACATAGGTAACCGTGGGCGGGCCGTTTAACTGCGCATTCGTCACCACGGGAATGCGTGAACCCTGCTTGATCACCGCGGAAATGTTGTTTTGGGTAACGATGTGCGGACGTGAAAGGATCTTCAACAAGCCGCGGCTTTCCGCCATGGTAAGAATAAAGTCGAGGCGGAACCCGTTGGTCGCGGTCGTAAACTGGAGGCCGCTGGTCGGCCCAGTAGCGCCCAAATTCGAGAACAGCGGAATGGATTTGGCATCGCCCGGTGCGGTAATGAACCGTGGAACCAGGTTGCTGATGTCAATTGGGCTGGGGTTCGTTGCGCCGCCCGCTGCACTGTGGCCTGTGCCATAACTGAGGCCAAGTTGGGTACCCATGTCGCGGGCAAAAGTCCGGGTGGATGCAACCACTCGGGCTTCAATTTCCACTTCAGGAGTCTTGCGATCCAGCATCCTGATAAGTTCTTCAACCTTTGGCAGCACCGAAGGAATGTCTTCAATGATCAGTGCGTTGCTGCGATCATCGGCCACAACATCACCGCGTGCCGAAAGGAATTTCTTCACTACCGTTGCAGCGTCCTTGGCATGGCCGTAACTCAGGTAGCGAGTAATGGTTTGCTTAGGAACTGCCAGCGCCTGCGCGTCCTGCTGGGCGCGGCGTTGCTCTGCTTCTGTCTTCATCGTGTCCAGCGTGGCAATTCTAAGTACATTGCCTTGCAATGTGCAGGCCAGCCCATTGTTGTCCAACACAATCGCCAGGGCCTGGTCCCACGGTACGTCGTCTAAAACAATGGTGACGGAGCCTTTCACTGAAGGATCCAGAACAACGTTCAGGCCGCTAATCTCATGAATCAACCGGAAAAAGTCCTTGAGGTCAAGGTCTTTGAAATTCATGCCGAAAGGCTCGCCGGTATAGCGGCCAGTCGTGCAATTCGTTGTGGATGGGCCTGAAACAGAAACCGTTGTGCCTGCAGGGGTCGTCTGTCCTGGCTGCTGCTGTTGTTGCTGCAAAGCCGCGTTGATGACTGCCGGCTCGGCAGCAAGACTGGCATGGGTGGCAAATGGCGGCTGGTTGATGCTAGGCAGCGCTGGCTCCGGACCGGCGAAATGCGAAGCTGCAACGTCAGACCGGGAGCGCGTGGCTTCCACTACTTTTGGTTCTGGCGCGGCGGCCCGCTGTGTGGCGTCAGCCGTAACTACGGCTTCTTTCATTGCGGGCAGAGGCGCAGGCTTGGAAGTCGAGCTGTCACGCATGCTCACCACCAGCTTGTTCCCTTCAGGCGCAATCTGGAAATCGCGCAACTGCGCCATATCAACCACAATGCGGGTGGTTCCTTCCTGGAAGCGCCCCACGCGCACCGATTTCACGTCGCCGCTGTTGACTGCGATTTCGCGCGCGCGTCCCCGCAGTTCCGAATTAGGAATGTCCACGACAATGCGGTCGGGGTGAGTCAGCTTCATGGTCTTGGCCGTCATCGGGCCGCTGCCGCTGATCTCAATGTTTAAGCCATCGCCGTCGCGGGCGACAGAAATCTTGCCAATGCGCGTTGTCGCTCCGGCTCTTGGCGCAGCAGCGCTGTTCTGGTTCTTCACCTGAATGTCGGCCGGTTGCGAAACGGTGTCCGCGGCCATGGCGCTTACGCTGGCCAACAGAACAATTCCTAGCAGTTGCTTAAGCCTCATCACTTTGTCTCCCCGTCCCGGCGGCACTTCACCACCGGTAATGCAGCAGCGTTTTCACGCCTGTCTTTTTTGACAAACTCTCCAGCCGCTCGATCCGTCTATCTAACAGCTGTATCCCTTGGTTCGGCCCTATACTGCTTGCAATTCCTGATTGCAGATCTTTCCTGTTTCAAAGCAACTTCTTTTACGATGGCGGCACAAGTTTCTTTACTACTTCACGTGCGGTTTCGCGCCCCAGAGCGTCTTTCACATACTCGCGAAAAATAATGGAATCGCTCGTGATCTTTTCCACGCTTCCCTGGAAAACCTGATCATTCTCCCTGAGGAAATAGGTCTTCTTGATGCTGTTGGCGACCACTGCCATCATCTTGCCCGACGTATCTTTCACCGTGCCCTGCAACACCAGTTCAGGAATGACCAGACACCGCTTTCCGCTGGTGCAGTTCGGCGCTGGCCGGCTAATTCCGTCCTTGGAAACAATAGGGCTCACGAATGGATCTCGGCGTCCGTGCGCTCCAAAAGCTCTGACAGCGGGCTTTGGCTTTTCTGCTGCAGCCTGTACTGCGGGAGCTTTCTGTGTGGTTCCCGGGGCCGGCGCCTTGGCCGGAACTGTTACCGTCGGCTTCCCTGCAGCCTTGGTTTGCTTGGCTGTGTTTTTGGCTGGCGGGACTGGCTTCACGGCAATTACTGCCGGGGTTTTTGCAGGTGCTGCCTTCTTAGTGCCTGTCTTCTTCGTGGCTGCTTTAGTTCCATCTTTCGCTACCACAACCGGCGTAGGCGCGCCTTTTGCCTGTGTTCCAGCAGGCGATGCTGACTTCACCGGCGCGGTGCTCGTCTTTACCGTGGGCTTAGTGGGTGTAGTGGCCGCTGTTCCACTCTTTGGCGTCGGATCAGCCTTGGTTGAAGCAGCATCGGCATTCGACTTCTTGGCTGCGGTTCCTGCCGGCTTTTTGGCTGGTGTTCCTGCCGCTGTCTTCGCGTCAGACTTATGGCCGCTGTTTGCCGCTTTCTTCGCTGCCGGCTTGGCCGCGCCTGCTTTGCTGGCCGCTGCCGGAGTCGGAGTGGGTGAGGCCTGGGGCTGGCCATTGGCGCCGGGATTCTGCGCCATGGCCACTGTCGCCATGACTGTTGCAAGCGCGAGAATTTGTATCAGCTTCATCTCAATTCCCTTTTGTGCACTCTTCATTCTGAAACTCATTACGGCTTCGCCGTCGGCGTCGGAGCTGGTTGACCCGGCTTCGGCGGCCCTGGGGCCGGCATCTCTTCCGGTTCATGGCTAAAGAAAGTTGTTGCCGTGCAGCTGGCCAGCACCGTTTCGCCAGGCGCATAAGTGTAAGAACCCTTCACTTTGGCCTCGCTTCCTCTCTTTGTGTTGCCCATCTGCATATTGCCGACGTTGACAATCCTTTCCAGTTCAGCCACACGCTGGAAGAAGTTCAGGACCGAGTAATATGGTCCGTCAATGTCGATGGCGAACGGCACTTCGCTGTAGAACTCCTTGTTGCTCACCGGCAACGCGGTGTATCGGCGGATTTCGATGCCCGAAGTCGCCGCCGTGTCATGCAGCAACTTGATAAACTGGTCCGCGTCCTTGTCTTCCGGGACGATCCGCTTCTGGATTTCCAGCTGCTGCTGCAGGATCGCCATGTTGCGGTTCACCTCAGCCAGCTTGGGCTCAAACATCTTCAGCGTCTCGTTCTCCGCCTTCTTTTCCTTGATCTTGGCGTCAAGCTGCTGGTTCGCCTGATACATGGGATTGAAATAGATGTAGTAGTAGGCTGCGCCCACCATGGCCGCGGCAAGGAACAGGATTCCTGCCCGCGCCCCTAACGACATTTCTCCGAATTTAGCCATATACAAACCGTCCCCGGTGGATAACTGCTGTTACGACGCTTTCTGGGACTTATTCACCTTGAACCCAGAGTTCATTTCACACATCAATTCAAACTTGAATGCCTGGACTTCTTTCACCGCGTTGTCCTGGGCAGTCTCCTTGATTTCAACTGTCTTAAACGCGCCGGTCTTTCTCAGGTTGGCCATCAGATCAGCCACAGAATTCGGGCTCAAGGCCATTCCGGTAAAGTTCAGCGTCTTGCCGTCATTGGTCATGGTCTCAAGCCAGACCGCATCCGTGCTGTTGATGGTATCGGCCACCAGATTGAGCAAATCAACAGGACCTGACTGCGCCGACTTAAGTTCGTCAATGACCTTCACACGGCGCTCATACATGTCAGCTTTTTTCTTGCTGGCCTCGTACTTCGCTTTCACGTCCGCCAGCCGCTGGTTTTCCAGGACGGCTTTTTGCAGGTTCTTTTCCAGCACATCGTGTTCACGCTGTACCCACACATGGGCCAGGCCGATCAGCACCACCAAGGCGCCCGCAAAAATCAGGCCGAGGATGAGAGTGCTTGATCCTTCGCCGCCGCCGGTAGCTGCCACCGTGCTGGCACGCCGGCCGCCACGTGTTGTTTTCTTTGGGATTCCAAGCAGGTTGATGCGAATCATAGGTCTTCAAAGCTCCTCAGGGCCAAACCCACCGCAACCGCGAGCTGTCCCGGGTTCTGTTCCAATATGTCGTGCTCCAGCGAGTCAGCAGGTGGAACAATGCGTTGGAACGGGTTCAGCACTTCCACTGGTAAGGAAAACTCCTGCCGCAACGCTTCCACCAGGCCGGGAACGCGCGACGATCCGCCCGCCAGGTAAATGCGCTCAATGTGCTCGCCGGATGCCGTGGCGCGGAAGAAGTCAAATGTCTTCTGGATTTCAAGCACGATAATTTCGGTGACTTGCTGCAGGATCGGCAGCTTGGCGTCTTCGCTGACCGTTCCTACTTTTCTCCCGAGCTTCAGCGACTCGGCGTCATCAAAGCTCAAGTCCAGTTCTTTCTGGAGTGAGTCCGTGTATTGGTTGCCGCCAACGCTCACGTCGCGGGTAAAAAGTGGCGTGGTGCCTTTCACGATGTTGATGTTCATTACGCTCGCGCCAAGGTTCAGCAGAGCGACCGTAGTGTCGTGATGCGGCTGATAGTTGTACTCGTAGCAATTCTGCAGCGCGAACGCGTCAATATCTACTACTGCCGGAGCCTTGCCCGCCAGCGAGAGCACATTCGTATAGTTCAGGATCTTGTCTTTCTTTACCGCCACCAGCAGCACATCCATTTGTGGGCCGGTATCGTCAGGATTCAGGATGTCAAAGTCCACATTCACGTCAGCAATATCAAAAGGTATGTGCTGGGCGGCTTCTGTGGTGATGCTCTCCGCCAGCTCGCCTTCGCTCATGGGCTGCACGCTGATCTTTTTCACGATCACCGAGTGCCCGCTGACGGAAGTCGCTACCGATTTTGTCTTGATTGCGTGCTCGCCAAAGATTTTGCTGATCGCGCTGGAGACGCTGCCCGAATCGACGATCATGGAGTCCACCACAATGTCGCTGGCCAGCGGCTCTACGCCCAGGTGCGAAACCACGATCTCGCCCTTGGAGCGCTTCAGTTCGATCGCCTTGATGCAACTGGAGCCAATGTCCAGTCCCACAATCGACTTTCCTGATCCTATTCCAAACATGCCGTCCACCCTTGTTCTTGATTTCCGTTGCTTCCCCGGTGTCCCGGACTTACCGCACTGCTGCCTTGGCCGCTCTTCGGCTTCTTCTTGGCTCCGCTCATGTTCATCGTGCTCTTCTGTTCCATCCATTGGTCCAGAATCGTTTTTTTGAACTTCCAGCGGTTCCCGAGCTTAAAGGCAGGGATTTTCTCTTCGGTTACATATTTGTACAGCGTGTCCGGGCTGACCCCCAGGTATTGCGAAGCCTGCCGGATATTCATTACCTCACGCGAATCTGCCGCCATAATGTGTAGCCTTTCCACAGTGAGTTGATGGCCTTCGTTGAGGCCTGTGGAGAAATCCTTGGTCTTCTCGGGGGGGAAAACTTCAGGTCGATGCGAGTTATATCCGGCTTAAAACGCTAGGTCAATAGGTAAGTTCCGGTTTTCTCCGGTGTTTGGGGGGTATCTTTAGGGCTAGTACCAGATTTTATCCGGCCAGACATCTAAATCCTGCGACACATTCGGCATAGCACCACAAGTTATTGTGGTATTAATGCACACGGTTCGCGATTTCACCTCAAATGTTACTAAGGGAGTAGTGCCTGACTCGGGGATTACACCGAAAGTAATGTGAACTTGTGGGGCTAAACTCGGGCAAAAGGCTGATTTTTTTGAGTGCCGGTAATGGCAGGTACTACGCAAATCCCGATCATATTGAAAAACCTTTGAAACACAGAGGAACTTCCGGCGATCTTTGGTACTTTTGGCATTTCTGGCAATGGCGTTATCTGCGTTCATCCGCTCAGATTCGCGGCAAAAGGTTTTTCGATGACGGCAATTCCTCACTCCGTCCTTAGCGCTTGCGTCGGCTCGATTCTGCACGCGCGCAACGCCGGTATCGCGCTGGCAATAGCCGCCGTCACGAGAAGGCTGCCGACCATTCCGGCGAATACGATCGGATCAAGCGGGCGCGTGCCGTACAGAATAGATTTTATGAGTATTCCTGCAACCGCCCCTCCCAGTAATCCCAAAATCAGGCCAAACAGAACTGGACGCATGCCATCGAACAGAACTAAGCGCAAGATTTCACTGCGCTGTGCTCCCAGCGCCATGCGAATCCCGATTTCAGACATGCGCTGCGTCACTAAATATGAGAGCACACCATACAGACCAACAGCGGCTAACATCAATGAGAGCAGGGCAAATGCCAGCACTAGTGAGGCGCTGAAACTCTTGCTCGCTGTCGCCTCTCCGATAATCTGTTGCATTGTCCGGACCTTATAAGTCGGCATCTCAGAGTCGAGTGCCGAAATCTCGCGTTGGATTGGTGCCGCCAAACTTAACGGCTCGACGGCCGTCCGCACCACGATCGTTGCTACGCTGTCCTGCAAGGGATCGCCGGTCAGGATGGGACGATAAATCATTGCCCTGATGGGTAAGCCAATCGTGTAGATGGTGTCCCCAACAACTCCGATAATCTCGTAGACCTCTTGCGTTGGCCCGAAGAATGAGATCCGCACGTGTTTCCCGATAGGATCTTCGCCAGGGAAGAACTGCTGCGCGAATTTTTTGCTGATAATCAAATGATGCGTTCGGCCCAGCTTGTCCTGCTCATTAAAAACACGGCCGCTCAGCACAGGAATTCCCAGCGCCTTGAAATATCCCGGATCAGCTTTGCGAGTGAGCGCATCCAGTTGCAGGCTCGGCCCTTGCGCCGGATGCTCAGGAATGGTGAACACGGTGTCACTTTCTTGGCCCGCCCCTGGGGCCCTCGAGATAAGCCCGGCAGCCTGCACTCCCGGCAAGCTGCGCACTCGCGCCAGCAGCGCTTCATGGAACCCCAGGACCTTTTCTGGCCTGTCGTATTTTTTAACCGGCAGTCCGTATCGGACCGTCAGCACGTTGTCCGTCACGCAGCCAAGATCGGTAGTTCGAAGATGAATAAAGCTTCTGAAAAGCAATCCCGCAGAGATAAGCAGCACCACCGTAAGCGCGATCTCAGCGGTGAGCAGCACTTTGCGCAGCGCTGCGCGGGAAACACTGCCTCCCACGGAACGTGCTGAATCCTGCAAAGCCCCCAGCAGGCCCCTGCCGGTAGAGGAAATTGCCGGCAACAACCCGGCCAACAAAGCAGTCAGAAGCACAATAGCGATGGCGAAGGCGGAAACCGATCCATCGACTCGGATCGCTTCCGCGCGCGGCAAGTCGCTCCAATGAGTCGCCAGCCACTTCGTAGCCAAAACTGCAAGTCCCCAGCCCACTGCTCCGCCGGCAATCGAGATGAGCAAGCTCTCCGTCATCTGCTCCTGGATCAGCTTCCAGCGGCTCCCGCCCAGAGCGCCACGGATAGCAACTTCTTTCCGCCGCGCCGCGCCGCGCGCCACCAGCAGATTGGAGACGTTGAGACAGGCGATCAACAGCATGCATCCCACGGAGCACATCAGTACGATCAGCGGGGTCTTGGCATCCTGGACGACATCGTCAATCATCGGCCGCATGACCACATCTTCGGCTACTGGCTTGCCCAGGTTCTGCATGTGGATTTGATATTGGAGTGCGCTGACTTCCTTTAGCGCCGCGGTCGCACTCTGCTTATCTTTGAGCCGCGCAATGACATAGCTCCAATGATTGTCGGGCTGGAACTCTTCCGGCGTGAAGACCGGAGTATGCGGGATCCAGACCTTTACCTCCGGATCGGGATATGTGAACCATGCCGGCAGAATGCCAACCACGGTGAATGGCTTGGAATCGATTCGCACTAGCTTCCCGACAATGCTTTTGTCACCGCTGAACCGGCTCTGGAACAGGCTCCATGTCAGTATCACCACATCGTCAGCGCCGAATCGGTCTTCATCCGGAGTGAAGGTCCGCCCAAATACGGGATTGACGCCAAGCACCGAAAATAAATTCCACGAACCGCCTGCTCCGGTCACTACTTCAGGCATTTCACCTTGCATTGTGCTTATGTGACCTGCCCACCACCGCCACGCGCCCATGTCCTCGAAGCCTTGGGTCTTCTCACGCCAGTCACGAAAATCGGCGGGGGATACTTGGTTATAAGGAAACTGCGACTGTCGGAAATGCTCGTAAAGCATCACCAGTTTGTCCGGGTCGCGAAACGGAAGAGGCCGCAGCAGCACCGAGCTCACAATCGTGAACAGTGAGGTGGTCGCGCCGATCCCGAGGGCCATCACCAAAATGGCGGTGAACGAGAATCCCGGCGTTCGCAACAACGTGCGAACGCCATAACGCAGGTCGCGCCACAGGCCCTCCAGCCAGTTCCAACTCCAGGACGTTCGGGCTTCCTCACGCAGCAGCGTTGGGTTCCCAAAAAGCCGCAACGCCGCTAGACGTGCTTCCTCCGGATCCAGGCCGCTTGCTGTGTTTTCCGCGATCTGCTGTTCAAGGTGAAACTCCAGTTCCCGATTCAGCCGCTCCGACTCAGCTTTGCGGCGAAACAGCATCAACATCGCCATGCGAAATCGTTCCACCCAACGCATGCTTCCCTCCCAGCTACAGGCTGTCGATCACCACGTCAATCGCCGTGGAAAGACGTTTCCAGCTTTTCTTTTCTTTTTCTAATTGGGCACGGCCCGCCGCGGTAAGCGAATAGAACTTGGCTTGCCTGCCCGTTTCGCTTTCATTCCATTTAGCGCGAATCCAGCCCTGCTGCTCCAAACGGTGCAGCGCGGGATAAAGAGATCCTTGTTGGACCTGCAAGACTTCATTTGAAATCTGCTGGATGCGCTTGGCGATGGCCCAGCCATGCTTTGGCTCCAGCGAGAGCGTTTTTAGTATTAAAAGATCCAGCGTTCCCTGGACCAGATCACTTGGTTTTCCCATACTATGATTATCGACAGCTTGATTGTAGATCGTCAAGGTATCACGCATTGATAGACGGTCAAAAGCTGAAGTGGTTAGCCTGCAAAATTGACAACAAAAATAGCCGCGAATCCACCAGAAGCACACGGGCCATTTTCAGATTCGTGTGTGCATTCGCGAAATTCGCGGCTAAAGAACGTTACAATCATCACAAAACGAATAACCAGGGACCAAACAATCACTGTTGCCCTGAACCGCAAAAACTGCGGAAAATCGCCAGTTAGGTTTGATTGAACCTGCCTCTGTTCTCTTACCACGCGTATGATGTCCTCGGAATGATCAAAGCCATCCAAACTGGTTGCTGCATTGCCGGAGGTGGACCGGCCGGCATGATGCTGGGCTTTCTTCTGGCCAGAGCCGGCGTGGATGTATGTGTGCTTGAGAAGCATGTGGATTTTCTTCGTGATTTCCGCGGAGACACTATTCATCCTTCTACGCTTGAGCTCATGTATGAGCTGGGCATTCTGGAAGGTTTCCTGAAGCGGCCTCATCAGGAAATACTTGAGCTTGCCGGACAGGTTGGCAAGGAGATGGTGACGATTGCCGATTTCCGCCACCTGCCCACACATTGCAAATTCCTGGCGCTCATGCCGCAATGGGATTTTCTGAATTTCATTGTCGAGCAGGCGCGTCGCTATCCCCGTTTTAAGCTCATGATGCAGGCTGAGGTGGTTGATCTGATAGAAGAGAATGTCGCCATCGCAGGGGTCATCGCGAAGACGCCTTCAGGTGTGGTTGAGATACGCGCGAACCTTACGGTGGGCGCTGACGGACGCCATTCCGTAGTGCGTGAGCGCGCCAAATTGCAGGTCATTGATCTAGGCGCGCCTATGGATGTCTTTTGGATGCGCCTGAGCCGTCGCTCCACCGATCCTGCGCAGACCTTTGGCCATGTGGAGCCCGGCAAGATCTTTGTCATGCTTGATCGTGAAGACTACTGGCAATGCGCTTACGTGATTCCCAAGGGCCGCGGTGAAGAGATCAATAGCAAAGGCCTCGCAGCCTTCCGCGAAGAGATTGCTGCGCTGTCACCGTTTCTCCGCGATCGCGTGGAGGAATTATCTGACTGGAAAGATGTAAGTCTGCTCACGGTAAGGGTGGACCGGCTGGAGCGCTGGTGGCGCAAGGGATTGTTGTGCATTGGCGATGCAGCACATGCCATGTCGCCGATTGGAGGCGTGGGGATCAACCTGGCTATTCAGGATGCCGTAGCTGCCGCGAATATCGTGAGCAGTAAGCTGCGCCAAAAAACTCTCTCTGTAGCGGATCTTCAGGCCGTCCAGCGTCGGCGGATGTTTCCCACACGCGCCACGCAGCGCATGCAACTAATAGTGCAAAATAACGTAATCAGGCGCGTCTTGGGCGGGACAAAGCCTCTGTCTCTTCCCTGGTTTCTGAGACTTTTCCGCAGATTTCCCTATCTGCGCCGCTTCCCTGCGCGCGTAGTAGGTATTGGATTTCGTCCGGAACATATAAGGACAGCGGAGCAGAAACGAGCAGGTTGATTCCATGCTCGATAGGAAATACCTGGATCATGACCTTAACCGAGGGTCATGCTGGAGTGAAATTCAGGGAGGCGGAGCGGGCGATTCAGAAATTCTTCTCCTTCGTGTCCCTTCGTGGTCCTTTATGGGTTAAGCTCTCCCGTCGTTAACACCACTTTGCCTGTCGATTTTCTTTGCCGCAGCAACTCCATTGCTTGCGCAACGTCCTTGAGGTCAAAATGTTGAGAGACGTGCGGCTTGAGTTGGCCTTCTTCAAACCAGTGCAGCAATTTGGCGTAGGACTCGCGTAGGAGCTTGGGCTTGCGCGCCTGATAAGAGCCCCAATAAAAGCCGATCACGTCAATGTTTTTGACCAGCAAGATATTAGCTGGAGCTTGGGGAATACGTCCGGACGCGAAGCCAATAATGATGATGCGACCGCCCCACGCGATGCACCGCAGGCCTGCATCAAAAGCGTCGCCGCCGACGGGATCATAAATGACGTCAGCGTTGTGGCCGCCTGTGATGGCCTTGACCCGCTCACGAATGTCCTCGCGCGAGTAGTCAATCAGATGGTCCGCGCCATGCTCTTTTGCGATCGCCAGTTTCTCCGGGCCGTTAGCGCACGCAATTACATGCGCGCCCATCGCTTTGCCAATCTCCACGGCCGTAAGCCCAACTCCGCCGGCGGCGCCAAAAACCAGCAGCCATTCTCCGAGCTTGAGATGAGCGCGCCAATCAAACGCGCCGTGCGACGTGCCATACGTTACCGGAAAGCCCGCGGCGGAGATGAAGTCCATCTTGTCAGGAATTGTGTAAACGCGATTTGCATCAATCACCACTTCTTCCGCGTACGCGCCTGTGCCGGTCAGGGCCATTACCCGATCACCAACTCTTACGCTGCTCACGCCCGCGCCAATTTCCGTCACCGTGCCGGAACATTCCATTCCCGGCGTGAATGGAAACGCGGGCTTCTCCTGATACTGGCCGGAGATCAGCAGCAGATCAGCAAAGTTAATACCCGCAGCCTGCACCGCAATCCGCACCGCGCCATCTTTCATTACAGGTGAAGGAACATCTTCGACTACCAGCTTTTCCGATCCACCCCACTCTTTGCACAGCACAGCGCGCATAAGAACTCCTTTTTCGGAAGCGATATTGTAATGGACGCTAGACTGGAAATCAGTGTGGGCGTGCTTATAAGTCGCTCAATTCTGCGGCAACCCGCCATTTCTCAACTGCACTGAAATTTTTATCGTCGCCAGCGTCTTCCCGTCTGCGCTTGCTGTACATTCAATTTCCTGCCTTCCCTTGCTTTCTCCTTTCGGCGCATCCACCAGCACCTGCCAGTAGTAATCGCTTTGCGGATCAAGAGAAAGATCGCCCGCGCCGCTCTGCGTTGTCCAGCCATCCGGCAGCTTCAGTGCGATCGTGATGTTCCTTGCCGCATCATTGTGATTGTACAGTTCCAGCGGGATAGTCAGCGTCGCTCCGCGCTTAATTGCGATTTCCGGCCCGCTTGCCTTCGGCAACTTGGTAATTCCGTGTGCGCGGAAAAACTTTTCATAAAATCCCCACGGCCCGCCCAGCTCGATGGAAACCGCTCCGGGCGGTTGATATGGTTCCCTCGTCACTGGTACAAATACAATCTGCTTCGGCGTTATTCCTTCAAACACATCTCCTGTTACGCTGCCGCCCACCAGAGACTTGCCAAAAACGAAACTTCCTTCCCCGCCCCAGTTCTTCTCTTGTTCCGCCACCTGCTTCTCATCCATCCCCTTCATGCGCTCAATAAAGGCCCGATACTGCGTCAGGTGATACTTGAACGTCTCAAACCCTGCACGCCAATAACGAATCTTCAGCGCCTTTGACATCCCATTTGTCAGGTAGGTTGGGCCAGTGCCTTTAAAGATGTCATCCGCTGAATCAGGAAAGTAATAAAGCTTCTTCGTCTGCCAGGGCTGCAACCCATCCAGCAGTGTTTCATTTACTTTTACTGGCCCTGCCAGCTGCGCCGGAAAGACAGAAGGATCCCCCGCACTGTCAAATGCCTCGGTCGCCAGCACGCCCGCCGCCTGATGGTCGCCGTGATTTTCTCCAACAAAGAATCCCGGCATCCATGTAATGATCACCTCAGGTCGCGTCAGCCGCACCATCCTCACAAGTTCTTCTTCCACCTGCCCCTGATGCCAGTTCGCCAGCGACTCCAAGACATTCTGGCTCGGCGTATCGCGTCCGCTCAGAAACCACACGTTATCGATTCCCACACTCGCCAGCGCATGGCGCAACTCCATCTCGCGCACCGCTCCCAATGACTGTGCCCGCTCCGGTCCCATGTTGTTGTGTCCCGCTTCACCATGCGTTGTGTAGACCACGGCCACATGTTTTTTTTTATCGATGAGCTGCACCAGGTACGGAACTACGCCTGTTTCGTCATCCGGATGGGCGACAATCAGGAGCACATCCACTTTCAATCGCTCATCCGGCTTAAGCAGCGGCGGAGTTGGAGTGGGTGTTTGTGCCGAGAGAGTTGCAGCAATCGACACGACCAGCATGGCCGTCAAGCAGAGAATTCTCATCAAGCGTCCTTCCGGGAGCAGGAGTGATCTATCGCAGAGTAAAGGGCGTGCTGTTAAGATTCAATTTTTGTGAAAGATTTTGGATTTGGTATTGCACGTATCAGTCGTGCCGCAGCGCGATGATCGGATCAATTCGGGTGGCGCGTCGCGCAGGCAAGTAGCTGGCAGCCAGTGCGGCAAGACACAACAGCCCGGCTGCCAATGTGAATGTAATGGCATCTGTCGGCTTTACATTGAACAATAAATTGGCAACAACTCGATTCAGGGCCAGCGCAAGCGCCAATCCCGTCACTACTCCAAGAGCTACGATTTTGAAGCTGTTGCCCAGGAACATTTTTAAGACATGATTACGATGCGCGCCCAGAGCCATTCGCACGCCAATCTCCTGCGTTCTTTGTGAGACCGCGTATGACATTACGCCATAGACTCCCACCATGGCCAGCAGCAAGGCCAAGGCCGCAAACAGTCCCACTAGTAGCGTGTAAAGCCGCGGTTCGGACACTGCATTCTCGATCTGCTGTGCTAATGTTCTGTGTCCGACCGGCTGTTCCGGATCAATTTCCGCCACCACGCGCCGTATCGTGGGAATCAAAGCTGTTGGATCGCCCTTCGTCCGCACCAGTACATACATGTAACTCATGGTGCTCTGCTGATAGTTGGTGAAAATTTCCGGGTTTGGCTCGGACGTGATGTCGAATTGCCGGCTGCTGCCCACCACTCCCACAACTCTGTAGGGCTGGTCCCCCTGGGCACGAATAAAAACTTGCTGGCCTATGGGATCGCTTCCGGAAAAAAACTTTGTTGCCGCCACGTCATTGATTACGGCCACCCGCGCCGACTGTTCACTATCGTTATCGGAAAACCAGCGCCCGCCACGCAACGGGATTCCCATGGTATTGAAATATCCAGGGCTCACCACGTTAATCACTGCAGCCATCAGCTTGCCATCAGGTCCGGTCGGGCGACCCTGAATGCGAAACGGCGAAAAGATACTGTTGCCTTGTAATGGGAGGGACGTAATTCCGCCGGAAGCCTCAACGCCGGGCAGACCTTTCAGGCGTTCCAGCAGGGTGCGGAAGAATGTTACTCGCTGATAGTTCTCCGGATATTTGTACGTTGGCAGCACCAGGAGCGAATTCACCAGGACTCTCTCACTACGAAATCCAGGATCGACCTTCAGCATGCTGATGAAACTCCGCATCAACAAACCAGCGCCTACCAGTGAGACCAGCGATAACGCAATCTCCCCAACAATCAACCCGTTTTGAAATAGCCTCTGGCTCCGCGTGCCTCTGCTGCCCCGTGTGCTTTCGCGCAGTCCGTCCACCGGATTGGTGCGCGCGCTCTGCCAGGCCGGCACAGCGCCGAATAACATACCGCACAGAATGGCTAATAGCATGGTGAAAAGCAAAACATTACCGTCGATCGTAACCGCGTCCTGGGGAACATTGAATTGGGGTAAGAAGCCCAGCAGAAACTTCAATCCCACAAAGGCGGTTAATATCCCCAGCGCTCCTCCCAAAACCCCCAGCAGAACGCTCTCCGTCAGGAATTGGCGCAGCAACCGGCCGCGCGTAGCTCCTAAAGAAGAGCGCAAGGCCATCTCATGTTGCCGCCCTAAAAAGCGAACTGAAAGCAGGCTGGCAATGTTCACACACGCAATCAACAAGACCATCATCACCGCGCCAAAAAGCACCATGATCAAATTGCGGAAACCGCCCAAAGAGGCCTCATGCAGGTCCTCAATCCGAATGCCCACCCCTGTGTTCGTATCCGGATAATCGTGTTCCAGGCGGCTTGCAATGGCCTGCATGTCAGCTTTGGCGCGTTCAATGGAAGTCCCATCTTTCAGACGCGCAACCACTTGTAGTTGGTAATTTGACCTGTTTGCCAGATCGTCGTTTGCAAAAGCCAGCGGCTTCCAGACTTCCAGCCCCTGAAAAGGAAATTGAAAAGATGCGGGCAAAACTCCCACAATGGTGAACCGCTGTCCATTCATGGTAACCACTTTGCCCAGCACATCGCGCTCTCCGCCGAACTGCCTTTTCCACAACGTTTCGCTGATCACTATCACACCATCGTGGCCGAATTGTTCTTCTGTTTCCTCAAAGCCGCGTCCCATCAACAATCGCTGCCCCAGAAGCGACAGCAGGTTTGCCGAGACTGCGGCACCATTGAGTCTTACCGCGCCAGTGGTGCCGGTGAAGTTGAACGAAAGAGACTGCGTTGCGGCCATTGCGCTAAAAGCGGCATTCTCTCGCCGCCAATCCAGAAAGTTGGCCGGGGAAACGGCCGTCACAGGCAAGCCGCGCCGTGGATTGCTCTCAAGAATAGAGACCAGTTGATTCGGTCTATCATATGGCAGGGGTCGCACCAGCACCGCGTTGACAATACTGAAAATGGCTGTGTTAGCCCCGATTCCAAGCGCCAGCGTAATCATGGCGACCGCTGTAAATCCAGGCGCCCGCAGCATGGTCCGGAGTGCGTAATGAATGTCCTGAACCAGACTGGTCACGTTTAAAGTTTTCCCCCTTGTCTAACAAGACGAATACAGGCAGCGTTGGTTAGCTCTCACAGCACAACTTATTCCAGATTCGTTTTCTGCCACAATAGCAGCGGATGATAACCCACATTGAGGGCTAGGTGCCGATCTTCACCACCAGCTTTCCCCTCACGTGCCCGGCTTGGCTCAGCCGATGAGCTTCTGCGATCTGCTCCAGGGCAAAAACTTTTTCCACCACCGGACGAATCTTGCCCGCCTCGATCAGCGCACTAAGCTTCTCCAGTTCGCCACCACGTGGCTTAACCCGCGTCATTGACAATCGTTTGCCGCCCAATAATCCGCGCGCAACACCGAACACCATCCCCCTGATCGCCGTCGCAAAAAACCTGAGTTTGCCGGTTGAGTGCTTTGGAATGGGCAGAGTCAGAGTAACCAGCCGCCCCCCCATTTTCAGTGCTTGAAATGACTCTGCCCACACGCTTTCACCAACGCCATCCAAAACCAAGTCAAACTTCGGACGCACTTTGCCAATCTTCTCGCGCGTGTAATTAATCGCCAGATCGGCGCCCAACTCGTGCAAAAAATCTTGATTGCGCGTGCTGGCAGTGGCGGCAACGTAAGCGCCAAAGGCTTTTGCAATCTGGATCGCCATCACGCCCACCCCGCCCGCGCCGGCATGAATCAGCACCCGCTGTCCCGGCTTGAGCCTTCCCCGATTCACCATGGCTTGCCATGCGGTCAACGCAGCTAATGGCACTGCAGCTGCTTCTTCATGGCTTAAGGTTTTCGGCTTTGCCGCCAGAGATTTTTCCGGAACCACCACATATTCCGCGTACGTGCCTCGATACGTCTTGGCGACATATCCATCTTTCATGCCGTAAACTTCGTCGCCGGGCTTGAACAGCGTCACTGCAGGTCCAACCTCTGTCACGACGCCGGAGAGATCGCAACCCCAGATCACGGGAAATACCACCGGCATTACGGCATGCAGCAGGCCTTGTCTCAACTTCCAATCCACCGGATTCATGCTGGCGGCATGCACCTTTACCAACACGCCGTTGGGCCCAACGCGAGGCACAGGCAAATCGTCGTTAACTTCCAGTACCTCAACGCCACCGTATTGTTCGGCGATCACAGCTTTCATGCAGACGGCCTTGCTCAGGAATCTTTACCTGCTTTTCCACAGCGGATTTCATGTTATACCGTTCTCAGCCACGAATCAGACATCAACATGGACTTCGATCAGCTGGAAACGTTCTTGGAGGTCGCGCGCCACACCAGCTTTTCCCGTGCGGCAGAAAAGCGATTTCGCACACAGCCGGCCATCTCATCGCAGATCCGCGCGCTGGAAGAAGAGATTGGCGCTCGTTTGTTTGACCGTAGCGGCGGCAAGGTAGCGCTCACCGGCGCAGGTAAGCTGTTCCAACAATACACAGAGCACACCCTGGCCGCCCGCAAGACCATGCTTACCACGGTTGCGGAAATGGAGCGCGTCCCGCGCGGAGAGATCGTCGTCGGCGCAAATGAAGGCACTTGTCTCCACATCCTGCCGGAGGTTTTTGCGGAATTTAAGAAGCTTTATCCCAACGTAGGCGTCCAGATCAGCCGGCTGGAACGCGCCAAAATCCTGGAATCGATCATTGAAAATTCAGTGGATTTCGGCGTGGTCTCCGCGCCAGTGGATGACAAGCGCCTGACCGTGGTGAATATTCATCGCGACGAACTCGTCATCATCGCCCCGCCTGGCCACCCGCTCAGCCTCATGCCTCAGGCCAGCATCGCCGATGTTGTCCCTTTTCCGCTTCTCCTTCCCAAGCTGGGCCGCACGCGTGATTCGATAGAAAATCTTTTTGAAGAACGCAGACTCAAGCCCAGGATCGCCATGGAACTGGACTCCAGCGAGTTGCTCAAGCGCTTCGTCGCCGCCGATGTTGGCGTTGGCTTTATCGCACGCTCGAACGTCATGGAAGACGTAAAAGCGGGTGTCCTCGCCGCAATCCCCATGGCGGACGCCTCTCTCCGCCGCGATCTGGCGCTGGTCTTTCGCAAAGACAAAGCTTTGAGCCGCGCAGCCGTGGCTTTTATGGAAATCGCCGGGAAGATTGAGCATGCGTCCTCGGCTGCAGCAGCGGCGCAAACCGTCGGCTAAGCTCCTCTCATAATTTCTGAATGGCCGAGTTGAGCATCATGGCCCGATGACGTCCGAGACTTGACGCTTCAATGCCTTGCCCTGATTTTGGTGCACATGAGAAGAGCTGAAACCCCCTCGACGATCTTTTTCTCGGAGCCTTAAAGTTTTACGCAAATTTTCTGCGCTCAACTCTCTGCGTGTGTTATTTTTTTTATTCGCGAAAAAACGGCTTTCCTGGAGGCAAGCAAATTGGGTTTAAACATGGTGCCGAAGCGCATCTTCCTGACCAACGGAGTGGGCAAGCATAAGGAAAGACTCACATCTTTTGAGTTGGCGCTCAGGGATGCGGGAATCGCGGCACAGAACCTGGTCCGGGTTTCCTCCATTTTTCCACCTCACTGCAAGCTGATCTCACGTAAGGAAGGTGTGAAGTATCTGCATCCGGGTGAAGTCACTTTTGCGGTAGTGGCTGAGAATTCAACCCGAGAGCCGCATCGGCTCACCGCTGCCAGCATTGGCCTGGCTATGCCGGCGGATCGCAGCACCTACGGCTACCTGAGTGAGCACCATTCTTTTGGCGAAGCCGACGACGTAGCCGGCGAATACGCTGAAGAACTGGCCGCAGAGATGCTCGCCACCACCCTCAACGTGGATTTCAATCCTGATACTTCCTGGGATGAGAAAAAAGAGATTTACCGGATCTCCAATAAAATCGTCCGCACGACCAACATTACCCAGAGCGGCGTTGGGGATAAGCGCGGTCTCTGGACGACCGTGATTGCATCGGCAATTTTGATATTCGAATAGGCATCCCTAAAACGTAAAACAGGCGAGGTCCGACGACCTTGCCTGTTTTTCCAGGAGAATTGCAACCACCGGTACTGCTCATCAACCAAATAAAATCATTGCACTAGCGTCTGATTTTGCTCCACAAAATAGTATGGGCCGGCTATTTGTGTAATCTGATGATCAAGAAGTCTGAATTCCATGGTGTTTGCGCGCCATGTGCTACATTGAACTGAAAAGCAGGAGCTCGGCTTACTTGTCCTGTATCTCCAGGCCAAACACACTGGCAACGCATACGCGTCAAAGGAGGAAGTGAACTATGCGGCAATTTATAACTACCGCTGCTTTGTGCTTCAGTTTCTTAGTGATGTTGCTGGCATTATCCACTGAAGCAACTGCTCAGATTCCTGACAAGTTCACTAATTTACAGGTTTTACCAAAAGAAACTCCAAAGGCTGAACTGGTCAGCATCATGCGGAATTACGCTGGCGATCTTGGTGTGCGTTGCGGATTTTGCCACGCTGGCGGCGATCCCAATACGCTGCAAGGCGTTAATTTTGCCTCCGATGAAAATGACAAGAAAAAGACTGCACGCCTTATGATCCGCATGGTCCAATCCATTAACAATGATCATCTATCCAAGCTGGGCGTGAAGCCCCCTGCCCAAGTTACCTGCCTGACATGTCATCGCCGCAACAGTGATCCGCGAACGATGGATGCAGTACTGGCTGAATCTATCAAAAAAGATGGAGCCGAAGCAGCCGTGGCTTTATATCGCAAGCTCAAGACGGAAAACTATGGCAATGGCAAATATGATTTCAGTGATATCCCACTCAATAAGGTGGGCGAGGGACTGATTGACTCTGACAAAATTAAAGAAGCAACCGTGGTTCTTGAACTGGACGCTGAAATGAACCCACAATCAGAGTGGGGACGTTATCTGCTTGGCGTTGCCCATGCCACAGGGAACGAAAAAGAAAAAGCGCGCGCCGATTTTCAAAAGGTATTGGAATTGAATCCCAAGAATGGAATGGCCAAAAAACGTCTTGAGGCGCTCGATAAGGTAAGTGATCCTCCGGCCAAATAATGCTTGCGGTGTTCGCCAGGTTCTTGCTCAACTTGGCTTACCTTTTTACTTTGTGGCTCGGCTTCTTATACCCCTTCCCCAGCCGCTCAAACATTGCAGCACACATAATGGGCAAGCCAACCGTGGCATCAATGAAGACTTCGCCAAAGCGGCCGCCTTCCGCAGGCGGAACAAACTTTCCCCATGAAATGGCCTCAGAATAAGGCGATCCTGAGAGCCCGCCCCAATAGACCGGCTCAGGGCAGATGCGCACGCCATAGTGGTAGCGCTTGAGCGGCACGTCCTCTCCCGCGCGACGAACACGCAGTTCGCAATACGGCCCAAATTGCTGCGCCCAGTTCCGCGGCACGCCACCGCCAATCGTCAGGATGCCCAGCTTCTTCTGCTGCAAAAGCGTTTCCGCAAAATAATTCAGGTCAAGGAAAGGATCGTAGCGCAGCTGCGGCTTGCCTTCGCGTGCCCGCATGCGATTATTCAGCGCAACGTCCAGCCCCATTTCGGAATCGGTGAACGCCGGCACAAAAACCGGAACGTTCTTCTCATACGCCGACTTCAAAATCCCCCGCCCCTTGGCGTGGTGCTTCAGGTGGTCACCAATAGCGCGATTCAGCTTCCATGAACACATGATCTGCTGCGGGTCCCACTTGCCCAGCACTTCTTCCATCACCAGCTCAACGTGGTCCAGATTCTGCTCCGGCTCCAGCGTGTCATAGACTCGGTTGTAACCTGCCTCATACAACTCAACGTCGTTCATTCTTGGATCGTACCGATAATGGTTGCACCCAGTGGCCTCAACCAGTCCATGCGCCATCAGGGCACCGGTCGATACCACCGCGTTGACCAGCCCTTTGTCGATCAAATCGCAGACAATCAGTCCCTGCTTGGCCACTGTCATGGCGCCGGCCAGCGTCATTACCACAAAGCAGTCTTTATCGCGGGCCATTGCTTCCAGCACATCCACCGCTTCTCCAAGCTGGCGGCCGGTAAAGGCCGTATCGGCCATGCCGCGCATCAGGTCACTAATGGTTTTGGCCTTAGAAAGATCCAGCGGAAATACCGGAGAGAGCTTGTCCTGCACCGGATCGTGCAGCTTGCGGTCAATGCCTGTACCGAGGCCCCCGGCACCAGGGCTCCCGGATTGCGCTGCTTTTGCGCGATCTGGGATGGCGGTGCGCGCGGTTTTCGCGTGCTGGGGTGGGATGCCTGTGCCTGCCTGCTTCTTACTCAATGCTTCACCTCTGGGTTGGGGACATGGTCGAGCAAACTTTAAAAAGTAACCGCTGTGAAGGGCGGAGTCAAACGCAGAGTATTTGATATGCTTGAGAGGATTTTCACAATTGCCAGAATTGCCAAAAAGCGCCGGAGTTGAAAATGCTCCGTGCAGCCGGATTATCAATTTGGATTCTTTGGCAATTTTGCCATTTTTGGCAATTGATCGAGACTAGTTATGCCTGATCCAAGCTCTTTTACGGTGGGTCTTATCCAGATGCATTGCTCTGCTGACCCCGACGACAACGTTCGCCGGGCGGTGGAGAAAGTCCGCTCTGCCGCCAAACAGGGCGCGCAGATGGTCTGCCTCCCGGAGCTTTTCCGCACACAGTATTTCTGCCAGCGTGAAGATGCTGCGCTTTTCGACTTGGCGGAGCCCATCCCCGGACCTACGACGGAAGCGCTCTCGGCCGTTGCCCGCGAAACAAAAACTTCCGTGGTGGTTTCTATATTTGAGCGCCGCGCACGCGGCCTCTATCACAATACCGCGGTCGTCCTTGATGCCGACGGCAGCACCAAGGGCCTCTATCGCAAGATGCACATCCCGGACGACCCGCTTTATTATGAAAAGTTTTACTTCACTCCCGGCGATCTTGGTTTTAAGGCTTTCGACACTGAATATGGACGCATGGGAGCCTTGGTCTGCTGGGACCAGTGGTATCCCGAAGGCGCGCGCCTGACTGCATTGCACGGCGCAAATATTCTTTTCTATCCCACGGCAATCGGCTGGCACCCCGACGAGAAAACTGAGTTCGGCGTCGTGCAGCACGATGCTTGGCGCACCATCCAGCGCGCACATGCCATCGCGAATGGAGTTTTCGTCGGCGCGATCAATCGCGTGGGCCATGAGTTCGGTGATATACGCGGCAATCGTGCTCAGGGCAAAGGCCTGGAATTCTGGGGTGGATCGTTTCTATGCGATCCCTTCGGACGAATCATCGTTGAGGCATCGCACGATAAAGAAGAAATTCTGATCGGGCAATGCGATTTGAAACATCTTGAAGATGTGCGCCGCAACTGGCCGTTTCTCCGCGACCGCCGCATAGATAGCTATGGTGGTATAACGCACAGGTTTCTGGACTAGTTTGTAGCGCTGCCAAACGAGAGTTCAATCACAACGGAGTTCAATCAACGATGATGCTCGGGTTATCATTGCCATCTCAGATCTGTCATCCTGAGCGAAGCGCCGCGATGGTCTGTCCCGACATTGGTGATTGGCCCCGCGAAGTCGAAGGACCCCGAAAATATGTCAATCTAAGAAGCCGCCTCAAGGCGTTCTCTAGGGAACTTTCTGTTGCAAGATTTTCTATCAATGTATCCTCGGGATGTTTCGACTCGCGCTCGCTGACGTTCGCGCTCGCTCAACATGACAAGTATGAAGAGCTTGAACAAACATAAATCGGCATTGGTGGATAAAGCGCCCGCACCCCGTTCTCTTGGCTACCGCATGCCTGCCGAGTGGGAGCCTCACCAATCCACTTGGCTGGCGTGGCCGCACAACCGCTCTGATTGGCCGGGAAAATTTGACGCCATACCGTGGGTCTTTGCGGACATCATCCGCAACCTTGCTCGCCATGAAGACGTAGACCTGATCGTTGCTTCAGCTCGCGAAAAACAAACCGCGCGAGAGATGCTTAAACGCGGCCACGTCGACACAAAGCGGGTAAAGTTCCATACCTGGCCCACCAACCGAATCTGGACTCGAGACTCCGGCCCTATTTTTGTCAGGAATCAGCAGGCCGTCGCCCTGACCAACTGGCGCTTTAACGCCTGGGCCAAGTATCCCGATTGGAAGCATGACAATCAGCTTCCCGAACGAATTCGCAAAAAACTAAAACTCCAGCAATTTACGCCCATAATTGAACGCAATGGCAAGCCGCACCACGTGGTTTTGGAGGGGGGCAGCATTGACGTGAATGGCCAGGGACTGATGCTCAGCACGGAAGAGTGCCTGCTTAGCAAAATCCAGCAACGAAACCCCGGACTCTCGCTGCGCGATCTGGAGCAGGTCTTCGCGGACTATCTTGGAGTTGAAAAAGTAATCTGGCTGGGTTGCGGCATCAAAGGCGACGACACACACGGCCACGTGGATGACATCTCACGCTTCGTAGCTCCGGATACTGTGCTCACCGCGGTCGAGCGTAACAGGAGCGACGCTAATTACGAGCCGTTGCAGGACAATCTTCGCCGCCTTCGCGCCGCCACTGATCTCCAGGAACGCAAGTTGCAAATCGTTGAATTGCCGCTTCCGCGCCCGATCGTCTTTCGCGGACAGCGCTTGCCCGCCAGCTATGCCAATTTTTATATCGCGAATGGCCTTGTACTGGTTCCAACCTTCAACGATCCCAATGATCGTAACGCGTTAAACATTCTTGCTGACCTGTTCCCCGATCGCGAGATTGTAGGCATCCATTGCGGAGACTTCATCTGGGGCCTGGGCGCGATCCATTGCATGACGCAGCAGCAGCCGAAGTAGCCCGCGTCGCGCTTTTCACAAAGTCTGCTTCCAAGCAAAAATAACTGCCCGCATGCATTTGCATACGGGCAGCCGGTTAAGTAGATGAGCGGTGGTTATTTCTTTTTGCGGCCTAAGAAGCCGGCAGCCAAAGAACCGAATCCGAGCAAGCCGAGTAACGGCAGCGGAGAAGCGGTCTGGGGTAGTTTCTGGCCTGCATCTGCGTTGTTCGCATTTGCGTTTTGGTCAGCGGCCGGAGTCTGATCGGCGCTGGTGGAATTTTTGTCTGCAGAAGTAGCATTCTGGTCAGCGGCGGCGCTGCTGGAAGGAGCTGCGCTCTGGTCAGTTCCGGTCGTGCTGCTGGCCGGAGGATTCTGTGCCGTGGTGCTGGAAGCAGCGTTCTGATCAGCGCTGGTGCTGCTGGAAGGAGCTGCCGCGGTGCTTGAAGCAGCGGAGCTCTGGTCTGTGGCGCTGGAGGTTGAGGTGCTCGGAGCGCTGGTGCTGGAAGCAGCTGCGTTCTGGTCAGTGCTGGTGCTGGGAGCAGTCGTGGCGGCCGGAGCGGTGGTGCTGGTAGCCGCGGCGTTCTGGTCAGTGGAGCTCGGCGTTTGCGCCGGCGGATTCACCGGAGCGCTGGCGCTCTCACTCTGTGCCGCCGTCTGAGTGTTGGTGGTGGCTGCAGGCGCGTTCGCGTTGTTCGGATCCGTGGTCGGAGCCTGAGTGCTTCCTGCTGTTGTCGGCGTGCTGTTGCTGGCTGAAGTTGAAGGAGACGCCGCGCTCTGGTCAGTCGAACTGGTCGCGGCCGGAGCTGAAGCAGTTGACGCACTTGAAGCAGGAGCTGCTGCGCTTGAAGCCGATTGATCGGCAGCGGAAGTACCCGCGGCCGCGCCGGCGCCGGCAGCCTGGTTATTGGTGCAGGAGTCAGAAATCATATTGACTGAACTGACCTGCAATGAGCCGTCACTGCCACGCGTTCCCTGTACCTGGACCTGGTGTCCGTCATGCGGCTTCAGAATCGAGCTGTCGCCCTGCAGATTGACGCTCTGGCCGTTATCAGCTGCAAGCACCCAGTTCCCGCCGGACTGTTTCAGGCAGCCGCGCATGGAATTGGATTGGTCGCTAGTGCTGGTGGCCGAAGAATTTGTGCTAGTTGAATTTGTTTGATCGGTCGTTGAAGGCGACGTTGATGGAGTAGAAGGCGAGGTGGATGGACTGGTTGTCGAGGGCTGCTGGCTGGACTGGTCAGGTGTGGTGCTAGGTGTCGAGCTGGAGCTGCCTGTCTGCGCAAATGCCATCCCGGTGGTCAGCATCAGCGCCAAAATAAATTTCTTGTTCATGTCGTTGCTCCTTCGTTATCTGCGCCCGTCTGGGCTTGATGCGAGTTTTTCCCGCCAACGTCCGCTGAGGTAAGGACGCCGATACAGGTTAGAGACTAGTAAACTCTCTCGGGTTGACTGAGAAAAAAACATAAGCAGAGTTGCTGCTCGTGCTAAATTTTCAAAATAACCCTGCGGCAATCATTTATGGCAGACACAAAGAAAAATGCAGCAGAGATGCAACCCGGAGTAGATGCCGAATGGATGGAGCAGGCGCTGGAGCAGGCCCGACTTGCCGCCGCAGCCGGAGAAGTGCCTGTTGGCGCTTTGGTAATCAAGGATGGCGAGATTATAGGCCAGGGCCACAATCGCAATCTGCTGGATAATGATCCAACCGCCCACGCTGAGATCGTTGCCCTGCGCCAGGCGGCTGCTCGGCTCGGCAACCATCGCCTGACTGGCTGCACAATCGTCGCCACCATTGAGCCTTGTTCCATGTGCGCCGGAGTCTTAATTCATGCGCGCATTGCCCGCCTGGTCTATGGCGCCAGTGATCCAAAAGCCGGAGCAGCGGGGTCAGCATTACAAGTCATTAACCACCCGAGCCTCAACCATCGAATGGAAGTTACTGCTGGGGTGCTGGCGGGTAAATGCTCAGAGATCCTGCAGCAATTTTTTCGCCAAAAAAGGCAGCAGACCTCCTGCTAACCGGGAACGCCGCTGGGAGTCAAAAATCGTATGTCCGCCAACCTTCTCACCTCTCTGCCTCAGGACGTTCGTTACGGATTTCGGGTACTGGCCAAGTCGCCAGGTTTTTCCCTCATCGCCATTTTTACTCTGGCGCTTGGCATCGGAGCGAATACGGCAATCTTCTCTGTTGTTAACGGGGTTCTGCTCAATCCTCTGCCCTTTTATGAACCCAACCAGCTCGTCTCAATGTTTCAGGAGATTCCAAACTTCAAGAATGGTTCCATCTCTTATCCGAACTTTCTTGACTGGCAGCGGATGAATACCACGTTCGCGGGGATGGCAGCTTATCGCTCAACCGGCTTTAATCTTTCTGGAAATGGGGAGCCAGAACGGCTGCATGGCGAAATGATCTCGGCAGGCTTCTTTGAAATTCTGGGCGTGAACCCGATCAGGGGACGCACATTTACCCCCGACGAAGACCGGCTCGGGGCAAACCCCACCGCAATGATTACTGAAGGTCTGTGGAAGCGCAAATTCGGCGGACGCAAAGACATAATCGGACAGCGAATGGTGCTGGATGACGCAGGGCGGACTATCATCGGCGTGGTCCCTTCCAGCTTTCATCTCCACATACAAAACTTCCAGCGCGGCGGACCACTGAATGAAGTTTATGTTCCTGTGGGTGAATACAACGAACCCAAATTCTACGGTGAGCGCGGGGCCGGCTGGGGACTTGATGCCATTGGCAGACTAAAGCCGGGCGTGACTCTTCAACAGGCCCGGGAGGACATGAACCGGGTCTCCAGGGCCCTGACCGCAGCTTATCCGGATGTCAATTCCGGCAAGAAAGCCAATCTACTTTCTTTGAAAGATGAAATGGTCGGCGATATGGGCCCCATCCTTTTTATACTGTTGGGTGCTGTCGCCTTTGTTCTTCTCATCTCCTGCGTGAATGTAGCGAACCTTTTGTTGGCGCGATCCACCGCGCGGCAAAACGAGTTTGCCATCCGCATCGCCTTGGGCGCAGGACAGCACAGAGTCATCCGGCAACTTTTGACTGAAAGTCTGCTCTTGTCTTTGGCTGGCGGCGCACTTGGCTTGCTGATAGCGAAGTTTGGGACCACGGCAGCTTTGGCCGCTGTGCCACGGACGCTGCCGCGCTCTGAAGATATAGGTCTGGACCCACGCGTTTTGCTGTTTACGTTTGCTCTGTCTCTTCTGGCAGGAATCATCTTTGGGCTAATGCCGGCATGGAAGGCCTCACAGGGCAATGTGAGCAGGCAATTGATTGAAAGCGGACGAGCCTTAGCGGGCACCCATAGCAGCGCTCAAAGCGTATTCGTCATGGGCGAACTGGCAATGGCTTTGGTGCTCCTGATTGGTGCGGGCCTAATGATCCGTACGCTGGTCCATCTGTGGGGAGCCGATCCTGGTTTCAATCCCAAGAACATATTAACTTTGGAACTATCTGGTCCTGCTTCTTACAAAGCTGGCTCAGCTGATGCAATAAGGTCAGCTTACCGCCAGCTCCATGACAAACTGGCGTCAACTCCGGGAGTTGACGCGGTCTCCTTCAGTTTGGGCGCCCATCCCATGGGCAGCGATGACGAAAATTTCTTCTGGTTTGTGGGAAGGCCCAAGCCTTCAAAGCCAGGCGATTTCCCCATGACGATTGAATATGATGTCGAGCCGGATTATTTGAAAGTCATGCAAATCCCGGTAAAGCGCGGGCGCTTTTTCACCGCTGCGGATAATGAACACGCTGCTCCGGTCGTTGTAATAGATGAGAGCATGGCAGAAAAATATTTCCCTGATCAAGATCCCATCGGCCAGTATCTGGACTTCAATACAAACCCATCAGAAGTGGATAAACGGCCGAATCCCCAGATCATTGGCATCGTTGGTCATGTGAATCAATGGGGGCTTGATAGCGATGGCCCTGACGCGCTGCATGCAGAGGTCTACCTGCCGATGGCGCAAATTCCGGACAAAGAACTTCAACGGGGTGGCTTCGGGGGTGACATTTTTGTCCGCCGGCAGCAAGCAGGAACGCCAACTTTGGCCACACTGCGCAGCCGCATGCTTGAATACAACTCTGAGTTGGTCGTCCATAACCCTGAAGACATGGAAAAGACCGTAGCCGAATCCATTTCCAACAAGCGCTTTACCATGACGCTGCTTGGTATCTTCGCGCTCCTGGCCCTGCTGCTGGCCAGCATCGGCATTTACGGCGTCCTTTCTTATATGGTAGGACAACGAACCAAGGAAATCGGTGTGCGCCTTGCCTTAGGCGCTCAGAAATTTGATGTGCTGCGCATGGTATTAAAAGACGGCGCGCGGATGACTCTTACCGGAATATTTATTGGCTTAATCGGGGCCTTGGCTCTCACACGACTGATGCAGACAATGTTATATGCGGTTCGGCCCACCGATCCGCTCACGTTCATCTCGGTTGCGGCCTTGCTCGCCGCCATCGCCATGCTGGCCTGTTACGTCCCGGCCCGCCGCGCCATGAAGGTGGACCCAATGGAGGCCTTGCGGCATCAATAACCCAAGGAGTGACGAGCCCTATCCTTTATTAGCAGATATAAACAGAAGGGCGCCGAGCACTTGGCGGGAACATTCGGCGCCCTTTTACTATGAATCGCGAGAACGACTAAAAGCAAAATGCGTGTTGCATTGGAGACAACGCGGGAAGCAGTGATTCATCGGGGTAGCTATATGCCCCATCAATCGCATGTGAAGGCGACTGAAATTCAAACCACGGCAACAAGGCTTCGTTCTGCGGATGGTAAAGGGTTCCATTGGTTACCATGGGGAACCCAGATCCAGGAAGGTCCTCCACCACATCACCAACTTCCATCAGGTTCTGGCAGTCGCCATTCGGCGCGACCCACCACGGAGTAATGCCATGATCGCCGTCGCTACCTACGAATGGATCGTTGAATGTCTCGGATAGCTCGTGGCTGAGTGGTGTAACGTCTTCAAAGTTGTCGCCAAAAAAGACAAACGGAGTGACCCAGCTTGAATAATTCAGCACGAAGCGTTGCTCTACGTTGCCATTCGCATCGTTGCCGGGCTCAAAATCATAGGTGTGGAACCCGACCGTAAAAAAGCTGAGATCGCCGGCGGCGAAAAGAAATGTGTTCGGGAACAGGAATGTGGAAATATCCTGTGTAGTAATGTCGCCGTCAGTTTCAGCCCCGCCAACTACCGTGTTGGGATTGATCCCAAAGATAGGAAGGAAGTTATTGATGAAAGTTCCTTCATCCACCAGGATAAAGGCGCAGCAGGTGCCATCGTCATTCACCGCGAAAAGGTATGTGCCCTTGATTAAAGTCATGGTGCGGGCAGGTTTCACCGCGGGCTTTAGCAGCGTGTGCCAGTCTGGCTTGGCTTTATCAAAAAACTCGGCGCGCTGAATAGCATCAGTAAACTGTGTTGGAACGTTGCTGCTGGTATAGGCGGCATTGGAAAAAACGGGAGAATCCAACACCGGCTGCACGAATTGCGTGGCGTCAGAAATCATACGGATGCCATTCACAAATCGAGGCGAACCATCTGCATTGCGCAGATCAATGGAAACCGGGATGATTGGAGCGTTTATCGTGGTGGTCCCGCCATGCTCCGGGCGGTTGCCGACCATGTTGAAGTCCCATTTTCTTTGCGTGTTGTTTTGAATATCAAAACCGTCGGCGTTGAATTGGCCGCTGAAGTTTACTACCGAATCAATGTTCGGAATGGCATCATGGGGCGCCCCTGGCTGGAATGGTTATTAGGAGGTACCTTGCCGCTTTGATGGCGCGCATTCTTCAGGAAATCCTTGGGAACCTGATCGTCACTCTGAAGGGCCTGGGCAAAAATAGCAGTTAAGAAGAAACACAGGACAAAAACTAGCTTTGGTAAACTAACAAATCGCATCATACGCTCCTGAAAATTTTTCCGGAAGAGCTCAGAAGCAAGGCTCAGGCCAGAGAATATCCCGGCTTTGAGCGAATGTATACGCTAAGTTTGGCTAATTAGAATAATTAATGTTAAGCCTCAAGTGGAGGCCTCAGTCATTCAGGTAGTGGGCTACTCCAAAGTAGCCGACGACCGTGTTCATCAGGCTTTGATATCGTTCGTGAAGCTTTGTGGAAGAGTGGGGCTGCGCTTCCCTGTTAAAATATCCATGACCACGAATTTTCACGGCGCGGAGAGGTGCGTGAGTGGTTGAAACGATCCGCCTCGAAAGCGGGTGGAAAATCTCCAACGCTAACGAAAATAAACAACTTATGTCGCCGATTATAGCCCAAAATGCCGTATATGCGGCGAATTTTGCACCCTTCC
>CAWHQH010000024.1:0-204747 GCA_963831465.1 Terriglobia bacterium | reverse complement strand
CGCGGCATCAATTTCGGCCTGTGGCGCTGGCGCTAATTCAAACACCGTATTTCTCCCGCTTCCCGATATCCAGTCTCCAGCGCGTCCACAATTCTTGTGCGCTGGTCTGGCCCTGTAACAATGCGATCAATCAGCACATACACCGGCTGGCTGAAATCGATGTCCAGCAGCGACTCCGGCGTCGCAAACTCAAAGATCTGTCCATTCTGAAAGAGCCGGCCAAAACCTTTTTTGCGCAGGTCAAACAAGCACTCGCGCAGCGCGTTAGCCGCTGTTTTCAGAAATCGCCGCAGCCTTCGCCGACTTTCTTCCACGCGTTTTCTTTTCTGGCTTGGCCGTCGGCGCTGTCAACGCCAAAACAGGGAAGAGCACATTCAGCCGTGTGCCTTCTTCAAGACCAAGAATGTCCTGCGCCACTTCGTCGACCGTGTCTTTCTTTACTTCCTGTCCGCAGTTCCGGCGAAAATTGCGGCCCACGCACATCGAGCAGCCGCAGGTAATCGTAAATCTCCGTGGCCGTCGCCACCGTTGATCGCGGATTGCGCGTTGAGTTTTTCTGTCTTATGGCAATCGCTGGTGCAATGCCATCAATCAGGTCCACGTCGGGCTTTTCAATGCGCTCCAAAAACTGCCGGGCGTAGGCTGAAAGCGACTCCACATAGCGCCGCTGGCCCTCGGCATAAATCGTGTCAAAGGCCAGGGAACTCTTGCCACTGCCGGAAACGCCCGTTACCACCGTGAGCTGGTTGTGCGGAATCTCAAAATCAATGTTCTTCAGGTTGTGGACCCGCGCTCCGCGCACAATAATGCTTTCGCTCTCCGCGACCTTTACTTTTTCCGATGTGTGTTCAGATACAGCCATGGTTACCCGTGTTTCGCGATTGGTGATTTCCGACTTACGATTTTGAATCGATGAAATCACAATTCAAAAAATCACAAATTAGAAATCCGGTCTTTCTCTCCGCGTCTCCGCGCCTCCGCGGTAAGCTTTCTCCCGATTGTTGCTCTTCTCCGTGCCTCTGTGTCTCCGTGGTAGGTTTTCGGACAGCGCTCCCTATGCGCTTCTAGCGAGTGAGGCGGAATCTTTTATTGTAATTGTTTTCTGCTCCCAATTTCATCCGCCACTCTCGATCCGCGACAATCCGCGTGCACCCGCGGTAGTCTTGTTTTGATTGTTGCTTTCCGATCACCGGATCACCTGATCACGCGCGATCACCCGATCTTGGATTTCTCAGTGTCTCTGTGCCCAGCCCACAAACAGGGCTCTCAGCTTTACTTCATATCCGGCGCAAGTGCCTCCATCCCGCAGGCGTCACCCTGCCCATAACCGCTACGAACCTGCAACAGACTGCAAGGCCATGGCTTTATCGATGGACCATTCTGGTGTGCCGCCGGGGTGGCTGGCAATGAGAGCTCCGACCCGATTTGCAAAACCAGCGATCTGGGAGAGAGGCCAGCCGGCATTGATTCCGTGGACAAGAGCAGCAGAAAAAGCGTCACCGGCGCCCACGGTATCGGCTACTTCAATGGGAAAGCCGGGCGCTTCCAGATATTCATTGTCCATCAAGAGCGCGCAGCCTTGCGGGCCAAGCGTGATGCATATTGCATCCAGCTGAAATGTATTGAGACATTCCCGGCAAAACTGCTCGCGAGACTCGCTGCGGATTACCGCTATATCGCGGAACACGGGGACTTCATGCTCATTCAACTTAAGAACGTTAGCGTGTCCAGCCAGAGTGCGGACGAGTTCAGGGGTGAAGGAATTGGTTCGAAGATTAAGATCGTAAAACCGCTTCGCTGCTGGCGCGGCACCTAGTAGTTTCAATGTAAAGTCATAAGCGGGAGCACTCATCTGCTGCAGAGTGCCGAAGTAAATCCAGTCGGGTGCGGGATTGAGCAGAGCGTCAAAATCAGCCCGGCTCAGGGCAGGGAAGTCATAAGCAGCGGGACGATGAACTGTGTATTGCGGCAATCCAAGTGAATCAATCGCAATTGTTACAGTCCCAGTTGGGTGATCGGGAACCTCGCAAATGAACCTTGAGGAAAGTCCCGTCTCGGACATTCTTTTGAGCGCTTGATTCCCACGTCTATCATTACTGACGGCGCTAACGAAGCAGACTTCATGCCCCAGATTGTGCGCGTGCCAGGCGAAGTTGAAAGGCGCGCCGCCCAGGTGCTCAGCGGAGGGAAGAATGTCCCAGAGCACCTCACCGGCGGAGACAATTTTCATCCACAAAGCATACTAAACCATCTTCAGTAGCCGTTCTCGGCGCGCTTCCCAATCGTCACTGGAAAAGATGTGAGGGCCGACTTCAATAAGGCGCGGAAGCATGTTGAAGACAAAAACAGGGGTCCAGAAACCGCCGCTTCGCGTGCGCAAGCCGCGCTTGTTCAGCTCAGACGATACGAGGGTAATGGAATAATCCTGGACGATCAACTCCATCATTTGGACCAACACAGCCCGCTCGTCAGGATCTTCTTCCAGCCGGCTGCAGTCGGAAGCCACGCGCAGGCCGTAGGGAATTTCTTCCACGATGATTGGCTGTTCAACTTCGTCGCCTGCTATTTCACGGCGCCATTCCATGGCCACCAGCTTCCAACCCGCTTCAGTTTTCTGACGGACATATTCCAGATCAACCGAGCCTGTAACCACTTCACGAATGCGCTCCACTTTTGCCATGGGACCTCCACGTCCGATGATGGGATAAAACCCGGGATAGCTTGCAACACGAGCCCAGAGTCTCACATGTTTGAGCAAACGAGCTGCCATTTATCTGGTGGAGTTTAAGTATTTAAGAGCTACTCACTTACGTGGGCACGATGTTAGAGAAGCGTTTTACAATTTGATCGTTTTCGAAATGACGCGTGCGAAAATGAACAGTGCAATTCGTCCCTGAACGGAAAGAAGAATTCCGGCCCACCTGCGATATGCCAGTCGACCCAGGCTTTAACCCACGCTGCAAGGATTGGTCTATGGTTTGGAGATTCCGCAGGGTGACACGAATCACTTTACACTCTACTCGCCGATGAGATCTAAAACCCCTGCGTTAAAGGGGCGACACGGAGCCTTCCCGCAATCATCATAAAAAGCAGGTAGTGGTGAACAAGATGATTCGCAAGCTGAAATCTGGCGAATATCGCCTGTATTCGCGCAAGAAGAACCCGAAAACCGGCAAGCGCCGCAATCTGGGAACGTTTTCAAGCATGGAAAAGGCCAAGGCGCATGAACGGGCGGTGCAGTACTTTAAACGCCACTAAAAAGGATAAGTCATGCCCAGTGAAAAGCAGCGCAGCGCCGCCCGCAAAAACATCAAGAAAGCCGCAAGTGCCGCAAAAAAGAAGCGTACAATCGCGCATTTGCCCAAATCGACCAGGACCGCACTTGGGAAGCAGGGCGCTAAAGTTGCAAAAGAGAGGCGCCAAAAGAAGGCTGCATAGGCTCAGCGCTGACGGAAAGCCACCATTGAGAACGAGCCGGGCGCTGGACTGAAGACCACCGTGGCATTCGTGCGATCAAAGAAAACGGAACGGAAGGGAGCTGCTGGAAGCAATCCGTCCTGCATATCAGACGATTTTTGCAGATCGTTGCGCAGGACCACCACCTGCGTCTCCGGCAAACGCGCGCCAGCAATGGATACATCATGCAAAAGAATCGTTGAAGCGCTGTGATCAGCAAGATTAGTAGCCACCTGCATTAAGCAATTGGATTTTTCGCATGAGCGTTCTGCGGCCGCAGCAATCCGGTCCTGAAAGACCAGAAATTGCAGATGCCGGAATCCAGTGCAAGCTTCCAGCTTCCGCTGGGAGACGTCTCCGACATAACTTCAATGAGCATTCTGGATTCATTGATTTCCACGGGAACACGCAATCCAGCCGGTACCGGTGCAGATTCAGGAAGCGGATAGAGCTCCAGGGTGCGATGTTCGTAATCGAGCCGGAAAGAGAACTGCAGCAGAAAATTCATCCCCAGCACGCCGCGAATCTTACGGTCCAATGCAGCGAGTTGCGGAAGCGGTACCGCCAACGCTTCCTGGTTTGAGACGGAAGCAGGCCCTACCCGGAAGGTCTGAAAATAATAACGAGGCACATCCGTTGCTCTGGCCAAACTGGCCAGCTTGAGCGTGTCTTTGGGCTGCAAACTCAGTTCGGCAGCGAGTTGCGGATCAATCAGAGTAGTGTTGGTGCCGGTATCGATCAGGAAGTCAAATGGTCCGCGATCATTGATGGAAACGCTGGTTACCATTAGATAACCGGAAATGATACGAACTCGGAGATGAGTGTTGGTTGACGAATCGGGGCTGTGGGGTGCGGAGAACGCAAACAACGCACAGCAAGAGAACAGCAGAATGAATGCGAGTTGTTTTGCTGCACGAGCCATTCGTCTTCCTTGGAACCTGCAAGTCGGCCCGAGGGAAGCCGTGAAAAAACTATCGTGAAGGCGATTGAACTTGTGAGGAAGATGACTTTAGGTCGCACTGCTTGTGGCGGCAGGTAACCGGCTGGTGAAATCATGCGCTTACAACCAGAACGTTTAGAAGCGAGCAAGATTTGCGATGCGCCTTAGCCGCGTGGATATTGGAGATCGTCTATAAGACAACTCTGAAACCGTTGAGGCACTCTGCCAGAAAACGGAATGTTGACCATTCTGATTACGTTACTTTACGCCAATGCAGAGCGGTACGTTTGTTACTGTAAGAGCAAAGGTTGTCACGACGAGATTGCGTCCTGAGCACGACGTCGGCAGGATGAAAGTCCAGCGCGTGTTAGAATCACGCGGCCTTCACGCTCATGTCCACTGAACTAAGACGCTCCATGGGGCTTGCCGCCGCCACGTCAATGGTCGTGGGAATTATTGTGGGTGCGTCGATCTTTGTTCAGCCCTCTGAGGTAACCCGGCTGGTACCGAACCGAAGCGCTGTAATTCTGGCCTGGCTGGTATCAGGCGTACTTACGCTTTGTGCCGCGCTGGTGTGCGCGGAATTATCACGTCTCTTTCCCGACACCGGAGGCGTCTATGTCTTTCTAAAGCAAATTTATTCTCCAGCCCTCGGATTTCTTTGGGGATGGGCGATGTTTTTTGTAATGCACGCCGGAATTTTGGCGGCAATCGCCGTGGTGCTGGCGCGCTATGCGGGATATTTCTTCGGTTTCGGCAATACTGGCGTTCGTCTGTTGGCCATCGCGGCGATCCTCTTAGTTTCTGTTATCCAGTATCTTGGGGTGAAGCCGGGCAGCGCCGTGCAGGTGATGCTTACTGCGGCAAAGGTCTTTGCGATCGCATTGGTTGCCGCCATGATTTTCATACTAGGCAAAAGCGCCCACCGCAGTTCGGCTGTCTCTGCCGACCACCGGTACATCTCGCCTCTTTCGGTCTGGCGGTAGCGGCCGGACTTTTCGCCTTTGGCGGCTGGCACATGGTTTCATACTCTGCAGGCGAGACGAAAAATCCGGAGCGCACAATTCCGCATGCTCTTGTACTGGGCGTGTTGATTGTGACGGCCTGTTATACGCTCTTAAACGCAGCGTATCTTTACGTAATCCCACTAAGCTCAGTGGCCACTTCTACGCGCGTTGCCGCCGATGCCATGGAGCGTGTTCTTGGGTCGGTGGGTGGCAAGGCAATTACAGTGGTGATTATTCTTTCCGCCCTCGGATCACTAAATGGGATTGTGCTGGCCGGCCCTCGCGTTTATTACGCCATGGCCCAAGATCGCCTCGCTTTTAGATGGATGGGAATGCTCGATCCTAAGCGCCAGACGCCTTATCTAGCCATCGCGGCTCAGGCAGTGTGGTCGTGCGTTCTAGCAGCTACAAATTCCTACCACGCGCTTTTTAGTCGAGTGATTTATACCGAATGGTTCTTCTTTGCTCTGTTGGCCGCAGGTATTTTCGTGCTGCACCGCCGAGGCGAGTACAGGCCAAAATTTCTTGCATTTGGCTTTCCGCTGGTGCCAGCCGTTTCTTTTGTTACGTCGCTCGCCATTGCCGCGAACCAGATCCGGGCAGCGCCACGCGATAGCCTTATTGGTGTGGGCTTGCTTCTTCTGGGCCTTCCAGTATATTTTTTCTGGGCACAGCATAACAGAACAGAGAACGCAGTTAGAGGACCCCGCACGGATGCCAACGATTGACTTTCATAACCATTTTTATCCACCTGAATACATCAAAGCTCTTGAAGAAGGACCCAGCGCAGTACGCATTACGCATGACTCGGCGGGAAATCCCTGCCTGCATTACCCGGGCGATTACAACGTAGCAGTGCCCGGCCATCGCGACATTGAATATCGCGAACAGGTGGTGAAAGAGTCCGGCATTGACACACAGGTGATTACCCTGACCACGCCGGGCACCCACATTGAAGGCGCAACTTCGGCTGTCCGTCTGGCGCGGCTCGTCAATGACGCATTCGCGCGCATCGTAGCCGATAAACGCGGACTGTTTGCTTCTTTGGCTACCTTGCCGCTATGCGATCCGGCGGCGTCAGTTGCTGAGTTGCGTCGATCCATGGAGCAGCTTAAGTTTCCTGGTGTAATGGTTTTCAGCAACATCAACGGCGTCGCGCTGAGCGATCAAAGTTTCTGGCCGGTTTGGGAAGCCGCGAACGAGCTTGGAGCCATCGTTCATATTCATCCTACAGATCCGGTTGGCGTGGAAGCGATGCTTGACTATTCGCTCATGCCTCTGGTCGGGTTTCTTATGGACACCACGCTTGCCGCTGCCAGCCTGGTTTTTAGCGGGGTGGCTGAGCGTTTTCCGAATATCAAATGGGTGCTTGGGCACCTGGGCGGCGCCATTCCATATCTAGCCGAGCGGCTTGACCGTGGTTATGAGGCATTTTCCGATTGTCGTAAAAACATATCGCGGCCTCCAAGTTCCTATCTCAAAAAGTTTTACTTCGATACGGTAAACTTCGATCCTCGCGCTCTGGAGTTGGCCGTGAGCTTTGCAGGCGCCAGCCAGATTCTTGGCGGAAGCGACTATCCACACCAGATCGGCTCGATCCCGAAGATGCTGGAGAGTTTGAAAGCGATGCGCATCTCGGAAGAGGAGCGCCAGATGATTTTGGGGGGCAATGCCAAAAGGCTGCTGGGAATTTAACGGCGAATCTCGATTATGGCGATTGTCCAGGCGTTCAGGGAAGACGCCGAAGCTGTGTAAGGGACTCCTGTTTCCTTTTGGCGGCTCTCGCCAAGAGTCACAAAAATACTATCTCAGGCCGCCGGTGTCACAACTGGCTGTGACTATGGCATTATAGACACCATCTATTACCCCAAAAAACAGCCACTATGCCCGTAGTTCTCAAGATCGATCCGCAGCGCAGAGTTGTGCACTCCGCGTTTTACGGCAAGATCACTGACGCTGAATTACTCGGGCACCGCATGCGGATTGCTTCTGATCCCGACTTCAACCCCCAATTCGCTGACATTGTGGATTTCAGTGACGTGACTGATCCGGCCATAACGGAGAGTTCTATTGCCGCACTGGCGGCAAATCCGAGCTTGTTCAGCAGCTCGGCAACACACATTGTGATTGCTCCTGCTGCGGTTATGTTCCGGCTGGGGGCGAAGTTTAAGCAACTTGCGCAATCCTCGCGCCCTAATTTTTACGTGGTCAAAACACGGGCAGAGGCATACCAAGTTTTGCCGGGGGGCAAAAAGCCAAAGTCTACGCCGCACTAAGATTCTGCAAATTCCAACAGCCCTGAAAACGCCGATTCGGCCTGCAATTCAGCGTGCAGATGCCGCAGCTCTCGAAATCGAGAGCTGCCTCTCATTTTCTAGACAGAATGTGGACCCGTTCTTCCATCCAAATGTGTTAGGACCAAGATGGTGGAAATCAGGCATTGCGGAAGGTGACTGAGCCGGATGATTTCCGGAAAGTTTTGCTTCAGGGAAATGTCTGCAGTGGTGTTTGTGACAACTGAGAACAACTTCATACCGAATTGAAAGGGGAGAAACGCAATGGAAATGGAATCGCTGAGAGACCTGTTTGTGGATGAATTAAAAGACCTTTACTCCGCGGAAAATCAAATTTTGAAAGCTTTGCCCAAGATGATCAAGAAGGCGAGCTCCAAGGAATTGAAGAGCGGCTTTGAGCAGCACCTGAAAGAGACCCAGGGCCACGTGGAACGCCTGGAGAAGATTTTCAAGGAGCTGGACGAGAGCCCGCGGGGAAAGAAGTGCAAGGGTATGGAAGGCGTAATTGCCGATGGCAAGGAACTGATGGAAGAAGATGCCGAGGCAGAAGTGATGGATGCCGGCCTTATCGGCGCGGCGCAGCATGTTGAACATTACGAAATTGCCGGATATGGCTGCGTGAGGACATATGCAGAACTGATGGGCGAGGACCAGTTTGTCAATCTGCTGCAGAAGACGCTGGACGAGGAAAAGGCGACCGACGAGAAACTGAGCAAGCTTGCACAAAATATTAACGTGGAAGCAGAAAAAGCAGCCTAAGCTTCATGGGAAGGACAAGGCCCTGTGATTCTGGAAGCAGAGCACAGGGCCTTTTTGCGCAAGTAAATCCGAAGAATGAAATTCAGCGCTGCCACGCCGACTCTGGTTCATAATGAGAGCATTATGACGGCTTCCACCAGACAGATCAGTTCGCAGGCAAGCGAGCCATCCGCTGAATCGGCAGATCCCACCAGCGATCAACTAGCGCCAAATCAAGTTCCGCCACTTACCGGCTACAACCTCTTTTTAAGCGATCGCACATTGGCGCGAGCCCTGGAGCGGGAAGGCGCAGGCTGGGCGCACGAACAGATCGCCGAACTTGGGCGGCTGCTGGGCACAGAAGAGATGCAACGTTGGGGCTTTGAGGCCAATGAGAACGAACCGGTGCTGCACACGCATGACCGGTTCGGGAACCGTCGTGACGAAGTGCTCTTTCATCCGTCATGGCACAACCTGATGCGGACATCGGTTGCAAACCGGTTGCATTGCCTCCCTTGGCAATTGGACGAAGCTTCCGGCGCCGCTTCCATGGCGCGACCGGGCGCTCACGTTGCGCGCGCCGCATTGATGATGCTTACGGCACAGAATGAAGCCGGACACACTTGCCCGATCTCAATGACGTTCTCGGCAGTTGCGGCTTTGCGGGCTGAGCCGGAGTTGGCGGCTGAATGGGAGCCGCGCATTTTATCGTCCATTTACGATCCGCGTTTCGCAGCGCCGCAAGAGAAATCCGGAATACTGCTCGGCATGGGAATGACGGAAAAGCAAGGCGGCTCAGACGTAAGAGCCAACACGACCCGGGCCGAACGGATTGGAAGCTCACGGGAGTACTTGATTACCGGCCACAAATGGTTTTGTTCCGCACCTATGTGCGATGCGTTTCTTATTCTGGCGCAAGCGCCGAAAGGCCTGAGCTGCTTCCTGCTTCCTCGCTGGACGCCGGACGGCAAGCGCAATGCCTTCCATATCCAACGGCTGAAGGACAAGATGGGGAACCGCTCCAACGCATCGAGTGAAGTTGAGTTTGCGCAAGCGTGGGCCCATGTGGTGGGTGAAGAGGGAAGAGGCGTGCAAACGATTATAGAGATGGTGAACCACACGCGACTTGACTGCGCGATTGCGGCTGCAGGGCTGATGCGGCAGGCGCTGGCTCAGGCGGTCCATCATGCGCGCCATCGTTCTGCATTTGGGAAGTTGCTGATTGAGCAGCCGTTGATGCGCAATGTCATGGCCGATCTGGCAATTGAGTCTGAGGCCGCAACGCTGCTCATGATCCGGTTGGCCCATGCGTTCGACTGTCGCGAATCCAATCCACGTGAACGCGCTTTTTGCCGGATTGCCACAGCGATCTCCAAATATTGGCTCTGCAAGCGCGCACCAATGCATGTGGGCGAAGCGCTGGAATGTTTGGGCGGGAACGGTTATGTGGAAGAGTCAATCATGCCTCGGCTTTATCGTGAAGCGCCGCTGTATTCCATCTGGGAAGGTTCGGGTAATGTGATGTGTCTGGACGTATTGCGAGCACTGGCCAAAGATCCAGCGACTGTGGAAGCGCTGATGGCTGAATTTAAATCCGCGGCTGGCGCTGATCCACGGCTCGATAAATATGTTGAAGGTGTTGGTGTTCGATTGAATGCGGCTGCCGACGAAAAATATGCAGCCAGAGAGCTGACGGAAAAGCTGGCGCTGGCCATGCAGGGATCTTTGATGGTGCGTTACAGTTCTCCGGCGATGGCCGAGGCGTTTATCGGATCGCGGCTGGCAGGGCAGCATGGAAACACGTTTGGGACGCTGCCGACGGGAGTGGATGAAAAAGGAATTCTCAACGGCGTGGTTGAGCCACTGGCGATGCCGACATAAAAAGTCTTCGCGACTAACGTTCAGCCGCGAAGACCACCAAGGAAAGAAAAACAGAAGATTACAGAGGCTTAGGAGACTCTGTGAACTTCTTTTAGTTCCCTATCGACATAGTGCAGCGGGCAGCGGATTCGTTTCATCTATTCTGGAAAAAATCTGCCCAGCGGGCGGATTAGAAAACCCTTTGGGAAAAATTAATGAAGGCCAGATTTTGTTGTTGCAATTCGCTCGGTATTCGCTTATAGTGAGCGCAGTTCTGCAGGGAGCGGCGCCGGCGGAACGTTGCCAGTTGGCAATCCGGGTTTACCCGAAAAGGCCTGCACCTCTGCGGTCTGTGGGCCTTTGTGTCGCTCCCAGCTACTGCGGCCCTGAAGGGATCCAAAATGCGAAGCCGTAAGGCTGCGCGCGTTGGAAAAGAATCCTTTAGTAGGTGGCCGTAGTGTGCGAAAAGCAGCCGGCAATTGGACAGCAATTAGTAATTGGCAATTAGCAGTTGGCCTTGTGTTTTAGCTTCCTTGCATCCATCACAAATCCTTTAAAAAATTTGTTGGCATTCCTACAAGAATGCGACCGCATGATTCTGTCGTATGAAAGCGGAGGCGTAGCATGCTGCGTCCCTACTGACATATCTCTTGCCTCAAGGCATCGTGGCTACGCGAAGCGGCAGCGGAGCCGATCCCTGTACCCAAGCCTCGGCTGCTGGGATTTGGGATGGCAGGTGGTTGTAGAGACAGAATTTCAGTAGCCAAGTTGGTGTCGAGTAAGAGATGAATGTCGAGGTGCGCAGGCGAGGGCTCCTGCGGTCCACGAGAATTTCTAGCAATCAGAGGAGCAGGGGCTGAAGCCCGGATTACGGAATCCGATACGGCACGAATAAATTCGTGCCCTGACACTTGTCTCGCCCGAGAGACTTTAGGTAGCTGTACGAAAACGAGCAGTGTCGTGCTCGGGCTGGCGAAGATCGTGGCGGGGAGAATACTGAAGGTCAGAAGAGGTAGTGACATATGCCGCGCTGAACGCCAACTGGGGGCAAGCGCCCACTTGGTTTCCTGCCCGGTGAGGCATTTAATGACGAAAATTAGAACCAACAGCGAGAATGATGAAAACCAAAAAAACCATCCCTATCGATATGCCAACAACGTATGCAAGAGCCTTTGCGAAAACGACTTTAGTGGTGCGGCTCCAGACCCAGCCACCTAACAGAAAACATACAATGGAAAACGAAATTGGCAAGAGTATAACTAGCGTTATCGTTCTTGCGAAATCCGGCTGTCGCGGAAATACAGGGACCAGCAACATTGCGCAGCCATAGTAGAGTCCAAAGCAGCCGAGCAAAGTCACTATGACTGCTATCGTTTCTCCGGTATAACAACTCAACGGTTTTGGCTTTTCAACCATCTTGAACATGCCCTCAACGCAAGAGATCAATAAATACCTCAAACGTATTTAGCTAACTCGAAGCGGCAGCGGAGCCGTTCCTGACCCAACGTCGAAGTGCGCAGGCGAGGGCGCCTGCGGTCCACAAGAATCCAGAGACACAGGCAGGAGTGCCTGCAGGCCACAAGATTTTAGAGACACGGGCTGCCCGTGCCACATAAGTTCTGAAGTTCACAAGTTTTTCAAAACCAAGCCACCTCACGGGGTGGCTTTTTATTTGGAGGTAATGTGACGAAGGAAGAGATCATTGCAGCGATTCGAAACTGCGCGGATGAGTTGGGCCGCGTGCCGACGGTGGCGGAGTTGAAAGAGATGCGCCGGATTACCCTGCGTACGATCCGGCGGTTCTTTGGCCGATACGCGGATGCGCTACGCGAAGCCGGCTTTGATCCGCATGGCCAAGGTTACAAGCTAGACCTGGATACGCTGTTCCAGGATTGGGCCGGGGTGGCGCGGCGAGTGGGAAAGTTGCCGGGCCTAGTGGAATACAGCAAAGAAAGCCGCTACAGCGTAGGGCCCCTACTGACGCGGTTCGGGGGATGGACGGAGGTCCCACGCGGGTTGTTGCAATTTGCCCGGGAAAAGGGACTCGAAAGCGAATGGGGAGATGTACTCAAAATGCTGGAGGCGCACGAGGATAGAAAACGGTGTGCGGACAAGAGTTCGAGTACGGCGATCACGAGATGCAAAAAGGAGCGTCCGCTGTATGGAGCGCCGCTGACGCCGCTGGGGCTGGTGCACGCGCCGACGAACGAGTTGGGCGTGGTCTATCTTTTTGGGATGATGTCCGGCCCGCTGGGACTGGTAGTGACGAGATTACAGCCGGAATTTCCCGATTGCGAAGTCATGCGCGAGGTGGAAAGCGGACGATGGCAGAGACTCAACGCGGAGTTTGAACAGGAAAGCCGTAATTTTCTGATCCATAAGCACGATCCCAATGAGTGCGACATGCTTATCTGCTGGGTACATAACTGGCCGGAGTGCCCGGAATGGATTGAAGTGGTGGAGTTGAGCCGGGAAGTGCGGAGGTTGTGGAAATGAAAGGACCCACCACGGAGACAGGAGAAGAGCGAAGCCCTACCACGGATAAACACGGATGGGCACGGATCAGAATCGCCGGAATTGCCAAAAATCAAAATAACACCTTTGAAACACGGAGGAACCGAGGAAGCGGAGGAAATATCTTGTGCCGCAGATTTGCTCGGGACATCCAGTCCAAGCTGAGACTCATGCAAGAGCTATGGCCTTTGTAAAAGTTGCCTACCATCAACAAAAACAAAGGGTCCCTCCGGCCTACTCGCGCGCTGATGAGGGCGCGCTCGCTTTACGTCCGTCAGGATGATGAATTGTGTGTGACACAGCGGCTTCCAGCACCGGATCAAAGGTGGTCGAGGGAGTACGACTTCAATGTGCGCAGCCGGGGGCGGCTGCGGTCCACAAAAATCTACTTACACAGGAGTGCCTGTGCCAACCAGAAGAAAAAATGCGGCAAGCCTTTTTTTGACCTGCCGCAATTTTGTTTCGAAGAAGAGAAGCGGGTGCTACGTTCTCCCTGCTGCGATTGACCCTACTGTTTCTTGGCCGCGCCTTTCTTTTTGGCTGTGCCGGTTTTGGGAGCTCCTGTTTTCGGGACCGCCTTGGCCGGGGCCTTCTTTGTTCCGGGAGCGCCGCGCGGGTTGATGAGGTTCAAAGCATCTTCAGCATTGAACGGGAATTGTCGTACTGAGGTCTGCCCGGTGGTGCTGAGGGTGACATCAACGCGACGGTCTTGAGCGAGAGCCAGCACTTTGGCATTTTTGCTGAGCTGCGCTTTTTGCGCCGCGGTGATGTTCTGGTCCTGGTCAATGGCTTGCTTAACCTGATCAGGACTCATGGGCTGTTCTTCACCCAGGCCCTGAGTTTCAATGGCGTCGGCTGAAACGCCATTGGCCACAAGATAAGCCTTGGTGCGCTCCACACGACGATCAGAAAGTTTCTTGTTGTATTCAGGACCGCCGCGCGGATCAGCATGGCCTTGCAGGATCAAGTGGGCATCAGGCTTGAATGCCAGATACTTCTTGAAGTCGTCGGCAAGAGCAAGCAGGGTCTTCTTCTGGCTGGCGAGCAAGCCGCTCGTGATCGGGCTATTCTCAGTGGGCTGAGCGGTGGGGAAGTAGATGCTGTGCAGCGAGAGACGCTGTTCAAGCTGCTGCTGTTCAACAGCCGGCTTTACAGTTACTTGCGTTGTGGCGTGGCCCTCACCACCGCGGCCGTCACTGGCCGTGCAAGTGATGGTGTAAGTGCCGGGAGCGGCTCCAGTGGAATCGAATTGAGCGCTGGCACCGGAGCCGGTAACGTTTCCGCCACTCGTGGTGTAGCTGTATGTGAGCTGATCGTTATCCGCGTCAGTGGCCGTAGTGGTGATGGTGGAGTGCTGGCCTACGGTGATGGTTGAAGGATCCGCAGCACAAGAGGAAACCGCAGGCGGCGTGTTGGGCTTTTCTTCAACTGTTACATCCGTGGAAGAAGTAGCTGTCCCACCTTTGCCATCGTCAACCGTGCTGGTAATGGTGTATTTGCCCGGCTGAACGCCGGTGGAATTCCAACGCGCGTCCGCGCCGGTGCCTTCAACAGTGCCGCCCGTGGCTGTGTATTTATAAGTCAGCGGGTCATTGTCAGGATCGGAGGCTTGAGCGTTCAGAGTGATTGGATCATTGGAGCCGGCAAAAACCTTGGTCGGGTTGGCGCTGAGAGTGACGGTCGGCGGATGGTTGGGCGGAGGTGGCGGAGGATTGCCGCCGAAATGCAGCACCAGTCCGGCGGAGGCGCGAAGATTATTCTGCTTGTTGTCTCCACCGTCAGTGAACTTGGTCAGCAAATACTCAAACTGAAAAATGCGAATGCCCACATGTTTGTTGATATTTGCGTCAAGGCCGCCGCCTAGCGCCGTGGCAAATGAGTTCTGGGAAAATGAGCGATTAAAGAAAGCTGAGCCTGTGGGAATGGTGGAAGCCTGGATATCAGCCAGGCGGGCAGCGCCGAAAAGCGCATGGACGAAGGGTGTCCAGCGCTCACCACGGCGCGAAAATTGTGGACCAAAAAGATATGTATACGCGCTGCCGGTCACGGCCGGCGGCAGGTCTTTTATTCGATAGGCGCCGAAGTCGGCCACCAGGCTGAACCAGCGATTTACGTTTCCAGCCAGAGCGCCTGTGAGTCCATGTGTGTTGAAAGCTTCTTTTGTGCCCGCGTCAGTCCTGAAGCGGATGTAGGAATAGCCGACGAAGAGATCAACCGCCGGATAAGTGTCACCATTGCTGGCGGCTTGGCTTTAGGCTTGGCAGTGGTATCAGCCTGCATTGGGATGAATGGCGCCAAATAGGCGGTGGAGCTGCCAGTAGTGTTTGGGGCAGTGGCCTCGGTAGAGGTCGAATTGGAAGAATTGGCAGTATCTTCCGCAAAAGCCTGTATGAAAAGAAGGGACCCCAGGATTACTGTGGCAACAACACGCGCCAAGAACTTCATTCTTGCCTCCTGTAAAAATTAGGGTTAACTCACGGCACACCATCATACTAGAAAGCTGGCTGACGAGCGGCAGGGGTAGCCAGGAGTTAAAAACAATGCAGTCAAGGGGATGAGGGCATCGGGAGTACGATGGATTTTGAGGAAGAGCCATCGAGAATGCTACAAAATAGAGGAAAATGAACGAATAAAAAGCGATATCGAGGAGACAAACCCGTTGCAAATACCAGAAAATCGCCTATAATATCTGGTCTTGCAATGAGCTTTGGTCTCAAGGTGGGATACATCCCGCCGTTTTTTTCATTAAGTATTGAAACCAAAGGCCGATTCTGGGAATCCAAAGTAAAGTTCATAAATTGTAAGCACTCTTCTATCTAAAAGGCAGGGCGAAACCTATTATGGCAAGGCGACGCGGTAATCCTAACTGGGGTAAGCCTGAGCCCATCGGGCCAGTCATCCCCGTTGTCACCTCCTTTGAGCAGGCAGTCAAGGAATTCAAGCTGACACCTGATCAATACATCCGGTCTACTCGTTTGCGCGAGTGGGCGCGTAGAAATAAAAACAGCAAGTACATACCGGAACCCTTACTGGAAGCTTGGGGTTTTGAGATCGAGAGTACGCTTTAAGCTGTTTATTATCAATAGTTTACGAGAAGGCTGCTTCGGCAGCCTTTTCTTTTTGTCCCAGGTAAGAAATGCTTTCATTTACCACCAATGAAATTTTGGCTGTAGCGATTGCCGCCAGCTTCGCCGCAGGTTTAAACGTTTATGCCACTGTGGCTACCTTGGGCGTGCTTTCTCACGTTCATGGGTTTCAATTGCCGCCTGCACTGCACATCCTGGGATCATGGCCGGTGATCATTGTCTGCGCCATTCTTTTCGGACTTGAGTTTTTTGCCGACAAGATCCCTGTCTTCGATCTCATCTGGAACGCCCTGAACACCTTTGTGAAAGTGCCTGTAGCGACGCTTCTTTCTTATGGCGCCGCGCAACATCTTTCGCCCGCACTGCAAGTAGCGGTGGCCGCCTTAGGTGGCGCGATTGCTTTAGCTTCGCACGGAAGCAAGCTGGCGATGCGTACAGCCGTCACTCCATCTCCTGAGCCTTTCTCAAACATAGCGTTAAGTCTTCGGAAGACGTTGCAGCCATTTCGCTTACTTGGTTCGCCACCCGGCATCCGATAATCGCCAGTGGAATCGTGGCGATCTGCCTGGTGATGGCAATTCTGGCCATTCGTTATTTGGTTCGCGCGTTCCGGCGTCTGTTCCAGCAGACGCGGGCAGTCCTGCAGCATCCACCCAGCCGTTTGACCTGATCACCAGCACCATGCGATATTTCTCGGTTGACTTTGACAGTCCCTTAACAATCGTCCAGGAGAACTCCCGCTTACATGGTCCGCCTTGTTCCTAGAGACACAAAGTTCTTCGATATGTTCGCTGAAATGGCCAGTAACCTGGGCGATGGCGCCCGTCTGCTAAAACAAACGCTGGAAGATTTCAAAGATCTCGACACTCGCGTGCAGCAGCTCAAGGACATTGAGCACCGCGGCGACGACATGACCCACAATATTCTTACCAAGCTGAATCAGACTTTCATCACGCCTTTTGATCGCGAAGACATTTATCGACTGGCTTCCTCGCTCGATGATGTTCTTGATTTCATCTATGCCGCCGGTGTTCGACTGATTATGTATAAGATCACCAGCGCTCCGCCAGCTGCTTCGCTTTTGGCTGGCATCGTCGTCAAACAGGCTGACCAGCTTACTGACGCTCTTGCGCGCCTGGGCAAGAAGCATGACAACGTGCTGGAGAATTGCGTAGAAATCAATCGGTTGGAAAATGAGGCTGATGGTATCGCGCGCGGGGCTATTGCTGTGTTATTCGAAAAAGAAAAAGATCCTATTTCCCTGATCAAGCTCAAAGAGCTCTATGAAGTGCTTGAGACCGCCACCGACAAGGCTGAAGACGCGGCAAATGTACTGGAAGGCGTAGTTCTAAAGAGCGCATAAAGATAGAGCGAAGTCGACACTTGCGGCGAGGCCGACCACGCGTCGAGCCGCCTGCAACAGGAGCATAAATGCATTCAAGGCGAGAAGATTCGCGAGCGGTTGGGAGCGAAGCGACAGGAAGACGATCTAAGTGCACCTGAGCGGATTGTTGGTTGCAGTCACCATTCTGATCGCTCTTTCCTTCGACTTCATCAACGGCTTCCATGACGCCGCAAATAGCATCGCCACCGTCGTTTCCACGCGCGTACTTTCGCCACGGCTTGCCGTCATCTGGGCAGCGTTTTTCAATTTTCTTGCCGCATTTATCTTCGGGACAGCCGTTGCAAAAACAATTGCCGGCGGTCTTGTTGATCCACACCAGGCAACGCAATATGTAATTCTCTCTGCACTAGCCGGAGCCATTATCTGGGACCTCCTCACGTGGTGGTGGGGCTTGCCGACGTCATCTTCACACGCTCTGATCGGCGGCCTGGCTGGCGCAGCCATTGCCCGCGCAGGCTGGCATGTTCTCGTTCGTGAGCCCAAACTGCATTGGCCAATCATCGGCACCATTCCCGGGCTGGGTGAAAAGTGGATGGCCACGCTCATCTTCATCGTGCTGGCGCCGCTCATTGGCTTGATCATTGGTCTTGGGCTCATGGTTGCTGTTTCCTGGATCTTCAAAAGCGCAGCGCCCCGGACCGTTGACAAGCTTTTTCGAAAATTGCAGCTTCTCTCCGCCGCTGCTTATAGCCTGGGTCATGGCGGTAATGACGCACAAAAAACCATGGGCATCATTGCCGGTGCGCTGCTCGCAGGCGGGTATCTCACACCGGCACAATTCGCTTCCGGATGGGGAAATTACAAGTGGTACATCATCCTTGGCGCCAATGTCGCCATCGCATTGGGGACGTATATGGGCGGATGGCGCATCGTTCACACCATGGGATCAAAAATCACTAAGCTTCGCCCCGTTGGAGGATTCTGTGCTGAAGGCGCAGGCGCTGTCACACTCTTCATGCTGGCCTATCACGGCATTCCTGTAAGTACCACGCACACTATTACCGGCGCGATCGTTGGCGTGGGGTCTACTTCACGCCTCTCCGCTGTGCGATGGGGCGTCGCAAAGCAGATTGTCTGGGCCTGGGTGTTGACGATTCCGGCATCTGCCGTAGTAGCCGCGCTCACGTTCTGGGCTATTCGATTCTTTGTGCCGAACGCGTAAAGGCCCTCCTAGTTTTTAGCCTCAAAAGCCTTATGCCTCCGCAAAGCACCGGTCTTCAGTAACAAAGCGTACAGGGTCCGCGATCGCCGCAAAAACAGCGACGTGCGGTTCGAGCGCCTAACCTTCATCGCCGCTTCAATCTTTTGAGTTGTGTTCGGTGAGGCGCGAGCAATCTGCTCCGCTCCGGCATCGGGAGGATCAGCACTAGATTTCTCGGTCCATCGAAAGAGGACGGTAGTGCTACGATTCGTCGATGACAAATTGACGGGAATTCCGTCTGATTGTTGTGAATTCCGCGGACAAGGGAGTTCCACTATGCTGAGAACAGCAACGCAGGACTTATCCAGCCTAGCGCCCGCCCAAGCCGTCAAGGCAGACCGCAATGAAACACGGGTCGGCGGACGTGTCCAATCAATTGATATCGTGCGCGGCACGGTGATGTTGCTGATGGCGATTGACCATGTCCGCGTTTACTCCGGTCTTCCAGCCGGCGGCCCGACCCCCGGAATTTTTCTGACCCGCTGGATCACGCATTTTGTAGCACCGGCATTCATCTTCCTGGCGGGCACTTCGGCTTTTCTCCACGGCCGCAAACTAGCCAATACCGGTTCTCTGGCGCGCTTTCTTGTTACGCGAGGCTTGTGGCTGGTGCTGCTGGAGCTTACCGTGCTTCGCGTGGCCTGGACTTTCAATTTTGATTTCGGCCATTACCTGCTCGCCGGGGTGATCTGGGTGATTGGATGGTGCATGGTCCTGTTGGCAGGCCTGATCTTTCTGCCCAAGCGAGCACTGGCGGCCTTTGGCTTGGTTGTTGTGCTGGGACACAACATTCTCGACAGATTTCTGCCGAGCTTGTACCCGACGGTGGCGGAAAGTCATTGGGCCTGGTTGTGGCAAATCCTCTACCTTGGAGGCCCAATACAGATAGGCGAGCATGGGCCGGTTCTGTTTGTGCTGTATTCGATCGTCCCATGGGTTGGTGTGATGGCGCTGGGCTATGTGTTTGGACATGTAATGATTGTGGATGGGGCCCGTCGCCGCAGTATATGTTTGACGTTGGGTACAGCTTGCATTGTCGCGTTTCTTGTTTTGCGCGGATTTAACCTCTATGGCGACCCACGTCCCTGGCTCGCGCCTGCGCCTTCGGCCAATGCGCAAAGCCAAACTGCGCCACAACGGAGCGCGACAGCCTCGAACACAAATGCCAGCCCTGCGGCACAGCAGGCCGCACCAGTCGCTCCTCCAAGGCGGCCGCAAGCGCCGGCATGGATCTCATTCCTTAACACCACCAAGTATCCGGCTTCTTTGCTGTTTCTGCTGATGACGCTGGGGCCAATGTTATTGGTATTGCCCTTACTAGAAAGTGCTGTTGGTCGCGTTGCAAACGTACTGAAGATATTTGGCCGCGTCCCATTCTTCTACTACGTTCTGCACATTCCATTGATTCATTTCGCCGCAATGATCGTTTCACTGCTGCGCACGGGCTCGGTTGCGCCGTGGCTGTTCATGAACCATCCTGTAATGAATCCACCTTCGCCGGTAGGGTACGTCTGGAGTCTTGGATTGCTCTACTTGGTCTGGCTGATCGTGGTGGCGGTGCTTTATCTTCCATGCCGTTGGTTTGCCGGGCTGAAGCAGCGGAGAAAGGACATCGGATTCCTCAGCTATTTGTAAATCGCGCATGAGCGATCTTTTGCGAAAACAATTCTCACGCGGCTTGTATCCTGATCACCTGATGCTCGCCACATCCGGTGCGGACTGCGGCCTTGATCTGGTCCAAAACGCTCTTTCCGTACTTCAAAAGGAAATATGCCCCGCCAATCTCACGCTCCTGCAATTCTTTGTTGGGATAGAGCGCGGTAATCAGCTCGTCCGCATGGTGCAGAACCTCAGTATTTTTGCGCGCCTCGGCGCGAGCAGCTTTGTCGCGAATGCCTTGCAACTGGTACCGCATCTTTGATCCCGCATTTCCCGCGGCGTCGATTAGCGTTTTGTCCAGCTTCTCAAGCGGACCCTGGATTACAGCCAGCGCCTTCTCCACATGCTCGGCGGCAAGATCAAAATTCTTGAGGATGCTATCCGGAAGCGCTCGACTGCCGACCAGTTCGCGCGTTTTTTCTGGCGTATTGAAAAGGTCGGGGAGAGAAAGTTGGTAACGATCCATCAGCTTGGCAATTCGGGGTTCAATCAGGGTGGCAAAGATGCGCGGAACAACCGGTGTAACTCTGCCTGCCAGCTTGCGGTATACGACTTCAATCTGGGCAAAGTATGCAGTTTCGGCAGGGCCGCCGATATAACACAAAGTCGGCAACAAATAATCCTGCATCAGCGGACGGAGCAGCACGTTTGCGCTGAACTTTTCCGGACATTGTTCCGTTTCATTCAGCAACTCCGCGGTAGACAGCTTGCGCTCACCAACAAAAAACTGCCCATCCTGCTGGCGTACCGGTGTTCTGGCTCCTTCTCCAAAGTAAAAACACAGCGTGTGAGAGGGCGTAACCTTCACCTGCGCATGATATCCAGCCGCTTCCAGCTCCTGATTGCGCGCAACCAGCGCTTGGTTGATTTCCTCGGATTTTTCGAGCGCCGTGGAAAATACCGGCTGCGCAATGCGGTGAAGCTCTGGATCGAGTGGATTTAGAAAAATCACGCCCATCTCAGAGAATATTTTGGTGTAGAACCTGGCAAAAGCCGTCCCAAACGTCTCCCCCTTGCAATAGCTTGCAGCTAACAGTTCGCTGATCTCTGATTTTCCAAATAGCGCTTCCACCTGCTGTGTGGCTGCGGTGATCTCATCCGTGAATGCAATCGTTCCGACGGGTGCGCCTTCCACGTGCGGCACGTTTACTGCGAACTTTTGCAGATGATCGCCGTACGCAAAATTTACCGAATCGATCTCTTCCAGATCGTGGTCTTCTGTCGCCAGCCAGAATATCGGCACCGCGCCGGCTTTTTCCGCCATCAGGACTGCGGTCATCGCTTTAAGAATGCAAAACGTCGGCCCACCAAAGAGACCAACCTGTTGCCCCGTCACAACCGCTGCGGCGCCGTGTCGCAGCAGATCAATATTTGCCAGGGTCTTTTCGCCCGCTTCGAATTCGCGGTTTTGCCGCTCCAGAATGGCGGCCACTTCCTGCCGCCGCTCTGCGGGATATTGAATGTTCCTGGTTTCCTCGGCCCACCAATCCTGGTTCAGGGGCGGACGGGCATAAAACCGCTTTACGCGATCAAAGTGATGGAGATAATCGTCAAACAGGCGGGTCGTGCGGGGAATGCTTGAAAGCGGCAGACACTCGGTTTCCACGTTTGGGCTCTCCACCATCTGCATAGACTCATTGGACTCACGCCGGCATCGCTGGTTGCACAAAATCTGCATCTTCTGGCGCCTGAAGATTGTAAAGGTGAGGACACCCAAAACCCGAATTACCTATAAAATGAATATTCCCAAGCCGGGATGGCGGAACTGGCAGACGCAGCGGACTTAAAATCCGCAGGGCTTAAACGGCTCGTGGGGGTTCGAGTCCCCCTCTCGGCACCATGATTACAAGAGATCCTTCGATCTGGCAACTTCATGTTTTCAACTCGGAGATTAGCGGTCCACAGGTTCGCCCGCATTGGCACACTTTCTATGCTCTAAGGGATGACGAAACGTGTCTTGGTGCGTCTTTTTAAAGGATAATCATCCACATACCAGGAATGCCGAATTCCCATATCTTGAAACTTTCCCAGCATATCTGCGTATTAATGAGGCATGAGCATGGAATTGACCATCTATAACCTTTCTAAAACTTACAAGAACGGCGTTAAAGCGCTGGATAAGGTATCACTGACGATCCCGCGAGGCATGTATGGTCTGCTGGGACCGAATGGCGCAGGCAAATCGACACTAATGCGAACTCTGGCTACCTTGCAGGAGCCCGACAGCGGCAGCGTCAAGCTAGGTAATATCGATCTTCTTAACCAAAAAGACGAGGTCCGCCGCCGGCTTGGATACTTGCCGCAGGAGTTTGGCGTCTATCCAGAATTTCCGCCCAGGACATGCTCAGCCATCTGGCGCTGCTCAAGGGAATCACGAACTCGCGCGAGCGTAAAGAAGTTGTTTCCGCCATGCTTCAGCGCTGCAATCTCTACGATGTTCGCAAGAAAGCCCTGACCGGATTTTCCGGAGGCATGCGGCAGCGTTTTGGCATTGCCCAGGCGCTGCTCGGCAATCCGCAATTGCTCATCGTGGATGAACCTACAGCGGGGCTTGATCCGGGCGAGCGCAATCGCTTCTACAATCTGCTCGCCGAAGTCGGAGAGCAGGTGATCGTCATACTCTCAACGCACATTGTGGAAGATGTGATGGACCTTTGCACTAACATGGCCATCATTCATGAGGGGAAAGTTCTGTATGAAGGCGAACCGCAATCCGCGATTTCCAAACTGAACGGACGGATCTGGCAGCGTTCCATTGAGAAGGCGGAACTGGCGCATTACGAACAGACGTTCCGCGTCGTGTCGAACAAACTGGTTGGCGGACGACCATTCCTGCACGTCTATGATGAGCAGCCGCCTGGAGATGGGTTCCTTCCCAGCCAGGCTGATCTGGAAGATGTGTTCTTTACCAAAATCCGGAACTGGGACTAGGAGCAAACATGTTCTGGAAAATCACCTGGTTTGAAATCTCCTACTGGCTGCGATCGAAAATGCTGTGGGTGTTCTTTGGCGTCATCGCATTAATGGTGTTCGCGGCCGTCAGTACGCCTAACGTCCAATTGTTCATCGTTCTGACAAATACCTACCACAATGCTCCATTTGTTATCAGCGGATATTACGGCTTCATCAGCCTGGTGATGTTGCTGATGGCAGCGGCCTTTGTGAATTCCGCGGCCTTGCGCGATTTCAGATTCAATACCAACCAGATTGTCTTTTCCACGCCAATGCGCCGCAGGGATTACCTATTCGGGCGCTTCATCGGCGCTACGTTGGTATCAACCATTCCGATGCTTGGAGTTTCAGCGGGCATCCTTGCCGCCAAGTACATGCCATGGGCTGATCCGGACCAGTGGGGACGCGTGAATTGGGCGGCACATCTCCATGCCATTTATGTTTTTGCGTTGCCCAATGCATTGATCATTGCGGCAATACTCTTTGCGATTGCGGTAATGGCGCGCAATGAGGTTGTCCCATTTATTGGAGCCCTGGTCCTGCTAATCGGATACATTGCGGCAGGCGTGCTGCTCCAGGATTTGCGACATGAAGACTATGTCGTGTTCGCAGACCCGTTTGGCATCCGCACATTTGCTCTGACAGCAAAATACTGGACGGTGGCTGACAAGAACAGCATTCCCGTGGCTCTCAGCGGCTTGATGCTTTGGAACCGTCTGCTGTGGGCGGCGGTTGCAGCCGCGATTTTTACCTTTGCCTACTTCCGCTTCAGCTTTTCTGAAAAGGCGAGCAAAGCCAAGCCGGCGGAAGCCGACTCGCAAGCCCAGCCGATCGCAGTGGGCCGCCCGGTTCTCAATCCCAATCTTCGTTTTGTAGCATGGAAACAACTGTTCCAGTCGCTGGGAATCCATTTGCGGGGAATGCTGGTGAGCGTTCCTTTCATCATTATTATGCTGGCTGGAGGCCTTAACTGCCTCCTTGGGCTGATGTTCAACGCGACTGAAGGTTACGGCAACCACACACTGCCGGTAACTTTTTGGGTGCTGGACCTGATACGCGGAACGCTCTACCTGTTCGTCATCGTAGTGGTGACTTTTTACGCAGGAGTGCTCGTGTGGAAAGACAAGGATGAGCGGATGGACGAGATTGTGGATGCAACGCCCGTCCCGGAGTGGATCTCATATGCCACGCGCCTTGTGACCCTGATTTTTATGGTAATGCTGGTCCAGGTCTTTGCGCTGCTCAGCGGCGTTGCGGTGCAGGCATGGCATGGCTACCACCGTTTCCAGATTGGTTTGTATTCCTACGAATTGCTTGTGCGCGATCTCTCGCTCTTTGTGGCTCTTGCGGTGCTCGCGTTCTTTATCCATGCAGTCGCACCAAACAAGTATTTGGGCTATGCGATCTATATTGCTTTCCTTACGGCAAACGCCTTTATGTGGGGGCCGTTAAACGTCGCCACAAACCTTGTTCAGTTTGCGGGCGCTCCCAACGTAGTCCACTCAGATATGTTTGGCGATGCGCCTTACAGGCAATCATGGGACTGGTACGCACTCTACTGGATTCTGTTCTGCGGTTTGCTCGGAATTTTGACGGTCATGTTCTGGCCACGCGGCAAGCAAGACCGCTGGGCCGGAAGGCGGCAGAACGCAGCCCGACGTTTTCACGGCGGGTGGATATCAGGTGCGATGCTGTGCCTGCTCGCATTCGTTTCAACCGGCGCATGGATCTGGTACAACACTGAGGTTATCAACCGGGTTGTTGGACCAAAAACTTTGCAACGTCGCCAGGCCGATTATGAAAAGACCTACAAGCAATATGAAAAACAGAAGCAACCTCGCGTCCGCAGCGTAAAGTACGCAATTGACGTGTATCCAGAGTCGCGCAACATGACGATGCGGGCAGAGCAAGTGATTCAAAACCCTTACGCGCAGCCGCTCACCGAAATCCATTTCACCATTGATCCTAATTACCTGACAGAGATTGACATTCCTGGGGCGTCACTGAACAAAGATGACGAGAAGCTCTACTACCGAATCTACAAATTTGATTCGCCGCTGCAGCCTGGTGAAAGCCGCACCATGCACTTCACGGTAAAGAGCAAGAATCGCGGCTTTGAAAATGAGTTGAGCACGGTGGAGCTGGTGCAGAATGGGAGCTTCTTCAATAACACGATTGGGCCGGTCATTGGTTATAACTCGCAGCGCCAACTAACCGATCCCAATGACAGGAAGAAATTCGGCTTAAAAGAAATTGATCTAATGCCGCCTCTTGAGCGCAATTGCACCGCCGATTGCATGGAGAACTACCTTGGTGGCCATTCCGATTGGGTGGATGTGCAGACGATCATCAGCACGTCGGCTGATCAACTTGCGATTGCCCCAGGTTCGCTAGTGCGGGAATGGCAGGAGAATGGACGCCGGTATTTTGAATACAAGCTTGATCACCAGTCACTGAACTTTTATTCCTTCATGTCTGCCCGGTATGAAGTGGCGCGGGAGGAGTGGAACGGCATCAAGCTTGAGGTTTATTACGACCGGCAGCACCCCTGGAACGTGCCGCGAATGATGAATTCGCTCAAGAAATCGCTAGACTATTACACCAAGAATTTCGGTCCTTACTACCACAAGGAAGCGCGCATCATTGAGTTTCCGCGTGTGGCGCGCTTTGCCCAGGCTTTCCCCGGCACCATGCCGTATTCGGAGGCCATCGGTTTCATTGCCAACATCAACAAGCCAGACGACATTGACTTTGTCTTTTATGTGGTTGCGCATGAGATGGGGCATCAATGGTGGGCGCACCAGGTGATCGGCGCCAACATGGAAGGCGCGACGCTGCTTTCTGAAACCATGGCGCAATATTCCGCGCTGATGGTGATGGAAAAGGAATATGGCCGCGACACGATGCGGAAATTCCTTAAGTACGAAATGGATAATTATCTGCGTTCCCGTGGCGCTGAAAGGTTAAAGGAACGTCCCTTGCTAACGGTGGAAGCGAACCAGGGATATATCCACTATCGCAAGGGAAGCGTGGTGTTGTACTACCTGAAAGAGATGATTGGCGAGGACGCGGTTAACCGAGCGCTGCGCAAAGTGATCCAGCAATATGCGTACGCACAGCCGCCTTATCCAACGTCACATGCGCTGGTGGACGCGTTACAGGAGCAAACGCCGCCTCAATTGCAATATTTGATCAAGGACCTGTTTGAAGACCTCACCATCTTTTCCAACCGCACGCTGGACGCTACAGCCCATTCACGCGCGGACGGCAAGTATGACGTAACCATTAAAGTGGAGGCGCGCAAATACAAAGCTGATGCCAAGGGAAATGAAACTGAGGTGCCGATCAACGACTATATCGACATTGGGGCGTTCGCCAAGCCAGGCAAGAACAAGAAGTATGGGGACACGCTCTATCGTGAACGCGAGCACATCACGCAAACCAGCTCGACCTTTACATTTGTGACAGCCTCGCTGCCGGAGAAAGCCGGCATTGATCCGTTTGCCCTGTTGATCGACCGGGTACCGGATGACAACATCAAGACCGTGAGCCTGGCAAGAGGTAAGTAGCAGAATATTAAGAGTTAGCTACCAACCGCCGCCTGCCTGCCTTATCAGAACTCTAATCTTGCACAGACGTTTTTTAAGACTAGCAATTGCCCTCTTGCCACCATCATCACTGGAGATCTTTCGGCTTCGCTGCGCTACGCTCAGGATTCGGCAGCGGCGGATAGAAAGGCGGAGCCGGTTTATGGCCCGGGGTCCGCCGTAGCAAAAGCTGATCAGTCGTCCCAATAGATGAGGGCTTGGAGCGGCGACAGAATTTAATACACGCCGAAGTAATTGTCTCCGTTTACATCGAAGATCGAGGCCAGCTTGGTGATCTTGAACAGGTCGCGTATGCGCTGCTTGGGATTGGCGAGTTCCAAAATGCAGTTCGCGTGGTTTGCAGCCATAAAGACGCTGACCAGGGCGCCGAGTCCGGAACTATCCACATATTCCACTCCGGTAAGGTCGAGCACGATACGCTTGGTGCCGGGAATAAGCTCGCGAATAGTGCTCTGCAGCAAGTCCGCGGTTTCTGATGAAATCTTGCCAGTTCCTCGGATGATAGTTGCCTCCGGGTTCTGTTCTGTGCTTAGTTTTAATTCGGACGCGGGAGTGGGGCTAGCAGCCATGATGCCTCCTTTATGTATCCATCGCTGCCAATAGGGCTGGTGAAAAGCTTGCTTGGGATTGGATGGACCTTGTATTACTTTTGACTAATGATTCATAACCCTGGGTTCGGAAAGACCACGTTACCATACACCCTCATGCGGCAAAGTCAAGTCCGTAAAGGCCGGAAGAAATGCTATGAAGGGGTTAGTCTTTAAGCCCGCCATGAACTAATTGAAGCCAGAAAGAGTCCAAACGCAGCACTGCCCAGAGCGCTAGTACACTCTGGGCAGCAAAATCGGGCTTACAGAACCTTTACGTTCTCAGCCTGCAGGCCTTTGGGGCCTTTGGTCACTGTGAATTCCACCGCCTGGCCTTCTGGCAAGCTGCGGAAACCGCTGGACTGGATCGCGGAGAAATGCACAAACACGTCTCCATCGCCGCTGTTCCGGGTAATAAATCCAAATCCTTTTGCGTCGTTAAACCACTTCACAATTCCTTGTTCCATTTTGTAATTGTTCCTTTGTTGTTTTGATATTCCTGCTGAAGAAGATTGACTGGTATTTGTGAGGTGGGTTGTCGCTTTGAAAGGCTGGACCGGCTCGCTAACCGTTGGTGAATCACTTAACGGGAAGTCTTAGTATACCACACCGGCCGCAGCCTGGAGATTGGTTCTACTACGCTTTATCTGCTATGCAGACTTCTGTGACGCGATCTGATGACTGGTTTTCCTCACCTCTTGAGTTTCTTCCGGCAGTTCCAAAGGAATGCGGTGGTCTCGTGCGGAAGATCTTCCTGCATGTACCCAGCCGAAGCGCGTGAGCAAAGATCCGGAAATGCTTGACCATGCGGCCGCCCGGCGCAGCTTTGTATTGCCTGTAATTGCATAGGCGATTCGCAATCCAAATGGCACCGGTCCGGAGAGCACTCCTCCTGCCCGCACCATCGCGCCGCTCCAGCCCTGCCGCAAAGGCTCATTCACGCGGTTGCGCTTGGTTTCCAGCTCAACGCCTTCATATATCTCATAAGCTGAGGCGCTAATTCCCAGCAAATTGAGCGCACTGCTGTTCTCAGAACCTAGCAATTCCAGAGCAGAAACCGCACAGTTCACTCCTGACGCTGCAAAATGAAGCGGCAGCGTGCCTACATTCTGATTCCAGACCGGGACCACTGTCGCCCCGATCAGCACCCCGGTATAGCTCGCCATGACCACCCCAGTGGCAGCGGCAAGCGCGCTGGCGGCATTCTCAATGATTGTTACCGGAAGTGACTTGCCCAGCTTCTCTTGCGCTAGATTCGCAAAAGCCGATGCTGCAGAAAGACTGGAGAATGCCGAGAGCGTCCACGCACCCATGCTCATGGCACTTTGAGGTTTAAAGACGCGTAGCATGTTTAAAAATCGAGAGGGCATGCCCAGATCTTTGATCAACAACACTGAAGACAGAGCGCCTCCCCCAGCGGCGATCCAGCGTGCGTTGCGCACCAACTCACGATCCTCGGAAAGCCAGTTCGCCATGTTTGCGATTACGGCAGATGCACCGGCCGCGCCGCCGACAAAGAAATAGACCGGCACTTCCGGCTTCCATTGCGGTTCTTTGAGTAGCGGCACACCGTAATATCCAGTCTCTGGTGTGGCCTTTGGGAATGGCGCGCCCGCAGGGACAATGCCCTGTGCAGACACCATGCCTTTTTCTTGAGCCTCGCGGCGGATTGCTGCTAATCGCAGCTCACTCTGTGAATCCGGTATGCGTTCGGGTAGTTCGGGCAAGGGAACTCGGCTCATCGCCTGCCTCCAAGAAAAGCGAGCAGTGTTGCGCCCAGCATTGCTCCGGCCGCGACTGCGGCAGACTGCCATCCTTTTTTCAAATATCTCGTGGGTACTTCAGGATTCGGAGGCAAGTTGTAGGTGCGCGGGTCGCCGCGCAGAAGAAACATCGCGTGAATACCCTTCACGCTGGTATCGACGGGGTCATAAATCACCGCATCATCCACGCCGCGTGATTTTAATACTTCCAGTCGTACTTGGGCTTCTTCTTTAAGCTCATCCAGCTTGCCAAATTTGATTGACTCCGTAGGGCACGCCTTGGCGCAGGCTGGTTGCAAGCCCGCGCTCTGCCTATCAGAGCAGAAGGTGCACTTGAACGCCCTGCCATCGTCTTCATTCTTTTCCACCACGCCAAACGGACAGCTCACAACGCAATAGGCGCAGCCGTTGCAGATATCCGGCTGGATGTAAACTGCGCCAAAGTCCATACGCACAATCGCGCCGGTAGGGCATGCCTCAAGACAGCCTGCGACTTCGCAGTGTTTGCAAACGTCAGAAGAGAAGCCCCACGCCGGCAGTTGCTCTGGCGCGTTTCCGCCAAGGCCGATCTCGGGTGTGTTCTCCACGAACTTCACATGCCGCCAGGTGGAATGTCCGACGGCCATCGTGTTGTCGTAAGAAAAGCCGCTCCACTCGTAACCGTCCGCGCCGAGTTGGTTCCATTCTTTGCACGCGACCTCGCACGCTTTACAGCCGATGCACAAGGTTGAATCGGTAAGGAACGCTGTTGTGCTCATGCCGCCCTCCGCAGATCTGAGTTCAGGACATCCAACGCCTGCTTGCCTCGTGGCAGGCGTCCCTTGCGCGCGTGGCACACCAGAGCCTTGGTTTCCATGATGCGCACGTTCGGCTCTTCAGAAATTGCCAGCAGATCATTTGGCACATCGCTGGTGATTACACCTTTGTATCCGAATTGGTAGGGCATGCAGATGGTGTTTCTCATTTCGCCATTGATCATGAGTGGTTTGTTGCGCTCAGTAATCAGCGCTCGCGCCTCCACGATCCCGCGCATCGTTGTGATCACCATATAGTCGCCATTTTCCACGCCGATCTCTGCTGCAAGCTGCGGTGATATCTCGGCAAAAAGCTCAGGCTGCAACTCCGCGAGATGTGGCAGATAGCGGCTCATGGCGCCGCTTGTGTGATGTTCTGTGAGCCGATACGTGCTCAGTATGTAAGGGAAGCGTTTATCCTGTTCGTGCCCGTAGGGATTGTCGGGGCGTTCTTTCTTGTCCGCCGCAGGGTTGGTGTTATGCTCCGGATAAAGAGGGTTCGTTACCAGACTTTCCAGCGGCTCATAATGCGTAGGCAGCGGGCCATCTTTCAATCCGCTGGAAACCCAGATCCAGCCCACGCCGTCCGGATGCATGATAAAAGGCTTGTCGCCGGCAATTGCGTCATCGCCTTTGGCGTCTTTTGCCGGTTGATAATCCGGCGCTTTGTCCTGCGTGAAGTCAGGATTGTCGTGGCCAGTCCATTTTTTCTGGTCGGCATCCCACCAGACCAGAGCCTTGCGCTCGCTCCACGGCTTGCCGTCCGGTCGCGCCGATGCGCGGTTATATAGAATGCGGCGATCGCTTGGCCAAGCATAGCCCCATCCATGTCCGTAACGCCCCTTTGGCTGGCGGTTACGAGCTTTATTTTCATTTGGCGCGGGCATTACGCCGGAGTAGATCCAGCAGCCACACGCGGTTGAGCCATCGTTCTTGAGGTCGCGATATCCGGAAACCAGCGTGCGGTCGGCGGTGCGATAGCCATTGATCTCGCCAATAATCTCCTCGACCACCGGCTCGGCATGGACGCCATGCGTGTTGTAGTCCCAGGTGAGTGCATTGAGCGCGGCGTTGCGCGAATTGCGCTGCTCTGCCGCTTTTGCCTTCAATCTAAGCCCCAGGTGATACATGAACCAGGTCTCGCTTCGGCAGTCCTCTGGCGGATCAACAGCCAGTTCCCGGAATTGCAGCAGACGCTGCGTGTTGGTAAATGTGCCGGCTTTTTCCGTATGGCCGGCCGCGGGAAGAAAGAAGATTTCTGTAGGGATTTTTGCCGGATCAAGTTCTCCACGATCCACTTCCGGCGAGTCTTTCCAAAATGACGCCGTCTCTGTCTCTACAAAGTCACGAATCACTAACCACTTCAATTTGGCCAGCGCCTTGCGTTCCAACCTTCCATTCGCTGAGCCCACGGCAGGGTTTTGCCCCATTACAAACAGCCCTTCCATCTTGCCATCTGCCATATCCAACCAATAACCATATTCAGAGTGGTCGCCGGTCACACGCGGCACAAAGTGGAAGCCAAATTCGTTCTCAGGAGTTGCAGCCTCTCCGTACCAGGCTTTAAGCAGGCTCACGGCATACTTATCAAAGTTGTTCCACCAGCCAGTTTCGGATTTGTGCTTTTTGAGATATGCCTCAAGGGTCTTTGAATCTTCATCCAAGAACGGCATAGGCAGATAGCCGGGCAAAATGTCATAAAGAGTGGGAACGTCGGTGGAACCCTGGATGGTTGCGTGACCGCGCAATGCCATCACTCCACCTCCGGGCCGCCCGGTGTTCCCAAGCAGGAGCTGCAGAATCGCGGCTGCGCGGATAATCTGCACACCTTTGGAGTGCTGCGTCCAGCCCACGGCATAGCAGATTGCGCCGGTCTTCTCCGGTCCTGAGGCCGATGTGTACACCTCCGCGACTTGCAAAAACTTTTCTTTGGGAATGCCGCAGGAACGCTCCACCATCTCCGGCGTATAGCGGGCAAAGTGTCTTTTCAGCGCCTGGAAAATGCAGCGCGGATGCTCCAGCCCCATGTCTTCTTTGTGCTCGCCCAGGTCGCCAGCCTCGCCGCCGCGGTCTTTGCCGTGGCCGCCGCCATGCTTTGCGTGCCCTGGCGGCTTGCTTTTATTCTTATAAGGCGAGCCTTCATACAACCAGGTTTTCGGATCGTACTCCTTCTCTTGTTCATTCCAGCCGGAGAACAGCCCACCTAGCTCTTCCGTGTCTTGGAAATCCTCACGCAGGATAGTAGGCGCATTGGTGTAATGACACACGTATTCCTTAAAGTACTTCTTATTCACGATGGTGTAATTGATCAGCGCGCCAAGAAAAATAATGTCGGAGCCTGGCCGCAACGGCAGCCAGTAATCCGCCATTGCGGAAGTGCGGCTGAAACGCGGATCGACATGAATCACCTTTCCGCCCTTCTCACGCGCCTCCATCACCCACTGGAATCCCACCGGGTGGTTCTCCGCCATGGACGAGCCCATGATCAGGATTGCGTCAGAGTATTGCAGATCTTGCTGTGCTGTAGTGGCTCCGCCTCTACCGTAGGAGGTGCCCAGACCGGGCACGGTGGAGCTGTGTCATATTCGGGCCTGATTGCTGATGCATACCATCCCCAGGCCGCCGGTAAACAGCTTCTTGATCAGGTAGTTCTCTTCGTTGTCCAGTGTTGCGCCGCCCAGGTGGGCAACCGCTTTGGTCTGCATCAACGTCTGGCCGTCTTCCTTTTCCACAAACGTGTGCTCGCGCGAAGTCCAGAGCCGTTCCGCGATCATATCCATTGCGGTTTCCAGATCCAGGCTTTCCCATTTTGTACTGAATGGCCGCCGATACTTAACTTTCAACTCGCGATTTGAATGTGTGAGCAGCTCATAACTGTCTGCTCCTTTGGGGCAGAGCCGGCCCCGTGAGATGGGCGATTCAGGATCGCCTTCAATCGAAATCAGCTTATTGTCCTTGTGGAAAATGAGTTGACCGCAGCCTACGCCGCAGTACGGGCAAACAGACCGCGCCACTTCAGCGCCTGCCGTCCGCGGCGCAAGGTTGCGCGTCCGCTCGGACATGGCTTCCGGGCCTGTCCCATCTCCGCCTGTTTTGAATTGTTTAACAACCGGCCAGCGCTCGAGCAGCTCTCTGAATGACACGTTTTATCCTCTACAAAGGTCTGAGTGATTGTCTTGAGTGCGGGTTGCCCTTTATTCAGCTGCGTTGATTGGGACACAAGAAACAAGTTATTGAGGAACTGAAGAAGGACATGGAGAAGGGAATGACGAACCCTAAGGCACTGGAGGATGGGGCGTTTGACCGGATACGTGGCGACGCGGAGTTCAAAGAGTTGAAGTGCGAAGTTGGGGGGCAGGGAAGTCAGCCGCCGGAAGTGCGAAAAGCAAAAACTCACCGCTGATTAACGCTGATTAGAAGAGCGGGTGATCGCGCGTGATCTGGTGATCCGGTGATCGGAAAGAGCAAAACCCTTACCACTGATCAACACTGATACCAAGGCCAAGGATCGCCGAAATCGCCGTCATCGCGCGGAATCGCCGTAAGCGGAAAAGCAAACCCCTACCGCTGATCAACACTGATACCACTGATCTGAAAAAAAAGATAAAAAAGACTTTACGGCTGAGAAACGCGGATGCACGTGGATCAGGTTCTCGCAGGCGAGGGCGCCTGCGCTCCATATCTCCGCAGGAGATAGAGAGCCGTGAAAACGAACAGAATCACCGGGAAGAGTGCCGGTGCCACAAAGAACAAGGCCCGCGATCATGAGCAAATTGGCCTGAAGGTTGATAATGCTAGTGGGTCAGTTTTTCAACTGACCCACTCAAAGAAAAGCAGATGAGCGGCTTGGCTTAGTTCAGCGGCTGCTCATGGATTGCTGGCGCGCCCTGGGCCGGAGTCTTGAAGGAATGCACTGGTCCAACCGGCTGTCCTTGCTTATCGACCATACGGACATAATAGGTGGTATTCGGCTGCAGGTTGCTGATGGTGGCGCGGTGATTGTCGCCACCATTGTTTTCGATGGCGTCCGCCGCCAGTGGGCCAAAGTTGTTGGGATCAGTGCCCCACTGCACAACCAGGTCCTGGCTAGCTTTTGAGGTCCAGGCAATCTTGGCCGAGTTGGCATTGGCAAATTCCAGCATGGGTTTGGTGACCTGCGTGCTGGCTTGGCTGGTGGTTGGAGTTCCGGAAGTCTGGGCCAGCCCAAAGCCGGCGCAGAACACCAGAACAGCTGCGATTTTCAAAAGATTCTTCATGCGTTCTTCCCCTCCGAAAGTACTACGACAGTGGCTTACTACATGCGAAGCGTTGGCGCGAGAAGAGGTTGTCTCAGAAGATCGCCGTAATCGCCGTCATCGGGGAAGCAGGAACTCACCACTGATTAACACTGATGACACTGATCTGAACGGAATTGAACGATTTACCTACTGCGGATTAACGCGGATGAGCGCGGATCAGGAACAAACCTTGAAACGCAGAGGATATGGAGGGAGCAGAGGAATATGCCAAAATTGCCAAAGATCACCAAATTAGAGGGCAAAACCTTACCACGGATTTCACGGATAACACTGATCGGACAAAGCAAAATAGGAGTGCAGTTTTTGAACCGTAAGAGCAGCGGAGCAGATCCCTCACCTTCGCCGTTGAGTCTGTAGATAGTTAATTACGGCGATTCTGGGCTCCGGTTCGGGATGGCACGTTCGGTGGTCGGGATACGTCGCTGGTCGGGATACGTCGCTGGTCGGGATGGCGTATGGAGGGATTTGACATCACCGTTGCCCCCCGTCCTTTACACTCTTCGCCTCTCCGTGTTACTCTTTTTAAGTCACTTACAGGACAAGATTTAGATATAGGAGTCGACCAGAATTCAGTGTTAGCGAGAGAGCGCAAGGCCGACGTCATCAACCGCTTCCGTACGCATCAATCTGATACGGGCAGCCCGGAAGTCCAGATTGCCATTCTCAGTGAGCGTATCGGCGAGCTGACGGAGCACTTCAAGAGCCATAAAAAGGACCATGCCTCCCGGCGGGGTCTTCTTATGATGGTCAGCAAGCGCCGTCGCCTGCTGGACTATCTGAAAACGTACGATACTGAGCGTTATAAAGACGTCATTCAGAAACTTGGAATCCGTAAATAATCGATCGAGATCGAACGGAAAAACGGTCGTCTAGCGCCGGTGGGACACGTGTATCTCCCGCCTTCGCATGCTCAGATTGCTCTCTTTATGAATTCAGACTGCTGGTCCTCCTGGAAAAGAGGAACTGATGAAGCAGACAGCCACTGTTGAACTTGCAGGCGGCAAAACCCTCACAATTGAAACGGGGCATTTAGCAAAACAGGCGCAAGGCTCAGCCATTGTGCGCCAGGGAGATAACGTTGTATTAGGCACGGCATGCGCCTCGCCCGACCCCCGCGAAGGCATAGATTTCTTCCCCCTGACCGTTGATTATCGCGAATACACTTACGCCGGAGGACGAATTCCCGGTGGATTTATTAAGCGCGAAGGCCGTCCGCAGGAACGCGAGACACTGACCGCGCGCCAGATTGACCGTCCCATCCGCCCGCTGTTTCCTGAAGGATTCCGCAATGAGACGCAGGTGATTGCGCTGGTGCTTTCAGCCGATACGGAAAATGATCCTGACGTGCTGGCCATTAACGCGGCTTCAGCGGCGCTGACGCTTTCAGAGATCCCGTTCCACGGGCCCGTGGGCGCGGTGCGCGTTGGTCTAGTCAACGACCAGATGATAGTGAATCCGACTTATGAAGAAATGCGCGACAGCCTGCTCAACATTATGGTGGTGGGCACGGCTGAAGGCATTGTGATGGTGGAATCCGGCGCGAAAGAAGTTTCAGAAGAGCAGGTGCTGAACGCCATTGAATTTGCTCACGAGCAGATCAAGAAAATCTGCGCTGCGCTGACCGATCTGGCTGCCAAAGCCGGACATAAGAAACTTGAAGTTTCCGCTCCGGAGTTCGATCAGAAATATTATGACCAGCTCATGAAGAAGGTCGGCAAAGAGTTGACCGATGCTTTGGATACGAAGAAACATCCGAAGCATGAGAGCTATCAGAAAGTCCGCGAGATCAAGAAAGCGCTAAAAGCCGAGCTGCCGGAAGACGATAAAGACGCTGCCGCAAAACTTTCAAAATATTACGAAGCTTTGCGCGAGCGCATTTTCCGCGAAGCGGTGACGAAAGACCGCAAACGGCCTGATTCACGCGAGTTTGACCAGATCCGCGATATCTGGATTGAAGTTGGCGTGCTGCCACGCACACACGGATCAGCCGTGTTTACCCGCGGCGAAACCCAGGCGCTGGTTACCACCACGCTGGGCACTCCGGACGACGCACAGCGCATTGAGCGGTTTGAAGGCGAGACCAAGAAACGCTTTATGCTGCATTACAACTTCCCGCCGTTCTCTGTAGGCGAAGTGGGCCGCATGACTGGAGTTGGCCGTCGTGAAATTGGCCACGGAGCGCTGGCAGAACGCGCCATTCTGGCCGTGCTGCCTGACGTGGAAAACTGGCCTTACACCATGCGCGTGGTTTCAGACATTCTGGAATCAAATGGATCATCGTCAATGGCGACGGTTTGCGGCGCGTCACTCTCACTGATGGATGCGGGAGTGCCGTTGTCGTCGGCTGTGGCGGGCGTGGCCATGGGATTGGTGAAAGAAGAAGACTCTTACGCCATCCTGACGGACATTGCCGGCGCGGAAGACCATTACGGCGATATGGATTTCAAAGTGGCCGGAACGCGGAAGGGAATCACCGCGTTGCAAATGGACATTAAAGTGATGGGCATTACGTCCAAGATTATGCATGAGGCGCTGGAGCAGGCGAAGCGCGGGCGTTTGTACATCCTGGACAAAATGGAAGGCACGATTACCACTGGACGCGAAAATATTTCCAGCTTTGCGCCGCGCATTTACACGCTGCAAATTCCGGTGGACAAGATCCGCGACCTGATTGGGCCGGGCGGAAAGATGATTCGCAGCATTATTGAAGAAACCGGCGTGAAGATTGACGTTGACGATAGCGGCAGAGTGAATGTTGCATCGAACGACGGGCCGAGTGCGCAGCGGGCGATTCAGCGAATTAACGATCTCACGGCGGTGCCGGAAGTCGGCAAGACGTATCTGGGCAAAGTGGTGCGGCTGGCCGAATTTGGCGCGTTCGTCGAAATTATTCCGGGAACCGATGGTCTACTGCACATCAGCGAAATTGCTGAACATCGCGTGAAGGAAGTGAAAGACGAACTCAAGGAAGGCGACCAGGTTCTGGTGAAAGTCCTGGGGATTGAAGGCAACAGAATCAAGCTGAGTCGCAAGGCGATTCTCCGCGAGCAGCGCGCAAAGATGGCGCCGCAAGGTGGTGATGGTGAGGGCGGCGGGTCCGGTGAGGGATCGTCAGGTGAAGGTTCAGGCGGCGAAGGCGGCGAGCGTAGTGCGCGTCCACCAGCTCAGCCGCGCGGAGAAGGTGAAGAAACAATTACCTTCGAAGGCGGCGGCGACTTCAACGATGATGAAGGCGGCGAACCGAATTTTAATCGCGAAGATGCAAATAGGGAAACTGTTGCAGCGGGAAGGCCGGATCGTCCAAGAAGTGATCGGCCACATGGGGCGGAGATCGCGGAGGTCGCGGCGGCGGAAGGCATCGTCGTGGAGGCTCAGGCGGTGGCCGCGGTCCAAGAGGCGGCGGCGATCGCGGTCCTCGTGGTGGCGGCGGTGGAGATCGCGGCAATCGCTAAGTAGTTCAAATCAAGAAAAGAGGTGCAGCATGGGCTTGCACCTCTTTTCTTGTGAAAAAGTTTTCCCGCTGGTTGTGAGCAGCGCACCAGCAGCTCTCTCATTCTGCTGTTTCGCATCCAACAATATATGAAAGAGCGTAGTGATCCAGAACGAACCAGTCAATTCAATCGATTGTTTCTTATAACCATTTCATTGACCGCGTTTCTTGCTCTGGTAATCGTGGGATTGTTATACGGGTGTGCCACGTCCAGCCGTCCAGAGCGTCAGAGCCCGCACCCACCGCCCTCGGGGATGCTCATATTCAATAGCGTTCCCTCAGGTTTCGGTTTAGCGAAATAACCTCAAATTACGCTGTAGCTCCTGCTCCGTGGCACTTCTTGTATTTCTTGCCTGAGCCGCACGGACAAGGATCATTTCTTCCCACTTTCGCTTGTCCTCGAACCACTTGTTGTGGAGCGGTGTTCCCATTTGATCCCGCCATCCGTGCCTGTTCCAGCTCTCTCTTCTTGCGACGCTGGAACTGTGCTTCCAAATCGTCCATTGAAGTCGAAGCGCGTTTTCTGGGCGGCGGCAACTGCTGCTGCGGCTCATCCCCGTTTTCTTCCGAAGCCGCAACCGCTGGCTGCGCTGTCGGCGCTTCCATAATCTGCATGTGGAAGAGATAGCGGACCGCATCCTGCTGCGACTTCTCCATCATCTCTTCAAACATGTCAAACGACTCGCGCTTGTACTCCACCAGCGGATCGTGCTGGCCATATCCGCGCAGCCCAATGCCTTCTTTCAGGTGGTCCATGCTAAGCAAATGGTCTTTCCACTGCGTGTCCAGGACGCTCAGCATGATCATGCGTTCGTGATAGCGCATGGCATCAGCGCCAATTTGTTTTTCCTTGGCGTCGTATAGCTCTTTCAATTTCTCAAAAATCTGGTCGCCCAGTTCCTGCCGATTGAGCTGCCCGGCGTCAATGCCTTGTTTCTCCATCTCCAGGCCAAACTGCTCTATCAGATACTTATTCAAGCCCTCGATGTCCCATTGATCGGCGTGAACGTTACGTGGCGCAAATTTATCCAATGCTTCGCTCACCATGCTTGCGACATAATCTTCAAGAATCAAGTCTTTCTGGTCGATGCCTGAGAGCAATTCCTTGCGCAGACCGTACACGGCCACGCGCTGCTTATTCATTACGTCGTCATATTCCAGCACGTGTTTGCGCGACTCAAAATTCTGCGCTTCCACTGCTTTCTGCGCGGCCTCAATGCGCTTGGAAATCATCCTCGATTCAATTGGCACGCCCTCTTCCATGCCCAGCCGCTGCAACAGGGTTGAAACCCATTGCTTGGCGAAGATGCGCATCAGATCGTCTTCCAAAGATAGATAGAAGCGCGAAGATCCCGGATCGCCTTGGCGGCCTGCGCGTCCGCGCAACTGATTGTCGATTCGTCGGGCCTCGTGGCGTTCCGTGCCCAGAATGTGCAACCCGCCCACGCTTATTACTTTCTCATGCTCCGCGTCCGTTTCTTTCTTGTACTTGTTAAACGTGTCGTTCCATTTGTCGGCAGGGCACTTATATTCCTGCCCGTTGTAATAAAAGACGATGTTCTCAGATGTGTCCTGGTCCAGCGCTACTTCGCCGGCGGCGGCGCGCAACTGTTGCGCAATGCCTTTCTTCACCATCTCCTGGCGGGCCATAAATTCGGCATTGCCGCCCAGCAGAATGTCCGTGCCGCGTCCTGCCATGTTGGTGGCAATCGTGACCTGGTTGATGCGCCCGGCCTGCGCCACAATCTCGGCTTCCTTCTCGTGAAACTTTGCATTCAACACTACATGTTTCACGTTTTTCTTCTTCAGCAAGTCGGAAATGCGTTCCGATTTTTCAATGGACGTGGTGCCCACCAGCACCGGCCTGCCTTCCACCGCAATCTTCTGGATCTCGTCCGCCACGGCGTAATACTTTTCTTTCTCCGTGCGATAGACAACGTCCGGATTCTCTTTGCGCAGCAGAACGCGGTTGGTTGGAATCACCACAACTTGCAGCCTGTAAATGCTGTCGAACTCTGAAGCTTCAGTTTCGGCTGTTCCGGTCATGCCGGCCAGCTTTTTGTACATGCGGAAATAATTCTGGAAGGTGATGGTGGCAAGCGTTTGCGTTTCCCGCTCCACCTTCACGCCTTCTTTGGCTTCAATCGCTTGGTGCAAACCATCAGACCAGCGGCGTCCCGGCATCAAACGGCCGGTGAACTCGTCTACGATCAAGACTTCGCCATCTTTCACCACGTACTCAACGTCCTTGCGGTACATGGCATGGGCTTTCACCGCAGTCTCTACGTGGTGCTTCATCGCCCAGTTTTCAGGATCAGAAATATTCTCGATCCCCAGCAGGCGCTCCACCTTGTCCCAGCCCTCATCGGTGATCATCGTGTTTTTGTGCTTTTCATCCACCACGAAATCCCCGGTGTATTCCTTGGGTTCTCCCGGCGGTTTCTCGATTTCCTCACCCTTCACCAGATGAGGAACAACTCGGTTTGCCTTGTCGTACTTGTCAGTCGACTCATCGCTCTGGCCGCTGATGATTAGCGGCGTTCTGGCTTCGTCAATCAGGATGGAATCAACTTCGTCCACAATGCCAAAGTTGTGCCCGCGCTGCACGCACTCGGCCAGATCGAACTTCATGTTGTCGCGTAGGTAATCGAAGCCGAATTCATTGTTCGTGCCGTAGGTCACGTCGGCCGCGTAGGCTTCGCGGCGCTCGTCGTCATCTAGATCGTGTACGATTACGCCAACGCTCAGCCCCAGAAAGCGATAGAGCTTTCCCATCCACTCTGAGTCGCGTTTGGCCAAATAGTCGTTGACTGTTACCACGTGGACGCCGTCCCCTGTCAGGGCGTTGAGATAAACGGGTAGCGTCGCCACCAGCGTTTTGCCTTCACCGGTTTTCATTTCAGCGATCTTGCCCTGGTGCAGCACCATGCCGCCGATGAGCTGAACGTCAAAGTGGCGCATGTTCAGCACGCGCCGGCCGCCTTCGCGGGCCACGGCAAACGCTTCCGGCAGTATCTCGTCCAGCGCCTGGTTACGGGCTTCCATCCGCCGCTTGGTCCACTCTTCAATTTGGCCGCGAACGTCCTGGTCAGGAGCGCTCTTCATCTCGGCCATGAGGCGGGTGATTTCGTTCTCGGCTTCTTTGGTACGCTCCTGAATCCGCGCGCGGAACTCCGCTGTCTTGGCGCGAAGCTGCTCGTCCGTGAGCTGTTCCATCTTCGGCTCAAGGCCGTTAATCTCTTCTACCAGCGGGCGCATCCGCTTGACTTCGCGTTCATTACTGGTGCCAAAAACCTTGGCTAGTGTTTTTCCTATCAAGTGTGGTTTTCCCTTAGGAGTTACTCGGTTGTGGGGACAAAGTTACTCAAATTTAAGCCTAACATATTGGATGAGGCTGGCCTCCCGGCGGTTCCGGCGACCTTAGGGTCCCTGCAATCGCTCTAATCCTCTCCGCTTTCTTTGTTCGCCTGTGTTTCAAAGGTCGGTCCTTCGATCAACTGATCACGTGCGATCACCAGATTTTCGGCCTGTGTCATCGGTGGTTAGGTATCCGGGGTTTCTTGATGCTTTACGCCAGTCGCGGACATGTCTGATAACGGCGTAAGATGCTGTAAATAAACAAGTTATAGTAACATTTGTGGCTTTCAAAAGCAAGAATTTTCTTGTTGAGATCAATGAATAACCTCGACACTTTCGTCTTCACCGACTTCGCCCAAATTCTGTCGTCCTGACCGAGTCCGAGCGGCCCCGAGCGAAGCGAAGGGAAGTAAGGGCGAGTGGAAGTTGAGCCGTTCTGCGGACGTTTGAGTCCGCAGGCGAAATCCGAGGGAAGCCGAGGGAGCTCCGAACAATCCCGACACTGTGTCCCGAACCATGCCGCACCAAGGCATCCTCACCACAAACTGGAGCGCAGGCGCCCTCGCCTGCGGCAGTGATCCGCGACATCTTCAAAGCAGCGACGTGGCTCGTTCCAGCGACATGCCATCCCGATCCGCAGCACACCAAAACTGCCTGCAGTATCCAAGAATTGAGGTGCGTAGGCGAGGAAACTGCTCCGCTGCTCTAAAGGGGCGACCGAAACTTTCGACCGCAGGCAATCTATTGATTTTATTGATATTTAGCGCTCAACGGCGGTTACTCGCATAGATGTCGCTTCAAGAACTTTTAGAATCCCTAATTACGCCTGTGACTGGAAGCTGGCAACCAAAACATTTTACCCTTATGGCATGGCGCATTGGATGGCGGAACACGAGGTCTTGGCGGCTGTGGTTTTTGTCGGCCTCTCGCTTGCGCTCATTTCCTTGTTTGCTGCCTTGGAGCGTCGTTACAAGGACCAGCTAACAGCCCGCCGCAAAGATTACTTCTCATAATCAGGACTTATAAGAAAGAAAACTCCGCAAACTGGCCGGGATATATTCCGGCAATAAAAGAAGCCCGCGACTCGCAGCGGGCTTTAGTCGTTCTTGTTCCCAATGTAAATGCCTCTTACGGCACAGTAATGTTCCTGCTGCTGAAAAAACTCCTGCCGGTGCTGTCAAAGGCTTTTACTACCAGCAAATGTGATCCGGAGCCCATGGGCACATCTGTTTCGATCAGAGTGCTATTGGGTGAATGGAACACCTCTTTGAAATCAAGGTAGATCTGCATGGTTGTAATCGGCGCCGTGGATTTGGCCGCCGCTACCACGTGCACCGGGGCGTCAACCGCTGATTTTTGTCCAGGAGAGCAGATGTTTACCGTGAAATTTGTGCTCTCAGAACAAGGCGGCACAGTTGCCGGAATCAACCTGGGCGTGGACAGGAAAAAGTCATTGTGGAAAGGCTGGCCTTTGGTCCACGATTTGACCTCCAGCCGGTGCTCGCCCGGCGCCAGCGCGAGGCTCTTATCAATGCTGCCGCCGGTGACTTGGAACACCAACTTGTTATCGAGATAGATCTGGCTCACGCTGGGAGCGGTCGACGATGTGAAGTGAGAAACAATATGGGCCGGTGAAAGTCCCACAGCGCCGTCAGACGGATGACAGACCGTAACCGTGTGATTGATCGTACTGACCTTACAGGCACTGGGTGGCGTTGTATTGAGCACCACGAATACAGGCCCGCCAGCCCTGTCCACCATAGCCAGGTCCGGTTTGCCGTCGTGATTAAAATCGGCAACAACAACCGATGGATTTTCGACAATCGGCGCGTTCAGAGTCACCGTGATCAATTGAGAAGAACCGCCAGCGAACTGTGGCGGACTCGCGAATGTTCCATCCGCATTCTGTTTCTGGATAATCAGGGTCATCTGCTCTTTGAAGGGATTAAATGCGGGATCGTTTGTATCATTGCCCACAAGTACAAAGTCTTTGTGGCCATCCCCATCCACGTCGAATGCTGCGCCTCCGACAAGAAAACCTGGGTTCTCCACATCAACCGGAAAGCCGGCGCCGCCGCCAAATGTGCCATTGCCATTGTTGATCAACACGTTGACCCCTATGCATGGTTCATGGCAGCCGTTAAACGGAAAAATTGCGTCTGTAAGCCCATCCTGATTGATGTCAACTGCATTCAGGTCGGTGGGCGGAACGATCGCCCCACTAATCACATGGTCGGTAAATGTGCCGTCGCCATTGCTCACCAGCACGCCAAAAGCGCCTTGCTGCACGATCACGAAGGTGTTGCAGCACTCGATGTAGTAAAGATCGTCCTTGCCATCGTGATTGAAGTCGGCCCGGACGATTTTCGAAAGCAGAAAAGGATTGTCGAAGGGCGGTCTGGGCTCAAGCCCAATATTGCCGGTGTCCTTAAACAGCCCCAGCAGTCCGCCTCTGCCGTTTCCAAGGCTCACATGCACAGCGTTCACCGGAGAATTGCTGGAAGTGGCGATGTCCGGATTGCCATCGCCGTTGAAGTCGCCTGTGGCAATCGAGTTTGCGTTGGGCGCTCCGGCAATGTCATGGTGAGGCTGGAACGTGCCATCGCCGTTTCCCATCAGGATAGAGACGTTGTGTGCGGCGTCCGCTCCGCCGTTGGACACCGCCAGGTCCATCTTTCCGTCTTTGTTCCAATCCACCGCCCCGAGGCCATTAGGCCCGGGGCCGGTAGCGAAATCCAAATGCGGACGGAAGGTGCCATCGCCGTTGTTGATCAGAATGGAGACGGTGTTGGTATCGCCGTTTACTGTGGCAATGTCGGGGATATGGTCGCCATTAAAATCAGCCACAATAATCTGGCCGACCGATCCCCCAATTGGGTAACTTTGCGTGTTAAAACTCTGGCTGAAACAGGTGAGGGAACCAAACAGGAAAAACGCAGTAATGAAGAGGTATTTCATGGGTCTTACTCCGAGTTGCGTAACAACTCGTGTGATGGGATGTACTAATGAGTAAACAGAGTTGCTGCTGGACAGCCCTACAAAGTTACTTAACCCTGGCTTAGTACCTGAATACGGTTATCCACTAAAGCATCGGTTTTGCAGTACCATATCAGCCCAATCAGAAACCATCCTTGAGAAGGTAGGTACATGAAGGAAAAAGGCCCGCATTTTCTGCGGGCCTTATGTTTCTGTTAAAAAATTCTTATCGATTGGATTGTGATTGTGCCGCTGTGCGCTGGGCCAAAATCTTTCTGGCGTTTTCAGCCAGCTCTTTGGCCTTCGGAAGTTGGTTCAGCGCTGCAGTCACCTGCGGATCGTTTTCAGCCCGCACTCGCAGGCCCTCTTCCTGTCCAAACTCGGAAGTGAAAAGTTCCGTCTTGATGCTGGACTTGATGTAGTCTGAGCCTTCATTCAAGTCGGCTTCGGTGTACGGGATTTTCTGCGAATCAAGGAACTTGCGGAATTCCTGCATCACCGCATCTGTTACTTCAAAGTTCTTGTCCACATGGCGGTTGGTGAGGTAGTGCTTGGCAAAGTTGAAGAAGGCATATTTCACCAGCAGCGTATCTTCAAAATGCGTGGTTTTGAACGGCTTGACCTTTACGTCAGGAGTAATGCCGCCGCCGCCAAACATCGTGCGTCCGCTATCCGTAAGCTTCACTTCTTTCGAAGTTGAGTTTGTGTTGGCGTTGTTGTTCGGATTGTCTTCCTGTTCGCGGGAGTAATAGTAGTCGTACAGAGAAACGCCATTGTAGTCGCGTTGGATCAGGCGTCCGCTCGGCGTGTAGTACTTGGCCGTGGTCAGTGCCAGGCCGGTGTTTTCAGACAATGGATACACCGTTTGCACCAAGCCCTTGCCGAACGTCACTTCGCCGACGATCAATCCGCGATCATGGTCCTGAATGGCGCCGGAAACAATCTCTGCCGCTGAAGCTGTGCCGCGATTCACCAGCACTACCAGCGGATAATCTTTTCCGCCGTTGCCATGGGCTGCCTTATACATTTTTTCCGGTGAGCTGCGGCCATGGTGCGAGACGATGACTTGGCCCTTCTTCAGAAACTTGTCGGCAACACCCACTCCTTCATTCAGCAGTCCGCCTGGATTGCCGCGAAGATCAAGGATCAGCCCTTTCAGGTCGCCAAAGCCTTGCAGCGCGTCTTCCACTTCCTGCTCCGTGGTTTCATTGAAGGCCGAAATGTGCATGTAGCCGACTCCCGGCCGCACCATGAATTTCAGGTCAACGCTGTTGCGCGGAATCTCATCGCGAATCACGTTGAACTCTAGCGGTTTTTCAGAGGCCTCTCGCAAAATGGAAATATGTACGTTCGTGCCTTTGGGGCCTTTCAGTAAGTCGGCAACATCGCTCACGCTCATGTTGTCCGTGGCTTTAGCGTCAACGGCGATAATCACGTCGCCTGGACGCAAACCCGCTTTGTATGCCGGTGTTCCCGCGAATGGAGCGACTACGATGATCTTGTTGTTGCGCGGAGCAATCTGCATGCCCACGCCGTAGTATTTGCCGCTCTGCTCTTCGCGCAGAGCCGAATATGACTTGGGATCGAAGAAGTTCGAATGCGGATCCAGCACGTGCAACATGCCGGGGATAGCGCCGTTATAAATCGCTTTGTCAGGATTTACCGGCTCCGCGTAATTCTGTTCAACAAGGGCATAGACATCTGAAAATTGCTTGAGACTGTCTCGTACATCGTTATCGGACGCGCCTGTTGAAGAAGAATTGCCCCTCTGGCTGAATGCGGCAGAACCTAGCAAACCGCAGGTAAGAATGATGAGGAGAACGAAAAAAAGAGAACGATTTGTTCCACGAGACATGAAAAATCCCTCGGCTGCTAAGCCTGATCCAAATTGCAGAAGACTGAAGTCAGTATAACACCCTTCCCATCACGAGCTTACATGCATTTCGTCCCGCGTAGGGTTGCGAAATCTGCTACTCTGAAACCACAGTAACAACCACGGTTTCTTACCTCTGTGAGATGCTCATTCTTGCCGTAAAGCTGCGGAACATTTTCAATTGGAAAAGTTAATAAAAAATCCCGCCCTTTTTTAAGAAAAGCTGCGGTATTATGAGAAAACAAGATTATGGATTTCGGTTTTTCTGGCGAGGTTTTTTTCATTATGCTTCTGGCCCTCATCTTGTTTGGGCCCAAGAAGTTACCGGAACTCGCCCGCACCTGGGGCAAGTTCATGGCAGAGTTCAAAAGGGCCAGCAATGAGTTCCAGGGCCAGATCCATGACGAAATCCGCAAACTTGAGCTTGAAGAAGTAGACCCCCGCAAACACCTGGAACCGGAGATTGCCAAAATCTCCAGCGATGAGGACCTCTCTATACAGGGTGCCCTCAACCGCCTCACTGAGCGCATGAAGAACACAGTCGCGCAGGATACCGATGTCTGATTTAGTGGCAGAACCCGAACAAAGGGAAATAGAGAAGGAATTGCGGCAAGCGGGCTCCATGAGCCTGTTCCAGCATCTGGAAGAGCTGCGCAAGTGCATCATCCGTTCCGCCGCTGCCGTGGCTGTTGGTTTTGGCGTCTGCTGGTATTTTGCCCAGGACAAGATCTATCCCGTCATTGAAAAGCCGATTCTGGTTGTTTTTAAGAAATACAATATCGATCCGCATCTGGCCTACCTTAGCCCTACCGATCCCTTCAATCTGTATCTCAAAGTCGGACTGATGGCCGGTATTTTTTTGGCTTCTCCGGTGATCTTGTACCAGGTTTGGAGTTTTATATCACCTGGCCTTTACCGGCATGAGAAGCGCTTTGTTGTCCCATTTCTTTTCCTCTCTGTAGGACTCTTTTTGGCCGGAGGCTTTTTCGGATACAAGATTATCTTTCCGGTCGCGATGGATTTTCTCATAGGCAGCTACGGCGCAAACTTCCGTGCGACGATCACTATTGACGCGTACACAAAGCTGTTTCTCACCATTATTCTGGGCTTGGCCGTAATCTTTGAAATGCCTATCGTTCTCGGCTTTGCCGGAATGATGGGGGTCGTGAACGCCAAATTCCTCTTTAAGCATATTCGTGGTGCAGTGCTGATCTGCGTTACCTGCGCAGCCATCCTCAGCCCGACCACCGATATTATGAACCTGACCATCTACGCTGCTCCCATGGTCATTCTTTATATCGGCAGTATTGGACTTGTATGGCTGGTCCACCCACGGCAGCGCCGCAAACGCGCAGAAAAGCGTAAGAACCAAGACTTACAGTAAACTGTTAGCGTCCCTCTGGTTAAGCCAAGCAAGCTTAATCAAATGAAGCTAGAGGTGTGCTTGCAAGGACAAGGAGCGCAGAGCGTGAGTCTGTGTCTGAGAATAACTGCTGTGTGCATTCTGCTGCTGTCACTGACAGCAGTGGGATGTTCCAACGATAAGGTGGCTTCGGCCTCCAGCGGGACAACTGCTCCGCAATCGGACAATCAACCTGCGAGCCAATCAAAGGGGCGTGCCAAAGCAGTCGAACCCGTGGGGCCCGCGTTACATATCGATGCTGCACGGGCTATGCAGTACACCAAAGAGATTGTCGCCTTTGGGCCACGCTGGGACAGTAGCAAGCCCATCGAGCAGGTTCGCGCCTATATAAAAGGGAAACTCAAGGGCGCTCAGGTGGAAGAAGATTCATTTGTCGCTGATACTTCTGCCGGCAAGATGCCCATGACCAACATCATTGCCAAGTTTCCCGGATCAAAAGACGGCATTATTGTGCTGGGCTCGCACTACGAAACAAATTACTGGCTGCGCAATACACCGTTTGTAGGCGCCAATGACGGTGCTGCCACCAGCGCTCTTCTGCTGGCCATTGCAGACCAACTCCGCGGAAAAAAGCTGGAAGGCTACAGCATCTGGATTGCTTTTCTTGACGGCGAAGAAAGTTTCACCCGCGAGTGGCGCACTAATGATGCGCTATGGGGCAGCGGTCATCTGGCCAAGAAGCTGCAGGATGATGGCACTAGCAAGAGAGTAAAAGCGTTTGTGCTGGCAGATATGATTGGTGACGCCGACCTCGATATTTGCCGGGACGAAAACTCAACCCCGTGGCTGGAGGATCTTTTGCTTCAGGCCGCCACTCGCCTTGGCTATCAGTCCCATTTCTTTGTTTCCACCACTGCCGTGGAAGATGACCATATTCCTTTTGCCCGCGCTGGCATGCCGGTTCTGGATGTGATCGATATCGACTACGGCTACAACAACAGCTTTCACCATACCGTGCAGGACACAGTGGATAAGCTGAGTGTCGAGAGCTTAAAAATCAGCGGCGATGTAATTCTGGAAACAATAAGGCTGATCAATGGTATGGGCGATAATCCGCCGCCTGCGCCACCGAAAAAATTGCCATCATAAGCAAATGTCACGCTGCCTTCTTCGGTTCCACTTCGTTCAACTTCACCGGCGGTTCCACATAGATCTCGCCATCTGAAATCTTGATGGTGTAAACATCAATCTTTTCCTGTGCCGGGCCGGCCACAACCCTGCCCGTGTGGACGTCAAACTGCGAGCCATGCCACGGGCACTGCACAGTACAGCCGACCAACGCCCCATCGGATAGCGGGCCGCCTCTATGAGTGCAATGGTCGCTGAAGGCAAAAAAACCCTCTGAACACCGTCCCACCACGATTCGTTCTTTGCCAACCTCAGCCAGCATCATCTGGCCATCGCCTAACTCGCTCTGGTTGCATACTGGCTTGCTCCAGGATTCGATGTTGCGCATCTTGAATTGGCCAGCGCTGGCATATCGCCGGTCCACCCCAATCTGGTTGCGATAAACCAGCGTGCCGCCCAGCCAACCAGATATTCCGACGATCACTACACCGATTCCCATCAGGAGCAAAGTTGCGTTATCGGGCACCGCCGAAGGCGAACCCAGCCGGTAGGCAACATAAATAAAGAGCAACAAGGCAAGGCTATTCAACCCGCCATGCAGCAGTCCGCGATTTTTAGCACTGGATTCCGGCGGAACGGTGTAAAGCCAGTCGACCACCCCCGCTACGGCGGCCAATACGGCCATTACACAGCCTGCAATCACTGAGTAAAATCCTGCGGCCCAAAGTCCCGCATTAGAACCTCTGGCTGCAAGCAGATCGAAAATGAAACCAAAGACCCACAGCGCGATTGGGAATCCTACGAGCATGGGGTGTATGGGATGGCCTTGGACAGATGCTTTCGAACGCATGGTATTTACCTTTCTGGCTAATGGGATACTCTGGCCCTATCTGAAGGATGCCCGTACTATCGAGATAGCTTTTCTGGTACCCCGCTTTAAACCGATATAATCGCTGCGTGGGAAATCTCCTGCTCGCGATCAGCGCCTAAACTCCATGCACATTTGGTTCTGGGTTGTCTTTAACGCCGCAATCCTCCTCTTGCTGGTGCTCGATCTCACGGTCGTAAGCCGCAAGCACCGCGCCGTTCCTTTCAGACAGGCCTTGCTCATGAGCGCCTTTTGGATTGGTTTGGCCATGGCCTTTGCGGTGTTCATCCACCAATGGCTGGGTGCCACTAAGTCCCTTGAGTTCGTAACAGGCTACCTGCTGGAAGAAGCGCTCAGTGTTGATAATCTATTTGTTTTCATTCTTTTGTTTGCTTACTTTAAGGTCCCGCCTGAAGAAGAAAAGACCGTTTTATTCTGGGGGATTATTGGCGCGCTGGTCATGCGGGGACTCTTTATTGGGGCGGGCGTGGGGCTGGTGCAGCGCTTCCACTGGATTCTCTATGCCTTCGGAGTCTTCCTGATCTGGACCGGCTTTCAACTCATGCGCAAAGGAGATGAGGAGCAGGATCCCTCGCGCAACATTGTCTTGAAATTTTGCCGGCGCTTCCTGCCGCTCACCGATAGCTTTGAGGGCAGGAGCTTCTTTGTCCGGCGTGCAGGGCGAACCTTTGCGACTCCCTTGTTTGTAGTCCTTCTCGTAGTTGAAACCACTGACATTCTCTTTGCCACTGACTCGATTCCAGCCATACTGGCCATTACGCGCGATCCGTTCATCGTTTACACCTCGAACGTTTTTGCCATCCTGGGACTTCGCTCCATGTATTTTGCCCTGGCAGGCATGATGAAACTTTTCCACTATTTGAATTATGGGCTTTCCGTGGTCTTGATGTTTATTGGGGCCAAGATGTTATTGCCGGAGAGATACCACGTACCCACATGGGTAGCGCTGGTAGTAGTGGCAGGGGTCCTCGCGCTTTCGGTGCTGGCTTCTGTGCTCTTTCCCAAAAAAGAGGCGCCTGGTTCGCCAGACGCAACCTAATTTGGAAGAGCGCCCGGCTTAAGCGACAAAAGCAGGGCGAATTGCTGTTCCGGTGAGAGTCCGGTGGAATTCCTTCTGCGGGCGGCGCCGATACGATCTTCCGGCAGCATACCGGCCCGGTCCATATCTTCATTAGAGAGGTTTAGTTCACGCAGTCCCCAGAAACGTGTGCGAATGGCTTTGTGGTGCTCGTTAATGTAGCTGATTTCGTGCTCGGTGATCATGGAAAGCGCCTTTTCATAGGCGTCCTGCGGCGAATCAGCAAAAATTACGCGAGTCTTTTTATGGACCAGGTTCTTGGGATCACCTTCGAGCGTTACTTCTTCTGTAAGTTCTGCTACATACCAGCGATCAGCCGTCTGGGGAAAATTGGGCATGTTCTTCCTTTTCAACAATTTGCACAGAGCTATTTTCGGAACAAACGCTTGCCCGGCACATTTTCCAACCTGATTGGGTGCATAAATTCCCCAACCGATTGAATCCTTACCCTATTAAGGGTATGTATAGGACGGAAAAAATAGAGGTTTTGAAAAAAATATTTATGCTTGATTTTATTTAATTAGCTCATAGTGCATTTCAATGGAAGAGGCCCAGCAAAGCCGGCTTTAGACAGTGTGGGATAAGCCGTGGGTTGGACGAAAGTAACTTGAAGCGATTTATCAATCGTGAGACGATATATTTATCGTCAGCGCTTCTCTCCAAATCTGGCGGGGCCATGGAACTTCCATGGCCCTTTGGTTTAGGAAGGCTTCTTTTTCGTCTAAATAAAGCGGACAGACTTTTCGCCCACAATTGAATGCTTCTTGAATTTTCCATCTTCATGTCCAGGGTAGTCGGTGCGATAGTGCGCCCCGCGGCTTTCCAGCCGGGCGAGCGCTGAACGGGCAATCAAAAGCGCTGTGGTATGGATATTCCTGGCTTCGCAACTGCGCCGCGAGGTCTCTGGCGGCAGCTCCTGTGCCAGTGCCTGAAGTTGCTGGATCGCCTCTGTCAAGCCCTGACGCGAACGCACAATCCCAACCTTGTTCCACATCAATTGCTGAACACCGTGAATGAAGGGTTCAACCTCAACTTTTGCCCCTGAAATTTTCAGCGCCTCCGCTTCTGTGCTTGCCGGACGTTCGGTTTGTTTCGCTTCCTTCATCATCGTGCTGGCCGCGCGCGCGCCAAAAACCAGGCCTTCCAGCAGGGAATTGCTGGCTAATCTGTTGGCTCCATGGACTCCGGTGCACGCGGCTTCTCCAGCGGCATAAAGTCCGGGTAGGCTGCTGCGAGCATCAAGATCGGTACTGATGCCGCCCATAAGATAGTGGGCTGCTGGGCGAATCGGAACTTCATCCACCGTAAGATCAACGTTGTATTTCAGGCACGTCTCGTAAATCCGGGGAAAGCGCGCCCTGATGTGGTCTGCCTTTAAATGGGTCAGGTCCAGATAGACCACCGGTTCTTTCAGGCGGCAAACCTCAAGTTCATGCGCGATGGCGCGCGCTACAACATCGCGCGGCGCAAGTTCGCCCGCCTCATGATACTTGGACATGAAACGGTGGAGCTCAGAATTGCGCAGCACAGCACCTTCGCCACGCAAGGCTTCTGAAAGCAAAAATCGCGGCGCGTTGTTTAGGTAGAGCGCCGTGGGATGGAACTGCACAAACTCCATGTCGCTGATCTCAGCGCCGGCACGGTACGCCATGGCAACGCCGTCCGCAGTGGCGACGGTCGGGTTTGTTGTGTTGCTGTAAACGTGTCCTGCGCCGCCTGTGGCCAGCAACACTGCTCCACTGGCTACATTGTGCAGTTCTCCGGCGCCGGAGATCAGGCTCACGCCTTTCACCCGGCCTGAATCCACGCAAAGCCTGGCAGTAAATTCGAACTCCGACAAAGAAATATTTTTGAGGGAAGAGGCTTTAGCATGCAGGGCCCGCCCGATCTCGCGGCCAGTGGAGTCGCCATGTGCATGCAGAATGCGATCACGGCTGTGAGCTGCCTCGCGCGTAAACGTCAGCTTTGTTCCGTCGCGATCAAACTGCGTTCCCCAATCGATCAACTCTTGTATGCGCTCCGGGCCTTCTTCCACCAGTACATGAGCTGCATCCACTTTTACAATTCCGTCACCCGCGCTGATCGTGTCTTGCAGGTGCAGGCTGATTTCGTCTTCGTCGCTTAGCGCGACGGCGATTCCTCCCTGCGCATATTGCGTGGCCGACTCCGTTAGTTCTTGCTTGGCCAGCACTAATACTTTGCCGGCTTCAGCCAGAGAAATAGCCGCGCGCAGTCCGGCGACGCCGGCTCCGACAACAATGAAGTCCACCTGTGAAGGAGGTTTTTTCATGTAGCAAAAATGGTATCAGAGGAACCAGGTTGTGGTGCGGTTTGACGGGGCCAAAGCAAAGATCGACAGATACAGCCCGCGACTTATATGTTAAGAGGCTTTCCAAAACAATCAGAGTCGAGTCATTTATCATTGAGCGCAGTGCAAAAGATTCGGGTTAGAACCAAGCCAAACGGATATCTCGTGCAGGTGGGGGCGGGCTTGCTGCGCCGTGCTGGACGCGAGGTGCGGCGCGTGTTGCCCTTTTCCGGCAGCCGCGTGTTTGTCATCACCTCGCCCAACGTGCGCCGGCATTGGGGTGACGCGTTGGAAAAGTCGTTGCGCGATGCCCGCCTGCCGTATGAAGTCCTGGAAATGCACGATGGCGAACCGGCCAAGCGGTTGCACACCGTGGAACAGCTAGCGGAAAGCCTGGTGGATGCCAAAGCCGATCGCAAGTCACTGTTAGTGGCTTTCGGCGGCGGCGTTGTGGGCGATAGCGCCGGGTTTCTCGCTGCAGTTTTTATGCGCGGTATTCCTGTAGTTCAGATTCCAACCACGGTCGTGGCGCAGGTGGATGCCAGCATCGGCGGTAAGACCGGCGTGAACCTGCGCGGCGGAAAAAACTTGGTCGGTTCCTTTCATCAACCCAGCACAGTTCTCGTCGATCCGGATATTCTTGCGACATTGGATGACCGCGAATTCCGCTCTGGCCTCTTCGAATCACTCAAGTGCGGTGTGATACGTGATCGCAATCTGTTTGATTTCATGGAACGCAATCCAAAGAAAATCCTTGGCCGCGATTCGCGGACTTTGCAGCGTGTGATCGGCGATTCAATCCACGTGAAGGCCGATGTTGTTTCCGCCGACGAAAAGGAATCAGGCCTGCGCCGCATCCTCAACTTCGGCCATACCATTGGCCATGCCCTGGAAGCTGCTACGAATTATTCCCACTTTCTGCATGGTGAAGCCGTAGCTTGGGGCATGATCGCAGCGGCTGCAATCGCGCGTGAATCGGGAGCATGCAACGCCGAAACGGCAGAGAGGATCACCAACGCCACGCGGCTGTATGGACCATTACCCCCAGTGGCGCGTGATGCCCAAAGCATTTTAAGCCGCCTGCACGCAGACAAGAAGACCGTGGCCGGCGCCGTGCATTTCGTCCTACCTCAGAAGATCGGCAAAGTAAAAATCTCAAGTGACGTTTCACCCAATATTGTGCGCAATGCCGTGGAGATGATCAGAAATCATGCCTGAGCAGGCCAAAACCTCCACCGCGGATCGAGACAAGGCCGCCGCAAATCCTTCAAGCAGCGTACGGGGGACGACGCCTGCTGGTACCTCCGATGAGCGTTCCGCTGCGCATGCCGTGCGGCAGATGTTTGACGAGATTGCCCCGCGCTATGACTTCCTTAACCATGTTCTGTCGATGAATGTTGACCGCCTTTGGTGGCGACGTACAGCCCGAAGTTTCAGCCACATTCTTTCGCGCAGCGACGCTCGCGTTCTTGATCTCTGCGCCGGGACGGGCGATATGTCCGTGGCTATGCGCGCCGTCGCATCGGAAAAGAAAAGTAGCACAGCAATCCTGGCGCTCGATTTCTCTCACCAGATGCTGCAACACGGCTTGGCTAAATTCAGTGCAAAAAGGATTCAGCCCGTGGAGGCCGACGCTCTGCATCTTCCCTTGGCAGACAGCAGTGTCGATTTGGTGGTCTCTTCCTTCGGCTTCCGCAACTTGGCAAATTATGACGCGGGTCTCCGTGAGATCTTTCGCGTGCTCAAACCCCAAGGTGAGATAGGTATTCTTGACTTCAGTGAACCCGGCGGCTTGATGGGGAAAGTGTATGGTTTTTACTTCCGCAATGTTCTGCCGAAGATCGGAACAATGATTTCTGGAGTCCGGGGACCGTATGAATACTTGCCTGCTTCCGTCCACAAGTTCCCTGCGCCGCAACAGATGCTGCAGCGCATGGAATCTGTCGGCTTCAGCGACGTGAGCTGGACGCCCTACACCTTTGCCATTGCCGGCCTGTATCGCGGCAAGAAAGTCTAGGTCGAGTACAGCACCGTGAAGAACAGCATCAGCCGATAGAGATGAAATAGCTGGTACGCGCAGATCGTCAATATCACAGCCTTAACCATCGCGGGGATTATCTTGTCTTGATAGAACCGTCTGCCGGCAAAGAAGAGATACACGCCGAAGCCGCCGAACTCCAGCGATGTAGCTGCATAATCAAAATATGTGAGATTAAAGTGCCGTCCGGCAAGCAGAGGGAGCACCACGACCAACGCAAGAACCACCAAATTTGCCAGCAGCCATAGCAGCCACCATGCGTACGCGTGCAAAGAAAAGATGATGTGCTCAGAAAAATACCGCTTCTGACGAAAATTCAGAATTGCCAGAACAATCGCCAGCATGGGCGCCAGAACCAGGATCAAACTCTTGGCCTGCAGGTGCGCTACATGGTCAAAGCGTTCAGTGAATTGATGAAACTGTTCCGGCTTGTTGCGCGAAAGGTGTTCTTTTGCCAGACGGCGATCAACCAGCCGCGTTGCCGTTTTTCCCATGAAGTCATTGGCCTCAAACACACGCAGCGGAGGCGCTAATATTTCCAATCCGGTCAGCGGCTGCAATATAAAGAAGAGCAGGTTGCAGACGAAAAACGTCTGCAACGGCGACATGAAAGGCTTTCTGCGTCCAAGAAAGAAGTCTGCGGTCAGCTTGCCGGGTCTTGCCACCAGCGTTCTCAGCGTAAGAAAGATCTTGGAATCTACGTGGAAGAACGTCTCCGCCGCTTCAGCCAGCACGTGCTTTAAAGAAAAGTCATGAACTTCACGCCGCTTTTCTCCACAGTGAGCGCAAAAATTCTGATAGGCTTCCCGCCCGCATGTCATGCAGGTCCATCTATCGTCATAGTTGCTTTGATTACATTCAGCGGTCAGTGGTTCTTGCATTTCAATTTCATCACCGGCTGGCAATTGAGGAACAACGTACAGAATTATTGCATTTGTCCTGTATAAATCGCCATTCCCACCACGGCGTCCACGCCAATGGCGTCCAGTTCATCGACTTCTGCGCGTGAACGAATCCCGCCGGCAACGATCATCTGCTTCTTGGTGAGGCTGGCCAATTCCTGCGCGATCTCAATAGGGAATCCCGTCATCGTTCCTTCCGTATCGATATGTGTGTAAAGAAAGGCGCTGCAATATGGGTCGAGAACGCGGACCATGTCCTTAGGATCGACGGCTGTGCTCTCCTTCCATCCTTGTATAGCGACTTTGCCCTGCCGTGAGTCGATGGCAAAGGTCAGATGTTTGGCGCCCAAGATTTCTGCTGCTTCGGCGGCCAGCAAAGTATTGATCGCGCCATCCTTGAACAGCGCCGATCCAAAGATCACACGCTTCGCGCCCAGAGTCAGCAATTCGCTGGCGCGGGCAACATCGCGAATGCCGCCGCCCGTCTGGCAGGGCAGCCTCTTGCAGATCATCGCGATCAACTCGCGATTGTTGCCGCTACCCTTGGCCGCGTCCAGATCAATGAGCTGTACCAGCGGAAAGCTGGAGAAGCGCTCAATCCAATATTCAAAGTCATCAGACTCCAAGGCTTTCTTTTCTCCCTGTACAAGCTGCACAATTTTGCCGCCCATAAGATCAATGGAAGGAATTAGCACGGCCACCTCATGGGAATGCCCTCGCGAAGAAGCGTCTGCTTAAGTTCACCGATGCCGTGGGTGGCGAAGTGAAAGATGGAAGCCGCCAGCGCAGCGTCAGCGTGACCCACGGAAAATACGTCAACGAAATGCTGTGCGTTGCTCGCGCCCCCAGACGCAATCACCGGAATCGAAACAGATGAAGCGATGGCCGACGTAAGCTCACAGTCAAAGCCCAGACCGGTGCCGTCGCGGTCCATAGACGTGAGAAGTATTTCGCCGGCGCCGCGCTCTTCGGCTTCGCGTGCCCACTGCAGCGCTTTCTTGCCCGTTGCAGTGCGCCCGCCAGAGACAAAGACCTCGGCTGAATCGGCTGCGGAGGTTCCTCGCCGTGCGTCAATCGCAACGATCACCGCTTGCGACCCAAAGCGCCCGGCAATTTCTCCGATCAGCGCTGGATTCACCAACGCCGCCGAGTTAATGCTAACTTTGTCCGCGCCGGCATCAAAGACCTGCGCGGCATCTTGCAGCGTGCGGATGCCGCCGCCGACAGTGAACGGCACAAAAAGATCTTTTGCTGCGCGGCGCACAGTTTCCACCAGCGTCTTGCGACCATCAGAAGTGGCAGTAATGTCGAGCAGCACAATCTCATCGGCTCCGGCTGACGCATGTGCAAAGGCCAGTTCAGCGGGATCACCCGCATCGCGCAACTGCTGGAATTGAATGCCCTTGACGACGCGTCCTGCATCGACGTCAAGACAGGCGATGATCCGCTTTGCCAGGCACGTGGTCATCGACAAGCCGGAGCTTGGCTTGCCGGGGTGGAGGGGCTCAGAGGGCACGGAAATTCTCCAGGATTTTCAATCCCGCTTCAGCGGATTTCTCCGGATGAAACTGCACCCCAAAAACATTATCTCGTTCCACGGCGGCAGAAAACGCGTCCCCATAATTTGTGCAGCCCGTCGTCTCTGCAATCACCGGCGCGCGATATGAGTGGGTGTAATAGACAAATGTTCCGCTATCAATCCCATGCAGCAGACGTGATCCTGCTCGAACCTCGATCTGGTTCCAGCCGACGTGCGGCGATTTTACTGAAGTAGGGAAGCGAGAACACTCGCAGCCGAAGAGAGCAGCCCCAGGCGTTTCCGGCGCTTCAGTGCTGCCGCTGAAAAGCCACTGCATGCCGACGCAGATTCCCAGGAATGGCTTGCCGCTCTTGATGGCATCGAGAACCGGGGTTCGGAGTTTTTCATTGAGCCATTGGCAGCGGCTGAAGTGGCCGACTCCCGGCATAATAATTTTTTCAGCAGCAGCGATCACGGAAGAATCGGAGGTCACCTGTGTCTCTGCGCCCAGATGTTCCAGCGCTTTTTTCACTGAGCTGATGTTGCCCGCGCCGTACTCCACAATCGCGATCATAGAAGACCCTTGGTACTGGGGAGCATTTTGGCTAATTGCTTATCGCGCGAGCAGGCTACGCGCAACGCGCGGGCGAATGCCTTGAAGAGCGCCTCAATCTTATGATGGTTGGAGCGTCCATAGACGGTTTTTAGGTGGACATTAGCGCGCGCTCCGCGAGCAAAGCCTTCAAAAAAGTCGTACACCAGCTCTGACTGCAGATCGCCGACCAGCCGCGTCTTGACTTGCGTGTTTATTACTGCGGCGGCGCGTCCGCTAAAGTCAATCGCAGCCAGCCCCAGTGTCTCATCCATGGGCATCAGGAAATATCCGGCGCGCATGATGCCGCGCTTATCTCCCAGCGCGTTGTGGAACGCTTCACCCAGCGCGATGCCCACGTCTTCCACGGTGTGGTGCTGATCCACGTCGAGATCGCCAGTGGCTTTTAGTTTCAGGTCGAACGCGCCATGGCGAGCAAAAAGTTCCAGCATGTGATCAAGAAATCGGATGCCCGTAGAAACGTCATAGCGGCCGCTGCCTTCAATGGCCAGCGCGAGCTTGATCTGAGTTTCCGTGGTGACCCGCTCGATGGACGCCTTTCTCATCGCGCTGCCTGGTTCGCCGGAAGTTGAGAGAGTACCTGCTTGAGTTCGGCAATCAGTCGCTCCATCTCTTGTTGCTTTCCGATGGTGATACGGACGCATCCTTCGCAATCCGGACGGTCGCGCAACGCGATACCGCGCGCGCGCAGTGCGTCAAGAATGGCCTTTTTCTCTTCACCGAAACGGCACAAGATGAAATTGCCGTGGCTCGGCCAGCACTTGAAACCGAGCTTTTCCAACTCTTTGCTCAGCCAATCGCGAGTTGAGATCACCTGGGCAACGTAGTCGGCCACAAACTGGCGGTCCGCCAGCGCTTCCGCAAGGCACTCTATGGCAAACGCATTCACGTTAAAAGGAGAAGCCATGCGCCGCAAGACAGACATTTGCTCCAGATCGCCGATCATCACTCCCAGCCGCAGCCCAGCTAGGCCGTAAGCTTTGGAAAATGTGCGGGCTATGAACAGATTCGGCAGCTTGCCCACTTGGTCGAGCATGGTTTGTTTGTAAAAGTCGAAGTATGCTTCGTCCAGCAGAATGGCGGCATCAGGTGCGGCCTGGATAATTTGCATAATGTCGGAGCGGGGGACGTCGATGCCAGTAGGATTATTTGGATTGCAGATGACCACGATGCGTGTCTTGGTCGTCAGAGCATTCAGCACGCGATCAAGTGGGAAGCTGAAATCCGGACCCGAAGGCACGCGTACTACCTTCGCATGTTCCATTTGGGCAAACACTTCATACATGCCGAATGTCGGGACCATTATGACGATTTCGTCTTGCGGCTCCAGATAAGCGCGGCAAAGAAGATCAATTCCCTCGTCCGCCCCATTGGTGAGCAGAAGCTGTTGCGGCGCAAGGCCCAGAAAATCCGCTACGAGTTTTTCTCCAGCCTCACGTCGTGGATATTGCGCCAGCGTGCGTGCATCCATGCTGTTCAGTTTGGCAAGGACGCGCGGTGAGCAACCGGTGGTGCTCTCATTCATATCCAGGCGAAGATTAGTGTTTGGACTGCTGAGCGGAGAATGGTATTCGCGCATCTCGCGGACGCACTGGCGCGCTTTAAGCATTTGCTGACCTCACTCGAATAGATTCTGCGTGTGCCTTCAACCCTTCGGCTTCCGCCAGCGTGATTACAGCGGACGCGATGCGATCCAGCCCGTCGCATGAAAGCTGCTGGACAGAGATGGTCTTAACAAAATCATTGACGCCAAGTCCACCACGAAAGCGGGCCACACCGCCAGTGGGAAGCACATGATTGGGGCCTGAGGCATAGTCTCCCGCAGCCTGCGAAGAATAGTCGCCGATGAAAATCGACCCCGCATTGCTGATGTGTGCCAGGTCTTCCTCGTTCACAGTAATGTGCTCGGCGGCAATACGGTTGGCGAACTCCAGCGCTTGCTCGTGGGAGTCCGCCATCAGAATTGCGCCGTTATCTTTGAGAGAAGTTTTGGCGATCTCATTTTGTGCGGCGGACAGCTTTACTTCAGCAGCCACCTTTTCCGCCAGTGTATCTGACGATGTGATAAAAACCGCCAGAGTATCAGGATCATGTTCTGCCTGAGCTACCAAGTCAGCGGCGATAAATCGTGGATGGCCACGTTCGCTCACTATCACAACCTCAGTTGGTCCAGCGAGAAAATCGATGCCGCAATCAAAGGCGACAAGCTTCTTTGCGGCGGTTACAAAGAGATTGCCTGGACCTACAATCTTGTCAACCTTCGGGATCGTAGCTGTTCCATAGGCCAACGCGGCAATGGCCTGCGCGCCGCCGATTCTGTAAAACTCACGCACACCGAGGAAATGCGCGGTCGCCAGAGTTTCCTGCGCGGGTCCAGGAGAGACCACGCGAATTTCCTGAACTCCTGCCACCTGAGCCGGAATCACCGTCATGAGCATGGTAGAAGGCAGAGGATAGCGACCGCCGGGAACGTAGCATCCGGCGGATTGCAAGGGACATATCACCTGTCCAACATTGATTCCGGGAGTCACGGCATTGCGCCACTGCTGCGGCTTTTGCCATTCGCAATATTGACGGATGTTGCCGGCTGCGACTTCCAAAGCTTGCTTGAAGTCTTCTGACGCGGCGTTCCATGCTTGCTCAAGCTCTGCATCGGCAACCCGGAGCGGCTGCTTTACTTTCAGACCATCAAATTTTTCCGCGTAGCGGCGCAAAGCCTTGTCGCCGTTTTTGCGGACATCGGCCACGATCCGTCCAACTGTTCTTTCCACGCGAGCCAAGTCGGCGCTGCCACGCTGTTCCAGCTTTCGTACAAAAGCCTCGGCTTTGCGGCCGCGCAGCGTACGCATTAGAGCACCACCTTGTTCAAAGGATACTCAACAATACCTTCGGCCTTAGCGGCTTTTAGTTGGGGCATAATCTTCCACGCAGTAGATTCCTCAATAATTGTATTCACCGCCACCCACTCACCGTCGCTCAAAGTAGAAATGGTTGGCTTCTGAAGAGCGGGCAGCACAGAGAGGACACCAGGGAGATCCTGTTTGCGGACATTGAGCATCAGGCCGACGCGGCCCTGGGCGTAGATAGCGCCTGAGAGCATCAGAGCAAGATTTTCAATCTTGCGGCGTTTCTCGCCGCTGGCCCACGCGATCTTATTAGCAATGAGCTGTGTGCTGGATTCCATCACGGTTTCAATAATGCGCAGACGATTGGCGCGAAGCGAGCTGCCGGTTTCAGTGATCTCTACGATGGCATCGGCCAGCGTGGGCGGCTTTACTTCCGTCGCGCCCCAGGAAAATTCAACTTTTACCGGGACGTTGCGGGCAGCAAAGAAATGGCGCGTCACATTTACCAACTCCGTTGCGATAATCTTTCCAGCCAGGTCTTCCGCCTTGTTGAACGCTGAATCATCTGGCACGGCAAGCACCCATCGCACTTTGCCGAGTCCCTGCTTCGCATAGGTCAACTCGGCCGCGGTCTGTAATTCCAGACCACTCTCAACGACCCAGTCTTTGCCGGTAAGCCCGCAATCGAGCGCCCCGTGATCAACATAGCGCGCCATTTCCTGCGCGCGGATCAGCATGCACTCAATTTCAGGATCGTCAGTGGCGGCAAAGTATGACCGGCTGCTGGTGTAAACGTTTAATCCGGCGCGCTTCAACAGGGCGAGAGTGGATTCCTGCAAACTTCCTTTGGGTAGTCCGACGCGCAGCTTCATCGCGGTGACCCCACGGTGATGATCGAAAGTGGCTCAGTGAAACAAGACTTCGTCCCGGTATGGCAGACCAGGCCATCGCCTTCCACATGGACCCGGAACAGCACAGTGTCACGGTCGCAGTCGGTGAAGGCGGAAATCACGCGCAAGCGGTTGCCGGAGGTCTCGCCTTTCATCCACAACTTTTGGCGCGTACGAGAATAGAACGTTACGTAGCCGGTCTCGACCGTGCGCGCGTAAGCTTCAGGGTTCATGAATCCCACCATCAGCACCTCGCCTGTGGAGTCTTCCTGCACAATGGCAGGGGCCAGTCCATCCATTTTGTCAAAATCTATTTTCATGTCGCTTCGCTCCAAAACCGCTCATAAGTAAAGCCCCTACCAAGATTTTTCTGCTCCTGAAGCAAGCAGCTCGCCACGCAAGCCGGGCTCGCTGCTCGGGCCTACGCTTTATCTCCCAAAACAAAAGGCCCACCGACTTTGCCGGCGGGCCTTGATCTTTTATAAGTGCGCTGTACTTAACTTCTACAGGCCTCCGCCGACACGTTCGCCGCGCAATGGTGATGATGATGGCGATGTGCGAAGGAGATCATCTGCGCTATGCTAGCGAACCTCCCGCAGATGTGTCAATCGCAAAAGATGGCGTTGCGTGAATTACCACAAGGCTACTCGGTGAATCCGCGGACCCGCCTGCCGGCAAGCACAAGGCCAATGGCGGTAATCAACTCGCTGGGCGAGTCACTTAAAATAAAATCGGCGCCTGGAATTTCAGGCGAATGGAAGCACATTTCCAGAATGGGTAGACCGGGATAATACTGGTTTACGGTCTGGGCGATCCTGCGTTTTACCGGCCCATGAAATCCATGACCAATCAGGGCCAAATCCACTTTTTCGTTCTTACTTAAAGCTTCTACATCTGCCAACGTGAGCGCAGAACACACAGAGAACCCTTTATGTTCCAGCAGCAATTGGCGAGTTGTCTTAAGAACTTCATTGGAAGCAACGGACAGTATTTTGGCCATGAATATTTTGGACTAAATTGAGCCTATTTTTTGGTGGATTATACCGGATGCGACTGGTATCACACACTGTGACTCGTTCAATTGCACAAATACACGAAATAGATTTTGTATTGTCCAAATGGAGAACAAGGCACCTCCGTTAGTACAGTGGCCTTGTCATGGTCATTAAAAATCTTTTAATATCAACAGCGATTCCTGAAACCGGCGAATCGACGTCTGACCAAGGACCCATTCGTGCGAAAAAAATATCGTCCGGGAGATGTGGTACCGGAAAGCGGAATTTACAGGGTGACGCACGACTCGCACCGTCTGATGCATGAGGCTACTCTGCTGGAGGGCCAGCGGTTCCCGATTTGCCGGCAATGTAAACACGATGTCCGATTTGAACTGCGCCGCGCGGTCAAAAATCCTACCCAAATTCTTTCCGGTTATCACGCCATTCTTGAAGATTATCCTGATGTAGAACCGTACATCGTCAACTGATCTGGGCTAAAAAGAACAACATTCCTGCTGTCCTGGCCGTATCACAGATACGGCCTGCTCCCAATAACTCCATCGCAAATGAAGTCATCTGGCGTCCTGGATGAGTGTGTTTAAATCGTTTAGTGGAAACCCGGGAGATAGGTCAGGAATTTCGTCCCATGCTGCGGCTGGCTGCGCCGCTTGCGCTCACTGAACTGGGATGGCTGGCCATGTCATTTACTGACACGGTAATGGTGGGCCGCCTGCCAGACAGCGCAACTGCGATTGGCGCGGTAAGCCTGGGCAGCACGCTGTTTTATACCGTAGGGATTTTTGGCAGCGGCATAATGCTGGGCATGGATACGCTGGTGGCGCAGGCGTATGGCGCAGGGCGGCTGGAAGAGTGCCATCGCACCATGTGGAATGCTCTTTATCTGGCGTGCATTCTTTCGCCCATTTTGATGGGGTCAATACTGTTGTGTCTTCCGCTTTTCAGCCATGCAGGACTTGCGCCCGCCCTCATTAATGCCACCGTGCCATTTTTGAAGGCGCTGGTTTGGAGCACGCTGCCGCTTGTGCTCTATTTTGCTTTGCGCCGATACCTGCAGGCCATGCATATCGTAAAGCCGGTGGTTTTTGCCTTGGTGTCCGCGAACCTGGTGAATCTTGCAGGGAATTGGGTGCTGGTTTATGGACATCTTGGCGCACGAGCGTTTGGTGTGGCGGGCAGCGGATGGTCCACCTGTATTTCCCGGACATACATGGTCGTGGTGTTGGCAATAGCATCGGTCTACTATGACCGTAAGCGATCCAGCGGGTTGTGGAGCGCTTCCCGCAGACTTGAATTGGAAAGGGTTCGGCTGCTTCTGCGGCTGGGACTTCCGGCAGCGGCACAGCTTTTACTGGAAGTCGGGGCTTTTGCCATGGCGACTTTTCTCATTGGCAAGCTGGGAGCGGTGCAGCTTGGCGGGACACCAGATTGCCCTAAACGTCGCCAGCTTTACTTACATGGTGCCGCTAGGAATTTGCTCCGCAGCGGCGGTGCGAGTGGGTCATGCCATGGGCGCAATGGATACTCATGCCGCTGCCCGGTCCGGATGGATGGCAATTTTTTTTGGCGCGCTTTTCATGTCGTGCTCAGGGCTGGCGCTGTTTTTCTTCGCAAGGCCGATTGCGCGCCTGTACACGCCTGAATCCGATGTGGTGAATGCAGGAGCAACATTGCTGCTGGTGGCGGCGGTTTTCCAGTTATTCGATGGATTACAGGTTGTTGCCACGGGAGCGCTCCGAGGCGCTGGTAACACCCGCATTCCCATGCTGGCCAATTTTATCGGGTATTGGGTGATAGGCCTTCCGCTGGGAGCGTTTCTTTGCTTTAAGCTGAAGATGGGAGCAGTGGGCATGTGGCTGGGACTTTGCCTGGCGCTGGTGCTGATTGGGAGTGCCCTGCTTGCGGTGTGGCAAACCGAGATCAAGAAGCTTACGGTGATAAAAGCAAGAGCAAGCGGAATTTAATTGCCGCGACGGAAATATAAAAGGCGGGCCCGCAGGCCCGCTTTTGGTTTGTACACGTACGCCGTTAGAAGCGCACGTGGAATGAGAGTTGAAGTTTGCGTGGGCCGTCATCCGATCCTGGATTGCCCAGAGTGTTAAACGGCGACCAACCGATCTTGCCACCCTTTTGAAGATCAGCCAGCGTTAAGGTCTTTCCGTTGGTTCCAACGTAAGTGCCGTTGGGGCGCATACAGCCGGTGCAGGTGAAGAAGTCAGGATTTACCGTCGGTGGATTTAATGGATCGGTACTTAGGGCATTCGTGACGGAAGGAGACATGACGTTCAGTACGTCATTTGTGTTGAACAAGGTTGCGTTCGTGTGATTGAAAACGTTAAAGGCATCAAACCGAAGTTCCAGCTTGATATTTTCATATCTGGGCATGGTGATGTCTTTGTGCAGAGAGGCGTCGAACTTGTAGAACGGTGATCCCCGCGCGGCATCTCTGCCCAAATCTCCGTTAACTTTTGAGAATGTAACAGGGTCGCCGGTAACGGCATCAACTGCGCCGGTGAAAGTTACCCCGGCAGGCGGCGCAAATGCGTTTTGGATCGACTGGCATTGCGACGTGGGGAACCCTGCCGTGACGCAAGCTGCTACCGCGCCGGGACCAAAAAGTGCGGTGCCGCCGTCAAAGGAAGCGATCCCAGACGTGTTGATGGTTCCATCTGCTCCTACGTTAGGCCGCTGTTGTGTTTCGCTGCCGGCGCCAAAGAATCTGGCGCTGCCGCCGAACGGAGCAGTACCTGTCGAAAGCGGATAGGGGCGTCCGGATTGCAATTGGCCGACCCAGCTCAGACCAAGGTTGTTGCCTAAAGCTCCCATGAAATGGTTTGAGAACATTTTGCCTGAATCCAGGACCACACCCATATTGACGGCATGGCGTATATCGTTAAAGGCAGGACCCAGCTCGGGCCTGACTGTTGACGAAATCACCCGGCTCGGAAAGACCAAAGAAGTCTTCGCCGGAGGTAAGAGCGTGCGACCACGTATAGCTGGCATTGAATTGGACATGATTAGACAAATTTTTGTTCAAGCTGACCAGCATGCCGTTGTAGTGCGAGGTACGTGAGTTTTCATTTGTCCTGACCGCTGCGAAGAGATCGGGAATCGGGCGCTGGCCGAAGAAAAAGAACCCTGGATGATTTGGATCAGCGTTCAGAATTGGTGCGTTGGTGTCACGCTCACCAAATAAACCAAAGCCGAACTGACCGATGTACTGAACTCCTGCCTTCAAGGTATTGGTGAACTGGTGCTCAATACCGAAATTTACAGAACGCATTTCAGGATTTTTCAGATTGGGTGAGATGGGTCGTACGCGCCCGAACGGTCCAGCAGGATTCGGAGCAAAAGGCGCCAGAGCTGCCGTACTTGGCAAGTTGGGGAAAGCTGCATTCAAGAAGGCCTGGATTTGTGGGCCCGTGAATCCCGTCGGAGGATTGCCGGGATCGAGCGTGACAGTATTCAGGGTGGTGCCGTCAAAGTTGAGCGAGTCAAGCACTACGTTGTTAAAGGCGAGCATCGTTGTCTCGGCAAAGGACAAACGGAATAGCGTCTTGTCCCATGGAGCATAGGTAAAGCCTAAACGCGGCTGCCAATTGTTTCCATCAGATGAGCAGGCTGAAATCAAACCGTTGCCCTGGAAGCAGGTGCCGTTAGGGCCGGGGATCTTGCCGCCTTTGAATGCGCCAGCTTCAAAGTCATACCGCAAGCCGGCGTTCATGGTCAGCTTGTGAGTGATCTTCCACGTGTCCTGCAGGTAGAAGCCGTAAATATTGTCCTTGGATGTGACTTCGCCCGGACCAAACGCGATTGTCAAGCTGGTGGGAACAAAGGGATCAATCGGTGTTCCAGTTCCGCTCGCCGTGTATTGTCCAAAGTGAAATTGTGGGAAGAGCGAGTTCCAGGGATAGTAGCTGATATTGAAACCGGTTTTCCACGTGTGGTTCCCGTGGGTCCAGGTAACGTTGTCGATGTACTGAAAGCGCTTCTGCAAGCCACCTTGTGGGCAGCAGAAATCAGCGCCTGTTGTCGCATTGCCAAGGTCTGTGTGAATGATTCCGGGAGCGTCGGTGGCATCAGACGTCGCCGTGACAAAGCGGTAAAAAACAAACCGGGCTTCATTCGTCAGGTTGGAGGAAAGCGAGGATATCAAGCCTACATTGACACTGGCATTGTTAATCGTGCTGCTGGTAAGGCCATCTGGAGTGATATTTGTTCCCGTCTGAACAATCACGTTGGCATCGCGCAAGCGGTCCACTGCGTAGCGCGCTGTCAACAGATGCTTGTCTGTGATGTGGTAGTCAATTTTTGCCGGAATAAAGCAGATTATTGACCGGTGACTGAACAGTAGTGTTACCGCCAAGCTCTGCTGGAGGAGTCAACGTGAGAGGAACGCCCTGGCGGCTCATTTCAAAGCTGGTAAACCAGAACAGCTTGTCCTTCTTGAAGGGACCACCCAATGTGAAGCCACCTTCCTTGCGATGGAAGGGAGCGCGGGGGCATCCATCAATGGTCGTTGGATCAGGACAACGAGGATCCCCGAGAATTCCAACATTGTAAAAAGGATCGGATGCTGCGAGGTTTCTTCCGCGGAAATACATGTGCCCATCGCCGTGGATGCCATTGCTTCCCGACTTAGTCACAACATTTAGAACCAGACCTGTGGCCTGACCGTATTCGGCATTGTAGTTGTTAGTCAGTACCTGAAATTCCTGGACTTCGTCAATGGAAGCACCTGTGCTGTCACGTCCAGAAACGAGCTGGTCAGTGATATTGGCGCCATCCACGTTATAGAGATTGCCGCGATTATTGATGGACCCTGGAGCAATGAGATCGGTCGTCAAGCCGCTGGTATCAGACTTTACGCCGGGAGCTGTAAGTGCGAGCTGCGCGTAATCATTGACCGTGCCGGTAGCTCCTGCAAGCGTGGGCAACCTTTCCATGTCCAGGTTCGTAATGTTAGTTGAGACATCCGTCTTGGTGGATTCGATAAGCGGTGCGGTGGTTGTTACTTCAACGCTTTCCGTGGATCCCGCCACATTCAACTTAAACCCGAGATCTCTCTGGTCGCCAAGGTTTAGCACGATGTTTTTTGTTGAACCCGGCGCGAAGCCTTTTGAGTCTACAGCAACGTCATACGTGCCCGGTTGTAGGTTGGGAATCACGTAGTTACCGGTTGAGGTGGTTGTAACTGAGCGACCTGTGCCTGTGGCCTGGTTGGTTGCGGTTACTTTGGCGCCCGGAACAACCGCTCCTTGCGGGTCAACCACGGTACCCGAGATTTGTGCGCTGGATGCGCTCTGCGCGTTTGCCAGAGCCAATGGCAAACAGCAACATAAGAATGCGAGCGTACAGAACTGTTGTAAATGTTTCATTGAAGGACCTCCTACAGTCGAGCTGCGTCTCCCTCTCCAAGGTCAGAGCAACAGCGCACTCCAGTGTCGCTGAATGCAAGAACCGGAAGACGCGGAGAATTCTAGCTCTTTTTCTCCATACGTCCAGCTGGAAATAAACAAGTTTTGCCAAATGTGACGCGGAATCACGGTTCATCACGCTATGCGGCCTTTTGATAACAAACCGCAATCCGACTTGCGAATTAAGCGACTTCCATTTTGCGAATCCATTCGCGATTTCTGATGGTGTCCACTCGGACAACATGGGAGCTGAAATCGTCGGCCTGACTGCGTCCGCCTGGCTGCCTTTGGATCGGACGATAGTTTCTAGATGACATGCAATTTGTGCCCAAGAGCTCCACAAAGAACGTTACGAAGGTAACCGCTAGTTCCAGATTGGGAAACAGATCGGCGATAGGACATTCCGACAATCGCTAACTTAAGGTTTTGCCCGCTTTTGTCTGGTTTTGCCCACATTTCATAGAAACGATCATAGAAGGCGCGTTGCTGAAGACCATGTACTAACGTGTTGATTTTTAAGGTATATCACTGAACGTGTGTACCTGGGTACCGGTTGACATTCGAACAGTTATTGCTATATTCGCGCCTGAGGCCGGTAAACATGAACAATATATATGACGCGATAAAAGAGAAAGAAAACCAAATCGCCATTTTCCAGGCGCAGATCTCTGGTTTGAACGCGGAGATTGAAGCGTTGCGCGTGGCAGCGCGCATCCTGGAAGGCGGCAGCGCGGCTGGCATTTCGGAAGCAGCACGTCCGGTGGCCGTGCAGACTTCCAACAACGGTGGTGACAAAACAAAACGGGTCTGGCCGTAAAGACAGGCTGCTCGACGCCGCACGCGTCTATCACCTCGCTCCTAAGGCGAGTCCCCCACGCAACGCGTAACCGGCAAAGAAACGCCCACGTCTAAAGGTTCGCGGATCGGTGACTTTTTATCCCAGCGTTTTTTAACCACCAGCTTTTAGATAGCAGATTTTAAGTTTTAGCAATCCTGCTCAGTGCGAGCCACGGCAGGAATGGCGCACGATTTTTTATAGACGCATCGAGAGGCTTTATCTGGTGCGGCTTCTGGGGCATTGAGCAGGGAAATTTCCGGGACGATATTGAAAGAAAAACAAAACTTAGATTTTGAGGGACGGCGTACACATGGCAACCCAAGCTTCAGATACTGCTAACAGCACCGCCGGCAAGAGAGCTCGCGGCGCCTCGCCGGACGATCTGGCGATAGTGGCGCAGCGCGCCCAAGCTTTCACAAACGCTTCCGGAGTGGCCATCGCATTGAGCGAAGGCAACGCCGATGAGATTGTTTGCCGCGCACGCAGCGGATCCAGCGCGCCGGAAGTTGGCGCGGCGTTGCGCGTTGAAGGCACCTTTACTGGACTCTGCATACAGACCGGCAAAGAGCTGCGTTGTGACGACTGCGAGACTGATACGCGAGTCGATACGGCCGCAATCCGGGCCCTGGGCATTCGGTCCATGGTGGTGACGCCCATCCGGGAAGAGAACCGGGTAGTTGGAGTGCTGGCCGCATTTGCACCAACACCGCATGCCTTTACCATCACGCACGTCGCCGTATTAAAAACCATGGGCGACCAGATTTCAGCGTTGCTGCAAAAAGAGCGTCGCGCCCGCGAAGAGAATCCGCACACTGAAGCGCCTAAGCCGGCAGCGCCTACCATCACAGCAAAGCCTGTAGTCGTCCCGACGGCAACAACGCAAGCACCTCCGCCGTCGCAGGCAGCTCCACCAGCCGTTGTGATCAAGCCTTCATCGTCGGGGCCGCGCGCCGCTGCTGCGGCTCCGGCCAGGATTGAACCTATCAAAAGCGTGCCATTGGAAGTGGTTCCACTGGCAATGCCGACCAGGAAAGAAGAAAAGCGTGCCGAGGCCGCTCCGCGAGCAAACTTCGGCACGTTTGACTCAATGGCCGCGGAAGAAAAGAAGCCCGGCAACCACTTCATGATAATCGGAGTGGTCGCGGTGCTAGTGATCGCAGCCGCGTCAACATTCGCCTTCCTCAAAATGCAGAAGCCGAAGACGGCAGCGCTTCAGCAGACGCAAGAAGCCGCCAACGTACCTCCGGAAAACCCTGTGTCGCCGGCCAGCACGCAACCAGCTTCATCGGGCGGGAATGGGACCACTTCATCGTCCTCCGCTCCGAGCACAATTTCCATGCCACCCGTAAAGTCGGTAGCGGAGAAGTCATCTGCCAAGAGAGTTGAAGAGAAAAGAGCTGAAGAGAAGAGTTCAGCGCAGGCAGAAAAACCAGCTCCTGCGGAAAAGCCGGTAACCGTGGCCACACTGGGAAGCGCTGGGACATCGAGAATAGCGCGGCAGAATTCAGCCGCAGCAACGCCGGAAGTAGCGCCATCATTCACGGCAGACAGCGGAAGCATGGCAGCGCCTTTATCAAACCTGGCGCGTCCGGTGAGTTCTGCAGCTCCTTCGGCTGCGGCGATTGAGCAATCGCAACTTGAACCTTTGCAGGTCATCAGGACTGGGCCGCTGGTTTATCCGGCCATTGCCAGAGCGCGCGGCATAACTGGTCCGGCGGTCGTGCAAGTCACGGTGGGAAAAGACGGCAAACCACACAATCCGAAATATCTTAGTGGCCAGCCGGTTTTTAAGGACGCTGCGTTTGAAGCGGTGATGGGGTACACGTTCAAACCGGCCAAGCTTAACGGCCAGCCAATTGAACAATCCACGACGATCAGGCTGAATTTCCACTGATCGAAATAGAATTTGAATAACGAAGGCGCATCTCGAGTTGATCGGGATGCGCTTTGGTGTTTCTGGGCTTGAGTGCCATTCGCAGGAATGTTTACGCGCGAACCGCTTGCTGCGCGGCTAGCATCCTTCGCGCTCGCACTCGCGCTACCAGCCAGGCTATCACTCGATACGTTAGAAGCGCAGCCAGTATTGCGCCGTACATCAAGGGTTGGCGCAAGTCGGCTTTGACCAGCCATATGAAATGAATCACACCGGCAGCGGCGCTCAAGTAGATAAGACGGTGCAGCCTTTGCCATCGCTTGCCGCCGATACGCCGAATCCAGCCGGTAGTCGAGGTGAGGGCCAGAGGCAACATAAGGAACCAAGCCGTCATTCCGGCAGTGATGAAGCGGCGCTTGGCAATATCATGCAGCATTTCATGCACGTTAAAAAATTTGTCCAGCCAGACGTAGGTCATCAAATGCAGTGACCCATAAAAGAAGGCAAAGAGGCCAAGCATGCGGCGGTAGCGAATCAGCCATGTCAGGCCGCTCAATTTTCGAACTGGCGTGACGCTGAGCGTGATCAGCAGGAAAGTGAGCGTCCACCTGCCGGTGGTTCGCGTGATTACGTCAATGGGGTTCGCGCCCAGGCCATCGTGAAATCCCTTCCATGTGAGCACAAAGGCCGGCCCCAGACAGAGGAGAAACACCGGCACTTTTAATGCGCGGACGAACTTTTCCGGCGGCGGCTTCATTAGTAGTTTTTCTGCAGGTCCATACCGGAGTAAAGGCTTGCCACCTGGTCTCCATAGCCATTGAACATCAGGGTCGGGCGCTTACGGAACTCGCCAATGCGGCGCTCACTGGCCTGGCTCCAGCGCGGATGGTCTTTTTGCGGATTGACGTTGGAATAGAAACCGTATTCGTCCGACGCCATTTTGTTCCAGGTGGTCGGTGGCATGGCGCCAGTAAAGCTGATCTTCACGATTGCTTTGATGCCTTTAAATCCATATTTCCAGGGAACAACCAGGCGCAAAGGCGCACCGTCAACATTGGGCAGAACCTCGTCATACAAGCCTACAGCCATGATCGCAAGCGGATGCATGGCTTCATCCATGCGCAGACCTTCAACATAAGGCCAGTCCAGCACGTCAGGGCGTTTCTGGTTGGGCATCTGGTCTGGCGCGAGGACAGTCTGGAAGGCAACAAATTTTGCGCTGGGAAGCGGATCAGCCGCTTTGATTAGAGCGCTGAGGGGGAACCCAACCCAGGGAATGACCATGGACCAGCCCTCGACGCAACGCATCCGATAGGTCCGCTCTTCAAGCGGGGCCAGCTTCATGACGGCGTCGATATCGAGCTTTTTGGACTTCTTGACCATGCCGTCAATCGCGACAGTCCACGGCCGCGTGCGGAAATTCTTTGACAACCCATTCGGTTCGTATTTGTCCGTGCTGAACTCGTAATAATTGTTGTAATTTGTGATGTCCTTGAAAGAAGTGGGCGACTCTGACGTGCTCAGCGGGCTTTTCACAATGCCGCTCAGCTTTTGGCCTTCAGCGTGGACGACATCAGAGCTGTCGACGTGTCCGCGCAAATAAAAGCCGCCCGCCAGTGCTGCACCGGCCGCAGCCGCACCGGCGATAAACTTGCGCCGAGTCAAATAGCTCTGTTTCGGAGTGATCTCTGATGAAGGTATGTCGCCAGGTTTCTTGATCAGCATATTGGGTTACCTATTTCTATTTTACTTGCTGCATCGCTGGATATCTGTTCATTACTTTAGAGATGATCCAGAGCGACGAAAGATACATTTGGAGTACGAAATTGAAGGGTAGTTGGATGTAGGGCGAAATATTGACAGCCATTGACCCAAATAAAAGTTCGTCATCCCGAAGGGCGTGAGCGAGCCCGCGTTGTCTTCAGCGGACGAGTAGCCCTGAGGGACCTTATGTTTTTACTTGCTAAAATCCACCGGCTTCCCGTCCTTCAGAAGTGTCTTTGGGTACCAATCTGCAGCCAAAATCCTTCCAACTAGGGTTCATCGATTCCACAAGCTTGTCCTTCTTTGCCCTCCTCCAGCCTTTAATCTCTTTTTCGCGAGCAATAGCACCTCCACATTTGTGAATTGTTCAAAGCAGACCAGACGATAACACTTATATTTAGAGGTGAAATATCCGCCCTGATTATTTTTGTGCTGCCAAACGCGGAAATAAAGTGGCGCCGTCACCCCCGTGTATAGCGCACGGCGTGAAGTGCTGCCCATCATGTAAACGTAAGAGATCTTTTCCATAGCTAAAACAAAAGGTCCCTCAGGGCTACTCGCCCGCTCTGCCCATTCACGCCAAAATCGGGCCTGAACGGGGCCCGAAAGCGCGGGACTCGCTTACGCCCTTCGGGATGACGTTCAAGTGAGAGAGACATCGTAGCAGTGTACAAGGAAATTTACGGTATTCAGTGCTTCAAAACCCCACAAACACCGGCTCCGGCTGTAGCAGCACTCCCCAGACATCAAAGACTTTTTTCTCAATTTCGTCTTTGAGCGCAAGGATGTCTTTTGCGGTCGCCTCGCCGCGGTTCACGATGGCTAGAGAATGCTTGCGCGAAATCCCGACAGGCCCAAGAGTGTAGCCTTTATGAAATCCAGCCTGCTCCACCAGCCATGCGGCCGCTAGTTTCACCTGGCCATCGGACGCTGGATAGCGCGGCATGGTCTTGCCCGGAGCGCGCTTCTCAGCAAGGGTCTGAATACGGTTTGCTTCGTCGGCTCTCACGATGGGATTCTTGAAGAACGATCCTGCGCTACGGCAGTCTTCGTCGCCTTCAACCAGCAGCATGGCTTTGCTTTGGCGGATGGAACGAACCGCGTCACGCACTTGTTGCAGCGTGGGCCTTTCAATGTTGGCGGCGGCAAAGAAGTTGTTTACGTCGGAGTATTCGATTTTTGGCTCGCCATAGCGGGAAAGCCGGTAGGAGACCTCAAGCACAATAAACTCGTTACGGCGCGTGCTGTTGAAGATGCTGGAGCGATAAGAAAAACCGCAGTCGGCATTGCTGAGATCCAGAATGTTGCCGGTGGCGACCTCCAGCGCACGAACGTGAGTGATGGTCTCTGATACTTCCTGCCCGTAAGCACCCACGTTCTGAACAGGGGTGCCGCCGACGCTACCGGGGACTCCACTCAGGCATTCAATGCCGCTGCAATTCTTGCTGACGGCGAGAGCGACAAGGCCATCCCAGTTTTCACCCGCGGCGGCGTGAAAAAGCATCTTCTGGAGATCGCCTTCAAATTCCACACCTGCCAGAGAAACTTTCAGGACGAGTCCGGGCCAGCCGCTATCGGAGATGAGAAGATTGCTGCCGCCGCCCAGGACAAAAAGGGGAAGCTTACGGGCAAACGCAAAAGCCACCGCTTCGGAAACTTCGTGTTCCGAATGGGCGTCAATAAAATATCGCGCCGGGCCACCAACCTTAAAGGTGGTCAACGGTGCAAGGGGGATGTTTTCCTGGATGCTCAAAAGATTGGTAACAGAGTACAGGAGAGACGCAACTATGGAAATGAGTTTTTAATTGGTAGAATGGAACAAGACCAGTTGGGAGGAAAACGATGTATCCAGAGGGAATGGTGGCGCCCATGCGCCAGGAGTTGACGGCAGGGGGCATTGAAGAAGCGCGCACCGCCGCAGACGTGGAAAACGCGATCAACCAGAAAGGCACCGTGATGGTGGTGGTGAATTCCATCTGCGGATGCGCCGCAGGCAGAATGCGTCCTGGAGTGCGCGCGGCCATTCAGAGTGGCCTTCGCCCGGACCGTATGATTACGGTCTTTGCCGGACAGGACCGGGAAGCGACCGACGCCGCGCGGCAGCATTTTACCGGCTTTCCGCCGAGCTCACCCTCGATTGGCTTGCTGCGCGATGGGAAGCTTGTATACATGATGCAGCGCCACGACATTGAGACGAGCGATCCCATGACGATTGCCACGCGGCTGAAGCAGGCTTTTGAGAAGCACTGCGCGAAGGAAGCAGTTAGCAATTAGCAATTGGCCAAACCATACCAGCCGCAGATTTGCGCTGATCGACGCAGATAAGAAGGATTGGCCACGAAAGCAGCAGTTAGCAATTAGCAACTGGCAATTAGCCGGAGATGTTGAAAGGGACGCATTTGCGTCCCTTTTCGCTTTCTTACGGCTGCGAACAATGGGACGCGTCTATCTAATTTGAATCATGAGCGAGTGTTCGATTTCAGTCGGCTATGAATCTAACCAGTTTCAATGGTTATAGGGATCTCTCGCTTCGCTCGAGATTTGAGAACCAATGAGATTAGAAAACCGAAAGCTAACTGCTAATTGCCAATTGCTTTTTCGCTACTTGCTCCCAGGCTTTCCCGCCTTCTTTGGCGGAGGAATGCTGATATCGATGGGCGTGACCTTGCCGAAGGTTGAGAGCTCTTTGTCAAAATCCTTGGCATTTCCAACAACCAGCACCGCCATCTTGTCAGGAAAGATATATTTTCTGGCTACGCGGTCGACATCCGGAGCCGTGACTTTTTCAATGCCAGCACGGAATTGTTCCAGGAAGTCCGGCGGAAATCCATAGAACTCATAGCGCATGCGCTCTGCCATGACCTTCTGCTTGGAATCAAATTCAAAGATGAAGGAATTCAAAATGGCATCTTTGGCTTTCTTCAATTCAATAGGCTGCACGGTGCCGGTGATCAGTTTTTCCATCTCTTTGCGCAGGGCTTCAATGCCGGCAGCAGTGGTGCCGCTCTTTGTCCCCATGGAAAAACGGGTGATTCCGGGATGATCAAAAGCTGTACCCACGCCGCCGCCCACAGAATATGCCAGTCCTAGTTTGGTACGGATGTTCACGAATAGCCGGGAAGAAAAACCGCCTCCGAACAATTCGTTCATGACTTCAACAGCGTAGTAGTCCGGGTTACGACGATCAATACCGGGGTCAACCATATCGATTGCGCTCTGGTTAACATCATTCTTCTCGATAAAATAAATTCCCGGCGTGGGATCGCGAAAAGTAATTTTCGCTGCAACAAATGGCTCACCTTTTTGCATACCGCCAAAAACCTGGCGTAATTTCTCTTCCATGGCGGCTGAGTCAAAATCGCCGACAATGCCCAAAATCATGTTATTTGGAGCAATGGTGCGCTTGTGCCATTGCAGCAGATCTTCACGTGTGATGGCCGCCACGGTGTCATATTCAGCGGTGCGAGCGTAAGGATTCTCCGGGCCGTAAGCCAGTTTGGTGGATTCACGCTGGGCGATGTCGTCCTCATCGTCATTCCGGCGTGAGATCAGGCTGAAAAACTGCTGCTTGGCAAGGTCGATTTTCGCCTGGCGAAACTCTGGGTTTTGCAGGAGATCGAGCACAACAGGGAAAACCTGGTCATAGTTATCCTTGAGAAAGGACCAGGAAAGAAACGTTGAGTCTGCGCTTTCTGAAGCTTCAACGCGTGCGGCATGGGCTTCAAGAAAATCATCGAGTTGGTCACCCGTCTTGCTCTTGGTGCCGCCGGTGCGCCAGACGTCAGAATACAGAGCAAGCATTCCGACTTTATCTGCAGGTTCTTCACGCGATCCGCCACGAATACGGATGGTGCCATCAATCAGCGGCAGCTCATGATCTTCCTGGAGGAAAATGACCATGCCGTTAGGCAGTTGCACCCGGCGCGGCTCCTGCGGCTTGAATTGAGGCAGCGGCGGGATAGGAACTTTCTGCCATGAAGTGGGAGGAGCACTTGAAGGCGTGGCTGCGGGCTGTGGAACTTTGGGAGGAATAGGCTTCTTTGCCTGGGCAACAGCATTGAGCGCCAACCCGTCCACTAACAAACACGTCAAGGCCAGTTTTGCGATTATGAAGAGCAATGATTTTGGTTTGTTCATTTCTGCTCTCCTTTGGCCGGCTCAGTTGATTTTGCTTTTGGAGCTTCGGTTTCTATGGTGGCGACGGTGCGATTTTCTTCACGGAAGGTTTTGTTGGCGACGCGGCGAATATCGGCTTTGGTAACTTTTTCAATTTGATCTATCTGCCGGAAAAGCTCTCGCCAGTCACCATAGAGTGCCTGGTATTCGCCCAACTGGAAGGCCAAGCCCTGATCATTACCCAAACCGCGAATCAGATCGGCCTTGGCGCGGGTCTTAATGGACTGCAGTTCCTCGTCGGTCACATCCTGCGTCTTCAGCTTCTCAATCTCTTCATGGATAGGCGCGGCCATATCCTCAGCACTGTGGCCCTGGCTGGGCGCGGCAAAGAAGAAAAACAGGTTGGGATATTTGTTGCCGGGAAATGAACCGCCCTGCGCGGCAATGGCAATGCGTTTGTCGCGTACAAGGGAACGGTAGAGCCGCGAAGTGCGGCCTTTGGAAAGCAAATCGGCCAGCACGTCATACACGGGATCATCAGGGTCGCGGTAGTCGCCTCGGTGGTAGCCTTCTACATAAAGGGGCTGGCTGGGGTCATGAATCAAAATAGTGCGCTGGGCTTGTTGCGGAGGCTCCTTCGTTCGCAGCGGATCCGGTGCGGGGCGCGCCGGGATGCGGCCAAAATATTTTTCGATGATCGGCATGGCCTCTGCGGCTTTTAGGTCACCCACCACAGTGACGACAATATTCGATGGAACATAATATTTCTTGAAGAAGTTTGTGGCGTCAGTGGCGGAAAAAGCGCGCAGGTCAGAAGGCCAGCCAACTACGGGACGTCCGTAAGGATGCGCGATAAATGCGGCGCGCAGGAATTGTTCCAGAAGCCTGCCCTGAGGAGAGCTGTCAACGCTCATGCGGCGCTCTTCATAGACAACGTCACGCTCTTTATAAAACTCACGCATCACGGGTTCCAGAAAGCGCTCTGACTCCAGGTAAGCCCAGAGCTCAAGGCGGTTTTCAGGAAAGGAATAATAGTATGTGGTTTCGTCGCGGTCTGTGGATGCGTTCAGCCCCACTCCGCCCTGGCTTTCCACGATCTCACCAAACTCATTGGGGACGACGTATTGATCGGCGGCAGTTATGGCCTGCTGCCACGCTTTTTCAAGCTCAGCGACCTTCTTTTCATCGCGCCCAACTTCTTTCTGCCTTTCATGCAAATAAGCGGCGTAGGTGGTTTCCACTTTTTCCAGCGCAACTTTTTCCGCCGGCCAGTTCGTGGTCCCAATTTCGTGAGTGCCCTTGAAAGCCATGTGTTCAAACATGTGCGCCAAGCCGGTAATTCCCAGCACCTCCTGAACCGAACCGGCATCAACGCGGGTATAGAACGAAAATACCGGCGCTTCAGGGCGTTCCATTAGGACGATCGTCAGGCCATTGGCCAGCTTCTTTACGGTGATCCGCTTTTCAAAAGAAGTAATGTCCTGTGCGGTGAGGGTGAGGGCTATCGAAAAAAATCCAATGACAATTGCAAGTTTGCGGAAATAAGAAATCTTCATAGGCTGTCCCAGTCAAGGGTAAAGGCTGAAGCGGATGTTTTCAAATTAGACGCACCGCTGGAAGAGAAGTAAGCCGTGCGAGTTTTATCCAGCGAGATGAATGCCAAGATAATTTGCTGCGCTTGGGGCTTTGAAATGTTCGGCTTTGACATGTATAACAAGGGCAATCTTTTTGCACGCCCAGGAAATTTAAACATGTCAACACACCAGGAACTGCTGCAAGCGTTCCGGATATTTGCTGAAACCGCGGCGAACTCAACCGCGCTGATGACCCACATCTCACAGCGCCTGCATAGTGAAATGGCCCGCTACAACTGGGTTGGATTCTATCTTGTGGACCAGGCCGATCCCGGAATGCTGGTGGTGGGTCCGTATGTGGGCAGTTTCAGCCCTAATGCGCGCATTCCCATCAATAAAGGATTGTGCGGTGCGGCTGCCACCACGCGAAAGACCGTGGTGGTAAATGACGTGGCAAATGATCCAAGGTATCTTTCCGGATCGGAGATTGTAAAGGCGAACATGGTGGTCCCTATTCTGGCCAAAAATGAGCTGGTGGCTGAGCTGGATATTGAAAGCTATTTTGCCAATACGTTCACCAGAGCTGAGCAGACCTTTGCGGAGGAAGTGGCGCAACTTGTGGGCAAGTACATGGAGAAAAAACGCTGAGCTGAAGTCGCTGTCCGATCTCCGAAGAGTGCTGTTGCTTTTGTACCCGCCGAGTAACCCACAATGGCATTGTTTGCGCTGGCTGCTGACTATATAAAAGCAGCAGGGCTGGGTAATATCCCACGCTGGTCCGCTCCAGGAAAAATGTCCAAGCACCAGGAATTGCTCAAAGATTTCGGATATGTAGCACAGTCTGCGCGCACGCAGGATGCGCTGATGGAGGCGATCGTCCAGCGGCTGCATGAGACCATGACGCGCTATAACTGGGTGGGATTTTACCTTGTGGACAAGATGCATCCGGGCAGCTTGAATCTGGGGCCGCATGTGGGCAGCTTTGATCCGCATGAAAGCGTGTCTCTGGATAAAGGATTGTGCGGTGAAGCGGCTTCCGCCAGGGAAACCGTGGTGGTAAATAATGCGGCAAATGATCCGCGTTATAAATCTTCTTCGGCGCTGGTGAAGTCGGAAATTGTTGTTCCGATTCTTACGCGCGGCGCGCTTTACGGCGTGATTGACATTAACAGCTATTTTGCCGATACCTTTAACCTTGATGAGCAACGTTTTGTGGAAGCTTGCGCGGCGCTGGTAAGCGGTTATCTGGAAAAGCCGCACTGAGTTATTGCGCTCACAGTAGGGTAGTGGGCTGCTATGATGTCGGAGTTTATGAAACTCCTCAGACTCTCTCTGCTGATTCTGTTCTTTGCAACTTCCTCCATTGCGCAAAACGCCAACATTATTAAACCCAGCTTTACTCTGGAACAGGTAATGAGTTCGCCGTTTCCCACTGCCTTGACTTCGGCGGCGAAGGCGAATCGCATTGCCTGGGTGTTTGACAGCCGAGGCGAGCGCAACATCTGGATTGCGGACGCGCCTGATTTTGCTGGGCGGCAGGTCACGCATTATCAAGGCGATAACGGCCAGGACATTTTTGCCGTGAAGCTCACGCCGGACGGCAAGACGGTCGTGTATGCGCGCGGATCGGAGGTGAGCAGCGAAGGTCATGTCGCAAATCCCGCGACGGAGACCAAAGAACCCAAGCAGCAGGTGTGGGCCGCCGACGCTGAAACCGGCAAACCGCGACTGCTGGGCGATATGGGCTGCGGCGAAGAAGATTGCGAGGACATCCAGCTTTCTCCTGACGGACTGGCTGCGGTTTGGGTGGGACCAAAGAATCATCTGTGGATCACCAATATTTTCGCCGACAAGCCCGCGCGCCAGCTCACCGAATTGCGTGGAGAAGAAAGCGAACCGCAATGGTCGCCTGACGGAAAGCATCTCGCGTTCAGGACCGGACGCAAAGACCATGCGTTCATCGCGATCTTTGACCTCGCTGAGCAGCACGTACGTTACGTTGCGCCCAGCGTTGATCGTGACATGGCTCCGCGCTGGTCGCCCGACGGCAAGCAACTGGTATTCATTCGCATCCCGGGAACTGAAAATCATTTGCCGCTGATTCCTCTTCGCGCGCAGCCGTGGGCAATCTGGCTGGCCGATGCTGCCACAGCACAAGCGCATGAGCTTTGGCACAGCGGCAAGGAGATGAATGATTCACTGCCACCGTTTGCCAGTGAGTCGCTCAAGTATGCCGAAGGTGGTCGCATTGTTTTTTGCTCCGAGCAGGATGGATGGAACCATCTCTATATTCTCTATGCAGCTACAGGCAAAGCCAGCTTGCTAACGCCAGGAAACTTCGAAGTAGAAGATGTCTCGCTCGCCCCGGACAACACGTCACTGTTCTATAGCTCAAACGCAGACGATGTAGAGCGGCGTCACATCTTTAAGATCATGCTGGCATCATTTGATCCCGTTCCTAAAGCTGGGATGGTGACCTCGCATTTCAACATCACCTCCGGCAAAACCATCGAATGGCATCCGCTGATGCTGGCGGATGGCAAGACAATTGTTTGTCTCGGCTCAAGTGCTACTTCGCCGGCGATGCCGTATTACCTGACCACCTCTGGCCGCAAGATGATTGCCGCCAGCGCGCTGCCCAAAGATTTTCCGTCGGACCAACTGGTTGAGCCGCAGACCGTCACGTTCAAAAGCGAAGACGGGCTGGAAATCCACGGGCAGCTTTTTGTTCCGCGCAACCGCGCTGCGTCAGCGCCGGCGCTGGTCTTTGTTCATGGCGGCCCGCCGCGACAGATGATGCCCGGCTTCCACTACATGTACTACTACCACAACGCATACGCGGAAAATCAGTATCTGGCCAGCCGAGGCTATGTGGTGCTGTCAGTTAATTACCGCCTGGGCGTGATGTACGGGCGCGCCTTCCGTGAAGCGCCCAACACAAGCTGGCGCGGCGCTGCCGAATACAAAGACGTACTGGCGGGCGCGCATTACCTGCAAGGGCTCCAGTATGTTGACCGCAAGCGCATCGGCATCTGGGGAGGCTCTTACGGCGGCTTCCTTACCGCGCTGGCCCTGGCGCGCAACTCAGATATCTTTGCCACCGGCGTCGACTTCCACGGCGTGCATGACTGGTCAATGTTTCTCTCCCGCTGGGAAGGCGGCACAGCGCAGGCACCCGACCTGAAAGAAGCGCAGAAGCTGGCGTTTGATTCGTCGCCGGTGGCGTCCGTAGCCACGTGGAAGTCTCCGGTGCTCTTCATGCATGGCGACGATGACCGCAACGTGCCTTTCTCCCAGACTACAGACCTGATCCAGCGCTTGCGGCAGCAGAACGTTGATATCGAGCAAATCATTTTTCCCGACGAGATCCATGACTTCCTGCTCTGGCGGACATGGGTGAAGGGATACAAGGCCACGGCAGAGTTTTTCGATAGGAAGCTCAATGGCGTGAAAAACCCACAACCGTAACCACCAAGCACGCCCGTTCGACTGGCTCGCTCAGGGGAGGCTGCGGGAACACAGAGAAAACCTGCCGACTTATTTGCGCGCTCCGCTGCATTGCGACCCAGCGAGCCAAAGGCGGGCGCGCTGGGAGCAGCTGCGCGCGGGCCTGCGGCGCAAGGAATTGTTCTGGCGGCAGCCTGAGCCCCAGACAAGAACTTCCATCCGATATCCACCTAGCCGCTCATCCGATAACTAAGTTGTCAAAGATCTTCTTATCTCGACTGGGTATCAGCCGAGGAATATCTATTCCAAAAAATCGTTTAAGAATTTGGCCGGTCATTACGCTCAAGCCACTCTTAACAATTCCGGAGGCGCGTGTGCCCAACCTCGTCTGTTCGCGATTGCCAGCACTTCATTCACTAAAACAATTCGCGTCTCTTCGCGTTCATGTGCGGCCCAATTCTTTTTCGTCCTTGGTTCTTCTCCGCGTCTCTGCGCCTCCGCGGTGAGATTTGGCTCTTGTCCCGGCTTCTCCAATCTGCGTTCGTCTGCGCAAATTTGCGGCAACTCTTTGTGTTTCTTCGTGTCCTTTGTGGTTAAAGCTGTTGTTGTTCTCTGCGTTCCTTCGCGTCCTTTGCGGTGAAGAACACACAGCAGCTTTGACAGCGTCTGTAACTGCATCAGCAGCCTGCCGGCCGTCTTACAATCAATTCTGCCGGTAATCACCGCCTGCCCCATCACCGCCAGCGTCATGTTGATTCCCTTAAAGTCCGTGAACAGGTCCGCCATTTCGCAATCCGGCTTGCCACGTTTGCGCATCTGCGCCACGGCTTCCGCCAGTACCGTCTCCCGTTCCCGCTCCCTGCGCACCGCCGTCGCCAGTTGCCCGGCATGCGCGTAGCAGATATGCGAGCCCTTCTCCGCTGGCGCCTTGCACTGTTCGCCGCCCTTGCGGAACACCTGGCACCGCCGGTAATAGGCATACCGAGCCTCTGGTACTGGATTCTGTGCGCTATCGTTTTGGGTGTTGGTTCTCATGTTTGGCTAATTGCTAATGGCTAAGTGCTAATTGCTCCACTGGGGGTACCCCGGTGGCTTCAACTATGATTCCAAAAGACTTATTCCATTCAACCCGAGAAATTATGCGTTAAATCGATCCCGAATCACGCCAAACTGGCCCCCGAATCGCGTCAAATCTGCTGTTTTTGTGCTTTGACCGTCCAGTTATGCAGGGTATTATTTTTGGGTTTAACCAAGGGCTAAGAGCTAATGGCTGGGTTGAGTCTACCTTTTATTCGCCTACATATCAATGGCGAAATAGGACCATACCCCCCGGTATTTATCCGCCATAACAAACTAGGGGAATAGCTGTCGCGATCCTCACCAGCTCGCGGACCACAGCCGCGACCATGACCGCGACATGCCTTTTTTTCAAGACTACGGACCTGATGCAGCGCATTGCCAACTAGAAGCCAATGCCGCCTAATTTTGCAAAATACATTTCTCACAGCTTTCTGCAATCTGGAGTTTCTAAAAAAGTTTGTAACGTTAATATGTTTTCCAACACTCCTAATCTAGGCGCAGTATAAGTTTGAGAGGAGACTCGCATGGCGACTCACAACGTTGCGACGAGCACGAACTATATCGTGCAGTTTGACGATGGCGATCCGAACAATCAGGCACAGGGAATGGCGACGGCGATTGCGGGGATCGTCGAGAGCGAGCACTCCGCACTTACGAGCTGGTTCAACATCACCACGGGGTTCGGCACCAGCGATCGCATCACGGTCAACGTAAAGTCTATTTCTTCAGGAGGCGCCAATAATTTCGGCTACTCGTCGGGTGGGGGGAGCGTCATCAACGTAAACTTCCTGCCCACCGGTTTCACGAGTTCTCAGAACACGGCGAACGAAGTCGCCAGGATGATGTTCGTGAACGAGCTGGTGGAAATCTTCATGGATTTCAACAACCAGAAGTCGGGCAATACCACGTGGGTGGCAGGACATTCGGACGGTGAGGGGCTCTCGCAAATATGCGGCATCATGCGGTTTCCGGTGGGGCATTATGCCGCGTACCGCTCTTGGGTGAACAACTGGCTGTCCAGCTCGCGGCCGAATTGGGTGTCCTCAAACGAATCGACCGACGGCAATGCAGTGAGTTTCGGCTGTGCGCTGCTATTCCTGTATTACCTGCGGGACCAACTCGGGTTCACAATCCAGCAGATCATCCAAAACGGTGGCGCTACGCTGGTGGACCTCTACAAAAATCTTACCGGTGACAATTCCGACCCGTTCGCTTATTTCGCGAACGCGGTGAATTCGGTACTGCCTGGGACGCAGACGCTGCCGGAAAGTAACACCGAGGCGGCCGACGATCCGTTCCCAATCTTCACGCTTAACTTCTGGGACGGCAAAAACACTTACGGCAAAGCCGAAGTGCAGGACTCCATCAACAACATCAGGCCATTCCAGGACGCGGTGTTGCTGGTGCTGGAAGGCTTTTCGCCCTCGCACTGGCAGGCGCTCGGATCGCCTGTACCGGCCAATCCCACGGGGGATGCGGCCCTTTTCCCAGACATTCACTTCACCCGCACGCATGTGGAGTTCGAGAACAGCTCTTTGCCGCTGGTGCCACAGCGCATTCACTTCCATTATGACGTCAGTTTCACCACGACCTCCGGTTTCACGACGGCACCGCAGGTAAAGGAACTCGACTCTTCCATCACGGTCTCCGGCACACCCGCCAATGCGACGACCGACTTCGAATTCCTAGGCGCAGAGAATCCATATTTCTCGAACGTCAAGCCTGGCGTGGACAATGTGCCGTGGCTGAGCGATGATCTGCGTGTTTTCACCGCCATTCCAAGGCTCGCTCCTGTGCCAGTACCCGGCGGGCCGACCTTCTCCACCGACAGCATTGACGGAGCGCGCGCCTATCTTGGGGCGCTACTCGACCATCTGAATCAGAATTTCGGGGACGCTTCATTGACCGATCCGTTCGATCCGGGGAGCAACGTGATTCCGGAACAGCAAAACGCATTCGCCGGCGACAGTTCGGTACTTCCCAACCTGACTTTTCTGGGGCAAAACGGTGACACCTACAATTTTGCGATCGCACGGGTGCGGATGCGCGGACCCATTGGAGACACGAGCAATCCAGTGAAGGTATTTTTCCGTATGTGGCAGAGCCAGTCTCCGGACACCGACTTCCAGGATGGCGGCACCTATAACAGCCATCCATGATTCGCTGGGCCTGCCGGATTGGCCACTGCCGGCACCTGACAACTCGACTTTCCCTTTCTTCGCCAGCAGTAATGCGCCTAACTTCACCAATCCGAACAACACAGAGTTCGGAATCGGCGGAGTGAATAACCAGATAATCACTGTGAATTCCGGTGCAGGGCAGTGGCGTTACTTCGGCTGTTTGCTCAACGTTTATGATTCAAGCTACCTGGTAAATAGCACGCCCGTAACGCAGCTTCTGCCGGGGACCCATCATTGTCTGGTTGCCCAGATCGCTTATGACGACGCGCCGATACTCTCCACAAACGGCGTTACCGTCAGTCCCGGAAATAGCGATAAGCTGGCCCAGCGTAATCTGCAAATTTCGCAGGGCTTCAACCCCGGTGTGCCACCCAGCAACCGGGTGCCGCAGACGTTTGACATCCGGCGAAGCAATCCCGGGAACTCGGATTTGACGAGTCGATGATCGATTGGGGGAACCTGCCGATCGGCACCGTCGCCAGTATCTACTGGCCGCAGGTGAATGCCAGCCAGGTGGTGCAGCTCGCTTCGCAACGCTATGGCCATCACGAGCTTTCCGCCGCAGACGCGCACACAATCCAATGCAAAGTGGTAAGGCACCTGAGCTACGTCCCGATTCCGCCGGGGACAGGGGACAAGTTCGCCGGCCTGCTGACCGTTGACCTGCCGCAGACGGTCAAAAAGGGGCAGAGTTTCACGATCGTGGCCAGACGCATCACCACCTACACTGCTCCGCCGCCGATCGTGATCCAATCACCCGGACTGCACGCCCCTGAAGTTAATCGCCATCGAAAGGGGATTGCTCAAGAGAAGGTGCATAAGCCAAAGCAGGCAGCAGAAAAGCAACGCTCCTGGCGCTACATCACCGGTGCGTTCCAGGTCAACATTCCAATCCAGGCAGATGCCGACATCCTGCCCTACGATATGAACACGCTCTCGATCTTCAAGTGGCGACTATCGAAAACACCAGCCACAAACCGCTGGTATGCCGTGATAAAGCGCTACATCGAGATCCTCTCAGCTCGCATTGACGGGCTGGGCGGCAATGCCGGATCCATTCCAGCGTCATCTACCGGCTTGACGGAACCTGCAGGCGGAGAAAGCAAGCAACATATGAAGGAATACACCGGCAAGATCTGCGAGATCTTCTATGACTGCTTCGGCGACTTCGAGGGCTTCAAGCTGAGCTGCTGCTCGGGGGGCGCGCTTTCGCCTCGCGAAAAGGGCATTGAGGAGGTCGTGCTCTACGCCTGCCGCAAGCGGCAGTCGGTTTCTGTCTTCATCGACGATGGGTGTATCAGGAAGATCGTCCTGCGGTGCTGACCAAGCACCCATATCCTTCTTGCCTTTACCCCCAATTACCTAAGTAATCCTTAGGCAGTGTTCTTATGGGCACTCCGGGCGGGACTTTGGGGTACGATTGCGGTGTCCTCCTCCCAGAGAACTTGCATAGGTAATTGATAGGGACCCCAAGATGCAAGAACACCCGGAAACCGCCGCCACAGGAATCGCCACGGCCACGGCCACAGGCACAGCTACGGATTCAGCAGTAGCCACGGATAGCTCAGCCTCCGGCAACGCCACGGCCTCAAGCAACGCTTCAGCCACAGGGAATGTCGCCGCCGCAGCCACGGCTGCTGCTCCGCGCAAGGCCAGCCTTGAATTGGTCAAGGAACTGCCCAGGGGGAGCGTAGGCGTAGTTCATCAGGCAAGAAATCCGCAGCAGGATCGGTTCGTCGCGCTGCGCAAGTTTGAAGTCCCGGAGTGGCTGGACGACGCGAATGCGCTGATCCAGAAAATACTGGCGGAGGCGAAAGCCGCGAGCGCGCTGGACCATCCCAATATCGCCAAGCTATATACCTGCGGCTACAAAGACTTTACGCTTTTCATGACAGCTGAGTTTGTTGAAGGACAGACTCTTAGAGAGCTGATGACCAAGCGCCAGCCGGAGATGAACGAAGTTTTGCAGATGGCCAAACAGCTTTTGGCGGCGCTGGATTACGCGCACAGCAAAGGCATTTGCCATAACTTTTTGAACCCGAGCAACATCAAGGTGCTGCCGGACGGCACGCTTAAGCTACTGGATTTTGGCTTGCTGCGCGATAAGAACCTGCTGACGCAGTCGCCCACAAAGAAGCTGGAAAACGAGCCGTATCTTTGCCCGGAGCAGGTAAAGAACAAGCCGATGAACGCTGCGGGAAATATTTTTAACGCGGGCACGCTTATCTATCAGCTTTATACGGCGCGCAGCCCGTTCAGCGGACCGCATCTGGGTGAAGTGGATCGCAGCATTACTGACGTGAATCCGCACCCGATGCAGATGGCGCATCCGCGCGTGCCGGAAGAGATTTCTAGAGTGGTGCTGAAGGCGCTGGCAAAAAATCCGGCGGAAAGATACTCGAACGGTCAGCAGTTTTTTGCCGCGCTGGAAGAAGCCGCGAAATTTGCGCCGATTGCTCGCGCTAACAGCACAGGATCAATGCCCGCATATAAAGACGGGCCTGGGCCGAACGCAAGCCAGGCGATTAGAGTGCAGCCTTCGCCTAATGCCAGCCAGAGTTTTAAGGCTGTCCCGGGACCGAACGCCAGCCAGAGCTTTAAGGCGATGCCGTCGAGTTCGGCAACCCAGTCTGTTAAAGTGACGCCGGGAACTGTGGGAACAACGTATGTTGGTCCGGGGGGAAAAACATCTACACGCAAGCCGGTAAGCACGGCGAACCACTGGAAGGTGGTTGCGGCGGTGGTCGGCGGACTTTGCCTGATTGTGGTCTTGGCGCTGTTGTTCCAGCGGCATCCGGCTGAGGAAGAAGATGCTGCGCCGTCGAAATCGGCTGCGAATGCGCCTGCGCCGTTTAGCGGCAAAGCAGAGCAGGCCATTGAAAAAGCAAAAGCAGCGGAAGAGGAACAGAGCAAGTCGCGTTCTGAGGCTGCTCCAGCGCCTACGCGTGCAGGCAGGTCAAGGTATGTGCCTGCTGCTCCCGTGGCTCCGCCCACCGCGAAGGAAGGACAGTTGATTGTCTCTTCCATGCCTATGGGCGCCACCGTGGAAATTGAAGGCCGCGCAGGACAACAGTGGAAAGCTCCGCAGACAGTCCCGGGATTAGCTGCGGGAACTACAAAGTGACATTCAACATGCCCGGCTATGCCACAGAGACGCGCACTGTGCAAGTCACCGGAGGAGCGCGAACGCCGATTGACGTGAGAATGGTCGCGGTAAAAGGCTTTGTAACCGTAGCCAGTAAACCAGCAGGCGCTGAGATCTGGATCAATGGAAAAGATACAGGCAAAGTTACCCCGATAGAATTTTTAGTCGAGCCCGGAACACAGGCCATTGTGGTCCGTAAGCAGGGATTTCTTGAGGCGACTACAGAGGTCAAGCTCGTCGCCGGCCAGTCCGTGAATTATGCCCCCAGCCTCATGGCAGCCGGCCGCACGGACAACATCCGCCTGGTGGGCAGCAGCGGAGTTGGAAAGCTTCTAGGCAACAATGGTAGCGGCTCCGGCATGGCGCGGATCGAAATCAAGACCGAGCCTAAGGGCGCGCAGGTCACTATCAATGGAACGCCTCTGCAAAAGACCACGCCCCTTGAGGTCCAACTGGAAGCCGGGAACTACGACATCGTCATCCAGAAAGACGGCTTCAAACCGATCCACGAGAGCTCGATTGTGGGCATGGACGACCGAATCAAAATCGACCGGCAGCTTTCACACTAAACTTTATCTACGATAAAGACGGATGCGGACGGCCCTGCTTTAACGGCGCCGTCCGTTTTTATTTCTGCGTCCGACGTGAAGCTCCCGCATCAACGCGGAATTCCGGATAGAATAGAAGTACCCCATTCTTTAGAGAGCTGAGCCAAGACCGATTTGAATTCCCGTATTCGCAATATCGCAATTATCGCGCACGTAGACCACGGAAAAACCACGCTGGTGGATGCCATGCTCCGCCAGAGCGGCGCTTTTCGCGCCAATGAAGCTGTGGTGGACCGCGTGATGGACTCCAATGATCTGGAGCGTGAGCGCGGCATCACTATTTTGGCCAAGAACACGGCCATTATTTATCACGACGTGAAAATCAACATCGTCGATACGCCCGGCCACAGCGATTTTGGCGGCGAAGTGGAACGCGCCTTAAAGATGGTTGATGGCGTAATGTTGCTGGTTGATGCCAGTGAAGGCCCTCTGCCGCAAACGCGTTACGTTCTCAGCAAGGCCCTGGAAGCCGGCCTGCCGCCGGTGGTGGTAATCAACAAAATTGACCGCCCTGACGCGCGTGCCCAGGAAGTTTTGAATGAGTTGTACGATCTTTTCATCGACCTCGACGCTCGCGAAGACCAGCTAGATTTTCCTGTCCTCTATACCAATGCAAAAGCCGGCACGGCTTCGACGAGCATTGATGTTCCTGGTGAAAATCTGCGTCCGCTGTTTGACGCCATTCTCGCCAACACGCCAGAGCCCGCCGGTGACGCCGCCAGCCCGCTACAAATTCTCGTCGCCAACCTTGATTACAGTGACTATCTTGGCCGTCTTGCCATCGCTCGCGTCTTCAATGGAACGCTCCGCAACGGCCAGGAAGCCGGCATTGCCAAGCTCGATGGCTCGCTGCAAAAGTGGAAAATCACTAGGCTGTTTTCCTTCAGCGGCCTCAAGCGCGTGGATATTGACCAGACAGAATTAGGTGACATTGTCGCCATCGCCGGCGTCGAGGGAATCGGGATTGGCGAAACTATTACTGAAGTTGAAAATCCTGCGCCGCTGCCGCACATCGTCATTGATGAGCCAACCATCGCAATGCAGTTTTCCGTAAACACATCACCTTTCTCCGGACGAGAAGGCACTTACGTCACGTCGCGCAACTTGCGTGATCGCCTCCAAAAAGAGCTGCTCACCAACGTTTCTCTGCGCGTGGAAGACAGCGGCGCAACCGATTCATTCAAGGTCCTGGGCCGCGGAGAGCTTCAGCTTTCCATCCTGATTGAAACCATGCGTCGTGAAGGTTATGAGCTTGCAGTCGGCAAGCCGGAAATCGTAACCAAGCGCATTGACGGCAAGTTGATGGAGCCCAAAGAAAAGCTGATGGTGGATATCCCTGAGGCCTTCATCGGCGTGGTCATTGAGAAGCTGGGCGCGCGCAAAGGCCAGATGCTCAAGATGCACAATCACGGCTCCGGACGCGTGCGCCTGGAATTCACCATTCCCAGCCGAGGCATGATTGGCCTGCGCTCAGAGCTGCTTACCGATACGCGCGGCACCGTAATCCTGAACTCTCTTTTTGATGGCTACACCGAATGGCTGGGAGAAATTCCTCATCGCATGACTGGCGCCTTGGTATCCGACCGCAATGGCCCCTCGACGGCATACGCTCTCTGGAGCTTGCAGGAACGCGGTGTGTTATTTGTCGGCGCTGGCGTGGAACTCTATGAAGGCATGATCGTGGGTGAAAATGCCCGCGAAGTCGATCTGGACGTAAACGCCGTTCGCGAGAAAAAGTTAACTAACATGCGTGCCTCAACCGCTGATGAAGCTATTCGTCTGGTACCTTTCAAAAACCTGACGCTGGAGCAGGCGATTGAATTCGTCGCCGACGACGAACTGGTAGAAGTCACGCCAAAATCTTTGCGTCTGCGCAAAAAAATTCTGCAGGCGAATCGTAGGCCCAAGAAAAATGCGGCACAACCGGCGGATGTTCTGGGGTAATCGTTGGGGAAATCTCGAGCGCAGCGAGGGAAGCTGTAGCCAACATATATAAGCACCTGAATATTTACGAGACGGGAACTGCAGATGGCTTCTGCTGAAATTGATCTGAAAGCACTCAAGAATGCGGTGAATGCAGTTTTAGAGCATTTGATCGTAGATCTCGGCATCGACAAAGTCGCCATCGAAGAACGGCAAGATTATTATTGGAGTTGTCCTCCTGTAGAGATGTATAACACTTCGAAGAAACCGTCGGAATGGTGGACCGGGCGACTAAGCGACGATATGGATTTCACGAAGTTATCCAGCGCGGCCAGTCTGGAGATATTTCCTACAATTTAATTCACATCGCACCTCTGTTGCGCTACATAGCGGAAAAAGTCAGGCGATGAGGTAACAAGGTGGAATTCGTTGTATGCAATAGGGCTCCCTCGCTTCGCTCCGCATTTCAGAAACTACTCCAGCTGTTTCCCCTTTGTCTCCGGCAACTGCGTAGCCATCACGGCAGTCAGCACAAATGCGATGGCGCACAGCAAAAACGCCGCGCTCAAACCTTTCTTATCGCCCACCCAGCCAATGGTATAAGGCGCAATGCAGCTCAGAGCGCGAGCGCCGTTGTAAGTAAATCCTAAAGCCCGGGCGCGGACGCGAGTAGGGAAGAGCTCACTGCCGATGATTCCCGATCCCGCAAAAAAGCCCGTGCCAAAGAACCCGACGAGTGCGCCCAGAACCAGAATGATCCACGGCGTGCGAGCTGCTGCATACAACGGAATTAATCCCGCCGCGCACAGCGTATAAAGAATCAGGGATCGCTTGCGGCCCAGCTTGTCCGCGAACCAGCCATAACAAAGATAGCCAGGAAACATACCGACAAGGTTTAGCGTTACGAGCAGCGTCGTGGTGTTCATCATGCTCAGCCCGCGACCGCCCTTTTCTATAGGCAACGTCAGGTAAGGCGGCATCCAACTAAACAGGCCCCACCACGCGAACAGGCCAAAAATATTCAACAGCAATAGAAAAATCGTGTTCCTTCGGAGGGCCGGTGAGAACACTTCCGAGAATGGCGCACTCGCAGCCGCTTGATCTTGTCGATGTTTCCACATCTCAGACTCAGGAACGCTCTTCCTGATCCACAGCGTGACCAGCGCGGGCAGCACGCCCACAAAAAAAACAAAGCGCCAGTTTTGATGCAGCTTGTCGAGCACCACCCACGCCACTACCGCTGCTGCCGCCAGTCCCCATGCCCATGCGCTCTGCACAATGGCAATGGCCCGCGCGCGCAGATGAGTCGGCCATGTCTCTGCAACCAGAGTCGCGCCGGTGTTCCACTCGCCCCCCATCCCCAGGCCAAGCACAAATCGGAACGCGATTAGCACAACGATGGAAGTCGAGAGCCCTGAGCCCAGTGAACACAGCGAGTACGTAAGAATACTCAGCATCAGTGCCTTGGCCCGTCCAATGCGGTCAGCAATAAATCCAAACAGTATGCCGCCAATTCCGGATGCCAGCAGCATAAACGCGTTTGGCAATCCGGCGATGGCCTTGGAGTGAATTCCCAGCGCGCTCATCACATGGATCTGGACGTTGCTGTACAGCAGGACGTCGAATCCATCCAGCCCCCACCCCAGCGCCGCAGCAATCAGCGTGCGCTTCTGTCCTGACGTGACCTGAGAGATCGTGGGGAGCGTAGTGGAAGCCATATGACGTGGGGATTCTAACAGCTTTGTCTTTATTTCGAGCGGAACGAGAGAACCCTATAGCATGAAAAATCGGTGGGATATTTGCCGTTGTGCGGCGTCAGAACACCATTAAGCACTTTTGTTCCACTATCCTCGAAACTATCAGAGCTGCGCTTCCGCAGTGCGTGCCCATTCTCGATCACGCAAATACCGCTGTTCTCTTGCTAAATCAATGAGCGCGAACTAAGAATTAAACCCTGATTCGCGTGTTTCGCGTTGATTTGCGGCTAAATTGGCTTTCATCTGCGTCAATCAGCGAAAATCTGCGGCAATATGTTTCGGTTGCGGTTATTCTCCGTGTCTCCGTGCCTCGGTGGTAGGTGTTCTTGTATCCATCGACCCAAAATATCTCTGAGCCCTTCTTACGTCTTCCCCAATCTGTGCTTTCAGCGCCTCAATCGACGGAAACTTAATCTCTGGTCGTCGCCATTTTAAAAATGAAATCTCCACTTCGGTCTGCGCTGTCACGTCCAGTGGATGGAAATCGAGCAGGTGGGTTTCGATTGCGAATGACTCGTCGCCAAACGTGGGCCGCAGTCCGACATTGGTGACGGAATTAAACGTCTCATTGTCCACCCGCGTGCGCGTGAAATACACGCCATCGACGGGAACCAGATCGTCGTAACGGCTTAGGTTGATCGTCGGGACAGTGTATTTGTGCCCGTAGCCGCGTCCGCGTCCCGGCGCGCCGGTAATGCTGAAAACGCGTCCCAGCAGCCGTCGCGCTATGCTTACCTTGCCCGCCAGCAGTAGCTTGCGTATCTGGCTGCTCGAAACTGGAATACCGCGTACTATCATGACCGGATAGACGCGCACGTTAAAGCCAAATTGTTGGCCCAGCTCTTTCAAGCTTGCTGTATTGCCCTGCGCGTTATGACCAAAGTGAAAGTTATCGCCTTCATGCACTTCTTTTGCGTGCAATTTGCTGGCAAGTATGTCGCGGGCAAACTCTTCCGGCGTGGTCATGGAAAAATCGCGGGTAAAGGGAATTTCCAGCAATGCGTCAACCCCGGTCTGCGCCAGCAGGGCTTCTTTCTTTGCCAGCGGGGTAATCAACCGCGGCGTCACGTCCGGGCGCAAAATTCGAAATGGATGCGGCTCAAACGTCACCGCCATGGCCTTGCTGTTGCTCTGGCGGGCGCGCTCGGTTACTTCCTTCAGCACGCTCAGATGGCCGCAATGGATCCCGTCAAAATTTCCTACGCTGACAATCGTCGGGCCGAAATCTTTGGGTACTTCCTCCAGCGACCGGAATATCTTCATGCGATCTCGAACTCCAGCTTTAGCCCGTCATGCGCCAGGCGCACGTGTTCCGGCAGGTTCTTGTTCGTTTCGCGGTGCGGCAGATCATGGGAGATATGAGTAAAGAAAGCTCGTTGCGGCCTAAGTTCCTCCACCAGTTTCAATGAGTTCTCCACCGTAGAATGCGTGGGATGCGGACGATGACGGAGCGCGTCCAGAAAAAGAATGTCCAGCCCGCGCAGCCTGTCTTTTGAATGCGCGGGAATCTCGCTGAAGTCGGTTAGGTATGCAGCCGAGCCAAAGCGGAAGCCGTGGATCACCGCTTCTCCATGAACAATTTCTACTGGCTCAAAGCTCGCGCCAAACAGTTCCACTGGTCCGTTGAAGCGATTCATCTCCACACGCGCAATCCCGCCAAATTTATAATCAGACTTGAAAATGTAGCGGAAAATATCTTCCAGGCTGTCCGCTGCTGAAGCATGCGCGTACAGCGGAATCTTGCCTTCGCGCCTGAAGCTGAGCGGACGTATATCGTCAAGCCCAAGGATATGGTCCGCATGGGCATGCGTGTACAAGACAGCATCGAGCCGTTTGATGTTCTCGCGAATTGCTTGCTCGCGGAAGTCCGGCGTGGTATCGATCAGCACCGTGTGGCCATCGTATTCCACCAGAACAGACGGGCGCAGCCGCCGGTCATGCGGATCGTCTGACGTGCATACCCGGCAGTCACACCCGATGGTGGGAACGCCCATTGACGTTCCGCTACCCAGCACGGTTAGAGTCGCCTTCATTTTTGGTCGAGCGGCGGCATCGCTCCCGGTGGCATGGCTCCGGGCTTGGTGGCTGAAGTTGCGACCGCATTCGTGATTTCGATAAATGCCATGCGCAGCTCAAACAGCACGTTTTGCAGTAGCGTTTTTTCCCGGTCGCTGAGATTGCCCTTCGTCTTCTCCTGCAGCACCGCCAGGGAATCAATTGTCTGTCGCGCGCCGATGATGTCCACGCGGGGCGGCTCGTTGTCCTGTCGGATGGCCCCCATCTGAATCAGGGCGCTCATGTAAAAAGATTCAATCACGCGCTCGAAATTCATCTCCATCGGCCCGCCCTGTGGAGTTTTGCCGGCGGCGGAAATCATGTCGTCAATTTTTTTGCCGGAAGCCTTATATGCCTCGCTTTGCGCGTGTTGTTCTTCCGCCGTGGGCGGCGGCGCCATCTCTTCTTCCTGCTCGGTTTCTGGCGATCCCGGCTGCGGCTGTGTTTGCGCGCCCTGGTTGGCTTGTCCGTCTAAAGGTGGCTGCGCAGCTTGCTTTGCCGCGGGTGGAGCGGCATGTGCGGCCGGCGGCGTTGCTGGTTTTTCCTCTTCCGCCACCTGTGCGTCAGGACGCGGTTCGCCCTCTGTTCCAAATCTGCGGCGATCTGTTACTACAAACTCTGCCTTTTTCTCAGCCATTCATTCCTCTTCTAATTAGATTTCAGTGGTTCAATTTCAAACGGCAGGTCCACTACTGTGGCTTCAAGGCCGTCCAATGCAATCTTTGGTCCTGCTGCAATTGCTTCGCGCCGCACATAGCCTAACCCAATATTCCTTGCACCTTGCGATGTGGGTATTCGCGCAATGCTCGTGATCTCTACCACCGCGCGTCCTGCAGACTCGTATTTTCCCAACGCGGGCATTCGATCGCCGAAGATGAACCCTGCAAACTTTCGATGCACCTGTCCACGTGATCGTATGCGTTCCACAATCTCCTGGCCAATGTAGCAGCCTTTGGTGAAGTTCAATGCCTGTGGCTGTTCCGTCTCCTGCGGCAGGTCTCGATCGCGAATGTCCTGCCCGTAGTTCGGAATGCCTTGCAAAACCCGCCACATCTCTAGCGCTTCTGCTCCCACAGGTTTGGCGCCGGCTTTAACCAGCAGGTTCCATAGTTCCTGCGCTTTGTTGGGATCAAGCCAAAATTCAAACCATCCCGGTTTCTGCTCTGGCCCGCGCACCAAGGTAGCCGCAATATCGTCAAAGCCAACGTCGCGGACTTCCAGCGGTTGCATGCCGCTCACGTTGACTCCCGCATTCAACAGAACCGATTCGACTTTTGGCCCGCAAATTCCAACCGAAACCGAATCGGCGCCTACCTCCAAAAGGTCGACTTTATCCATGATGATGAAGCGCCTCATGGCGTGCACCAGCGCTTCTACCTGCCTGGCATCCGTCTCAAGGACAAACGACTCACCGCGATTGTAGACGTACATATCCCCCAGGATCCTGCCCTGGGCGTTGAGCACAAAATTGTAGTTACCGCGATTCACAGGCAGGTCGCGTACATTATTGGTGACCATGTTATGCAGCCAGCGCACCCGGTCGCTGCCGCTCACGTTGATGTGTCCGCGCCATGCCAGCGCAAAAACGCCACAGCCGCTGCGCAAAGCAGCCAGCTCCGCAGCGGGGTCGCCAAATTTCAGGGCCGTCTCCACGCCGTTATAGGTGCCCAGGCGGGCTTCAGGAGCTTGCAACCAGGGATGGAGAGCAATCTGTGCCATAGTCCAGTATTTGATTATAGCCAAGCTGGCAGGATGCATGCCGCTTTGGAACAAAACACCGCGTGCTCAGAGCGCAGAAAACACGCCCAGGGACGTCCCGTACGTTGTGGCAGCGCAACATAATATGATGCGTGACTTCTAGCGCTTGAGGGATGTCTTCAGTCGAGCAAAGAACATTTTGCGGCAACGCTTTCCTAGGCCACGGTCCGTTTCAACTGTCCGCATGCAGCGTAAATATCCCGTCCGCGCGGCCGCCGCACAAACGCCGGGATTCCGGCTTTGGTCAGCAAGTTTTTAAATGTCTGGACGCTCTGCTCCGCCGGCGTGCCAAACTGGATTCCCGGCCCAGGATTGAGCGCGATTAGATTCACCTTGCAGCGGACGCCGCGCAGCAACTCAATCACTTCTCGGGCGTGAGCAGGGCTGTCATTCACGTCGCTGAGCAGAACGTATTCAAAGGTGATGCGTTCGCGATTGCGGAGAGGGAAGTCGCGCGCGGCCTGCATCAGCATTTCCAGGTTCCATTTTTTGTTGAGAGGCATAATACTGCTGCGGACTTGGTCATTCGACGCATTGAGCGAAATCGCCAGTTTAGGACGGATAGCCTCAGCCCCAAAGTCGTGGATTCGGGGAATAATGCCGGACGTCGATACCGTCATGCGCGATTCTGGAAAGCCTACGCCTTCCGCCAGCAGTCGCACGGCCTTCATGAAGTTGGGATAGTTAAGAAAGGGCTCACCCATACCCATAAAAACAATGTTGACGCGCTGGCGCTCCATATTAACCTGGCGGTCATTCAGCACGGCGATGACCTGCCCCACGATTTCTCCGGCCGTCAAGTTGCGTTTTACTCCCAGCAACGCAGTAAGGCAAAACTGGCAGTTCACCGCGCAGCCTACTTGGCTGGAAACGCAGATCGTCGCGCGATGCCACTCTGAATCGCCGGCTTCAGTGCCGTCGCCCGTTTCGCCGTCATCGCCTTCAGGCATCCAGACCGTCTCCACCGTCTCCCCATCGGCCATGGCAATCAGGTAGCGGATGGTTCCGTCGATTGACTGAAAACTTTTCTCCACGCGAGGGTGACGAATATCGAGACCTTCTTGCAGCAACGCAACGCGAAACGGCTTGGGCAACGTTGAGACCGAGTCCAGCGCAGGCAGCCGCTGGGGATAAAGAGCGTCAAAAAGCTGGCGGGCTCGGAATTCCGGCTGCCCAAATTTTTGTGCAATCCCGCTAAGCTCTTGATAATCAAGGCCTAGCAGGCCGTCTTGGAGCAAATCAGGCATGTGGAAATCGGCTACGCTTTAAATTCTACACGCTAAGGGCCAAAAACCGTCTGAATCGCCTAAGGTCTCATTAAGTGATTGAATTATATGAACATATAATTAGCTTTGCGACCATTTCCAGTGTGTAAGAATCAAATGTGAACCAGTGATGGAAACCGCTGTCCTAACCCGAGTCCCTTTGACCGAGCCCCGAAATATTAAGCGCGAAGTTTTGCCCAACGGTTTGATCGTGCTGAGTGAAGAGATGGCCCACATCCGTTCCATTGCCATTGGAATCTGGATGAAGACTGGCTCGCGCGATGAGTCGGCTGAACTGAATGGCATCTCGCACTTCACCGAGCACATGGTTTTTAAAGGCACCAAGACGCGCACCGCGCGTGACATCGCCCGCCAGGTTGATTCTATTGGCGGCAACATGGACGCCTTCACCGGCAAGGAAACCATCTGTTTCAACATTAAAGTCCTGGATGAACATCTTCCTGTAGCGATAGATATTCTCAGCGATTTAGTCCTCAATCCAACTTTCGACCCCAAAGACATCACGCGCGAAAAAGGCGTGATCCTGGAAGAGATTAAGATGGATGAAGACAATCCCGATTACCTGGTGCATGAAATCTTTACCCAGAATTTCTGGAAAGACCATCCGCTGGGCAAGCCGATCCTTGGGACGAAAGAGACTGTCCGCTCGTTTGAGCAGGAGAAACTGTTTGATTTTTATCGGCAGCGCTTTGCACCGAACAACATCATTATTTCGGCAGCCGGCAATTTGAACCACAGCACCTTTGTGGAGCTAATCAAAGAGCGCTTTGCCGGGTTGAGCCGCATGCCGAATGGCTTCCATCTGCCCGCGCCGGCAACCACTTCGCGCGTGATCACCCGCAATAAGAAGTCCCTAGAGCAGGTGCAACTCTGCCTCGGCGTACCTTCGCACCCCATCTCAGATGAGAAACGCTACGTCTCTTACGTGCTGAATACCGTGCTGGGCGGCGGCATGAGCTCGCGTCTGTTTCAGAAGATTCGTGAAGAGCAAGGCCTTGTGTATTCGATCTATAGCGACCTCAATCCTTATCGCGATACCGGCTGCATGGCGATCTACGCCGGCACTTCAGTGGAATCAGTGCGGCAGGTAGTGGACCACATTCTTGCGGAATTTTTGGAGCTCAAGTCGGCGCCCATTCCCGCCGACGAGCTGCGCCGCGCCAAAGACCAGCTCAAGGGCGGACTGATGCTGAGCCTGGAATCCAGCACCTCGCGCATGTCCAACCTTGCCCGGCAGGAAATGTATTTTGAACGCTTCTTCAGCCTCGACGAGACCATCGACCAGATTGAGTCAGTCACCGGTGAAGAAGTTTGCGAAATGGCCAACGCCCTTTTCCATCCCGATAAAGTTGCAGTCACTGTGCTGGGAAACCTGGATGGGCTGAAGCTGTCAAAGGAAAATCTGGTTTTCTGATCAAGCATTCAGCCGGCGGCACTCAGCATTCAGTCCCAAACCCGTACTGCTATTTCCAAACAGAAGCCGCGCATTCAGTAAAAATCGAAAGGCAAAAGTAGCTGAATCTATAACCATTTCTCTGGTTACTGCGTTCCTCTGTGTTTCAAGGGTTTTTAGGAACTGTTTCGGGGCTGACGGCTGAATGCTTACCGCTCAACCACGCTCTCCAGCATCTCAAAAAACTCCGGAAAGGAAATCTTCGCCGAATCCGCTCCGTGAATCACGCTCTCGCCTTCGGCCTTAAGGGCAGCCACCGCAAATGCCATGGCAATTCGATGATCGCCGCCAGAATCAATTTCCGCTCCGTGCAGCTTCTGGTTTCCTGGGACGCGCAGTCCGTCTTCGCGTTCTTCGCATTCGGCGCCCATTGCGCGCAGGTTCTTTGCCACCAACGCAATCCTGTCAGACTCTTTCACGCGCAGCTCTTTCGCATCTCGGATTTCAATGCCATCGCGTGTGTACGGAGCAATAGCGGCGAGCACCGGCAACTCGTCGATCAATGAGACAGATTGCGCTCCTTCCACGGTGATTCCTATCAGCTTGCCGTGTTCGATTTTGACCGTGCCCACTAGTTCGCCGTGCTGCTCTTCCAGATTGATCACCGAGAGTCTAGCGCCAAGCAGTTTGAGCACGTCCAGCAGGGAAGCGCGCGTGGGATTGAGCAGCAGGCTTTCAAACACCAAATTGGAGCCGGGAAACAACGCCGCTGCACACATGAAAAACGCTGCGGAAGAAATATCGCCCGGAACAGCGGCTTGAATCGCGGCCAGCTTCTGGCCTCCCGCCACCGCTACTCGATTGCGGCTGCGTGAAATCTCCACTCCAAAGGCTCGCAATGCCTGTTCCGTGTGGTCACGCGTGCGATGCGGCTCATCCACAGTGGTTTCGCCTTCGGCAAACAGTCCAGCAAATAGCACAGCAGACTTCACCTGCGCACTGGCTATCGGCGTTGTGTAATCAATTCCCCGCAACTTGCCGCCGCGAATATGCAGTGGAGGCCGATCGCCAGCCGCCGCGCTGATCTCCGCTCCCATCAGCCTTAGAGGCGTCATAATGCGACCCATCGGCCGCCGCGTTAATGATTCATCACCGTGAAGATCGCAGCTAAAATTCTGGCCTGCCAGGATGCCTGAAAGCATGCGCATGGTAGAACCAGAGTTCCCGCAGTCCAGGCTGCTCGCAGGCGCTTGTAGCTGCTCTCGTCCATCGATTTCCAGCGTGCCATCCTGGCTCCTTCGCACGGAGCAGCCCAGTTGCTGTACACACGCCACGGTGCTGGCGCAATCAGCTCCGGTAGAAAAGTTTGCCAGCCGCGTTGTACCTGTGGCAATCGCCGCCAGCATGGCATAGCGATGCGAAATTGACTTATCTCCGGGCAGTCGCAAGGCGCCCAGTATGTTTTTTGCCGGACGAATGATCACCTAAAACTTTCCTTCTTGGAAAAACTTTTCGAGTTGCCCGCTGTCACTGAAAATATTATTTGTGGAATGTTTACTCAAATACAACTCCCATATTTTGTAAACACTCTCATTGTCAGCACTCGCGTGGAAGCGCGGTGCCAGCAAGAGGCACTCCGGTCAGGCCCTGACCCCTTTCCAGAATTTCCTCTTCGTGACAATTCAAATGTAGCAGGTTGTTATGAAGACCCAACGACTGATCGCTCTCTCCGTTACCCTTCTAGGCTGCAGTCTGTACCTTTCGGCACAACAAATGGGCATGGACCCATCGCGATCGCCATTTCCCAATCAGAATGGGATGCCGGGCTCCAATGCAGGAATAAACTCGGTGCGTGGTGATAATCGCTCCGTCAGCGGGACTGTCCGGGACAATCAAAACAACGCGCTGAAAGATGTGCGCGTTGAACTTACAGACGCGAATGGCACCTCCGTCGGTTCTGCCTATACTGGTCCTTCAGGTCGTTTTGAATTCACTCGTCTCTCTCCCGGATCATATACCGTCATCGCTACGTCAGGGCTCGAGCAGGCTTCAGAGCGTGTGGACGCTACCAATTTTTCCAGTTCCGTGAATGTTCGCATGCAAGGTGCGGGTAAGCCTACTGACGGAGTTGACGGAAACTCAATTTCCATTGCGCAGTATCGCGTTCCGGCCAAAGCTCGTGAAGCTTATCAAAAGGCGCATGAGGCTCTTGAAAAAGGCAAGATGGAAGATGCGCACAAGCACCTTGCCAAAGCGCTGGAACTCTGTCCCAATTATGCTGACGCTCTCACTCTTCAGGCAGTGCTGGCGCTGAACCAGAGAGATTCGCAGTCAGCCATTGCGGATCTGGATAAGGCTCTCCAGGCCGATGGAAACTATGCCATGGCTTACCTGGTAATGGGCTCGGCATTGAACATGCAAGGGAAATTTGACGATGCCATCCGTACCCTCCAGCGCGGTCAGTCTTTAGCGCCGAATTATTGGCAGGGATACTTCGAACTGGGAAAATCGTATATTGGAAAGGCGGATTATCCCGCAGCATTGCGGCAGTTGGAACGTGCAGAAAGCCTGGCCCCTTCGGACTATCCGCTCATTTCCTTGCTGCGCGCCCATGCTCTTCTGGCCATGAAGCAATTTCCTGAAGCCACGGCGGCTTTACAAGCTTACTTGCAGAAAGATCCGCATGGCCCCAATAGCGAACAAGCGCACAAAATGTTGGAACAGGCGCAGGCGTATGTAGCCGCTAAAAAATAGCAAATTACAGGAATACGCTAATCGACAGCCACTTCTTCCAGAGTGGCTGTTCTATCTATTTGCCACACGATCCTGAGTAGCCGATGGCGGCGCAGCCAGCATCAACGGCTCTTCCGGAATAATGATCCACGCAGCGAAATAAGCCAAAAGACCCACTCCTCCGCACACTACACATACTGCCCACACAATGCGGATCAGAGTCGTGTCCAGGTCAAGGTACTCCGCAAGCCCCGCACACACGCCTGCAATCTTGCGGTTCTGGCGGGGACGCACCAAACGCTGGCGGGCAATCACGCCAGCAATCCGCTTTCCGCAATAGGCACATACGTTTGAATCGTCAGCAATCACCTTGCCGCAGTAGTTGCAATACATTGTTTCCTTCCTTTTCTGGGGCCGATTTTTTAGATGGCATCAGTAAAGCCTGAGCCGCACATGATCGAATCGCTCTGTCTTATCCCATGATACGTAGGATGGGCCCGCAAAGTTCAACTATTGGCGCATTTGCGAAAATACGCAAAGCGTAAAAAAGGCAATTTTTGCAAGTCTGAGCTCGTAATTGGAATCACAGGGGACACAGGACGCAGTTTTGTCTGCTTTCCGGGGCTCTCTTGTCCATTCCCATGGCCGCATTTGGAAAATCTGCGAAAGATCCACATATTCTCAAATTCAAGCAGGGTTCTTCGTCCCCTGGCGGCAATCTGTCTAACATGCTGTCTTAATGGTTGTTTCAAAAAGGGGGTGAAGCCGTTACCTCAGTAATAAGGAAGGCCTTACTGGGTAAGGTTTCATGTGACCCTTTATCCGGCAGTTTACCTGATACCTTAGCCGGGTTAGACACGGTACAACCATCTTGCTCCCCCGCATCCGACGAAAAGGATACGGAAACCAAAAACTATGACCAGACCGCTCAAGCCAGTCAAAGAGTTCTATACAGAACCCGAGGCCGCTGGCTACCTCAATATCCCTTTAAACGAGCTTTATACGCTCCTTGACGAGTACATCTTTAACGACGGCAGCCCTCGCCCACAGGACCTTACGTTCTGTGAGGCCGACTTGGTGCTGTTGGGATTTTGGAGCAAGACCAAAGATAACCCCAAGATCCTGCGGATGCCGCGGCGGCGCGAAGCCTGAACCTTTTACAACGTAAGATTTTCCAGGTACAGTGTCCTTTTGGACAGCCATGGGCATGTAAGTTCATGTCTGCCATAAGGTTACAAATTCCTCATCTTTGGCCCTAGATTTGCCCTTACATTGGTAAGACTTAGGAATCTTCCAAATGGCACATCTGGCACCGAATTATGAGGAACGGCAGGAGTTCTGGAAACCGGCGGTAGCTTCGCGGCAGGAAGCAGCAGCTGAAACCACAGATCAGGTCTGTCAAGAATGCGGGACGGACTTTGTTCTGGGATCGCGCTTCTGCTATGTCTGCGGCGCAGACCGTCATGCCAATCTTGGGGCCAATGCCATTACCGGCCTGCATGCCTGGATCGACTTTGCCTCATTGCGCGAAACGCTGGGGCAGAGCAACGCTTCGTTGGTAGCCTTGGTCATGGGATTCGCGTGCGTAATCGCCGCGATTGTTACCGGCTTTGTCTTCACGGCTACCACCCTGCTCGACTGGCAAGCCGTGCAGCTCTGGCGCATTGAGTGGCTGCTGGGTGCCGTGGCCATGTTCGCGGCCGGCTTTCTGCTCAAGAAAAAATAGGTTTTCTCCCCTTAAAAAAAGGGCGGCGTCGCGCATTACGCCGCTCTTTTTTAGTCTCTCCGCTCAGTGCCTTCCCAAAACAATTCCTCCAATGGCATCCTGCAGAAAATGGGAGATCATCCCTGGTCGTGTACTCTTCCGCCATTGCGCCAGCCATCCTATAAGGCTGCCCAGTACGACAATGGTCAACACCAGCTTGGGGCCCTGATATGCATGAGCTGCCCCAAAGATAATGCCCTGGATCACTACAGCCGGCGTGGCGTTTTTCAGCCAGCCATTCAACTGCTGCTGCAGATATCCGCGAAAAACAAACTCTTCACAGATTCCCGCCGAAAGCGATAGGAATATCCAGAGCGTGATTTCGATTGCGCTCCGGGGAAGCAACCTGCCTATATTGGCATTTGGGCCTGGGCGCAAGATTGCCTGCAAGCCTGCCAGAACAATATTAGATCCCCCACAAGAAACAGGACTCCTGTCCCCAGATCACGACGGAATTGTTTTGCAGTCGACCGCTTCCTCCGATGACGCTTTGAATCGAGCTGCCGCCCATTCGTATGCCCCATGTGGCCAATGCAAATAGCAGCCGTTCCTAGGCAATAGTGAATAGATAACCCGTTGCGCGAGACGATCCAAAAGCGGGCAAGCCGTGCCGATACGCGCCCCACGCGCCAATCCCACTTAGCGCAAGCAGAAACAGAACGGTATGCCAAACCGGAGCGATGGGTTTTGGGGAGGCTGGCATCGGCTGCTCTACAGCGGGAGCGTCCATGATTGCGATTGTAGGCCGACAGTTTGTCTGTCCAACACAAAAGCAAAACGGCTACCCTGAGGCAGCCGGTTTGAGTTAGTTCAGAAAGCTCGCCCTTAGCTAAGAGGCGGTTTCGATGGCTGAGTTGAAGTTGAAGATCCGGTTCCCATATCGCTTGGTGCTGGAGGATTGCTGGGTGCTGTCGAGCTCGGGCTTGTGCTGCTCGGAGTGGTGGCGCTGCCTGGTGCACACGGAGCGCTGGCAACGGTCGTTGAGGTTCCGCTCGGCTGTGACCCCATGGTGGAACTACTGGAGCTGCCGGTCCCGCTATTCGCGGTTGCTGACGTACTGCCCGTGGATGGTGTGCTGCTAGCCGTTGTCGACGTACCGGTGCTGTTCGCAGGCGTACATGGCGCTGTCGTGGACATCGTCCCGGTCGCCGACGGAGTTGTGCTTTGCGTGGTGCCGGTTACTGATCCTGCGCTACCCGCTACGCCCGGCGTTCCTTGGGTGGCCGCTGGGCTGCTGGTGGAGGTAGCTCTAGGCTGCGAAGTTTGCAATGTTCCCATTGAACCGGAACCTGTAGTGGAAGTCGTACCCGTGCCGGTAGTCGAGGTCGTTCCAGTCTGACTTGAGGTTGTTCCGGGCTGTGTGCTGGTGCTGCTTGAAGTGCCTGTTGTGCTAGGCGTTGCTGGGCTTGGGGTAACTGAGCCCGTGCTTTGTGCCATAGCAATGCCTACCGACAGTGCGAACACTGATGCCGCGAGTAAAATCTTCCGCATAGAAAGCTGCTCCTTGTGAACTTGCGTGTCCGGGGTTTCCGGTCACAAAATGTGAATCACTCAAAACTTCGGTTAAATATGGGATGCGTTTCTCTGGAGGGCAGATGTCGCGGGCAGAGTTGCCGGATTGATTATTTGCGGCCTTCCCGGCTACAAACTTCCGTGCTTTCTGCTCGCCTGCTCATACAATGGATAAACTCGCTTGATCGCGCAATGGACAAATGGAGTGGTTTGCTTCTATTCTTCCGCCTGTACCTTACACTAAAATGTGAGTCTCCACTGTAAGCTGGTCAGCACCTGTACTCACCGAATCGCACGTTTTTATTGTCGTTGAAGGGGAAGAGACTTGAACTTATCGTTATTTCGTAGCCATATGAGGCTCGGTTTTTTATTAGCTCTTGTAGTGTTCTCCATTGTTGTTGCCGGAAAATCCTTTGCCCAGGACTCCGAGCTTTCGGCCAATGAGATTATCCAGATTCTGCAGGAAAATCCCGATGTTCTTGCTGAAGCCAAAGCGGAAATCGTAAGTCAGCTGCAAGACCGCGGTTACAACGTCTCTGAGAGAGATATAACGGATGATCGTCTCTTTAACCAGATCCGCTCAGATGACCGGGTGCGTCAGCTTGCTGCCAACGAACTTGCAAAGCGCGGTTTTGGCCCAGCACAGGAAACCGACCAACTTCCCGATGAACAGATTGTGCCTTCAGCCCAGCAGCCCGGCCAGCAAAACAATCAGCAAATGGGCCAACAAAACGGTCGGCAGAATGGTCAACAGAACAATCAGTTGCCATTTCCACAAAGCACCCAACGCCAAGGCACTGCCGGGCAGCAACGAATCCAAAGCGGCCAGCGCGGAGTGAATGGCCAAACGGGTCCGCGCAGACCCCAGACTGATAAGGCCCCAAGCCAGGAACAATACCCTTTGCGCAACCTGCCCGCTTTGCGCGATCTTTACACCCAAGCCACCGTGGATGAAACAAAGCTGGAGCGCTTTGGCGCAGCTCTTTTTCGCAACAGCGCCGCCGTTGCCGATAAATCTACGCTAAGTGTGCCCGTTGGCCCGGATTATATCCTCGGTCCCGGCGATGAACTGGTGATCGATTATTGGGGAACGTCTTCACAACATATCCAGCGGTCGGTCGATCGCGAAGGCCGCGTCGCAATCCCTGAAGCTGGCTCTGTGGTGGTGGCTGGTCGTACCCTCGGTGAGGTCCAGCAGACTATTCAAAAAATGCTGAGCCACCAGTTGCGTGGGATTTCTGTGGACGTGACCCTGGGCAAGCTGCGTACTGTGCGAGTTTACGTTGTTGGTGACGTAAAGAATCCCGCCGCGTATGACATCAGCTCGCTCTCCACGGCCCTAAGCGCCTTGATCGCTGCTGGCGGCCCGACCGATACCGGGTCGTACCGCACGGTAAAACATTATCGCGGCAAGGCCCTGGTGGAGGAAGTCGACCTATACGATCTGATGTTGAAGGGCGTTAGTTCCAATGAAGTGCACATTGAATCTGGTGACAGCATTCTGGTGCCGCCTATCGGCCCACAAGTGACGGTTGCGGGCAAAGTTCGCCGTCCGGCAATTTACGAGCTGCGAAAAGAGCAAACGCTGGATCAGATACTTGACTTGGCCGGCGGTGTTCCGGTCACTGGAGAGTTGAGCCGGATCACAGTTGAGCGCGTTCAAGCCCACGAGCGCAAAGAGATGATGAGCGTCAACGTGTCTGACGGAGCGGGAATTCAGGCTGCCGATGACGCCTTCAAACGCTTCCGGATACAGGATGGCGATATCGTTACTGTCCTTCCTATTCTCCCCTACAGCAATCGCGCGGTTTACCTTGAAGGCCATGTCTTTCGCCCGGGGAAGTTTTCTTATAAAGACGGTGAGAAAGTCACCGATCTGATCTCTTCCTATGACGATCTTTTGCCCGAACCGGCAAACCGCGCAGAAATCGTCCGGCTGCATCCACCGGATTTCATCCCGTTTGTAATTCCTTTCAACCTCCCTGAAGTTCTTTCGAAAAAAGTAGAAGCGCCCAGCCTGGAGCCTTTTGATACCGTCCGCATTTTTGGCCGCTATGAAACTGATGGGCCTAAAGTCTCGATCTTTGGCGAAGTTCTGCGCCCCGGCGAGTATCCTCTTTCGGAAAGAATGACGGCGTCCGATCTTCTGCGTATGTCTGGCGGTTTTAAGCGATCCGCATATCAACAAGCAGCTGACCTTACCAGCTATTCCGTGATTGATGGCGATCACGTGGATTTGGATCATCGCGAAATTCCTATTGGACGCGCCCTGGCCGGCGAAGCCGATACCGATGTCGTGCTGAAACCCGGAGACGTTCTTACTATCCGCCAAATCGGCGGCTGGAATGATATCGGCGGCGCGGTATCTGTGAGTGGTGAAGTCATGCATCCGGGCCGCTATGGCATTCAGCGCGGCGAACATCTCAGCGCCATCCTGAAACGCGCCGGTGGATTCTCTAATGAGGCCTATCCTTACGCCGCAATTCTCGATCGCGCACAAGTTCGCGAGGCCGCAGCCAAAAGCCGGGAAGAGATGGTTGCGCAGATTCAGGCGCAAAATGCTGGCGCTTCCGGCTCTGCTGGGTCTTCCTCATCAACTTCCTCTTCACGTGCCAGCGCCGCCGCCCAGGAGCGTGAACGCCAGCAACTGCTTGCTAAGCTCAAACAGCTTCAACCCAACGGCCGAATGCTGATTCATGTGAGCTCGCAAATTGAACAGTGGGAAGGCACGCAGGCGGATGTGGAAGTCAGGGCGGGCGATACGCTTTATATTCCCAAGAGACCGACCTTTGTCATGGTCGCCGGACAAGTTTATAACCCCATCGCTATCACGTTCAGCACCGGCAAACATGCTGGCTGGTATCTCAAGCAGGCGGGCGGTCCAACTACTCTCGCCAACAAGAAAGAGATATTCGTTGTCCGCGCCAATGGAACTGTGGTGGGCCGCGGTTCCGGAGAATGGTGGTCTGGCAATGTTTTAAGCACAACCCTGCAAGCCGGAGACACCATTTTCGTTCCTGAGAAGGGCGCAGGCGCAGGAATTTTCAAAAACCTGACCCAGACGATTTCATTGCTTTCCGGGGCCGCCGTTGCCGTGAGCGTTATCAGGACTTTTTAACTGAAAGAATGAGTTGACCCGAATGGGAAATTGCAGGCTTGCTCTTTTATTAGTCATTTTTTTCGCAGCACCAGCAACATGGGGGCAGTCGAGTGATAGCTCGACTGCTCCTTCCACGCCAACCCCCACCCCTAGTCCAGCAGCACATCATGCAGATGATTCTCACTATGCCAGCGACAATCCTGTTAAATTCCTACGCAACCTTGGGTATGACCAGAAAGATATCTGGACCAGCCCCTTTAAAGCTCGTGTTGAGGATTTGAATTGGATTGTCCCGCTCATTGGCGTGAGTGCCGGCCTCATTAACGCCGACGCAGAGCTGGCATCGAGAATCAAGGGAACAAGTACGCTGGGCAAACACTCCAGCACGCTTTCTAACGGCGGCGTAGCTCTGTTGCTCGGCGGCAGCGGCTCTCTTTATTTACTAGGGAAATACACGGGCGATGATCACAAAAAAGAGACGGGCATTCTTGCCGTTGAAGCTGCCACCAATAGCCTGATCGTGGGCGAGGTGCTGAAGGCGGTGACGCAACGCGCGCGTCCAACGGATGGCAATTTCAAAGGCGAATTTTTCAACAGCTCCTCAATCTCTAATTCATCCTTTCCTTCCGTCCATGCATTGCTGGCCTGGTCAGCCGCCAGCGTGCTGGCCCATGAATATCCCGGACCTCTGACCCAGGTTCTTGCCTATGGACTCGCAACAGGCGTTAGCGTGGCCCGTGTCTCTGGGCGCAACCATTTCCCCAGCGATGTAGTGGTTGGCAGTTCCATGGGATGGCTGATTGGATGGCAAGCCTACAAGGCCCATCACGATCCTGAACTGCCGCGGCGCCGGCTACGGAAAATTTGTCCGTGACTCCGACCCTGGATCTGAAGGATTTCCTCATGCAGAGCGCGGTTCACCATACGTTCCTATTGATAGCTGGGTCTATCCCGCCTTCGATCGGCTTGCCGCCCTCGGCGTCCTCAACAGCGGAATCGTAGGATTGCGTCCATGGACTCGCAAAGAGTGTTCCCGGCTTGTTGAAGAAATTTCCGGTGAAGTTGATCAGTCCAATCCCGATGAAGCGTATATCCTTTACTCCTCACTTGCCCGTGAATTTGGCACAGAAGTATCGGGAGAGCAGAACGATTACATTGGATTAGATTCCGTGTACGCTCGCACTACCTCCATCTCTGGCCCTCCGCTCACTGATAGCTATCACTTCGGCCAGACCATCGTGAACGATTATGGGCGGCCCTTTCAGCGCGGCACCAATGGCTTAGGCGGATTTTCTTCCAGCGGCGTTGCCGGCGCGCTGGCATTCTCCGTGCGCGGCGAATATGAACACGCTCCCTCTGCGGCAGGTTATTCCCAGGCGGTGCAGGACGCTATCCAAGTCACCGACTTCAAAGGCCCGCAGCCGGCTTCAGCCATTCCAGCTTTCAATCAGTTTCGTTTGATCGACGCTTCTATTTCTTTGAACATCAAAGGTTGGCAGACCTCATTTGGCAAGCAGACTCTATGGCTTAGTCCCACACAGGATCCTTTTCTGTGGAGCAATAATGCTGAGCCCATGTATATGCTCCGCGTCGACCAGACTCATCCATCAAAACTTCCCAGCATCCTCGGCAAGCTGTTGGGGCCGTTCCGTACCGAATTCTGGGTTGGCAAAATGACGGGCGTGCATTGGATCAACACCCAGGATCCAGCTATCGGGGAAGTTTTTACTTTTGGCAGGACTATCCCGCAGCAACCGCTGGTCAACGGTTTCAAAATTAATTTCAAGCCCTCACCCAATTTCGAGTTCGGCGTGGGCCGCACCGGTATTTTTGGCGGTCCTGACTTCCCAGTTATAGCATCTTCAGTAAAGCATTCATTGTTTTCGGCTGGCAACGCCACTGGCCGCGGCCATGATCCTGGTGACCGGCGTTCCACCTTCGATTTCACCTACCGGCTGCCCGGTTTCAGAAAATGGCTGACACTCTACGACGACTCTTTTGTCGAGGATGAAATTTCGCCCATCGGCTACCCTCGCCGTTCTGCCCATACCCCCGGACTGTATCTTTCTCAGCTTCCCGGCGTGCCTCACCTTGATATGCGCGTTGAAGCCTCCTACACCAATCTTCCCGGTTTGATCCAAACGCCGGAAGGAGGCTTCTTCTACTGGAATGACCGTTACCTGGATGGATACACGAATAAAGGCAATATCATTGGCGATGCGACAGTAGGCCGGCAGGGAATTTCTTTACGCGCCAGCAGCACGTATTGGGTTGCGTCTGACAAAACGGTTCAGTTCGGCTATCGCAGTGAAATTGCCGACAGCATGTTTCTGCAGGGAGGAAATCTCAGGGACATATATGCCAAGTCAGAATGGGCTTTAAATCCCAAACTGTCGCTTTCCACTTTCTTACAGTATGAATATTGGAATTTCCCGCTGTTGAGCGCCGGGAAAAAACAGAATGATTTCACCGCCTCGTTTCAATTAACATATTGGCCGCATTGGAGATTGAAACGTGGAAGCTAGGGGCCAGGCTACCGTACCCATTTACGCCCCCTCCATCCATCCGGACATGGAGAAGCGATACTCGCCCGCAGAGCCCGAGCCCGATGATCGAAAAGGAGAAAAACTGTGGGTCCTTTGGCGATCGCGCCGCTTCCTCTGGGCCGTAACCTGGAAAACGATCATCGCTTCCACCGTTCTGGCTTTTCTGGTTCCATCGCATTACAAGTCTGCCGTAAGGTTTGTTCCCGGAGAAAATTCCACGACGAGTGCCGGCGGCTCCATGATGGGGCTTTTGAGCAAGGCTCTGGGTGGTGAAAATTCAAGTATGGGTTTTGGGCTCGATGCCGCCAGCCTGCTTGGCGCCAAGACTCCCGGCGCGTTTTATGTCGAGGTTCTCAAGAGCCGCACCGTCCAGGATCGCCTGATCAACCGCTTTGATCTGCGCGCCCGCTATCGTAAAAGCACCTACTTTGAAGCACGCAAAAAGCTTGCCAGCTTTACTGACGTTGAAGAAGACAAAAAAAGCGGCGTGATAACACTCACCGTCACCGACTACGAGCCCAAAATGGCCGCGCAGATGGCTAACGCTTACGTGGATGAGCTAAACCGGCTGGCCGTCGATCTCAATACGTCTTCGGCCCACCGCGAGCGCCAGTTTCTTGACGAACGGCTTGCAACCGCGAAACAGGATCTTGCCAAAGCGTCGGCTTCACTTAGCCAATTCACCAGTAAAAACTCCATGGTTGATCCCCAAAATGAAGGTCGCGCCCTGATGGATGCGGCTGCCCGCATGCAGGGCGAACTCATCGCCAATGAAACTGAATTAAAGGGTTTGCAACAAATTTATTCTGACGACAATGTTCGCGTCCGCACGCTCAAGGCCCGCATGGCGGAACTGCAGTCGCAGCTCAAAAAGCTTGTCGGGCAAAATAATGACGCCGCTTCGCAGGATACAGTGGGTTGGTCTGCTCCTTATCCTTCCATGCATACGCTGCCGGGACTCGGTTCACGCTATGCCGAACTCTACCGCGAAGCCAAGATACAGGAAGCCGTCTACGCCTTTGTGACCCAGCAATTTGAAATGGCCAAGATTCAGGAAGCAAAAGAGTTGCCGATTGTCCGCGTAATGGATGCAGGAGTTGCTCCTGAGAAACGTTCAAGCCCTACTCGCAGCCTGATTGTCGGTGGCAGCGTTTTCGGCGCATTTCTACTGGCGTGCTTGTGGGTGGTGGGGAAGTATCGTTGGCAGCAGATCCCGGCGGATGATTCTTACCGTTTGCTGGCGGCTGATGTTGCAGGTGAATTCCGCTCTGTAGTTGCAAGGTTGAGGCGCAGGACCAGCTAAACAGCAGCTGAACAAATTTTGAGTAGGAGTACTCATGAGTCCCGGACACGAAGGTCGAGAATGGGAATCTCACCAGGACGCTGATCGAACCATCAGGCGCTATTTTCGCGAACTCAGCGAGATGGCCTCTCAACTGCCATACAGCTCCATTACTAGAATTGTCTCCATCTTTCTGGAAGCGTTCGCAGAACAGCGGACTGTCTATGTCTTCGGTAACGGCGGTAGCGCCGCCAGCGCCTCTCACATGATGTGTGATATCACCAAAGGCGTGAGCGAGCCCGATGCAGGCAAGCGCCCCAGGGTTATGGCTCTTACCGATAATGCTTCACTGATGACTGCGTGGGCCAATGACTTTGGATATGAACGGATTTTTTCCGAGCAGCTAAAGACTTTCATCAAGCCGCGCGACGTGGCTTTTGCTATCAGCACTAGCGGCGATTCTCCCAATGTTTTGCTGGCGCTGGAAACGGCCAGAGAATACGGAGCCATGACTGTTGGCTTGGGCGGCTGCCAGGGTGGTCAGATGAAGTCTCTGTGCGACGTTTGCTCTATCGTCCCTTCAGACAACATTCAACTGGTTGAAGACCTCCACCAGGCCATAATTCATTCCATCTTTATCGCGGTGCGGCAAAGCTTGCTTACCGGAACAAAAACTCTTATGGCACGCGCCGCCTCCTTTTAGGCCATGTATGAAAATTGCTTTTGATCTGCGGAGAATCGGTAATCCGGGCATTGGCCGTTATATGAAGTGTCTGGCCGAATCAGTCATTGCTCAGGCTCCGGAGCATGAGTACCTGCTCATCTTTCCGCCGCGGAGTCAGCACCTGGTTCATGCCCCGAACGCACAAAAACTCTGCACCGGCCTGAAGTACTATTCTTTTCGGGAACAATTCGAGTTGCCGCGAATTCTCAGCCGACACAAAGTCGATCTGTTGCATTCTCCTCATTTTCTTTTGCCGCTGGTGCGTCCATGCCCTGCCGTCGCCACCATTCATGACGTGATCTATTTGGCTTGCCCCGAAGACATGCCATCGCTCACCGGACGTTTTTACTACCGGCTGATGATGAATGCCTGTTCACGCATAGCGACCCGCATCATCACCGATTCTGAACATTCTAAGAATGAGATCATTCGCTATCTGCATGCTGATTTCACGAGTATTGAGGTTGTGTACCCTGCCGTCGATCCATTTTTTCAATCCCCAGCTGAACCGGCACAAATTGCTTCAGTGCATTCCAGGTTCGGCCTAGATCGCGATTACATTCTGTGCGTGGGAATTTATAAGCCGCGCAAGAACCACACAGGACTATTGCGGGCGTTTCAGCTTCTGCTCAAAAGTGGAATTCATTCGCAACTTGTGATCGCCGGCCCAATGGCGGAAGGCGAGCCTGTTCTTCGCGCGCTTGCTCAGGAACTTGGGGTCGCGCAGCACGTGATCTTCACGGGCTTTGTGACGGACGTCGACCTTCGCGCACTTTATACCGGCGCTCGCGTTTGCATTTGCCCGGCATTCTATGAAGGATTCGGATTCACCGTGCTCGAGGCTATGGCTTGTGGAACGCCCGTGGTCTGTTCCTCCGCCACTTCACTGCCGGAAGTTGCAGGAAAAGCAGCGCTCTACTTTGATCCTTATAAGCCGGAGGAGATGGTGGATCAGCTTCGCAGCGCCTTTTCTGACGATGCTGTGCGGGCATCTTTGATTGCGAACGGACGCGCGAACCTACTCCGCTTCAATTGGGCCGAGACCGCGCAGCAAACATTGGCGGTCTATGACCGGGCTCTGCAAATGTCACTGCCAAGAACGGCATACGCATGAAGACCGTCGGCAATCAGGGATCTCTAAAGGTGGCGTTTGATGCCTCTGCGCTCAAAGCGCAATACAACCACCACGGAATACAGGTCTACACGCGCAATCTGCTGGCTGCCCTGCGGCGGATAGCCGGGTCGAATGACATGGAGATTCGGCCATTTATTCCTTCAACTGAGGATTTCGCAACTAAACTTGAGGACGGCCCGGGCTTTTATCCGCGCAAATCCCCTTCAATGCAATTTGATCGACTCTGGCGCTATGGCGGCGCGACCGCCGCCGCTTTCCTCGATGGCGCTGACATCATGCTGAATCCCAACGGGGCCTCGCTGCCGATCAATACTCTGTTGCCGACGGTCACTACCATTCACGATCTCACTCCCATGGTGATGCCCTGCTTTCCCCGACGCACGGCTTTCTTTTTGAAATTTCTTCTGCAGCGCTCAGCGAAATCGTCAGCAGCGATTATTACCGTTTCAGAAAACTCTCGTCTGGACCTTATCCGGCTTTGTGGCGTTTCTGAGTCAAAAGTCCATGTTGTGTATGAGGGCTACGACCGCGCACTCTTCAATTCTGCTCCACCAGAACCGGCTTTGCTTGAGCAATTGCTTGTCCGCCTGGGCATCACCCGACCTTACCTCGTTCATCACGGTGCAATTCAGCCACGAAAAAACCTGGTCCGCCTGATCGCCGCATTCCGGCGCATGCTCGCCGGAAATCCACAACTCGATTTCGACTTGGTGCTAGCCGGTCCTCTCGCATGGCAGCATGAACAAACCGTAGATGCTGCGAAAGCCGATAATGCAGGTCGCGGCAAAGTTGTTTTGACCGGTGCGCTCAATGAGCGCGACTTATCTCTGCTGGTGTGCGGCGCTGCGTTGGAAGTGATTCCGTCACTGTACGAAGGTTTTTGTCTTCCCATGGTGGAGGCGATGGCATGCGGTACCCCGACCATCGCTGCCAATACTTCCTGCCTACCGGAGATCTCCGGAGGTATTCTGCGCTATTTTGATCCTTCTTCTGTTCAAGCGATTTCTTGCTGCATGGAAACGGTTTTGCTGTCCCGAGATTTGCAAGCTGAACTCGCCGAGCGTGGCCGCGAGCGTGCCCAGAAATTTAGCTGGGACGCGTGTGCGCAGGAAACGTTGTCTGTTGTGGAGCAAGTTGCGCGCCGGCGTGAAGTGCATTCTCGGACTGCAGGAGTCGCGCTGTGAAGATTGCCGTGGACTCATGGACGCTGGCCAGCCGTTTTCGCTGCCAGGGAACTTATGTCTATGCGCAGAATCTCTTGCGGGAGTTCAAGACCCTTGCGCGCAAAGAGACCGGAGTTCGCTTTTCACTCTTTGCTTCTGGTCGAAATGGTAATGAGGCTATCCGTATTGCTCCCGATAATCGCTTCGAACTTTGTTCATCGGCGTTGCTCGATCATGACCGTCTGTGGCGATTTGGCGGCGCGGGTCTCTCCGCTTCTCGGGCGCATGCCGACGTTATATTTATTCCCACGGCTGCCACTTTACCTATAGGCCGTGTGCCTGCCGTTTGCACGATTCATGATGTCACGCCCATCACTATGCCCTCGCATTCGGCTCCGGTGAACGCAATGCAGCGTGTCTTGTTGAAGGGCTGTGCGCGGTTCTCCGAAACGATCATCACCTCTTCAGAGTGCTCAAAAAGAGATATTGTCACGCACCTTGGCGTGCCTGAAGCAAAAGTTGTGGTCATTCATGACGGTTGCGATCAATCTCTCTTCAATGCTAATCCGCCGGATATGGCTGCTCTTGTAGCGTTACGCGCTCGACTGGGAATCGAAAAGCCATACCTGTTTCATCACGGAACAATCCAGCCGCGCAAAAATCTTAACCGGCTGATCGAGGCTTTCCGACTGTTACTGGCAGAACATTCAAACTTGGATTTTGACCTTGTTTTAGCGGGACGGCGCGGCTGGGCCTCCGATGACATCGTGAACACAGCTGCAGAGGACAGCGGCAGAGGCCGAGTAATCCTCACAGGCATTCTGGACGATTCTGATCTACCGCTGCTGATCAAAGGCGCAAGTCTTGCGGTTGTGCCTTCATTGTATGAAGGTTTCTCATTGCCCATGGTTGAAGCCATGGCATGCGGCGTGCCGACAATTGCGTCGAATACATCGTGCCTGCCAGAGATATCCGGCAATGTCCTTGCTTACTTCAATCCGTTGTCTGTGGAAGAGATGGCCGCTTGCATGTATACCGTGCTGAGCGACTCGGCGTCGCGTTGCCGCCTCAGCGAAAAGGGAATTGAGCGCGCAGGCCAATTCACATGGGAGCGTTGCGCGCGTAAAACGCTGGATGTCCTGATAAAAGCAGGACAGGCAACCAGTAAATAAAAAAGATGAGTTATCCGGCAACATCCCGAGCGCTTGCTCTCCAGCCGCCGAGTTGGCGCATAGAGCTGATCATTATTGGAACAGCCCTGGCTTTGACAACCGGCGCTCTTGTAAGTCCGCTGGCGCTGCCGCTGGCCGTCAGCGGCGCGGTGTTCGTTCTTGCTGCACTGCGCTTCAAGCTTTTACTCTCGTTGGTAGTTTTTTTCTTGCCGATCACGCCATTTCTAAACTGGGGCTTTCCCATACGCGACCTGAGTACTCTGGTTCGCTTCAGCTTCTTTGCCGGTGTTCTGCTTTATCGCGCCACGCATAATGCCGAATTGCGCAAGTGGCTGTGGGCTGGCTGGCTGACCAAAGCAATCCTTGCGTATCTGGTCATCGCCATCACATCCGCAGTCTTTTTAAACCCACTTACCCTTGACGCGCAGCGCGAATTAATGCGCTTGGCATCTTACGTTTGCTTTTACTATGTGATTACCGATTGGTGCCAGACCGAGACCAATACGCAGACCTTGTTGAAGGTCTTAACTGCATCGACCATCGTCGTGGCCTTCTTCGGGCTTTGGCAAGCGCTGACCGGCGGATACACGGCGCTTTATGATGTGCTCTATCCGGTTCAGGACGAAATCGCACAGATACCGGCATGGGAAGGCCGCATCACTTCGTTTCTCGAACACTATAACGGTCTTGCCGGATATCTCAATCTGGTGCTGCCGTTCTGTCTGGCATTCGCATTCGGCGGCACGGATCCTGTTCTGCGCACCCTGAGCAGGTGGTGCCTTGCGCTGGCTGCTATTGCTCTTTTGCTCACCCAGAGTCGCGGCGGGCTGCTTGCTTTTGTTGCCATTCTGCTTGTGCATGTATTCTTGTCGGCGCGCGACCGCAAGACGCGTGTACGGCAAGTGGCACTCGTTCTGATCGTCTGCCTGGCGGCGGTGGCGTTAGCGGGCTTCTTCTTCCAGCGCCTTACCGAGATTGACGACTTCACTGCTGTCTCTCGCCTCGCCATCTGGGGCGGGGCTTTCACCGTCTTCTCCCGATCGCCTCTGTCGGGTGTTGGATTCGGCAATCTTCGTGCCTTGATGGGTGGCCTCTTGAACCTGCCTGAGGGTTGGACCGGCGACGCTCATAATTTGTACCTGGAACTCCTGGCGGAAACCGGACTAACAGGATTGTTCATCTTTGGCGCCTTAATTGTTTTTGCCCTGCGAGCCGCGCTCAAGCAAATGCGTCGGGCACAAAATGACTTCAGCAAAAGGATTTCGGTGGCTGTGTTTGCTGCTCTCTGCGGTGTGCTGGTCCACGGAACCGTTGATTACCTGTTCCACACCACGCCGCAAGTCACAGCTTTGTTTTTTCTTGTTCTGGGATTGTTAGCTGCACAGGGTTCAGTCCATGAAACAGATCCGAACAGCCAGGCTGCCACATAATTGCCAACGTGATTGCAAATGAGAAGGTTGATATGGAAGTCGTGCGGGCCTGCAACATCTGCCGGAGCGATCGAATCCAGAAAATCGATCAGGATTTCAATTTTTGCCGCTGCGATTCCTGCGGATACGTGTTCGATAGTCCCAGACCCTCGTTCGAAGAAATTAGCGCATTTTACTCGCAGGCAGGGAAGTACGACGTATGGCTCAACGAAGAGCGGGCTCGAGATGGGCTATGGAAGCGGAGGCTGAAATTGCTTTTACAGCACAGACCGCAGGGTAACTTGCTGGATATCGGCACGGGCTATGGCCAGTTTCTCCATCATGCAAGACCATTTTTCAGTGAGGTTACCGGAACAGAAGTTTCTGGGAGCGCCATCGCTCTGGCAAAAGAGAAGTATGGCTTGGATCTTCTTGCCGGGCAACTTGAGGAACTGGATCTGTCTCCTCGGTCGTTCGATACCATTACTTTGTTCCATGTTTTAGAGCATGTGCCCGACCCAGGTAAGTTGGTTCGCCAATGTCAGGCCATGTTGAGGCCGCAGGGTATGCTAATCATTGCCGTCCCAAATGACGTGCTTGCCTGGAGCTCAAAGATCAAAAAGTTCGGTAAAAGGCTAAATATTCAATCCTTTCAGAAATTCAGCCCAAAATTAGGAATTTCACGCGCGGGATCGTCACGCGAAATTCATCTTTCGCACTTTACTCCTTTAGTACTGCGCCGGTTGCTTGAAAACTCTGGACTGCACGTACTAGAAGAATCACTCGACCCTTATTATGTTTCGCGCGGTGTACGTTTGTTCCTTGACAGCGCTTATTACGCGGCCCACCGCGCCTTGCACTCGGCCCTAGGAATCAATCGGTACGACACCATCTGGATGGTCGCCCGTAAGCCATGAATTCGCTCAAAAAATTGCAGCGAAATTGGGATGGCCTGGCGCAGGCAGATCCTCTATGGGCAATATGTACCGATCCTGCAAAGCGCAATAACCAGTGGACTACAGGAGAGTTTTTCGCTACAGGCCGCAAAGAAATTGAAGCAGTGCTTGCCTATGCCGCCGGAATTGGCATTTGCATCGATCAAACCTCACCCGCCCTGGACTTTGGTTGCGGCGTAGGACGTCTGACGCACGCTTTAGCAAGGTATTTCCCTGAATGTGTTGGCGTAGATATTTCGCCTGCAATGATCAAGCAGGCTCGGGAGCTGTGCCGCGATTTACCTCATTGCCGTTTTCTGCTGAATGAAGATATTCAATTGAAGAATTTGCCCGACGATTATTTTGGCTTCATTTACAGCAGCCTCGTTCTGCAGCACATCGCCGAACCTTGCAGCCATCAGTATGTCGCTGAACTTGGACGGGTGTTGAAACCTGGCGGCACATTGATTTTTCAAGTTCCGGAAAGATTGCGCACAAGTTCACTTACAAAAGCCCGCATCAGATTAGCCTTGCGCTCCCGCCTTCAATCCATCCTTGGCAGGCAAAAGCCTTATGCCATGGAAATGCATTGCATCAAGGAGTCGGTTATCCGAAAGCTGATAGCCCAAAATGATGCGGAGCTGGTAGATGTTACCCTCACGAACTCCTGCGATCCTGCCTTTTCCGGCGACCTGCAATACCTCGCGCGAGAGCCGCTGCAGGGATATGTGAGCAAGCAATATTGCGTGATCAAACACTGATAGGGGCTGCCAATAATGCGTGTGGGGTTTGATGCCCGCTGGTATAACCGGTCCGGAGTGGGCAGCTACATAGCCGGATTGTTGCCTGCGCTTGTTCGTGCAGGTTGTGAACTTGTTGTTTACGTTGATCAGCGCAACCCTGTGCCGGGACTGGATAAGTTTTCCGTACAAACCGTCCCTGTCTCGTCCGGGAAGTATTCACCTCTTGCGACTCTTGAATTTCGCCGCCGCGAAGAACGGGACAAGCTTGACCTTTTCCACTGTCCGTTTTATGCCGCCCCGCTGTTGCACTGTCCAGTCGTAGTGACCGTGCATGATCTCATCCCATTTCTTTTTCCTATTTATTTCTGGCCAAAACAGAAGATGATTCAGGCCGGGTACCGTGCAACGGTTAAACGCGCAGCCCACCTCATCGCCGACTCGCACTGTACCGCAACCGATATTCAAAAAATCTTGGGCGTCGCCCCAGATCGAATCTCCACTATTCACCTGGCTGCTGATCGGCACATTTTTCATCCGAGTGTCCAGGCGGACGAAGAGACGCTTCTGCGAGAGCGCTATCTCATTAGAAAACCTTTTGTTCTTATATCCAGTGCTCGAAATTGGCGGACGAAAAACTTGGGGAGTGCACTTTTGGCTTTGGAGATCGTGCGCAAACAAGCGCGCATCATTTTTCAAACCGTAATGTATGGATCCGCTCCAAGCGAGAAGTTCGAAATTGACGCTAGCCTTAATGTCCATCATGTTGGCTACGTTGAATCTAAAGATCTGGCCGCTCTCTTCCGCCATGCTCATGCATTTGTGATGCCTTCACTTTATGAAGGTTTCGGTCTTCCTCTGGTGGAAGCGATGGCTTGCGGATGTCCGGTAATAACTTCTAATCGTGGTTCGCTGCCAGAGATTGCAGGCGCAGGCGCTCAATGTTTCGATCCATTTGATGTATCAGCAATGGCAAATGCTCTCTTAACCCTATTGCGTAATCCTGAGGAGTTACAGCAAAAAAGATCCGCTGCGTTGAGGAGAGCTGCTGATTTTTGCTGGGATAAAGCGGCACAAGAAACAATATCGGTATATGATCACGTAAACCGATTCAACCAGCGCTCGAAAAGTAGACCTTGCATCCTGAGAGGTGTTGTTTAGCATGCGTGCTTTAATCACAGGAGTGACCGGGCAGGATGGCTCTTATCTGGCTGATCTGCTGCTGGAAAAGGGATACGAAGTTTACGGAACTATCCGTAATATTGCGCGGGCGCATCGCGAAGGCACAAATGCCTTGAACGCCAGGGTCACTTACGTTGAAGCCGATCTTACCGACCAAGCTTGCCTTGATCGCGCCATGGAGCAAGTGAACCCCGATGAAGTTTACAATCTTGCCGGACAAACCTTTGTTCCGGTTTCATGGGTCCAGCCGCTTCTCACCATGGAAGTCACAGGCATGGGCGCGCTGCGCATGTTGGAAGCAATTCGCCGGCATGCTCCCCGGCCAGGTTCTTGCAGGTTTCAAGCTCAGAGATTTTCGGCAAGCCTGGAAAGGCGCGGCAGAGCGAAGCCTCACGCCTGCAACCACGCAACCCATATGGCGCGGCCAAAATGTTTGCTCACCATATAACTGTTAATTACCGAGAGAGTTATGGCATGTTCGCTTGCTCCTGCATTGCGTTCAACCATGAATCTCCCAGAAGGGCCCCTGAGTTTGTCACGCGCAAAGTGTCGCGGCAGGTAGCCCGCATCAAGCTAGGACTGGCCGACAAGATTAACTTAGGAAATATTGAAGGCCGTCGTGATTGGGGTTTTGCCGGCGACTATGTTCGTGCCATGTGGCTGATGCTTCAGCAGCCCACGCCTGACGACTTTGTAATCGCCACCGGAGTCACTCATAGCGTAAAAGAGCTTTTGGAAATCGCTTTCTCACATGCTGGTCTGGATTGGCAAAAACATGTTGAGATTGATCCAGCGCTGCTGCGTCCTGCGGAGGATGATTTGCTGAGCGGCGATGCCAGCAAAGCAAATCGTATCCTTGGTTGGAAACCAACAGTCCCATTCGAAGAAATGGTGCGAATGATGGTGGATTTCGACTTGTCTTTACTTTCTAGATCGGCGGCCCTGGCTGCCGAGACCTTCATCACCGGAGACTAAACGTGCCAGCCGCCGCTGTAAAAGAACAGGATCCAATTCGCAATCAGCGGCTGCCTCTCACCCGGTGGGACCGAACACTTAAGAGAGCCATCGACGTAATCGGCGCGTCGCTGCTTCTGATCTTTTCTGCGCCGGTTGTATCCATTCTGGCCCTGCGAATCAAACTTCATGACGGCGGTCCCGGCTTCTTTCGGCGTCGCGTAGTGGGCCCAAAAGGTGAGTTTGACGCTTTTAAATTAAGAACCATGCGCTTGGATGCCGATGAATTCTTGCAGAGCGATGCTCTTCTTCGCCGCCGATTTGAAGTGAACTTCAAATTGAAAGACGATCCGCGCATTACCGCTGTCGGAGCCAGCCTGCGCCGCACCGGCTTGGATGAGCTACCTCAGCTCTGGAATGTGCTTAAAGGTGAAATGAGCCTGGTAGGTCCAAGAATGATTACTCCCATTGAGCTCAAAAAATATCGAGATGCGGCGTGGATATTTTCCGAAATGAAACCTGGCTTGACTGGTTACTGGCAGACCAATGGTAAGCAACAGGCAGGCTATCAGCGGCGAGTCGAGATGGATTTGTTTTATGCAGAAAATTGGTCACTCATGTTTGACCTGAAAATACTATTTAAGACCCCTGCACGGGTCTTGCGCGGATCAGGGGTGTGAAAATGGCCAATGTGTTGGTTACCGGTGGTGCGGGATATGTGGGCTCAGTCTGTTGTGCTGAGCTGTTGCGAAAGGGGCACTCCGTAACTGTTGTGGACGATCTCTCTACTGGATACAGGGAATCAGTCCCTTCAGGCGCAGCTTTCTTTCAGATCGACATTGGCGACCGGAGCGCGATGCAATCACTGGTGAGGCATATCCAGTTTGATGCAGTTTTTCATTTTGCCGCGAAAGCCCTTATTCCTGAATCGGTCAGCAATCCCGGAATATTTTTTCATCATAATGTAGCCTCAGGGATTGCCTTGTTAGAGGTACTGCGCGAGGCGGGCATCAAGAATTTTGTGTTCTCATCATCCGCTGCGGTGTATGGCACGCCGGAGCGCGTTCCAATTGAGGAAGATGATCCCAAGCAGCCGGTCAATTCTTACGGTGAAACCAAGTTGATGTTTGAGCGCATTCTTGATTGGTACGCCCGGGCCTACGGATGGAGCGTGACCGCGCTGCGTTATTTCAACGCTTCTGGCGCTACTCCGGATCTGGGAGAGCGCCACGATCCGGAAACGCACATCATTCCCCTGCTGCTCCAGGCGGCCACAGGCGAGCGCAAGATCTTTAACATTTATGGCGATGAATACGACACTCCAGACGGAACATGCTTGCGCGACTACGTTCATGTGCTCGACATCGCCAGTGCGCACATTTGTGCTCTGCAAAAGCTGAACAAACCAGGTATGCGTGCCTACAACATCGGCTTGGGGAAAAGCTACTCAGTGCGGGAAGTGTGTAATGCAGCAGGTGAAGTCACAGGGCGTACTATTTCATTGCGTATCAGCGCCCGTCGTGAAGGTGATCCGGCGGTGCTGTGCGCCAGCCCAAAGCGCATTATGCATGAACTCGGGTGGAACCCTGAGCACTCTTCTCTGCAGGAAATCATTAAATCTGCATGGCAATGGAAGCGCAAACAGCTCAGCGTGGTCATGTCTATGGCGGGCTCCACGCAGTAAAAGCAGTCTCCAGTACAGCCTCATTTATTCTTATCTCATGAAAGCTTTTCTCCTCGCAGCTGGACACGGCACGCGGTTGCGTCCTTTGACAGACAGTGTTCCCAAATGCCTGCTGCCGATTCAAGGTGTTCCGCTGCTGGAAATATGGCTCAATAACTGCAAGGCTGCTGGAATTACTGACGTTCTGGTCAATACACATGCACATATGGAAGCAATCCGCAAATTTGCCGCGGAACAACAGAGCGGAGTAAATATCCGGATTGTCGAAGAACCAGAACTGCTTGGCAGTGCAGGAACGCTCGTGGAAAACCGTGAATTTATTGCAGGAGAAGAGTTCTTCTTTGTCCTTTATGCAGACGTGCTAACCAACATCGATATGTCCAAGATGCTGGCGTTCCACAAACAGAAACTTCTTGCGGCTACGTTGGGCATTTGCCAGGTTCCTGACCCCTCGCGTTGCGGAGTCATTACCTTCGACGAAAATGCAGTGGTACGGAGCTTTGTGGAGAAGCCGACACATCCCTCCAGTAATTGGGCGTTCGCTGGTGTGATGGTCGCTGGAGTCGAGCTTTTAAATCACCTTCCTAACCGACGACCTGCCGATCTTGGCTTTGACGTGCTCCCTAGGATTTTAGGCAAAATGGCTGCATACAAAATTTCTGAGTACCTGTTGGATATCGGTACGCTCTCGAATTATAAGAACGCTCAGCGGTACTGGCCTGGATTAGCCCAACGCCAGTTCGCAACTGAAGGTTCATAGGCACTTGAATGCTTGGCGGCGTCATTTTCGACTTTGATGGAGTCGTTGCAGATAGCCATCCGCTGCACATGGCCGCCTGGAAAGCTTTTCTGCTGTCGAAAGATAAAGATGTCAATGATGCTGATCTTTCTTTCGTCCGCGGAGGCGCTAAGCGTGGAGAGATTCTGCGGCATTTTCTAGGCGAACTCACTGCAGAACAAGTGGTGAGCTACGGCGCTGAAAAGGACAAATTATTTCAGGTCCGCGCGCGAGAATTGCAGCTTGTCCGGGGCTTTGCCGATTTTCTTGCTGAGCTGGATTCAGCCGGGCTACCGTGCGGCGTGGCAACTTCCGGTAGTCGCGCACGGGTAGAGCATGCGCTGGCAGCATTTGATCTGCGCAATCGCTTTCGCATGATTGTGACAGGAGATGAGGTTGAGCGAGGGAAGCCTGATCCGGCTTTATTTTTGTTGGCTGCTCAAGCGCTCCAAATTGATCCCAGCCGCATACTAGTGTTCGAAGACGCTGTTGCTGGCGTTCTAGCCGCAAAAAATGCTGGGATGAAGTGCGTAGGCATCGCCGCCAGTGGAAGGGAATTGTTGCTGAAGCAGGCTGGCGCTGATTTAGTAATGAATGATTTTGCTGACACTACTCTTAACGATCTCAGACCGCTTTTCGTTTAAGACAATGGCCGGAAATTTTGCCCAAAAGGCAATGGTGGGATTCTCACCAGGAAAAATTTGCAAGCAGACGAGCTCCCGGGAAGGAGCATGGAGCTCGTCTGCTGCCTGAAGAGCAGCCTGGGGGCAGCTCTTCAGTTTCGCGGGACGCGAACGTCGTTTACACTGCGTGAGCCAATACGCGTGCACCTGCACGGATTACCTGCCGTGAAAAGCGCTCCATCTCTTCCAACTGTGGACTAAATTGCAACAGCAACAAGTCGGCGCCGGCATCTTCAAATTCGGCAATGCGCTCAGCCACCTGCTCTGGTGTCCCTACCAGGCCGGATCGCAAGCCGCGATTCGATACGGAATAGTCTTCCAATGAAACGCGCTGCTCCAGTTGGGTGTTCGCCAGCCACTGCTGGTAATTCTGGTATCCAGCCGCGTTCTGCTGGACATCAGTGATGCGGCGCAGCTCTTCCTGAGCTTCTCGTTCGGTGTCGCGGACAATCGCGTATGCGGCCACACCGAACTGCATCGGCGGCAAGCCCCATTTTTCGCGACGAGCGGAAAGATCGCGGACTTTCTCACGGATCTTTTCCGGCGGATCCCCGTGCATGACGTAAGCATCGCACTTCTGTGAAATCAAGTTCTTGGCTGCTTCAGATTCCCCACCGGCATAAATTACGGGACGCGGATGAGAGACTGGTTTTGGTTGCAACACTAAGTCCTCGATCTTGTAATACTTGCCTTCGTAATTTACGTGATCGTGTTTCCACGCTTTGTCCACTACGTCCAGCCACTCAGAGGTACGGGCGTAACGATCATCATGCTGGTCAAACTGGATGCCAAACTTTCTCGCCTCTTCCGCCCACCACGCAGAGACCACATTCAGCGAGACGCGGCCGTTACTAATGTGGTCAATGTTTGCCGCTTGCTTGGCCAGCAAAGCGGGATTATGAAATGTCGGGCGTACTGCCACCATCAGCTCAAGCCGATGGGTGACAGCAGCCAGCGCTGCTGCAGTTGACCAAGCATCGAGCGATGGCTCTTCAGGGCCCTTGATGTCGTTTAAGTTGAGTTCGGCAATCAGAGTCAGATCAAAGCCGATTTCCTCACTGCGGCGTGCCAGCCGGCTGACATATGCCCAGCTCGTTTCCATCTGCTCATCTTCCACATTGCGCAGCCATCCGCCGAAAACAGGAAGCCAATATCCGTATCGCATTACGCAGCCTCCTGTTCCAGGAAATCGACGAGCCGCACAAACGGATCAAAGCCGACTACCTTTGGTCCATCCGCAACAAAGTTGGAAAGCGCGTTAATGTCATAAAAATAAAGCTTGCCGTCCCGATCATCGATGATGTACTCGATGCCGCCGACTTCAATCTGTGCTTCCTGCATGATGCGCTCGACCTGTTGAATAATTTCATCGCTCGGGGTGTAGCCCTCAACTTTCAAGCCGGTCTTTGGCGCATCGACTGGGCAAGCTGCGCGGGCCAGTTCCTGGCCGCCTGTGGTCTTGCAGATGTCTGCCGGGCAGAGGTCAAACGTTTCGCCGGTAAGATGGACTTTGATGCCGTATAGAAATTTGCCCCCGACCACTTCTACACGAACAATATGGCCGCCCCGCGCGGGAATGAATTCCTGCACCAGCGCGGTGGTATCCAAGCCCAGATCCAGCGTGCCTGCTTTGGCCGCAGTCTCCAGTTCCTGCCGCGAATTGAATTTGGTTACGCCTGCGCCGCTGCCGCCAATGTTTGGTTTCACCACAATAGGGAAGCGCAGCCCTTCAGAAGCCTGCACCGCATCCGCCGAATTGTTAATCACGCGGCTCTTGGGATAGGGCAGCCCAAGACGTTCCAGCAGTGAAAGCTGCAGGGCTTTGGATGTCTCATACCGAAATGCTTTCTGGCCGTTTACAATGCGCTTGCCGCGCTGTTCCAGATGGTCGAGGTAATAGAGCGTGTAGAAAATCGCCTGGCCATGACCTCGGCGGTAGGCAGAAGGGCTCATTCGATTGAATACCAGTGAGTATCCGCCTTCGCCGTTCAGGTGGGCAGGATCAAAATGGTGTTGCGCCGCGTCAATGCGGACGAATGGCACTCCCCGACGATCAAGTTCCTTGAAGAGTGGAACGAACCAGTGCGGGTGTTCGTAATAAATTGCGATTGGCTTCTTGAGCTCTGGCATGCCTTCCTCTTTCGTGGCGCCGCTTGTCCCGTGTGAGAAGCCAAAACAAAAAGGCCGCTCACTTGAGCGGCCCCGGTTTCAAATCTGAGTCTAAAATCTAAGAAAAATTGCTCAGCACCGGCCGCTCGCGTGTACACGTACACATACAGCAACACATGGCCATGTTGCTGGCGAAAGCCGGGTTGGTGAATAAATAGTGCATCTGAGTCTTCCAAATGCTACACCCGCATGCCGAGGACAGTCAACGATCATCTTGATTTTGTCAGAGTCAAACGGCACGTTGCTTCTTTTCATGCTGCTCTTGCAGAAAGCTGAAACGGCTTAGGTACCCCCGAACAGCTGTAACACATTCTTATCACTGCATTTAAACTGGGTAACCCTGGGGACAAAAATAAAAATGAGGGCTGGCTTGCCGCCACGCGGCTAGCCGTAGACCATTCTTTGAGCAGACAGTACCGAACTTCGCGCGCCTTTGTGTCCTTTGTGGTTCCGAATTATACTGGCTGCATGTCGATCTTTCGTGATCTGGCCGGCATCGCCAAAGGAATGTCAGTAACCCTGCGGGAGATGTTTTCGCCCACCGTTGTTGAGGATTATCCCAACAAAAAGCTGCCGAACGCAGGTGCGGTTTTTCAGGAGCGTTTCCGCGGATTGCACGTTCTGCAGCGCGACGAAAACGGTTTGGAAAAATGCGTGGCTTGCTTCCTCTGCGCGGCGGCTTGTCCATCAAACTGCATTTACATTGAGGCCGCAGAGAACACTGAAGAGAACCGCATCAGCGGCGCAGAACGCTACGCCAAGATTTATAACATCGACTACAACCGCTGCATCTTCTGCGGATATTGCGTTGAAGCCTGCCCCACAGACGCCATCACGCATGGCCATGGCTTTGAGCTGGCTACGTTCAACGCCAGCAACCTGGTTTATCGTAAAGAGGCTCTGTTAGCTCCCATGCCCGCCAACGCCGGCCAGCCGCTAGCTCCGCAAGAGCCGGTGATGGTGCCAGAGAAGCGAGCCTAGCGAGATCGGGCGATCGCGCGTGACCTGATGATCGGGTGATCTGAAAACGGACGAACAATCCACATCCTGTGGCTCATAAGTTAACCACTTCTTCGGTCCAACTGATATCTATGGACCTCGGGATTCTCTCTCGGTCTGACTGTGTGATCCCAATTTTCCTCTGCGTCCTTAGCGCCCTTTGCGGTGAATTCTTTTCCGATCATGCGCGATCAGCCGATTACGGCGATGTCGGCGATTCTTTTCAGGGTTTCTGCGTCGGCCTTAAAAGCACCTCGCTAATGAATGCCTCCGGCCTCTGGGTGACGAGCATTTCCACCGCGTGGGCCACATCTTCTGGGACCAGCATTTTGTCCGGACTTTTGCCTTCATGCGCGCCGAATTCTGTGTGCGTTGAGCCAGGACAGACCACAGCAACCCGGATTTTGTGCCCGCGTAGTTCCTCTGCCACGGAATATGTAAGTCCGTTCAGCCCCCACTTGGTAGCCGAGTAAGCTGCGCCGTTCGGCACAGGGTTTTTCCCCGCCAGCGAAGAAATATTCACAATGTCACCACCGCCGCTTGAGATCATCATCGGAACAAACGCACGGATCATGTAAAAGACGCCGCGCAGATTGGTATTGAACATGGCGTCCCATTTGTCAGTCGGCATGGTATGCAGCGGGCCGCCAAATGTGCCAATTCCGGCATTGTTGATCAGGATATCCAGCCGGCCAAAACCTTTTTGCACTCGATCAGCCAGCGCCGCCACGGAGTTCCAGTCGGCAACATCGCAGGCCATAGCTTCGCCCTGGCCGCCCGCCGAGCGGATTTGTCCCACCGTGTGTTGCAGGCGGGCTAGAGTGCGTCCGCAGACAATAGTGGTTGCTCCGAGGCGTGCCAGCCGGAGCGCGATTGCTGCCCCTATGCCGCGTCCGCCGCCTGTTACCAGGGCGATTTTGCCGTTCAAAGTATGGTCCATGTACTTTTTATCCCTAACTGTAAAAACTTATTTCAAGAGTTCCATTTTTTGCCGCCTGCCGGAACGTTCTTGCCGGGCCGGTGTCTAATCTTGCAGGATACCGCGTCCTGCCAGGTGTCGCTCAAAGTGATTTCATTTAACTCTAATGATCTGACGTTTGTCTTGTCGCGTTCAAAAGCACTGCGTACAGGTAAAGGTTGATGCGGACGCCTGAAAAGGCTGGAAATCCAGCGGGTCGGGTGCTTGGGAGTAACTATCGCCTGCAACTCTGCATCAGACCAGTAAAGTGCCATTTTATGTAGAGCTTGCCTAAATGTAGGGTGTGTCTTTTATAATCCGTGCCTCTAAGTTTTTTAATTTAAAGACAGGCCTGCAGGGAATGCTCTTGGAGCATTGGGCCACAAATCTGGCAGAGATGTACTGAAGGAGCAAAACTCAAATGAAAAGAGTGCTTGTCACGTTTGTGCTTGCGCTAACCACAGCAGCATGGGGTCAGGGCAGTTCACCATCGCAACAGCCGCCAGCCGGACAACCGCCGGCACAACAGCCGCCGGCAGCAGGACAACCGCCCGCGGCAGGCCAACAGCCTGCGGCAGGCGAGTCACAGGCCAATGTCCCCACCAGCCAGAAAGTGATTAAAGACCCGGCGGAGTATAACGCCTACATCACCGCCTTAAATACCACTGATCCTGCTGCCAAAGCTGCGGCCATGGAAGCGTTTGTTGCGCAATACCCAAACAGCATCGTCAAAATTGACGCGCTGGAGCAGGCCATGAATGCTTACCAGCAGGCCACCAATCAGCAAAAAGTGGAGCAGGTTGCCAGGCAGATCCTGGCCATTGACCCCAACCATGTGCGCGCCCTGGCCATTGTGGTTTATCTTGAGCGAGGCCAGATCAAGGATGCGGCAACTGGAGCCAAAGCCCGGGCCGACGCCGAGCACGGTCTGCAGGAGTTAGGGAACTGGAAGCCGACGGATATTTCCGCGGCAGAAATGGAAAAGCTGCGCAACCAGATGACGGGCATCTTTGCGGGCACGGCCGCTTTCGGCGCCTTGCAGCAAAAAGACTATGCCAGTGCGCGCAAGTTTTATGAGGAAGCGTTAAAAGTTGATCCCAATGATCTAGGCAACAACTATCAGATGGGTATCGCGCTGCTGGAATCAAATCCCATGGATCCTCTTGGTTTCTGGTACGGCGCCAAAGCGCTTAGCGTGGCTCAATCTTCCAATCCGCCCAACACCCAGGCAATTCAATCAATGTCGCCTTACTTTGTTTCACGGTACAAGAAGTATCACGGAAATACTGACGACTGGAACCAGCGCATCGCGGCAGCGGCAACCCAGACCGCCCCGCCGCCGAATTTTGTTGCCAGCATTCCGCTAGCGCCCACGCCGTGCGACCTGGCTGCCCAGGCCGTCCAACAGAACGATCCTGGCGCGCTTTCATTTAGTGACTGGGAACTCGTGCTCTCTTGCCGCGACAAGACTCCGGCCAATAAAGATGCAGCTGAGAAAGTGTGGGCGGCAATTCAGGCCAAGGAAAAGAACGGTGAAGCGAGGTTAAGGATTCCGGTCAAAGTGATTGCTGTTACGGATCCCAGCACTCTGGAAGTTGCCCTGAGCGATGACAACCAGGCAGCTAATAAGGCCGACATGCGCGTCACCATGGACAAGCCGATGACGAAGCCACCGGCCGTTGGAGCAACTACAGATATTATCGGCGTTATTTCTGAATATACTCCTGACCCTTTCATGTTCACCATGACCAAAGGCGAACTGCCGGCCGCTAAACCCGCAGCAAGGAGGCCTGCAAAAAAAGGCGCCGCAAAGAAGGGTACCAAGAAGAAAGCCAGCCAATAAGCACAACGATGTTTCACCGGAAAAGCAGCCCGCAAATGGGCTGCTTTTTATGCCTACTCGCCCAGCATAAGCCGTTGCACGGAGTGCGCGCGGCCTGTGGCCGCATCGCACCCAATCAACACGGCGCAGAAACGTGGATCGCCCTTGGCAGCTTCAAAACGTCCTGGCAGCCCGGTAAGAAAGCGTTGTAAGACCTGCTCTTTCTGTACGCCAATCACGCTGTCATAAGGCCCGGTCATCCCCACGTCAGTCTGATATGCTGTGCCACCCGGCAACACCTGCGTGTCCGCTGTAGGCACGTGGGTATGCGTGCCCAGGACTGCCGTTACGCGTCCATCCAGATACCAGCCAAGCGCAATTTTCTCTGAAGTGGCTTCGGCATGGAAATCCACAATCACAACCTTGCTGCTGATCCTTGCCAACAGAGCGTCAGCTTTGCGGAAAGGATCGTCAGTATCCTGCATAAAGACTCGGCCTTGCAGGTTGATGACCGCATAGTTCTGTCCCTGCCGTGTTGCCCCCTCGTACACGCCCACACCAGGCACGCCCTCCGCAAAATTTGCGGGACGTAATACCTTCCGCGCCCGTCCGCTGGGATCGCCATTGGCAGAGTTGAAGTAATCAACAATCTCGCGTTTATCCCAGACGTGATTGCCGGTGGTGAGCACGTGGCATCCCAGGTCAAAAAGCTCGTCGGCAATGGCTGGTGTAAGCCCAAATCCGCCCGCAGAATTTTCCGCATTGGCGATCACCAGATCCACCTTGTTGGTTTCCACAATATGGCCCAGATGGTCGCGCACAATTTTGCGTCCCGGACTGCCGAAGATATCGCCAATGAAAAGTATCTGCATGAGTTCGAATCTTTGATACTAACATTGCCGCCGAGGCGGCTGTTCAGCCGAAAGTTTTTGGGGGATCGCAGCTATTGTGCCAGATGCAGGGTGGCAAGAAAGTCGTAATTTCCCGCTGGATTTACGTGCAAATCCCGCACGCGGGCGGAGTGCACCACAACATTATCGAAGTACCAGAGATTAATGTAAGGCAGGTCGCGCGCCAGAATCTGTTGAACCTGCGCGTAAATTTGTTTTCGCTTTTCCTGGTTTACGCTGCTGCGGCCTGCCTCAATCAAGCGGTCCATCTCAGGATTCACATAAAAGCTTCTGTTCGCGTGCTTGGGCGGGAAAGCTGGAGGAGTGAAAGGCGTAATAAAAAATGTCGGGGTCTTCATTTGCGCCGACCCAGCGCAGGGAATAAAGCTGGAACGCGCCCTTCGTCACGTCGGAGTAGAACGTAGCAAACTCAAAGCTGCGGATATCGAGCGCAATCCCAACCTGCCTGAGCTGTTGTTGCAGCGCCGCTGCCAGCAAGCGCGTGGTTTCTTCCGTCGATGTCTTCATCGTCAGGTGAAAACGCACGCCGTTTGCCCCTCGTAGGTAGCCAGCCGCATCCAGCATTGCATTTGCTTTTGCAGGATCATATGGATAGTGCGCTACATCGCCGCTGTAAGCCCAGTGCTGCGGCGGAAGCACGCTGTCTGCCAGCTGGCCCTCGTCACCAAATAAATAATGCAATACTGCGCCGCGATTTATGGCGTATGCCAGTGCCTGCCGCACACGGACATCATTCAAGATTGGATCGCGCAGATTGAACGCGAGATAAGCCAGCACCGTCCCAGGTAGTTGCTCTATTTCAAGGCCGCGATAATGGCGAAGAGTGCCAATCATGTCCGCGCTGAGCGAGCCGCTGGGAGAGATGTCGGCGCTGCCCTTGCGCAGTTCCAGCGCGCGTGTGGTGGCGTCCGGTACAATCGTAAGGCGGACGCGTTCAACCTGGGCTCGCTCGCCCCAATAATTGTCATTCCGTTGCAGAACAACCTCCGCGTCAGGATCTTGGGAAACAAAAGTAAATGGCCCTGAGCCAATGGGATGACGGTTGAACGGCTTGCCGCTGCCGTAAGGAACGATACCGAATGCGCCATCTGACACGTTGTAAAGCAGCGTACCGTCAGGCTCGGATAAATGGATGATCACTGTTGCGTCGTCAGGCGCGTCAACATGTTCCACCAGCTTGTAGGTTGTCATCTTCAGAGTAGTCAAAGATCCATCGCGAACACTATCTAGCGTCCACTTTACGTCGCGCGCGGTCAGCGGTCGGCCGTCTTGGAAGTGAATCCCGCGCCGTAAATGGAAAACATAAGTTTTAGGATCGGGAATCTCCCACTTTTCTGCTACCCACGGAACCATATTGAAGTGTTCGTCGCGATGGACCAGAGGATCGAAGATCAGTTCATCAATCCGCTCTGACTGCGCATCTGTGCCTACCCGAGGATCAAGGTTGGTGGGACTGCTTTCAATAATCATTACCACGGTGTTCGCGTCGGGACGCTTCGAGCAGGAGAGCAGGCTCATGCACAGCAACAAGCAAAAAATTCTTAACCACAAAGGACACGAAGGAACACGAAGCTGATTTGCCTCAACTCCGTATATCCTTCGTGAACCTTCTTGTCCCTTGTGGTTAAGGTAGTTGTGGTTAAGCCGGTTAAACATAAGAGACTTTTCCCAACACAGCAGCTCGCTTGGCTCCCGTTGCTGATGGCACGTTGCCCGGCAAGCCATTAAACGTCTGATAAGCCAGCAGCGCGAAAGCCACCGCCTCTTTCGCCTGACTGGGAATGCCAAAATCGTCAGAATGGCGGAGCCACAGTCCCATGTGCTCGGCTTCTTTCTTGAGCATCTCCATCAGTGCGGCATTCTTTGTGCCTCCCCCGGAAACCACCCAGTCGCGATAGGTGCTCTTTTTCAGAATGAATTGTTTCAGCGCCTGCGCCATGGACGCAGCCGTCAGCGCTGTTGCCGTGGCGATCACGTCTGACTTTGCGGCCCGGCCACATCGGCGCAGAAATGCCTGAGCATATTCGCTGCCGAATTCTTCTCGGCCTGCGGTCTTCGGCGGCTTCTGCTTGAAGTAAGCTGCATTCAGGGATTGCTTAAGCACCGGCTGCAGCACCGACCCTTTGCGCGCGACAGCTCCGTTGCGGTCATAGTCTTTTTTGAACAGCATTTGCATGAGCCGGTCAATCACCATGTTGCCCGGACCGGTATCAAAAGCCACGAGATCATCCGGCTTGCCGCCCGCAGGGATCGCCGTGAGGTTGGCAATCCCGCCAATGTTTTGCACGATGCGGCCTTTGTGCGCAGAACGGAAGATCGCATAGTCGAGCAATGGAACCAGGGGCGCGCCTTTGCCGCCTGCGGCCATGTCCGCCGGTCGAAAATCTGACACCACTGGCACTCCAAGTCTGGCCGCTACTACGGAGCCTTCCCCAGTTTGCCATGTGCATGCAATATTTTTTTCCAGATAAGGAGCAGCCGTGCCCTGATGGTAGATGGTCTGGCCATGGCATCCCACAAGGTCAAGGGTAGCTTGTCCCGCTTTCTTTTGAACTTTATTTACGGCTTCAGCGTAGAACTCGCCCAACCGGAAGTTCAGACGCGAGAGATCAGCCACGCTGATCTTATTGGCATTCATTGCGGCAAGAACGGCTTGGCGGATCGGCTGCGGATATTTCGAATGGTCATGCAACAGCAGATCAAAGCTCAAATAAGATCCGCGGCCCTGAATGCTCACAATGGCAACATCAACACCGTCAGCGGACGTCCCGCTCATGACTCCGGCGACAATCAAACGTTGATCTCCCGCGCGGTGTGCAGCCTGTCGTCAATTACTTCACAGCCGACAATTTGCGTGAAATCCGTCACGATCTTTTTCAGCTTGTCCACCATCTTGGCCTTGGGTTCGGCGGAAAAGCCGCGCAGCTCGCGGCAGTGCTTCTTGTATCCCATCACCCGCTGCGCCGCCTGCGCCACATGCTCGGCAAATTTGCGGTCGCGTTCGGCGGTGCGCAACACGGCTTCAAAGCCCCGCCATACCAGCTCCTGGTTATGGCAAACCAGAAACATGTCCGCGCCCGCACGCAGTGTTTCAACGGCCACATCTTCAATGTCGCCGGTGGAAAGTACGCCGCCCATCTCCAGATCGTCAGAGATAATCAGCCCTTTGTAGCCAATCTTTTTGCGCAGAACATCCTGCATCCACTTCTTGGAAAGTGACGCCGGAACCTTGTTGTTGGTGACCTCTGGGTAAGAAGCGTGGGCCACCATTACGAAAGGAATCTGCGAACGCAACTCGCGATACGGCAGCAGGTCTTCTGCCCACATATCTTTCCAGCTCTTCTGTACCACCGGCATTTCATGGTGGCTGTCCAGATTGCCTTCGCCCAAGCCGGGGAAGTGTTTGCCACAGCCGAGCACCTTGGAATCTTTTAGTCCACGTAGAAATCCGCGCGCATACGCGATTGTTTCTTTTGGATCAGCCGATGCCGTGCGGCTGGTCAGCACGGAACGAGAAGCCTCGAACCCAAGATCGAAAACCGGAGCAAAGTCGGTGTTAAAGCCCAGCGCGCGCGCTTCCAACCCAAGTATTTTTCCATGCATGCGGAACAGCTTGCGATTGCCGGTGGCAAATACCTGCTCTACAGAAGGCGTCGGGGCGATTACTTTTTTGAGGCGATCAACGGTGCCGCCTTCCAGATCGACACATAGAAACATCGGACCAGGCGTGGTGGCTTGCGAGTCACGCAGCAAACGCCATGTCTGCTTGGGTTCTTCAATATTGCGCGCGAACAAGATCACGCCGCTGGGTTGGAGCGTGCTCAGCGTTGTACGCAGCTTGCTATCGACGGCCAGCCCGTCATAGCCAAGGATCAATAACTGGCCAACCTGCCGACGAAGGTCCTGTGTTGTGGTTTTTGCCATGCCACTCGATTATACGAATTTTGGCGGCGAGCCACGTACTTGGCAACCAGCTTGATAACAACCGATTACAGCTGCTTCTTCAGCTCATGCAGCAGGTTCAGCGCCTCAAGCGGCGTTAGGTTGTTCAGGTCGGCTTCGCGCAGGCGGTCCACAATTTTTTGCGACAGCGGCGTAAACATCGTCAACTGCATCTGCGACTCTGGCTCCCGCGCGCCCGGGGAGAGATGCGCCGTTGTCTGCTGTTCGGCATTTTCATGCTCGTGCAGCACTTCGCGGGCGCGTATAACTACTTCCGTTGGAAGTCCTGCCAGCTTGCCGACTTCGATTCCGTAGCTTCGGTCGGCTGCGCCCGGCTCAACTTTGCGGAGAAAGACAATCCCGCCCGCGTTTTCTTTTACCGAAACATGAAAGTTTTTCACGCCGGAAAGCCGCTCAAGCTCCGTCAGTTCGTGATAGTGCGTGGCGAAGAGCGTCTTGGCGCGGCTGGTGGAATGGATGTACTCGACCACCGCCCAGGCGATGGCTAGGCCGTCATAGGTCGAGGTGCCTCGGCCAATTTCATCCAGCAGGATCAGCGAGCGGGGTGTTGCCGTATTGAGAATCGCGGCAGTCTCCGTCATCTCCACCATGAAAGTAGAGCGTCCACGCGCAAGATTGTCGCTGGCCCCAATGCGGGTAAAGATTCGGTCCACCACTGGCAGTCGCGCAGAACGCGCCGGAACAAAGCCGCCCATCTGCGCCATCAGAACTGTGAGCGCCGTTTGCCGCAGATAGGTTGACTTGCCACCCATATTGGGGCCGGTAATCAGCAGAATGCTGTGGCTGCTGGAGTTGAGATAAAGATCATTCGGGACAAATCGGTCATTGCTGCCGGTAAGCTCCAGTTGCTCCAGCACGGGATGGCGGCCGGCAATGATTTCCAGTTCGTCTGACTCTGTTGCTGCGTTTTCTACGGACGGTTCCGAGGACTTGCCTGAAAACTGCGGTCGGCAGTAGCCCCGGTTCTGTGCGATAAACGCTAGTGAAGCCAGCACATCCACTTCTGCCAGCGCGAGTGACGTCTGTCGTATACGCCGTGCATCGGCGGCTATTGCCGTGCGCAGCTCGGTAAACAGTCGCCGCTCGATCTCGACAATTTTTTCCTGCGCATCCAGCACCTTGGCTTCGTACTCTTTCAACTCCGGCGTGGTGAAGCGTTCGGCGTTGACCAGCGTCTGCTTGCGCTCATAGTCGGCGGGTGTGTGGTGCAGGTTCGCCTTGCTGATTTCAATGTAATAGCCAAAAACAGAATTGAATTTGACCTTGAGCGAGTTGATGCCGGTGCGCTTGCGCTCACGTTCTTCAATCTGCGCGATGTTCTGTTTGCTGTTGCGGCTCAGGTTGCGCAGGTCGTCCAGTTCCTTATCCACGTCCGACTGGATCACCCCGCCATCAGCCAGCGTAAGAGGGGGCTCGGCGACCACAGTTTTTTCAATGCGCTCACGCAGGTCGGCCATTTCGTCCAGCAGATTATTTAATTCGGTCAAGCGCGTTGCCGCCAGACGCCCCAGCGCAACCTTGCTTCTTGGGATACGATTCAGGCTGGCACAGAGCGCCAAAACGTCGCGCGGGTTTGCCGTCTCGAGCGTCACGCGGCTCAACAGGCGTTCAATATCCAGCACGCCTTCCAGCGCCCGCCGCACCTCTTCGCGGGCGACAAACTCTTTTACGCCGGCTTCCACGGCGTCCAGGCGGCGATTGATCTCATGGATATCGAGCGAAGGGCGCAGCATCCATGATCGCAGCAGGCGCTTGCCCATCGGGGTTAGCGTGGCATCCAGCGCGCGAAAGAGCGTAACCTCGCTGCTGGTGTTGGCAAAGAGCGGCTCAACTAATTCCAGATTGCGGACCGTGACCGCATCGAGCACCAGATATTCCTGACGATCATAAAAGCCGATACGGTCCACATGCTCTAGCGTTCCGCGCTGCGTGGAACGGACATAATGCAGAATTGCCCCGGCTGCGGTTGCCGCCGCCGGCCGTCCCTGCAAGCCAAAGCCCTCAAGCGACAGTACGCCCAGTTTGTTCTCCAGCAGAGGCACAGCATAGTCTGGGCTGAAGATCCAATCCTCCAGCGGCGTTTCTGTAAAACGCATGACGCTGCCGCTCTGCTGCAATACTGCACCAGTACCGGGTTGATTGTTCTGCCCGCGGGCTTCTTGGTCTTTAGTCTCAGCCGGTGTCGACGCGCTGTTTGTTTCCCCCCTGTTCATCGGCGGCTGGTCGAACAATGGCAGCCCGGAAGGATAGAGGACCTCGCGCGGACGCAACTGCTGCAGTTCTTCGACGATGCGGCGCTCCGCGTCTGGCCCGCGAAACTCGGTGGCGCGAAATTCGCCGGTGGAAAGATCCAGCGCCGCCAGCCCCACAGCCCCGGACGCACGCGCCAATGCCGCCAAAAAATTGTTTTCTTCTGACCCAACGCTCGAATCAATCGCCGTCCCCGGCGTAAGCACGCGCGTTACCTCGCGGCGGACGAGCTTTGTCGCCGCGCTGGGAGCTTCCATCTGCTCGCAGATGGCGACCTTAAAGCCCTTGCGCAGCAACTTTGAAAGATAATTCTCCGCCGCATGATATGGCACTCCGCACATGGGGATCGCGTGATCTTTCTCCTTGTTGCGAGAAGTCAGTGTGATCTGGAGCTCTTTGGCGGCGACTACTGCGTCTTCAAAAAAAAGCTCGTAGAAATCCCCTAGGCGGAAAAAGAGCAACGCGGTGGGGTGCTGTTTCTTGATGGCGGCATATTGCCGCATCAGCGGAGTGGAGGGTTCGGTCATGAACTTGTGAGCTATTCTAAGTCAGAAATGACGCCTCGAAGGCTGGAAAACTCTACAGGGAGGGTGCAAAACCTGATATAAACAACGCCATCGGTCAAGGCACGCAGCCATTGTTGAATCTCAACTTGGTTTTGCTATCGCCCGCCCGATACTTGGTTCGATTCCAAGCTTTGGGATGGTCACCTGACAAATCTGCCCGGCAGGCCGGCCTTCGGGCAAATCGATATTCAGCCCTGTGGGTTAAGCCCCCCGCTGGATTATTGATGGCCTTCTGGGTAGGGAATTATCTGAGAGGTGATTATCGGATGTTATATCTGTTTTGGATTTCTGTATTCACTATCATCATCGTCGCTTTCATTGCCTTCCGGCTGTTCAAGCCGAAGCACGTAATCATTTACGAATATCAAAAGGGACTCGAATATCAGAAAGGCCGCTTCGTCGGCGTCCTTAACCCCGGTTCTTACTGGCATTCCTCAACCTATTCGATGATTTATCCCGTCGATGTCCGTCCGGAATTCGTCACTGTCCAGGGGCAGGATGTTCTGAGCGCGGATGGAGTGACCGTGAAAGTAAGCATGGCCGCTGAATTTCAGGTCACGGACCCCAACCTGGCCGTGAACAAAACCGCCAATTTTCGCACCGCGCTCTATCTGATACTGCAGATGGCGATACGGGAGATTGTCGGCAAAGAGAAGATTGACTCTCTGATTGAGAACCGCGCAGGGATCGGTGGCAAGTTGATGCAGCTGACGTCCCTAAAGGCCACCGAGATGGGCCTGAAGCTGATTTCCGCTGACATCAAGGACATTATGTTCGCCGGCGATATGAAAAAGGCCTTCGCGCAGGTGATCAAGGCTCAAAAGGAAGGTCAAGCTGCGCTCGAACGGGCTCGTGGTGAAACCGCTGCGCTACGTAGCTTGTCGAACGCCGCCCGCACTATGGACGACAATCCCAACCTGCTCCAACTGCGGGCCTTGCAAGCCCTTGCGGACTCACCCGGCAACACGCTCGTGCTTGGATTCCAAGGAAACACAGTTCCTGTAGGGAAACAAAAGTCCCAGCCTGCGACCTCCTCAAAGCCAGAGGATTTAGCTAAGTAATTATGAAGACCTTTACCATTCATGAAGCCAAGACGAACCTCTCGAAACTGATAGAACAGGCTTGCCAAGGGGAAGAGGTTGTGATCGCCAGCGGGCCCGAGTCGGTTGTACGCCTTGTCCCCATAGCCGATGTAAAACGTCGCCGTCAGCCGAGTGCGTTGCGCGGCTTGAGACCGGAGTTTTTTTAGAACTAACGCGCTGCGAGTAACAGCAAATGCCGCGTACCAAGCTGAATCGATTGAATACAATGGCCGCGCACATTTATTTTGTAACTTCACCCGTGCTCCGGGCCTCCAATGCTCATGCCTATTAATCCACATCAAGAGCAAAAACCGTCGCTGGTCATCCTGTTCCGTTCCAAGCTTACCGAGCAAGCGGGCGAAGACTATCAGGCGATGAACGCGGAGATGCAAACGCTGGTGCGCCAGAACCCCGGCTTTGTGGACGTGAAGAGCTACACCGCTGCCGACGGCGAGCGCCTGACTGTAGTGTGGTGGCGTGACGAAGAGTCTTTGGCGGAATGGCGAAACCTGATGCGCCATCGCGAGGCGCAGAATATTGGCAGGCAGAAATGGTACGAGTACTACGATGTAGAGGTGGCGACGATCCTCCGTTCGCGGAGCTTCGTAAGGAAATAGAACCCGGTTTTTACCAACTGATCGACACTGATGAACACTGATCAAGCAACGGCAAATCTACCGCAGATCGACCGGGACAAAACGCGGATCAGAATGCGTTGGTAAGCAGGTTCAGAGCGACAGAGTCGATCAACAAAGAAAGGCGGTCCTTTGCGGACCGCCTTTGTGCTATATCGATTGGAGCGGAGCTAGCTGACTTCTTCCAGCGTCTTCTGGTCCACGTCAAAATTGGAATAAACGTTCTGGACGTCGTCTGTATCTTCCAGCGTTTCCAGCAGGCGGATCATCGAGTTGGCGGCCGCGCCTTCCAGCTTCATGTAGTTCTGGGGAATCATGCCGATTTCGGAATGTACCACCTCGGCGCCAGATTTTTTTACCGCTTCCAGCACGGTTTCAAAGGCGTTAGGCGCAGTGGTAATTTCCCAATTCTCGCCGTCGTCGCTCAGGTCGTCGCCGCCCTGTTCAAGAACGATGTTCATCAAATCATCTTCCTTTGCCTTGGCCTTGGAAACCACGATGGAGCCCTTTTTCTGAAACATCCAGGCAACTGAGCCAGCTTCACCCATGTTCCCGCCACCTTTGGTAAAGGCGTGGCGGATTTCGCTTACGGTGCGGTTGCGGTTGTCCGTAGTAACTTCCACTAAGATTGCACATCCGCCGGGTCCGTAGCCTTCAAAGGTGATTTCCTCATAGCTCACGCCTTCCAGTTCGCCGGTGCCGCGCTGGATCGCCCGCTTGATGTTGTCGGCAGGCATGTTCTCCGCCTTGGCGGCAGCCACAGCACCGCGCAGGCGCGGATTGCCTTCTACATCGCCTCCGCCGCTTTTCGCGGCCATGGTGATTTCCTTGATCAGACGGGTAAAGATCTTGCCGCGCTTCGCGTCCAGCGCGCCCTTTTTATGCTTGATTGTGGCCCATTTTGAGTGGCCGGACATGTGGATAACCTCAAAAATCGAAGATTTACGCAGCCAACAAGGAGAGGCGGCACGCGCCATAAGCGCAAGAAAACAAGCTAGATTATAGCACGAGCTGTTGTATCATTTCGCGCCATGAGCTTGAAGGATTGGGAGCGCGACGTGACCAACCGCCAGCGCAACATCGTGTTTCCTGACACCAACCTGAATGAAGGCCGGTTTTACAGGAATATCGCGTCCGGCAAGGCGGTTTTCAGCCGGGGACAGAAAGTTTGTCTCGTGGTCATCGTGCTTTTTGTGGACGATCACGACGTCCTTCGGATTGGCGCAGACAATCGCTTCAGTTATGGCCCAACGCGACCTTGGAGGCATAGCGATTGGGCTTTGAGGTTGCATTTATCTATTGGCAATTCTTCTGTTCTGGGTATTTTTAGGAGTTAAAGGCCTTGTTCCTGCTAGCCCGGCCCGCAAAGTACAAAGAGGATATCGGCGATCAGGCAAGATCTGAACTAAGCGTATCGCCGCCTACCCGTATCATCTCTGAGGCGGCAGGATTTGCGGCGTCTCCCTGCGGAACGCATACACCACCGCCAGCAGCGGCGGGGCCAGTAACACTCCCCAGAAGGGAATAATGATCCCCAGAATGATCGGTGCGATTAGCGCCGCCCAGAACGGGACTTTGGCGGTGCGCTTCATCAGGTACGGCTGCAGGAAGAGTCCGTCGGTAACCATGATCACCGCGAACAAAATCAGGACATAGAAGAACCGCATGTGGTCATGGCTGAAAGCTCCCAGCAGCGCCGGTCCAATCAAAGAGATCATCACCCCGAAGTTCGGAATAAATTGGAGCACGCCACCGAGAATCGCCCACAACGGCGCCCAGGGAATCCCGATAATCCATAACCCCACCAGCCATAGAACCGCTACTGCCAGAGAGTCATAGCACTGGGCGATAAACCAGTTCTTGAGTGCTGAGCCGGTTGTGCGTGCGTGTGTGCGCCAGTCCATAACCATGTTTACCACAGAGGGCACAGAGGACCGCAGAGTTGCCATTTAAGGAAGCGCAGCATGAAGTGCATTTCGAATCTCATCTCGATATAGAACTTCGACACAAGCTATTTTGGCGGCAACGACGTCAAGGATGATCATTCCGTCGGCTGGGCTGAGTTCTATGTTGCGATGATTGGGGCCGTAGCATCCTTGAGGACGTGGTTCAGTGTAAAGCGTCGCACAAAAATCATCGCCACACCGGCACCGATCAACAATCGTCAGCGTACGTACCTGTGCTGACAAAGCTGGCTCGTTTGCTTCAATGAGCAGTTGCTCGAGTTCGCGAGCCAATGCGGGGAAGATTTCGACGAGTAAGAGGGACACGGAAAACAGTTTAGGGGATAACCAGGACCAATCTCATTCAATTTCTTCGTGTTCCTTCGTGTCCTCTATGCTTAAAATAAAACTATGAAATTTGGCGTGATCATCTTTCCCGGTTCCAACTGCGATCAGGATAGCTACAACGCGGCCATTGCCGCCACCGGCCAGCAGGCAACCATGCTCTGGCACGATTCGCACGACCTGGAAAATTGTGATGCCATTATCGTCCCTGGCGGCTTTGCCTATGGCGACTACCTGCGCACAGGCGCCATCGCCAAGTTCGCAGCCATCATGGAACCAGTGCGGAAGTTTGCTGCTTCGGGCGGGCTCGTCATCGGCATCTGCAATGGCTTTCAGATCCTGTGTGAAGCCGGTCTTCTTCCCGGCGCGCTTATGCGCAATGCGGGATTGAAATACATCTGCAAGTTTGTTGATCTGCGCGTAGAGAATGCTGACACGCCATTTACTAAGGCCTGCAAAAAAGGTGAGATGCTCAAAATTCCCATCGGCCACATGGAAGGGAATTACTATTGCGATGCCCAGACGCTCGAAACGCTGAAGCGCCAGAACCGCATCGTCTTCCGCTACTCCACGCCTGAAGGTGAGATCACTGCCGGGGCCAATCCCAATGGCTCGCTCGACAACATTGCCGGCATTTGCAATGAAGGAAGCAACGTCCTGGGTATGATGCCGCATCCGGATCGCTGCAGCGAGTCTCTGCTCGGCTCGGCAGACGGCGCAAAAGTTTTCCGTTCGATGATCACTGCGCCTGTGGTTACGCGCTGACAGCAGCCCTCCTCTGAGTCACTCACTGCATCCAAGCTCTTAAGAACCTTCTCTGGGTTCTAACTGACGTTCAACCGACTTGGAGACTCTCTTTATGCGCGTGAAAAACGTAATGGCAACTCTGGCCGGATTTCTGCTTTGTGTGGCGATTGGCTGCACGTCTAATAAAGCCAACACGCCTGACGTGAAAGACCAGGTATCAAAGGCCCTGGCAAATGCCGGTTATAAAGACGTAAAAGTGGCCACAAACAATGACAAGCAGCTTGTTACCCTCACCGGCGATGTAAAGACCCAGGAAGATAAAGATAAAGCCGAAGACCTGGCCAAGAGCGCGGCTGCGGGCTTTGTGGTATCGAATGAAATCGGCGTTCGTCCGGAAGGCGTGGAAGGCGACGCGAAGAAAATTGATTCCAACGTTGATGATGCGATCGAGAAAGATTTCAAGGCTGTGATCATCGCGAACCGACTGGAAAAACAGCACATCCGCTTTGACGCCAAGAATGGCGTGCTCACGCTCAAAGGCGATGTTGATACACCCGGGCAGCGCCAGCAGGTGGAAAAACTTGCGGCCAGCGTTCCTAACGTGCAGCAGGTTGTAAATGAGTTGGATGTAAAAGGCGCCAAGCGGAAATCTTCCTAAAAACGAATTAGATCTGTAATGAATAGGACGGCAGAAACGCCGTCCTTAATTTTTTGCGGAAAATTTGAGGGGCTTAAATTCCCTCGCCGTCCGCGCCTGATCCGATCCACGCTTCTTTGTTCACTACGTAAGGCATTCTGGTCTTGTCGCCGCCATAGTTTCCTTCAAGCACGTCGAGCAGCCCTTGAATGCAGCGTCCGGCCATGCCTTTCTTGGGATCAGTGGAAAGCCGAGTGATTCGACCGGCGCTGGCAAAGTGATGAAACAGGCGGCAGCGATCTTCAATCTCCGGATCAAGCAGCGGCGAATCGGCCAGCAGCGGCTCTTTTTCGAAGACGTCCAGCGCCGCTCCAGCGATCCAGCGTTCTTTGAGCGCTTTAGCAAGGGCTTTTTCGTCCACAACAGGGCCGCGAGCAGCATTGATCAGGTAAGCGTCTTTACGCATGAGTTTCAGCGTGCGTTCATTGATCATATGGTACGTCGGTGATTTGCCTTCGCGGACCAGCGGCACATGCAGGCTCACGTAATCAGCTTCAGCCAATGCTTCTTCCAGTCCCACATATTTGATCCAGTTCTTTTCTTTCACCATACCGACTTTTGCCCTTAGGTCCATCACCTGCTGCACATGTGCTGCGAACAAATGGTTCTGGTAAACCGGATCGTAGCAAAGCACATTCATGTCAAAACCAATGCATTTCTTGATGAGCGCCAGACCAATGCGTCCGGTGCCAATCACGGCAATGGTCTTACCGGAAATCTCATCGCCCAGAAAAGGAAGAAACGGATGCCATGCGCCCCACTTCTGCTCGCGCACCATCTTCTCGCTGTCCCACATGCGGCGTGAGAGCGTGCCCATCATCAGGAACGTGAACTCGGCTGTCGCGTCGTTCAGGACTTCGGCTGTGTTTGTGAAAGGGACCTTGTAGCGATTGGCGTCGGCACGATTGATATTGTCAAAGCCGACCGCGACCTGAGACACAACTTTCAACGTGCCTTTGCCTGCTTCAAAGACTTCTGCATCGATGGGATCGCGGAGAGTTGTGATGAGCCCTTCGATTCCGCTGCTAACTTTTTCGATGATCAGCTTTTTGGGTGGCGCTTCCGGGCCGGGAAAAATCTCAAGATCGTAACCGCGCTCGCGCAGCTGATTTTCCGCTGCATCGCCGATATGACAGGTGGCATAAATACGAGAATTCTTGTTTGACATAGTTGAGGATGGATAACAACCGATTCTTACAGATGCTCAGAGATTAGGCAAAAAACTGGCCGCGAATCACGCGAATGTTAAGAATCAGGTTGGATTCGTATTCATTCGCGAAATTCGCAGCTATGGTTTTGCATCTGCGTTTATCTGCGCAATCTGCGGCGAAAGGTTTTAGCTACAGGCTCTTGTTGGCCCAGCTTCCAATGCGCTTGAGCGCTTCGTCCAGGTTCTCCATGGAGTTGGCGATGCTGAAGCGCAGATAGCCTTCGCCGAATTGACCAAAAGCGGCGCCAGAGAGACATGCCACGCCAGCCTCATTCAGCAGCGCTTCCGCCAGCTTCTTAGATGTCCAGCCTGTCTTCTGTACATTGGGGAAGGCGTAAAACGCGCCATGCGGCAACCGGCAGCTGAAGCCTTTGATGTCGTTCAGGCCGGAAATGAATTTATCGCGGCGGGCGTGGAACTGTTCACGCATATGATCCACTGAGGCCTGATCCCCCTTAAGAGCTTCCATGCCGGCCACCTGGGTAAATCCTGCGCTGCAGGAGTTTACATTGGTCATTAAACGGCCAAACTGCGCAGCCAGGTCTTTGCGCATTACGCCATAGCCCAGGCGCCAGCCAGTCATGGCATAAGTCTTGGACCAGCCATCCAGCATGATCACGCGATCTCTCCAGCCGGGCAGTGACATCAGCGAATGATGGCGGCCTTCAAAGATCAAGCGACTGTAAATCTCATCTGAGAGCACCATGATGTCACGATCGCCAATGGCAGCCGCGATATCTTTTACATCCTGCTCTGTTACGACGCTTCCCGTAGGATTGTGCGGAGAATTCAGCACAATCAGCTTGGTGCGGTCGGTAATCAGGTCGGTCAGCTCGTTGGGATCAAGCCGGAAATCTTTTTCTTCCCGCATCTGCAACGGAACGGGTTTCGCGCCGGTGAAGTTGATCAGCGACTCATAAATGGGGAAGCCAGGGTTGGGATAAATAACTTCATCGCCCTCTTCCACCAGCGCTGTAAAGGTGAAGTAGATCGTGGGCTTACCGCCGGGCACAATCACTACTTCATCCGCGGTTACGGGCACACCGTGCGTGCGCGTAACTTCCTCGGCCACGGTTTCACGCAGCGCCGGCAATCCGGCCGAAGGCGTGTAATGCGTGTAGCCCTTGTGGATGGCGTCAATGCCTGCCTCGATCACATTGCTTGGCGTGTCAAAGTCCGGTTCGCCGATTTCGAGGTGAATAATGCTTCTGCCCTGCGCTTCAAGTGCGCGGGCTTTGGCCAGGGTTTCAAAGGCTGTTTCGGTTCCCAGGCGGCCCATACGTTTGGCCAGCCGCAATTCTGTTGAGGTTGTAACTGGGGTCATTTTTGTCTCGTTTAAGAATCAGATTACTCGTTGACCGCTTGTTCCTGACTTTGCGATCGCAACACGTGCGCTACTGTATAAGGCACGCGTCGTTGAGGTTCCTGGAAGTTGCGAACTTGAAGATCGCCCAGCAGTCCCAGCGCCAGCATCTGCCCGCCAAACACAATCAATACGGCGGCTGAAATCAGCAGGGGACCATGCTCTCCCATGACGCTGATGTGCCAGATCAGCTTGGAAAGCATCATCCAGAAGGCAACGCCCATCCCGCCCAGCAGTGAAAACATGCCCACAGTGCCAAACAGGTGCAACGGACGGTACATATACTTAAGCAGAAAGCGGATCGTGATCAGGTCAAAGAAGACGCGGAACGTGCGCGAGATGCCGTAATGCGAATTGCCTTTAGGCCGCACAATGTTCTTGATGGGAATTTCGCAGATGGAAGCGCCATACCATGAGGCCAGTGCGGGAATAAACCGGTGCAGTTCGCCATAGAGCGGAAGCTGCTGAATAATCTCCCGTCTATAGGCCTTATAGGTGGTGCCGAAGTCGTGAATCTGTACGCCACTCAATTTCGACATCGCCCAGTTAGCAATTCGGGAAGGGATGCGGCGCATCACAAAATTGTCTACACGCTCTTTCCGCCAGCCGCTCACCAGGTCATACCCCTGTTCCAGCATCTCCAGGAATTTTGGAATGTCATCAGGATCGTGCTGCAGGTCGCCATCCATGGCGATCACGTACTCTCCCTGCGCGTGCGCGAATCCAGCAGCCAACGCCGAGGTCTGGCCAAAATTGCGGCGCAACTTGACCACCACAACACGGCTGTCAATCGTTACAATCTCCCGCAGCAGCTTATAAGTGCGGTCCAGACTGCCATCATCTACAAACACCAATTCAAACGTGTCCCCAGTAGCTTCCATGACCGCTTTCAGCCGGTCATAGAGCGCGGTCACGCTCTCCTGCTCGTTATGAAAAGGCACTACAATTGAGTACTTCGTCATGCTTCCAAGATTATACATCTGCTGTTTTAGCGTTGCGCACGTCAAATTGAGGAAAACTCAGGTGTTCCACCGGCAGTAACCGTGACTGAATTGAAAAATCACCCTTAAAAATTTCAGCGATTCTGGAAAACCTGTATTTCGCGGAACGGGGTAGCAGCCGGAAATCCGGCTCTGCCGTGGCATCTGCGCATGGCCCCTCGCCATCCCAATTGGGTTCAATCAACTAAAAAATCTTCGTTAAGGAGCAATTCATGAATTTTCCAAGCACCTCTTCGCGCAGCCATGGCGAACGGGAAGACCAGTTCACCTCCAGCATTGAATCGCAGACCTCGCAAATCCCTTCCACAGGATATCTTGGAGCGGCTATCGCCTCCATGGCGGGCTCCGCTGTCCTCAAGATCATGGGCAAAGATAATTGGGCCCTCTTTGTAGGACAATGGGCGCCTGCGTTCCTCATTATGGGCGTCTACAACAAAATGGTGAAACAGCACGGGTCTGACGCTTACAGCAAAGCTGCCTGATCCAGAAATTGAACATCGGGAGTTCATCGGGGGTGATCGCTGCTCTCCCGATGAACCGATGATCCCGATTGCTCGATGGCCGATTGTTGTCATTTGTACTTTTCCCTGATCTTCACAGTCCGGTCCAACTCATCCACTACTTCCAGGATTTTCAACCGCAAATCCTTGTCCAGCGTCGCAGTATTCAGAAAGTCATGGACTTGCTTTTGCGCGGCCTCCGACTGCTGCCCGCCGATAAAAGCATTCAGCCATGCCAGCATGAAAAAAATCTTTCGCTCGCGCTTTACCTGCGGCAGCGCATCCAGCGCCGGACGCAGGTAGGGAAGCGTAAGCTCAGACTGGTTCCACCAGTTGAAGCTACCCAGGCTCAGTTCGATCCAGTCTTCCGGCCGAGCCGAGTTGTGCAGATATTCCTCGAAATATTGTTTCTTTGTGACCGCATCTGGGCGCGCGGCGGCAGCCATATAGGCATATTTTTTTCCGTCGCCTGAAGGATCTCGTTTTTCTTCTGCCGCCAGCACTGCCGGCGCGTCAGGATCATTTTGCGCGACCAAAGAGTCAACAATGTTCCAGCGATCCAGTGGGCGCAGTTCCACACCTGGGACTGTAAGCTTTCCGCTGAGCACGTCCTTGAGTTCGCCGCGAGCTTTCTCTGTTTCAGCTACACCGCGAAGCGCACGAAACCAGGTAATGCGCATGTCCTGCGATGGCGACTGGAGCATCTGGTCTGCGGCGAGAGTTTCCACCTTTGGCGCTAACTGCGTGCGGACTTCTGGACTGACGTAGCGATGCAAGGCCGTGATTGTCCGCCCGATGATGCTCTGCGCCAGAGATTCGTCTTGTTCTGCGGGGAGGTTTTTCAGCGCCAACTCAATATAGTCACGCGGGTCCATCCCCGCTTCGCGGACGGAATCCCACAGCGATCCCCATAGCAGGGTGCGCTCGAAAACGTCATTCATGTTCCCGAGTTCGGACATCACCACTTTGCGGCTGACCGGATCAAGCAGGAAACGGCCATAAGCTTCATCTTGATAGTTGGCAAAAAGATAACGCGGACACTCTCCTCCTTTTCCAGTAATAAATTCCGTCTTTGGCGTATTCCATTCAATTCGCGTTTGCGTCGAAGTCTTGCCGTAGTTCACCAGGACCTTGGTTGCAATCGGCCACAACCCGCCTTCATCCAGCACGTCTTTCTGCGATAGAGCAATCCGCGTTGCGGTCACATCACCCTTGACTCCACAGTTCCATGTCACATCTACCTGCGGCATGCCTCTGCGCTTGATCCAGGCATCTGCCCATGTGCCGAGCGGCTTCTTTGAAGTTCGCTCCAGCGCTTTTACAAGATCGTTCCACTCCGCATTGGAATAAGCGTGCTCTTTCAGATAAAGCCGCAGGCCGTCGCGGAACTGGTTCTCACCTGTTACAAATGCGAGCTGCTTGATCACTCCCGGCGCTTTGGAATAGACGATTGCTCCATAAGCTGACTTGGCATCTTTCAGATTGAGAATGTCCTGATAAATCGGCGTGGTGCCTTGCGTTGAATCGATAGCGTAGGCCGCAGGCTTGATCGCCTGATAAAACCGCTTCCACACGTTCTCATCCGGCTTGAGCGCGTTCAGCGCCTGGTACGCCATGTACTGCGCAAAGCCTTCTTTGAGCCACAGATCGTCAAACCAGCGCATCGTTACCAGGTCACCGAACCATTGATGTGTTAGTTCATGCAGCAGCAGAATGTCGCGATTCAGCCGGTCGCTATGCGTGGGCGCGGTGCGGAACAGGATTGACTCTTCGCGCAGAAAAGTTGCCCCGGCATGTTCCATGCCGCCATAGGCAAAGCCGGGAATCATCACCATGTCGTACTTAGGGAAAGGAAACGGCTGAGCAAAATAGCCTGATAAATACTTGATGCCGTCAGCCGTGATCTGCTGCACCGCTTCAGCTTCGGCTTCAGCCTTCTGCAATTTGGATTTGCGAACATACAGGCCGGGAAGTCCTGCGGCTTCATGAACTTTCTGGAATGGTCCGGCGGCAAAGGCGAAGAGATACGTGCTGATGGGCTGCGTTTCGGCAAATTCGATCCGATGCTGACCGGCAGTTCCGTTATGTTCACCGCTGGTTTCGCGACCGTCAGTGTTAGATATAACCGTCCAATCCTGCGGAACTGTCATCGTCAGTTGGAACTTCGCTTTCAAATCCGGCTGGTCGAAACAGGGAAACGCCATATCGGCATCCATCGGGACAAAGAGCGTATAGATGTACTCGCTGCCGTCGTCCTTATCTTCAAACCGTGTAATGGCTTTGCCCGCCGCCGCGATCGGCGCTTTGAAGTCGATGGCTACAACGTTCTCATCCAACTTGAGCAATTTTGCGGGTAGCGCAATGTGGCCATTTTGTATCTCAGTAGAAGCGGTCTGGCCGTTAACGCTAAAGCTGATGATCTCGCCTTCGCGAAAATCCAGCCATTCCAGCAAAATACCTCGGGCGTGGGCATTTTGCACAAACCGCAGCTCCTCGTGCCCAGTGATGAATTCCGCCTTGGGCGTGATGGTGAAGCTCAACTGGTAACGGACATCTCTCACCTGCTGCGCTCTAAGCCTTGCAAGATCGCGCGGAATACCCTCCGGAGCAGGACTGCCTGCAGAAGCGGGTGTTGTCGGCTGGGATGGGGGCACCTGGGCTGAGGCCTCCCCCAGAAGCAGGACCGCCATGAGCATGCAGACTGCACTTGACCCGATCACGGGGATCACCCAATCGCGGCGATTTCGGCGATCTGTCATTCCTACCCTCCCCCTAACCCCCAACTATGATTCTAAAGTGCTTACACAATTCAACCCCTGGGGATACCGCTTTGAACCCGGGAGTTACCAGGCCAAGAGCCATTCTGCCTGCAATCTCGCGCAAAACGCTTATCCTGATCAGCTTAAATCTTGTCCTGATCAGCTTAAATTTTGGCATTGCTATTATTTAAATAAACGCATGTAAACAAACGGCTTACGTTAGCATAATCCTTCGTTGGAGTCAACGAAAAAACACCGAAAATGACTGCAAGACCACCGACTTGACCAAGGTGATGGTATGTCACGCTCAAAAGTGCTTTCTTTCAACCAGCGCTGCGATCCATACAAGCGTCTTAACAGGCGACGGTAACAAGTCGCGAATCAACTAAAGAGCTGTCATTCAAACAGAACGGTCACGGGAGAAGTTGCGACCTAGCATCCGTAAGCTTTTGGTTTGCTTCGCGACCTGATACCCTCTCTCGTGCTCCCAGGGGAGAGTTCAATGCGCTCAAGCGCCTTGTGGTGGTCGCTGTTCTCCGTGTCTCCGTGTCTCCGTGGTGGACTTTTCATGTCGGTTCTGATTAGCTCAGTATTCGCCGGCGCCCAATCTGCTAAGCCTCTCGACGGTCAGCCTTGGGACTTCGGCCTCTGGGCTGGCGGCGGATTCAGCGTTCCCGGCGGAACAAAAGACACAAAAGCGTTCGACGCTGGCTTGCGCCTGGGAAAAGTGCTAACAGACGATCACTTTCCTGGCTTTTTGCGCGGCGATTTCGAATGGTCCGCCGACCTCATCCCGCTGTATCACTTATGGCAGCCAGCTCCAGCCCAAAATGCCTATGCTGCTGCGTTTAATCCAGTGAACTTAAAGTGGAACTTTACCAGCTCTGCGCGCGCCGTTCCGTATCTCGAACTCGGGGGCGGGGTGCTTTTCAGCAACCACGCCGTGCCGCTGAATACGTCGCATGTGAACTTTGTAACCCACGCCACGCTGGGCTTCCAATTCTTCAACAATGACCGTCGAGCCTTTACTGCCGGGGTCCGCTATGAACACATTTCCAACGCCGGATTGACGGTCCCAAATCCTGGGATTAATACCGTGCAATTTCAGGTAGGGATCAACTGGTTCAAATGAGTTCATTTTCTTTGAATGGCGTGCCGCTCCGGCTACTTACAATCCTGATAATCTTTGGATCAAGGAGTCTGAATGGCCACCACAACGGAGATAGCGCCTGACCTTTTTCGAATTTCCATTTTTGCCCCCTTTGGCGACCTGCAATTCAATCACTTCCTCATTCGCGACGAGGAGCCGCTGCTGTTTCATACCGGATTGCGGGGAATGTTTCCGGAGGTCCGCGAGGCTGTTGAGAAGCTGATCCGGGTAGAGGACCTGCGGCACATCAGTTTCAGCCACTTTGAGTCGGACGAGTGCGGCGCGCTGAATGAGTGGCTCGCGGTAGCGCCGAAAGCGGACGTGATTTGCAGCCAGCTTGGAGCAATCGTCACGGTCAACGACTTCATTGGCCGCGAGGCACGTGCGCTTACTGAAGGCGACGTCTTTTCCACGGGAAAATATCGCTTCCGCTATGTGCCTACGCCGCACCTGCCTCATGGCTGGGACGCTGGCATGCTGTTCGAAGAAACGCAGCAGACCCTGCTGTGCTCCGATCTTTTTCATCAGACCGGAGACGTTGAGCCGCTGACTGAGTCCGACGTAGTGGGCCGTTCCCATCAGGCGATGCGCGCCTACCAAGCCGGCATACTTGCCGACTACGTGCCTTACACTCATTTAACGGCAAAAAACCTGCGCAAGCTGGCAGATCTCAATCCAAGGACGTTGGCCGTCATGCACGGATCAAGCTTTATCGGCAATTGCGCTCGTGCATTGGGTGACTTGGATGCCGCATTCCGTGACGTTTTCGGCAGGGAAGAGCAGTTGCAAGTGGGAGCACGCTGATAAGGATCCGGGGGCTGTTACATTGCAGTTTTAAGTGGGCTTGATTTGGTAGATGAATTTGGTAATTGAGTAATTTGGTAATCTCGTAAATCGATGAACTGAGCTGCTGCCAGTTTTTAATTACCAAATTACCAACTTACCCAATTACCAAATCAGACTTTGCTCCCTTTGCGGTGAATCCTTTATTCTTGCCACGTATGTCTACACTGGTTGAATGCGTTCCCAATTTCTCTGAAGGCCGCAACAAAGCCGTCGTTGACGCCATTGTCGAGGCCATGAAGATTCCCGGCGTTTCTTTGCTGGATCGCGAGATGGATTCCGACCACAATCGCTGCGTGATCACTATCGTCGGCGACCGTGAAGCCATTGCTGAAGCAGCGATTCGCGGTGTCGGCAAAGCCTCTGAGCTGATCGACCTGACGAAGCATCAGGGCGCCCACCCGCGCATAGGCGCTTCAGACGTTATCCCGTTCATCCCGATTGAAGGTGTAACGATTGAAGATTGCGTCGCCATTGCGCGCAAGGTTGGAGAAGAGATATGGAAGCGCTTTAAGATTCCTGTGTATCTCTATGAATCAGCAGCCACGAATCCAGATCGGCAGAACCTTGAAAACATCCGTCGCGGCCAGTTTGAAGGCTTGCGAGAAGACATTCTGGTGAACCCCGCGCGTTGCCCAGATTTTGGCGATCCCCGCTGCCATCCCACAGCCGGTGCCACGGTCGTCGGGGCCCGCAAAGCGCTCATTGCCTATAACGTATTTCTCAACACCAAAGACGTTGATATCGCCAAAAAAATCGCTAAAGCCGTGCGCTACTCTTCCGGCGGTCTGCGCTATGTAAAAGGCGCGGGCTTTGAAGTGCGAGGGCTGGCGCAAGTCTCAATGAACCTGACCGACTTTGAGCAGACGCCCATCGCCCGCGTGTTTGAATTTGTAAAGCGAGAAGCCGAGCGCTACGGCGTGCAACCGCTGAGCAGTGAGATTGTCGGATTGATCCCAAAGAAAGCGCTGGAGCAGGCTGCCGAGTGGTTCTTGCAGGTCGAAAATTTCGATTCTTCAATGATCCTGGAAAATCGGCTGGCTGCGGTGACCAGCGGCAAGATGGCTGTGGGAGGCATCCGCGCCGGCGTTGAGCCGTTTATCGAGCAGCTTGCTGCGCCCACGGCAACTCCCGGCGGCGGCAGCGCGGCGGCATCTGTCGCAGCCATGGCAGCAGCTCTTGGCAGCATGGTGGCTGCAATGTCGCGCACCAAGAAAGCTTATGCGCAGTATGAACCGCAGTTGAGCGTGGCTCTGGCCCGGCTCGCTCAGCTCCGTGAAGAATTGAAAGCCCTCATCGATGCCGACGCCGAAAGCTACAACAGAGTTTTGGCGGCTTACAAGCTAGCCAAGACTTCCAGCGACGGTGAAGCGGCGATTGAAACCGCCATGCAAGGCGCTACCAGCGTCCCAATGGACACGGCGCAGAGCGCGCGCGAGGTCAAAGACGTCATCGAGACACTGAAGCCGATTACGAGTACCAACATGGCCTCTGACCTTACTGTTGCATCAGCGCTGGCCAGCGCGGCCATTGTGGGGGCATTGGCCAACGTGGAAATTAACCTCGGATCATTAAAAGATGCTCGTTTTGTCGAAGAAATACGTTCAAGAGTAGTGGAGCTCCAGAGGTGAATACCTTAAGTAATGGGAATTAGCATCCTGAGCTGCACCTGAACGCATCAGATTGAACAAAACCGGACTAGAATATGACTATGAAACGCACTCTTGTGATCGTGCTCGCATTTTTATCCAGCGGGCTTATTTCCTTTGCCGCTTCACTTGGTACGGCCGCGCGAACGGTAATTCCCATTGAGGTCCAGCAGATCATCAACGTCGATTACCGGCGCATGAAAAATTCTGATACAGCCATGGACATGAAGGCCAAGCTGCTTCCTCCGAACATGAAGCAGTTTGAAGATGCGCTGAAAGATATTGGCGTAAATCCTGACAAGGACATTGACCAGATCACGCTAGCCTCATTCCGGATGAAAGACCAGGGCTTGCAGATGATCGGCATTGCGCAGGGCCAGTTCCCTCGCAAAAAGCTGATGCTTAAGATGACCAGTCAGAAGATCAAAGGCACAAAGAAGAATGGTTCCATCATTTATCCCATGGCCGGCGGGATGCAGATGACTTTTCTGGATGACTGGACCATGCTGTTTGGTGACATCTCAGCAGTCAAGGCCGCGCTGGATGCCCGCGACAATTCCAGCCAGAGCCTGAATGCCAATCGCGACATCACTGACCTGATTCCTAACGTGGAAGCTGGGACGGTCTGGAGCGTGCTGGATTCAGCCGGGACTGAGACGATGTTAAAGTCCGCCTTGGGCAGCGCAGCCGAACTGGGCGAATTTGACACCATGAAAAAGAAGCTTCTGGGCTCGCGTTACACCATTGACTTTGATCATGGCGTGGAGTTCAACCTGAACGTGCTGACCTCTGACAACGTGACCGCTTCAACTCTTTCTTCCGTTCTGAAGGCGGGCATTCTGTTCAAGAAAATGGACGCCAGCCCCACGGAAAAGGCCGCGATCGACGGTACTACCGTGGATAGCGATACCAATAAACTGGTAGTGAAATTCAAAGCAGACGACAAAAATTTCCAGCAGCTGATCCAGTCCCCAATGTTTGCGTCAGTAGTGCGGTAAGAAAAGCTTAAACCACAAAGGACACGAAGAAACACGAAGGGAAAGCAGGAGCAACACCTTTGTGATCCTTCGTGTCCTTTGTGGTTAAAAGATTTAAAGCTCAGCGCTCACCGCATGCGCCAGCTCTTTAAGCGACTTTTCATTTCTCCGATACCACATCCATAAGCCGTGTTTTTCCGCCTGTACCAGTCCGGCTTTCCGCAGGATCGACATGTGATGAGAAATGGTGGGCTGCGAAAGTGTTACGTGGTCTTGCACGTCACAGGCGCACATGCCCACGCCTTTTCCAATGGAGCATTGGCCTTTTTGCTTCAAAAGTCGAAGTATCTTTACCCGGGCCGGATCGGCCACTGCTTTCAGCGCCAAGACAAGTTGTTTATCGGTCATAGCCATGATTCTTATCAGTACACACACAGATCGATTCTGGTCAATATGAAATCGTCTATTGACCGCGCTTGCCCACCTCTGTTTTCCTAGATATAGCATGGAATTGCGCAAAGATCCCATTACACGCTCCTGGGTCATCGTGGGCGATGACGTGGAGCGGCAACCCCAGCCCGGCCATTGTCCATTTTGTCCCGGAGCGCAGAACGCGCCACAGGTGATTGCCACGTTGAACGGCAATGAGCTTGGCGGCGGCCCAATCTCTGCCATGGTGCACCCGGCGCCGCTCTACCGCATTGAAGGTGAGCCGCATCGCCACGCGGAGGGCATCTATGACGCGATGAACACCGTGGGCGCGCATGAGGTGCTGGTGCAGAGCATCCGCCATGACATTGAGCTGTGGCAATCTTCTGACGCTGAGATTTCCCAGTTCCTGCTGCTGACGGCCCAGCGCATCCAGGACTTGAAAGGCGATTTGCGCTTCAAGTACGTCACCATGTTCAAGAATCATGGGCCGGCTGCAAGCCAGGAATTCGACCATCCGGTTTCTGAGTTGACGGCGACCACGTTTGTTCCGCGCCGCGTGCTGTATGAACTGCGCGCTTCACGCGATTACTATCTTGAAAAAGAGCGTTGCGTTTTCTGTGACACGCTGGGACAGGAGTTGCGCAACCCGATCCGAATCGTTGAAGCGTTAAATCACTATGCTTCCATGTGCCCGTTCGCTTCACGTGTGCCTTATGAGATATGGATCATGCCGCGTAAGCATGAGTCTTCTTTCGAGCGATCAATCACTTCGAAATCGGCCCACCTGAACGAGCTAGCGGGCTTGATTCGCAGAACATTACAGCGGGTAATGAGCATTTCTGAATCGTTTTACCTGGTGCTGCACACAGTGCCAAACACGTATCAGAAATCAAACATCCTGCAGTACTGGAAAACCGTGGACGAAGACTACCACTGGCACATTGAGATTCTGCCCATCATGGGTACCAAGGCAAAGCCCTACTTCCTGAAAGAGGTGTATTACACCCACATCTCATCAGAGTCGGCGGCAGAAAAGTACCGAAAGCTTAGCATCCGATAGCATCCGCTGCTGACATAAGACTCCGCGTGCTGTAGTTCTATCTTCCGCTTGCATGGTACCCACCCATGTTTGTGGAAACGCATTTATCAAGATCAAAGTAGCTGACTTCGCCAAAACCTTCTCATGCTTTACTGCCGGATCCGTCAATGCCAATAGTCGTTCCATATTGGTTCTGGCGATTCATATCGGATGTGAAATCATTAATGAATACAGTCTGCTTCCCCTTTTGGACCTGATACCACTTATTTTTTTCTTAGAAACGATGTTAGTTCTTGCATAGATATTTGAGTCATACCATGATGCGCTCCCGACGCTGCGGCGTCGCAATCTAGTCAGGAGATCGAAAGATGAGCAAGATTCATGTGATAGCTTTGCTGTTCTCTCTCGCTGTAAACCTACCCTCAGCCGGGCAAGGGAACACGCGACCCAATCAGGAGCCGGAAACTGCTGCCCGCCAACAAGATTTCGCACCGAAGCTGCTAGTGCCTCACGATGTGAAGGTGCTGCCGGAAGACTCGGTGCGTGAAGCTGTGTCCGCGGCTGCCCCAATCGGCAGCGCACCAATCAACTTTGCCAGTGTGAACGGATGCGTGATCGAAAACCAGACGATTGTTGGCGCATGCCCGCAAAACGGCGTCACGACGAATGTCCCCACAATCATTGTTCCTGTCGTGTTCAACCTGAATAGCGGCGTGCTGCTCTTCAATCCCACCGCGACGGACACTGGTTGCCTGGGAGCGGGAAATACAGGGTTGGGCCTGTTCCAAAACTCTCCGCTTATTAGCGCCGGACATACGTTCATCCTGAACGGGGAAAATGAAGGAGCTACGCAGTACGTTGACGCGTTCACGCGCGCCCAGTTTTCACGTACCAAAGGTGCAGGTTATAACGTGAACCTGAACCCGGTAACAATCGGCGCAACGCTGACGGTTTCAGTAACGGGCGCACCCAACACCAACGGTGACGCATTTAACTTCACTGGGCAGTGCGGCACCAATCCCGCTCCCACCAATGCGGCCGGCGATCTTGGAGTAGTTAATATTAATTTTCTGAACCCGCTCCTGCAGAATTACATCACCGCGCACGCGATCCCATCCACTACCTTCACCTATTTCCTGCTCTACAACACCGTCATTTCCAATGGCGCTGCCAACAACCTGAACAATTGTTGCATCCTGGGATTCCATAGCGCTTTTGGCGCCGGCCCGAATACTTATGGCATTGGTGACTTTGAAGGCCGCAATCAGACCTTGTTCGGAGGCACCGCCGATGTTTCTGTTTCTTCCCATGAAATTGCCGAGTGGCTCGATGATCCGTTTGGAAATAACACCGCCTCGCCGGCAACACCATGGGGCGTCATTGGCCAGGTCAGCGGATGTCAAAGCAACCTCGAAGTGGGCGATCCACTTAGCGGAACTCTGATTCCAGTGGTTACGCTGAACGGCTTTAACTATCATCTGCAGGAGTTGGCATTCTTTTCCTGGTTTACCCATGACAATCCGTCCCTGGGGGCTGGCAGTAAATACTCCGATAATGGGACTTTCGGAGGATTTGCTAAACCGTGTCCTCCTGGCGGAACCAATTAAAGAAAGCAAATCTTAAAAGAGACGGGGAGCTGGGTTGCAGCTCCCCAATTTTTCCTCGAGCCATTTTTCGAAACGCATCGAACAGTCCGTGTGGTCTATCAGCAAGGTTGTGCTGCAATCATCAAGGAAACAATTTTCTGCTTCATAACGCTATGTCAGCGAAGCCTTGCAATACAGGCAGCATCAGGTGAAGATGGCGTTTTGGAAGTATTACTCAGGTAATCTGGCTACGGACGGAACACCCTCAAACTCTTTAGAAATCCAGCCTGCTTTTCGGGTTTACATTCGTTTGTAAGCTATTTAGTTTCAGTAAATTGAGTAGAATATTCCAAACAACATAAAGTATGCCCCGAGTGAGGAGCTGTGTCTTTTATCACGTCGCGGTACGAGGCAACACAGCTATAATCTGCAATAACTTATGCTTCCGTTGTTTTGGCTACGCGTGGCCCTGAGTTTATACGGGGTGGGCCTGCTTTACGCCCTGGCGTCATTCTGGGGCGGCAGGAAAGTCCTGACCCGAATCACCCTCCCGGCGGTAGGGCTGGGGATGGTGTTTCATTTTGTTTCGATCGTAGAAAACGCCATGGTCAGCGGCAAATGGTCGCCAACCTCCATGCATGGGCTGGAATCATTGCTGGCGTTTGTGCTGATGGTGTTTTTCTTCATCGTGTATGCCCGATTCCGCGCCACTTCGCCGGGTCTGGCAGTGTTTCCTTTAGTCTTCTGGCTTACTTTTTCAGCTTCGTCTTATGCCGAGCCGACCGAGCCTTCCGCTCCGCTGTTCGTAAGCACGCAGTGGATTTACATCCACGTTGCTTTGATTCTTATTGGGTACTCAGCGCTATTCTTCAGCTTCGTCGCCAGCATTCTGTACCTGCTGCAGGAACGCAACCTGAAGACCAAGGCGGGGATGAGCGGCTTCTGGTCGCGATTGCCGGCCCTGGCGACCATCGACGAAATTGGCTTCAAATGCCTGATCTGGGGCTTTCCTTTCATGACGCTGGGGCTGATTGCCGGATCGATTCTGGCGGAAGCGCGCTATGGCAGCAGATATTTTGCCGATCCAAAAATTTTGCTTTCCGGGCTGATGTGGGTTATCTACATGGTCCTGTTGTACACGCGCTGGAATGCAGGATGGCGTGGCCGACGGGCGGCGTATTTGGCGACGTTTGCTTTTGGCACGGCTATGCTGGCCTGGGCGGCCAACAATTTCAGCCAATTGCACAGGTTTATCGCTCCATGAATTTTCACGTTATCGGCGTGAACCACAACAGCGCCCCCCTTGAGGTGCGCGAGCGGCTTGCTGTGCCTGAAGCGCAACTACCGGACGCCATCCGCAGCCTGGTGCAACAGCCCGGCGTGGATGAAGGCATGGTGCTTTCCACCTGCAATCGCGTTGAAGTGGTAACCAGCACCAAGCAGGGCGTCGATTTGCGAGGATTTCTGGGCAACTATTTTGGAGTAAGCCCAACGGCGCTCAATTCGCATATCTATGAATTTGAGCAGCGTGAAGCGGTGCGGCATGTGTTTCGCGTCGCTTCCAGCCTTGACTCTATGGTGGTGGGCGAACCGCAGATTCTTGGCCAGGTAAAAGAAGCGTATGCAGTGGCTCGGGGTATGGGAGCCATTCATTCTTCATTGGAAGCGCTGCTTTCCCGCGCTTTTGCCGTGGCCAAACGGGTACGCTCGGAGACTTCAATCGGAAGTTCCAGCGTCTCTATTGCGTCCGTTGCAGTGCAGCTGGCAGAAAAGATTTTCGGATCGCTCGAAGACAAAACTGTCTATCTGGTTGGCGCGGGCAAGATGGCGGAACTGGCAGCGCGCCACCTGATCGCCCGTGGCGCAAAAAACATTATTGTGAGCAATCGCACCCATCAGCGGGCAATAGAGTTGGCGGAAGAATTTGGCGGCCATGCCGTGCCATTTGAGCAGCTACATGAATCGGCGGATAACGCCGACATAATCCTCACTTCTACCGGCGCTACAGAGCCGCTCTTTCTCCGCGAGCATGGCGAACGTCTGCGCAAGGGCCGCCGCAGCCGTCCTGTGTTTTTCATCGATATTGCCGTACCCCGCAATGTTCATCCGGACATGAACAAAGTGGACGGAATGTTTGTCTATGACGTAGATGATCTCCAATCGGTGGCTTCCGACAATGCAAGTGAGCGCAAGAAGGAAGCCGAGCGCGCGGAAAAAATCATTGAGCTTGAGGTCGATCGCTTCGCGTCGCGCATGAAGTCGCTGGCCGTGGTGCCGACAATTCTCTCGCTCCAGGAATATTGCGAAACCATCCGGCAGGCGGAAATTGACCGCATACGAGGTAAGCTGGGAACGATCACGCCGGAGCAGGAAGCGGCCATTGACGCGATGACGCGCGGCATCATTAACAAACTGCTTCACACGCCGATTACTACGCTCAAATCCTCCACCGATCACCCTGAGGCTGCTACCATCCATGAGATGATCAGGCGATTGTTCAATTTGAATACCGGAAAATCGAAAGAGTAAATGGCCAAACTCAAAATAGGCTCGCGAGGCTCGCAGCTGGCGCTGTGGCAGGCGAACCATGTAGCGGCTTTGCTGCGCGAACAGGGGCACGGGGTCGAGATAGAGGTCATCAAGACCACAGGCGACAAGATCACGAGCGTGGCGCTCGCCAAAGTTGGCACGAAAGGCATGTTTACGAAGGAGATTGAAGAAGCTCTGCACGAAAAGCGGGTTGACCTGGCCGTCCACAGCTTAAAAGACGTTCCCACAGACCTGGCGGATGAGTTTGAGCTGGCGGCAATCATGAAGCGTGAAGATCCGCGCGACGCTTTTATTTCTGTGAAATTTTCCAGCCTCGATGAGCTGCCGCAGGATGCGAAGGTCGGCACCAGCAGTCTGCGCCGGCAATGCCAGTTAAAGGCAGTTCGTCCTGACCTTGAAGTTTTCCCCCTGCGCGGCAATGTGGACACACGTCTCAGAAAGCTTGAATCCGGCCAATATGATGCAATTATCCTCGCAGCTGCAGGGGTGCATCGACTGGGGCTGGACAAGCATGTGCGCTCGCGTATTTCGGCAGACATTATGTGTCCTGCGGTAGGGCAGGGAGCGCTGGCCATTGAGATTCGCCATGGCGATCAGGAGACCAAAGCGCTGCTGGCCTTTCTGAACGATCCTGATACCCAGGCAGCTATCGAATGTGAGCGCGCGCTGCTGGGATCGCTCGGTGGCGGTTGCCAGGTGCCGATAGGAGCGTATGCTGAGAAAAGGGACGGTCGTCTCTTTTTACGTGCCATGGTTGGCCGTCCCGACGGAAGTCAGATTTTGCGCGAGCAGGCCGAAGGAACCGATGGCGTGAAACTGGGCCGCGAAACAGCACAAACGCTGCTGCGGCGCGGGGGCGACAAGATTCTGAAAGACGTGTATGCGCACGAAGTTGAAGTGCCGAAGCAGCCATGAGCGCAAATAAATCAGTTACGGGCGTCAAGAAGGTTGCTGTGAGTCCCACGAAAGCAGCCAAGATCGCGAAGCAAGAAGAACCGCTCAGCGGCTGGCGGATTCTGAGTACTCGCGCCAGCAAACAGTCGGGCGGACTGGCCGCACCTTTGCGCGAAATGGGCGCGGAAGTGATTGAAATTCCTACCATTGAGATCAAGCCGCCCAGCTCTTACAAGGCGCTTGATGCGGCCCTGAAAAATATCGTCAGGTATGACTGGCTGATTCTTACCAGCGTTAACGGAGTCGAGGCTTTGTTCGCGCGCCTCAAAAAGCTGCGCCTCGCGCCTGCAAAACTGGCACATCTCCAGATCGCGACCATTGGGCCAGCAACGCAGCGCGAAATAGAAAATGGCGGATTGAAAGTGGCTGTGACGCCGGACCGCTATGTGGCCGAAGCCGTGGTGGAAGCCCTAAAGGGAAAAACGGAAGGCAAGCGCGTGCTGCTGGTTCGCGCAAAGGTAGCCCGCGATGTTCTGCCGATTGAACTTAGGAAGAGCGGGGCAAAAGTGGATGTGGTTGAAGCCTATGAGACCCATGTTCCTAAAAGCGCCAAGGCAAAACTTAATCGTCTTTTTTCCAATGACACGTCGCGTCCGGATATCGTGACGTTTACCAGTTCGTCCACGGCGACAAACTTTTTGTCGCTATTGGAGAAAGATCATTGGCACGGCCTACGCGAGATCTGGCTAGCATCGATTGGGCCAGTCACGAGCGATACCTTGCGGCAAGCAGGTTTTAAGCCGAACATTGAGGCCCTTGAATATACGATGGAAGGGCTGGCGCTCGCGATCGCCAAACATGTGCTGACGACGCATCCTAGCGAATAGTTTTCACCGCAAAGGACGCAGAGGACGCAAAGGAACACCTACTTTTAAATTCATATCTCTCCGTCGTTTGCCGTAAACCCGCCTACTACTTGCAAAGATTACTCAAGATTACAGCCGCACTTTGCCGGTTCAGCATACTTTTTCAGGAACTCGGCCACGCGCGTGTAAGCATCAATCTGGTTCTCAACCTTGGCAAAGCCGTGGCCTTCATTTTCATAGATTTTCAATTCAGCCACACCGTTGCGCTTTTTGATTGCACTGGCCACTTGCTCAGCTTCAGTTTTGGGACAGCGCGGGTCGTTCCCGCCTGCTAGCAGCAATAGCGGCGCTTTGATCTGCTCAACAAAATAAATAGGCGAGCGGTCTTTCAGCCTTGCCTTATCTTTTTCATTTGCTGGATTGCCCGTATTGGCCAAATCGTACTCACGCAATAGAGGATCTTCATTTTCCATCTCAGTAAACCAGTTGACAAAAGGCACAATCGCCACGCCGGCAGCCCACAAATCGGGCGCTTTGGTTACCGCCATCATGGTGAGATAGCCACCGTAGCTGCCGCCCATTACCGCAACTTTTTTCGGATCGATAAATCCGGACTTCTTGATCCATTCAGCGGCGGAGATTACGTCTTCCAGGTCGCCACCGCCCATATCGAAGCGATCAGCGTCTTCAAATTCTTTGCCGTAGCCGCTTGAGCCGCGATAATTGGGCGCAATCACAAAGTAACCCTGGTTCACAAGGTACTGGATGGAAGGGCTAAAAGAGTTGCGGACCTGTGAATCCGGGCCACCGTGAATCATCACGACTGCCGCGTTCTTGCCATTATTCTCAGCGTTATTAGGCACATAGACGAACGCGGAAATCTGCCACTTGCCATCTTTGCTGGGATAGTGAACTAGAAACGGCTCAACCATGTCTTCACTGCGCAATCCGCCTACGAGAGAATTTGTGATCTGCAAGGGCTTTTGCGCGGCCAAGTCATAAGTCCAGAGATCATTCGGCGCATTCGCTCCTTCATGGACATAAAGCAGATGCTTGCCGTCGTGGCTGAACGGGCTTTCCTGCACATCAAACCAGTTCATGCCTTTTGCAATTGGTAACGGCTGCGCCTTGCGAGTAGCCATGTCATAGACATAGATATCGCGATTGCCATCAGCATCCACGGTCCAACTCAAGCGTTTTCCGTCGGGTGAAAATCTTGCTGTATTTACCTCCCATTTATTTGAAGTGAGCCAGGTAATTTTCTGCGTGGCCACATCCAGCAGGCCGGTATTCTGATAACCATTGGCTGCATTGGATGTGATCAGGATTGTTTTGCCATCAGGCGAGATATCCGTGGCCAAAAATTTTTGCTGATCTTGATGCGGGGTGAGGTTTTTGGCGTTTCCGCCAGCGGAACTCACAAGCATTACGTTGGAGTCCTTACCCGTAGCAGTTTCGCGCGTAAAAACGATCCACTTGCCGTCTTTTGACCAGATGGGGTTCAGGTTGCTGAACTTTGTGGGAGTGTTGCTGGTAAGGTGAGTTACTTTTTTTGTGAGAATCTCCATTGTGTCAATTTCATAATTCGGAGATTGCTTAGGCTTGCTGCTGTAGGCCAGCTTTTCTCCATCGGGTGACCATACTGCTCCTTCTTCAGAAATCTCAGGTGTGTTCGTGAGATTCACCACCTGCCCGTTGGCGGTTGAAACCAGGAAGAGGTCCCATTGCTCATTGCCGTCATAATCAGAGTTGTAGGCGATCCAGCGGCTCTTAGGCGACCATGCAATGTTGATCTGCCGCTGATTGCTCACCGTGAGTTGCGTGGGCCAGCCGCTCTGCGCGGAAACCAGCCAGATGTTGTAGCGACCGGAAATTGTTGTGACGAATGCAATCTGCTTATCATCAGGCGACCAAGAGCTATAGGCGATGGCGCGCGTCATGTAAAGCTTTTCAATGGTGAAAGGCTGGATGTCGAATTTTTGTTTTGAGGTGAGCTGTGTTGGGTCGGTGAGAACTGTCCGGGATGGAGTTTGTGCAATGGCAGTGATGAACGTAAGAAACAGTGCGACCGATCCAATGATGAATTTGCGATGCATTGCTTTATTTTCTTTTCTCCGTGCCTTTGTGTCTCTGTGGTGGATTTGAATCACGGTTGTGCTGACCTATGTATTTCCACTGTTGACCATGTTTTGTCCGCGGCGTGGCAGATGTTTTCCAGCGGACACTCGGCGCACTTTGGACGGCGCGCAATACAAAGCGCTCGCCCGTGATGAATGATCTGATGAGAGAAGTCGATCCACTTGGTCTGCGGGAGCACTTTCATTAGATCTTGCTCGATGTTTTTGGGATCGTCAGCTTTCGTGAGTTCCAGCCGTCGAGAGATGCGATGGACGTGAGTATCTACAACGACTCCTACGCCTTTTCCAAACCATGATCCCAGAACTACGTTAGCCGTCTTACGCGCCACGCCGGGAAGGGAAAGCAGTTTATCCATGTCGTCAGGAACCTGGCCGCTAAATTCTTCAATTACGCCTTTGGCTGCACCGACAATTGATTTGGATTTGTTGCGAAAGAACCCAGTCGACCGGATATCAGGCTCAAGCTGCTCAGGTTGGAGAGCGGCAAACGCTTGGGGAGTGGGATACTTTTTGAACAAAATCGGCGTAACCATATTGACTCGCACGTCAGTACATTGGGCGGAGAGAATGGTGGCCACCAGCAGTTCCCAGGCGTTGTTATGGTGCAGGGCGCAGCGTACGTTGGGGTAGCGTTCGTCTAGGCGATTTAGAATGTCTTGAACACGGTGCGGTGCCAGGGGATCATAGCGGCCTCTAGCGGCTTTGGTCTTTTCAGCTGTTGGCTGCACCAGACTGGCGGCTTTGCCAGATAGCTTTGGCCGGGACTTGGTTTTGCCAGCGACCGTTTTCGCGGCGGAGGTTTTTGCGACAGGCATGACACAAAATCTAAAGCAGCGGGCTTACAATCACAATAGGCAGAGGGAACAAGGACGAAAAAATGGCCACCACAAAGGCTGAAATGAAGATTCCGAGTAGTGACCTACATGCGGTTCCGCTAACACTTGAAGGTTCCAGCGTATTGCATCAGATGTTCCGCTTCCGCTGGGCGGAGTGGCGCAAGCTGGGCGCGGCACAGCAGCATGAGATCGCCGCTGAAGCCTCTGCCGCGCTGCTGAAGATGGAAAGCGACGTTGCCGGGCAGACCGCCATATTTTCTTTGCTCGGCCATAAAGGTGATCTGCTTGTAATGCATTTCCGCAACTCATTTGACCAGCTCAAGGCCGCCGAACTGGCCATTTCGCGCCTTGGGCTGAGCGATTATCTGGAGCAGACCACTTCCTTCTTATCGGTGGTGGAGCTCGGTCTCTATGATTCTTCAGTCAAGATGTACCGCACGTTGCGGGAACAGGGAACTCAGCCGCATTCGCCGGAGTGGAATGAGGTAATCGAAGAGACGATCAAACGCCAGACGGAAGCGATGCGCCCACGTCTGTTTCCACAGATTCCTCCCAACCGCTATATCTGCTTCTATCCCATGGACCGCCGGCGCGGTGAAGACAAGAACTGGTACAGCCTGCCCATTGAAGAACGCCAGCGCCAGATGGAAGAGCACGGGCTGGTCGGCCGTCGATATGCCGGCACGGTGCGCCAAATCATTACCGGATCAATCGGCTTTGACGACTGGGAGTGGGGCGTGGATTTGTTTGCCGACGATCCGCTGATCTTCAAGAAGCTGATCTACGAAATGCGTTTTGATGAGGTCAGCGCCGTGTATGCCCTATTCGGGACTTTTTATGTTGGCGTGCGCTGCCCAGCGGCGGGCCTAGAAGATTTACTCAGCGGGAAGTTGCCGGAATAATTAGCCGCAGATTTGCGCTGATGAACGCAGATAAGAGCAAGCCGCGAATTTCGCGAATGACACCAATCAATTGAGATTGAATTCGATAATCGAGTAATTTAAAAGAACAAAGATGGATAATTCGTTGCAGTTAATTTTTGATTCAATCCGCGTAGTTCGTATTGATTTGCGACTGATTCCTAGCCGATCAGAATGCTAGCGCGTTTACGCGGGTCTGGCTGACTTCTGAGTGCGTACTGCTGATTGTGGTTCATAGCCATTGACCAATGTGAGCCTCACTTATTACTCTGGAATTCATGGTGAAAGCAGTGCAAGCAGGGCAGGTCTGGCGCAGTGACGAAAACGGGGATAACTTTCTCGTCACGAAAGTTTACGGCGAATTGTTCACCCAATATGCCATGCTGCGTCCAGCGAAGGTTAGCGCACCGGATGCCGAAACCATCCGCGTGAAGATCACCAAAGACGCGAATGGCATGACTTTGCCGGGTTACACCTTCACCCAGGACTCACAGGATTTCTGACCGCACGATTTCTAATTTTTGCTTTAAAGACTCCCACTGAATGATAGAAAAAATCATTTCCAGCCTTGCTGGGTTCATCATCGCCGTAATCTCCAAAGCCGGGTACTTCGGCGTGACGTTCCTGATGGGCATCGAGTCGGCGTGTATTCCGCTGCCTTCAGAAATCATCATGCCCTTTGCCGGATTTCTGGTGTACAAGGGGCAATTCAATCTTTTGCTGGCGGCCACTGCCGGCGCTATTGGCTGCAATCTTGGGTCCGTCGTTGCTTATGAGATTGGGCACTACGGCGGAAGACCGCTGATTGAGCGATACGGAAGCTACATCTTTCTGGGCCGACATGAGCTGGATCTGGCCGAGCGATTCTTTGTCCGCTTTGGCGCAGTGGCAGTGTTGATTGGCCGCCTGCTTCCGGTGATCCGGACTTTTATTGCCCTGCCCGCAGGAGTCGCTAAAATGCCCCGGCTGCGTTTTCATATTTTTACGTTTATAGGCTCGTGGCCATGGTGCTTTGTGCTGGCCTGGATCGGCATGAAACTGGGCGAGCACTGGGACAAAGATCCGCGATTGAAGCAGTGGTTCCACCGGCTGGACGCGGTGATCATCCTGCTGCTGTTGGCTGGGATCACGTGGTTCGTGTGGTCACACTGGAAGGGACGGATTCGAGCGGAGGCGTGATGTCTGACGCGGGTCCAAGATTGATTATCGTGTGCGGCCTGCCTGGTTCGGGAAAAACGAATCACGCCAAGGCGCTCGAAGCTAGTCTTCTCGCGGTACGCTTTTGCCCTGACGAATGGATGGAATCTCTTTCAATCAATGTTTATAACGAGGAAGCCAGAGGCAAGGTTGAAACGTTGCAGTGGAAGTTGGCCCAAAAACTTCTTGCTTTGGGATTGACTGTAATCATTGAATGGGGCACGTGGGGCAGGTCAGAGAGGGATGCATTACGCCTGGGAGCGCGCTCGTTGGGTGCTGCGGTCGAGTTACATTATCTCTCTGCCCCTGTGGATGTCTTGTTCGAAAGAATCCAACACCGGGGCATAGAGAAGCCTCCAATAGAGCGCGATGAACTGAACCAATGGATAGAAATATTCCAGGCGCCGACGCCGGATGAAGTGGCGCTTTTTGACAAACATATACTCCCTGGCATTTCCTCTTCTTCATCGAATTGATTTTGCCTATTGATACAAATGTTTACAAAGCCGTCTTAATACGAGAAGATAATAAGTTTCCACTCACCTCTCCTCGATGCTGGGTAAGTGAGTGAATTCTGGTATTTCCAAACAGTTTCGAAAAGGCCCGAACACATAATTCATCGCTTCGCGATGAACGTCTGCCTTAAGGCCCGCGATTTGCAAGCGAATCGCTAGACGCTGATACTATCAGCGGCTCAGTTTTCAAACTGACCCGCTGCACAAGGATGGTTCCGTAAATTAATGGCTTCTTCTGCTGCTGAAAAGACGACTGCAAGCAAAATAGCTCCAGCACGTGGCAAGCTGGGCGTAATGATTGTCGGAATGGGTGCTGTAGCTACCACATTTGTTGCCGGGGTTGAGGCCATTCGCAAGGGAATCGCCAAGCCCATTGGCTCGATTACGCAGATGGGCACCATCCGGCTGGGGAAGCGCACGGACAATCGCTCGCCCAAGATCAAAGATTTCGTTCCCCTGGCCAACTTGAAAGACCTTGTCTTCACAGCCTGGGACATTTTTGAGGAAGATGCATACGCCTCCGCTATGAATGCCGGCGTGCTGGAGAAAGATCTGCTCAACCAAATCAAGCCTTTCATGAAGTCAATTAAGCCGCGCAAAGCGGTGTTTGATCGCAATTACGTGAAATTGCTTGACGGCAAGCACGTGAAAAAAGGCAAGAACAAGCGTGATCTGGCAGAGCAGTTGCGCGCAGACATTCGCGATTTCAAAAAGAAGTCCGGGGCAGACCGGCTGGTCATGATCTGGTGCGCGTCTACGGAAACATTCACTAAACAGAGCGCGGTGCATGAAACTCTTGAAGCTTTTGAGCGCGGTCTGAAAGAAAATGACCCGAAGATTGCTCCTTCCATGATCTATGCCTACGCTGCCTTGATGGAAGGCGTTCCGTTCGCGAATGGCGCGCCGAATCTCACCGTGGATATTCCGGTGATGATGGAGCTTTCCAAGGCGAATAATGCGCCAATCGCGGGAAAAGATTTTAAGACCGGGCAGACGTTGATGAAGACCATTCTTGCGCCCGGATTTAAGGCGCGCATGATCGGCATGAATGGCTGGTTTTCCACCAACATTTTAGGCAATCGCGATGGGGAAGTGCTGGAAGATCCCGGCTCTTTCAAGACCAAGGAAGAATCCAAGCTTTCCGTGCTGGACCGTATTCTGCAGCCGGAGCTGTATCCTGATCTTTACGGCAAAATTCACCACAAGGTCAGGATTAACTACTACCCGCCGCGCGGCGACAACAAAGAAGGCTGGGACAACATCGATATCTTTGGCTGGCTTGGCTACCCCATGCAGATCAAAGTTGACTTTCTGTGCCGGGACTCGATTCTGGCGGCTCCAATTGTGCTTGACCTGATTCTCTTTCTCGATCTCGCGAAGCGCAGCGAAGCTTTGAAAGGTTTGGGCGTGCAGGAATGGCTTAGCTTCTACTTGAAATCGCCTATGACTGTGCCGGGGCTTTATCCGGAGCACGATCTTTTCATCCAGTTGATGAAGCTGAAAAACACGCTGCGCCATCTGCGGGGCGAGCTGCTGATTACCCACTTGGGACTTGAGTATTACGATTAAGCGGAGAACGCCGCCGCAGAGCTCTGCATCAGAATTATCATGAGGCTGCTCTGCTGCGTGGTGAGTCTTGCGTTTGGACTGCTTGCGTTCGGCCCTGCCGCGTTCGCCGTGGATGGAACCTTTCGCGGGAAGATCGCCGATCCACCAGCGAATGTGCCTGCGGTAAAAGGCTGGATATTTGTGGAAGGCAGAAACCAGATGCTGCGGCGGGTGGAAGTGGCGCACGCAGAAATCGTCTACGGAGAAGAAGTACCAGCCTCGAGCCAGCGTCATAACTGCAATTCTGACTGTTTAGCCAAAGGCCAGGAAGTCAGGATTACCGCTTACCTGGACAAATCCGGCGAGTGGCGTGCAAAACGGGTTGAAATCCTCAAAGAAACCACTCAAACCACTGACAAACATCTGAGGGCCGGGTCTTTACCAAACTTTACCCGTTTTGGAGTCCCTTCAGAGGTAACCAACCCTGACGATTTCTGCATCGCATCTTCTACGGGAGAAATCTAAACTGTTACGGTGTGGTTTGTCGGGCGCTATAATGAGGATGTTCTCTCCCAAAAGGCCCATCCGGCAGGAGTGTGCTTATGAAATTCCGTTCCCTATTTTTAGCGCTAGTGCTGGTCGCTGGCCTCAGCCTCTCTTCTTCAGCTTTTGCTCAGGATGACAAAACCAAGACCCAGATTCCCAACAGTCAGCAGCAGCCTGCTGATCAGAAAACGACTACTGCTGATCAAAATCAGGTACAGCCCGCAGACCAAAAGCCGTCCGCGACGGATCAGAATGCAAACCAGCCTGTAGCCGATCAGAACCAGCCAGCCGCTGATCAGAGCAAGGACGCCGACAAAAAAGACAAGGATCAGGCGAAGAAAGACAAGAAAGAACTGGACAAAGAGAAAAAAGAGGCGGAAAAAGAGAAAAAAGAGGAGAAAAAAGAGGCAGAAAAGGAGAAAAAAGAAGCCAAGAAGAACAAGCACAGCGGCGGCAAAGACGACGTGGATGCTATCGGGAACCGCAAAGTCGCTGGCTGGGACTGGTATTCCATTGAGAGCGAAATCCGCATGGGCAAGGAATATGCCACACAGATTGAAGCCAGCCTGAAGCTGGTAACCGATCCGACCATCAATGAATATGTAAACCGCGTTGGCCAGAACCTGGTGCGGAACTCTGATGCGAAGGTTCCTTTTACCATCAAGGTAGTTGACTCTGACGTCATCAATGCCATGGCGCTGCCGGGCGGTTTTTTCTACGTTAATTCCGGCCTCATTTTGGCCGCCGATAATGAAGCTGAACTGGCCGGTGTTATGGCGCATGAAATCGCCCACGTCGCCGCCCGCCATACCACGCGCCAACTGACGCGTTATCAGTTCATCAATTACGCCAGTCTCCCGCTGATTTTCGTAGGCGGTGGCATTGGCTTGGCGGCAAGGGAAGCGGCTGGGATCGGCATTCCCATGACGTTCCTCAAGTTCTCCCGCGGTTTTGAGGCTGAAGCCGATTATCTGGGCATTCAGTACATGTACAAAGCCGGCTATGATCCGAATGAGTTTGTAAACTTCTTTGAAAAAATCCAGGCCCAGGAAAAGAAGAAGCCAGGATCGATGGCCAAGGTTTTTACTGACCATCCGCAAACGCCGGACCGGATCACCAAATCTCAGGAAGAGATCGCAACGATCCTTCCCCCCAGAGACCAGTACATTGAGACGACATCGGAATTCAATGACATGAAAGCACGCCTTGCAGCCATTGAGAACCGCCACAAGGTGGAAGATAACGCCAATCCCAACAAGCCGAGCCTGCGTCGCGGACAGAGTACAGCTTCCAAAGATGGCGACAAGAAGGACGACGACCGTCCGACATTGAAGCGTCGCGATCAGTAACCAGATAGAGCCTACAAAGCAATCAGGCGACCTCCGGGTCGCCTGTTTTACTGCTTATGATCTTGTCCCGCCGTGAACCGAGCCTAGGTCATGGCTCTTGAGGAAAACTGACTATCCAGAATGCAAAGATGGAGTTTCTCAATAAAGTCCAGCAAGTCTGGGCGTACACTGGCAGCCACAAAGGAGCGGCAATTCTTACAAGTCGATTCTGTCAGTCGAGCGTTCTGGCGATTTAGGCTCCGTCGAAATACGCCATAATCGCGTGATGTTTTGGATCCACCGGAAGTTTTCATGGAATTCCTCCAAAGTGAAGGAATGATGACACAAAAGCACTCTGAAGGACAGGATTTAAACAAATCTTTGGTTACTTCAGGCAGAACTTACAGGATCGCAGCTGGCCACGGACGGATAGGAAAAGGGCAGAAATAAGATATGTCAAAGACCCGCCGGAAAGCCGCTGGCGGAAGCACTTGGGAACTTCCGCAGCTCTACATTGGCTAGCCCAGCTTACTTCAGGAGCCTATTTGCCGGCAAATGACTCAGCGGCATTGGCGGCTAAGGCCTTTGAATTCTTTGGCATGGACTCAATTATCTTCATTTCATGCCAGTCGTATGGGAATTCTTTGCCGCAGCCTAGGCAGGCGACATACGTACCGGTAAGCTGTGCGGCGGGTGAAAGCCTCTGGCCGGGCCGTTTGGTAATAGGGAAGCTGAAATTCTTGTGACTGCAACCGAAGAGAACATCGAGCAGACTCGCCATAATTCACCACCCCCAGACTTCGGGTCTCCCATGGAGCGTTTAACTTGCCGACTCAAGGCAACATTGTACTACAGGACATGTCCTAATGTACACATTAGTTCATGTCTCGCCGTACTGTTACATTAGATTCCGAGTACCTGAAAAAGGTTCGTCGTCTGATGGGCATAAATTTTCAACGCGCAGGATCATGTAATAAATACACGTATGTTGCGTATGTATATGAAAATTCATGGAATAGTATCTAAGTGGTAGATTTCTTTCCGGACTTGCTGTGGCGACACTTGGTCATAATTGCATCGTGGAGGCGGCTTCGGAGGCTTTCTGGGAGCTCATAAAGCTCATTATCGCGGTAAATTTCGATGGTTTTCTTGGTGGTATTCATAACCACATGGCATTCTTTGCACCAATGAAGGTGTTCATCCAGCTCGATTTTCAGGTTCTCGCTGATCTTGCCGTCAAGATAATCGGTCAACTCTTGTAAAAACTCAGTGCATTTCACTGTTGGCCGTCTCCGCCCTTTTTATTCTTGAAATACCGCGCCAGACGTTCCCGGAGCTGCAAGCGTGCCCGTAACAATCGGGATTTTACCGCAGGTACGCTCAAATTCAGCATTTCCGCTGTTTCCTCCGTTGAAAGTCCTTCAACATCCCGTAAAACAAACACCGTTCTAAATCCCGGCGAAAGCCCCTGAATTGTCTTCTTCAGGATGTCGCCTAATTCTGACGTACCGTAAAGCTGCTCAGGATTCGGGCTCCAATCCGCGACTTCGCGGGGGATGGACCCATCTTCCGTTTCCACGTCTTCATCGAGCGAGACAGTCCGATCATTGCGCCGCTTGCGCAGCCGCATCAACGCTTCATTTACGGCGATCCGAACCAGCCAGGTGTAAAACTTTGAATTACCCTGGAACTGCTCAAGGTTCTGATACGCCTTGAGGAACGCGTCCTGGACCACGTCTTGGGCGTCTTCCTCGTTATGCGTGATGTGCTGAGCTATACGGAAGACATTGCGGTCATACCGCCGCACTAACTCGCTGAATGCCTCCAGATCGCCTTTCTTGGCTGCCTGGACGAGCGCCAGTTCACTGGTGATACCTTCCTCTGCCTTCTTTTGGATGGTTTCCATGCCGCTCCGACTCAAAAATTAATTTACTATGTTCTGCGCCCCAAAAGGGCCTTTGGAGGAAATAAATTCAGGATGTATATAAGACTGGGGGCGTAACTTTTTGTTACCTTAGCTCCTCAAATTGAATATGAATAAAAGCTTACTTCCTTTATTTGCCTTAACTTTAGTCCTTCTACCCATTGGCTGTCGGAACCAGCCAAAATCATCGGCAGACGCGCACATTCAGATTGTGATGAAGAAATACACGATTGAGCCGGCAGTTATTCACGTAAAGGCCAACCAGACTACGGAATTAGAAATTTCTACCGCCGATGTCCAGCACGGCTTTGATGTGCCCGCACTGAAGATTAAAGAGCCGGTACGCACAGGACAGCCGGCGACCGTTACTCTGAAGAACCCGCCCAAGGGCGAATACAAGGTCGTTTGCGGAATTATCTGCGGCCCACACCATGACGACATGGAAGCCAAGCTGGTGGTTGAATAGGGATGCTAAAAGCCGCCACGCGTGGGCGGCTTAATGGTGGGCGATCACGGACTCGAACCGTGGACCTCCTGCTTGTAAGGCAGGCGCTCTAACCAGCTGAGCTAATCGCCCTTTCGCGCGGTTTAATTGTCAAAATTGCGCGGTTTGGGTGGTGTTGGCAGTATAGCGGCTGTGGCGGAACTGGGTCAAAACAGTTTTCCTAAAAGCGGAACTAAATACCTATTTTCTAAGGTGTTACCTAGGTCACTTCTGAGGTGATTTTTGTAAGCGCCTTCTTAGAATGGTCATGCTAAATTTTGGACTCCCCAAAAACCTAGGAAATTGCGGAAATGGCCATCTTGTTCGACAAACTCCCTACCATCCTGGTGTTGGCCGTCATGGTGGGCATTTTTGTAGCGCTACGCCGGCATATTAAATCGCCGCGCCTACATCTGTGGATCGGGGCCTGGGTACTCATCTTTATTCACTTTTTTGTCCAGGTGTTTGAGCCAGCCGACGGCAATCTGAAGCCCTGGATGTTCATGGTTGATTTAGGCTGCCTCCAGCTTTCCGGTCTTTATTTCGTCGCTTCACTGACATCGTTCTTTGAAAACAGGTTCCTGACATTTTGCCTGCTGACCTTGAGCGGCGTGCCTGCGCTGGCTTACACCGCGGGATTGGCGTATGACCTGAACTGGCGTTGGCTCTACATTTCCTGTGCCGCCATTATTTTTTACGGAACGCCATTGTTCGTGGTACTGCGCCGCAAGGTCTTTACTACGTTCTTTGTTTGGGCGCCGATCGTTGCCGGTACCGGAACAGTGGCCATGGTAAAAGCGTGGCATGCGCACTACGATTTCGGTTTTCTGGCGATTCTTACCCTGGGCTTTGCGTTCCCGGGATTCTTATTTTTCCGGCGCTATCCACGGTGGTCGCCCGGCGTTGTCACCAGTGCTGGAGGCTTTCTTCTGTGGGGCGCGGTTTTTCCGATTGGGCAAATGATGGATGTATGGGCGCCCAATCTCAAGATCAATCCTGAGCTCTGGAATACGCCCAAATTCTTTGTCGCTTTTGGGATGATCCTCACGCTGTTGGAAGACAAATCAGACTTTTTGCGCTCAGCGCGTCGCCGTGAACAAAAACTGAACCATCAGTTGCAGAAGTTTTCCGGCATTACATCAAGGCTGCTGAGCGGCGTCGACGTAAATTCAGTAGGTAATGAAATCGCCGGCGCCATTCGGGAAACCAGCACGTTTGATCGTGTTGTCATTATTCTCAGCCATGACGGCAGAAACCTGTATTGCGCGGGGCACGCCGGCTATGAAGGCGATGCTAAAACCCTGATCGAACACAAATGCAATGAAGTTTGGAAGTTTGAAGACCTGGTGGAAGCCTGCACGGTGGGCCGCAAATTGGGTGAGAGATCGGTAAAACTGAGCCCAGAGCAAATGAAAAAATACGGTCAGGTACCAAGCGATGCCCGCTTTGTGCCGTCAGAGCACTGGGTGAAAGGGAACCAGGTGCTGGTTCCGCTGCGCTCCATGCGCGGTGCGCATGTCGGGTGCATTGGTCTGAGCGATCCACGAGACGTAACCCGAGTGAATGCGGAAGAACTGACTAAGATTGAGTTATTGGCAGCTGATCTGGCCGTGACGGTGGACAACACAGCTTTGCATCGCCAGCTCGCGCGTGCGGAAAAACTTGCAGCCATGGGCCAGCTTGTTGCTGGTGTTGCCCATGAATTAAATAATCCTCTCACTTCTATCGTCGGATATACCGAGCTCATCAGCGATGAGGTTCCTGAAGGACCGGCGCGGCAGAAGCTGGACAAAATGTTGCGCGAAGCCCAGCGCATGAAACGCATCATAGAAAATCTGCTGCGGTTTGCCCGCCAGAATAGCCTGGCCAAGAAATCAGCGAATCTTGAAGTGCTCTTGCAGGACGTTTTGGCGCTGCGCGAGTACCATCTGCACAATCACGATATCGAAATTCAGTTGCAGATTGAACCCGGCTTGCCTCCCGTTGCGCTGGATGAAGATCAGTTCAAGCAAATCCTGTTAAACCTACTGAATAATTCCATTGACGCGCTGGATGGTTTTGCCAGGAAGCGGATAAGGATTGAGGCGAGCTGCAACAATGGCCGCGTGATGCTTTGCTTTGACGACAACGGCAATGGCTTCACGGACCTAAATCGTGTGTTTGATCCCTTCTATACGACGAAGCCTGTCGGAAAGGGAACCGGCCTGGGGCTGAGTATCTGTTATGGCATCGTAAAGGAACATGGCGGAGAGATCCACGCGGAAAATCTTGAGCCCCATGGGGCGCGCGTCGCCCTGGAATTGCCTGTTGAAGTGGTCGCGTTTGCGGCGCAACGTGTCTGAAATAGCCTGGAAGGCTGAGAAACACAAATTCCTTGAGCCTTTGTCCATCCTTCTGATGGACAAGCAACTTCGCGAAGCGAACGGGGCACAGCCCCAAGCCGGCTAAATGTTAAATCGCGAGTAAAGCATTATCCCTGCGATAAGCACAAATAACAGCGCAGAGCCCGCGCCGCACACTCTAACCCAGGGCTCAATTTTGTTCATTTTTACAATCAAGTCCTGCTGCTCTTTAGCCATGTGGGCTTCAGCATTTCCCAGGAACAGCTGGTCATCTTCGTGCATGGAAAGCGTGCCGCGATAAATCAAGAGAACGATGAGCACAACTGTTAAACCGGCCCAAAGAATGAGGAGAGGCGTCATCATGGAACACCACCTTGGATTTTGGCCGATTCCGCTTACAGAGAGCCGCAACCGCTGGTCGCGGCAAGGGTGTAGGTGGAACCTTTACGGGAATTATAAGCCCGCCGCAGGTAGCAAAATCCAGTAATTTCGTGAGTTGCTGGATGAGCCTACGGGGGCTGAATGGTAGCTGAATGGTAAAGGACGGCTGTGTAGCGGAAACAAGTCGCGAGCCGAAAATTGTGCGACCGGTGAATGCTCTGGTTCATCCAATATGGGAGAAGCCCAATAGAATCAGCGGCGAGCCGTGTATAATAAGGCTGTAATCAGCCTATAGGACAGCTTCAAGGAGATATCAAAAAATGGCTACCACGACGACCCCCAACGTTGAAACCACTCCGAAATTGCCGGTAAATTTGACGCCTATGGCAGTGAGCAAGGTGAAGGAGATCATGGGCCAGCAGAATCCAGTGCCGGCAGGTTTGCGTATTGGCGTAGTCGGCGGCGGCTGCTCCGGTTTCTCCTACTCCATGTCCTTTGAAAACGCTCCGGGCGTCATGGACAAGGTCTATACCTTTGACGACCTAAAAGTTTACGTGGATGCGACCTCGGCCATGTATCTGAATGGTTGCGTCGTGGACTTTGTGGAAACCCTGGAAGCTTCCGGCTTCAAGTTTGAGAATCCGAATGTGAAGAGCACGTGCGGATGCGGCTCTTCCTTCAACGTGTAAGCAAGAATTCTTTTCCTGAAAGATCAAAGCCTCGTCGCAATGACGAGGCTTTTGTATTTTAGTTAGGAACCTGCGGAGGGGGCGTCGGAGTTCCCGTGGGGGTGGGCTGCCCTGAAGCATCCGAAGGGTTCTGTGAGCCAGGATTCTGAGAGTTCGGTGTGCCCGTGCTACTCGGAGCGCCGGAAGCTCCGGTAGCTCCTGGCGCACCAGACGATCCTGTGGCACTTGCTGCTCCGCGCGGTGCAGCCACCGTTACGCCAGTCCCGCCACTTTGCTCCAGGCGCAAATCGTAAACAAAGTACCATTCGTCGTAATGATCTTTGTCGTTGAATTCTTTGATCCCCTCTTTCTTGCTGACGCTGGCAACTCCCATGATCTGGCCGCCGCCCACGGTCTGGCCATTGCCGATGTTTGAAGTCTGTAGAGTTCCATTGAATCCGGACCCGCCGCCACCGCTCCCAGTAGTGCCTCCTCCGTTATTCGTTGTTCCTCCGCTACTTGTTGTCCCCCCACCTCCTCCAAACGTGGTGTTTGAATTGGTTGATTGTGAGCTTTGTGGAGGAGCAGAAGTTTGTAACGTACCTGCCTGATTTTGCGGGGCTGGAATCTTGATTTCAGCTTCACCCACGTGCACCATCTTCCAGTCTGATTCACCAGTCATGGGGTCGACATACTTCTTGCGCAGGAATCGGATGTGGTTGGTGTTTTCCAGTTGCTCAATTGAAGTCGGATAGCGACCGCCATTCTTATGAACAAACCGCTTGACCGCGGTAGCATAATCTTTCCCCCGATGTACCAGCTCTTCTTCTTTTTCACGCTTTATCTGCTGCGCAATACGCGGCGCTTCCACGGAGAGAGCAATCAAAATCAACGTCATCGTGAGCATCAATGCCAGCAGCACATAGCCGGATTGGCTGGAACCGGGCCGAACTGATTTCATAAAAAACATCGTAAACTTCACGCAGACTACTTGGCCGTTAACTGGATTGTCTGCCGGTTGCTGTTGAGCACGTCTTCAATAATCACATTAGTGTTATTGATCTGTAGGACCTTGTATTTTCTTTCCACGATGTCACCTTGCCTGGCGACGAACACTTCTCCTTCATCAGCAAGAAAGATCCTCTTGGGCTCGTTCCCCTTGCTGGCAAAGCCATAAAACTTGAGCGGAATCGGCGGCGGAGGTGGTGTGGGCGTCGGGGTTGGGGGCATCTCCACTGTGTAGGGGCCTCTGACACCCGTAACTGTCTTTTCGATCGGCTTCAATTCTTCCATCCTGAAGATGTTTCTGCCCCCAGCTTCATACTTAATGCTCTGGCTAACAGCCAACTCGTGCCAGTGGAATCTGGGGTCAAGCGTGCTGTCGGGAAGTTGTTGCGCGCCCGCAGGCTTTGGGGGCGTTTGGGCTGCTGTTTGAGTCGTGGACGTTGCAGGAGCGGGAACAGGAGAAGCGGCGGAACTGGTGCCGAAATCTACAAAGTTGTAGATGCCCACCAGCAGCAGGATCGCCAGCAATACGATCATGATCCCAAGCTGCTTTTTATTTTCCGCGCCTATCTTCACGTTGAAGGTTCCTTTTTTCCTTTATTGAATGCCTGCTGCCGTTGCCTGCTAGCTTTCCTTCAGGAATGTCTCAAATTTAATTTGCAGTGACACCACACCGCTTTCCACGCTGGTAAGAGCGATCTGATTGATGATGAACACGAACCTGTCCTGCTCCATGGCATTGATAAATGTGGCCACCTTCGTGTACTCGCCGGTCACAGTGGTATCAACACCGATGCGCTGCACGTCAGGCAAGTCAGCTTTATCTTTATCGTTGCTATGTTCCTGGGTATAGCGGATTCCGCCCTTGGCGGTTACGCCAGTCTCCTTCATCAACTTTTCCAGATGCTGGGAAATCTCAGAAAACTGGCTTGGCACTTTTTGCTCATAGAACTTTTTCACATCCACTCGGGTTTGGGCCAGTTTTTTGTCGATGCCAACTAACGGAGTCACTTCACTGGTGAGGGCCTTCTTTTGTTGCTGCAAACTTTCTTCCTGGGCCGCCCGGGCAGAAGGACTTGATCCCGGCAGCAGCAGGTAGATAAGGAGCAACAAGTTCACAGCGCCAAGCACCGAGAGGATCAACGTAAACCGATTTTTGGTTTTCTCAAGGTTGTTCATTACAAGCCCTCGCGGTTGGCGCTGCGTCCCTGCATCGGCGCGGCGGGAGAGTAATAAGTCACGATCTCGAATTTGTAGAGTTGAATGTCAGATTTGCCTTTTTCCTGCGCGATTTCACTGGTGATTTGAGGACTGCGAAACCGTTCGGATTTTTCCATCTTCTTCTGCAGTTCAAGCCCATTATCGTGAGTATCGCCCATCACCACCAGCGTCAGCTTGAGCCGGTTGTCTTTGGTAATCTCCGGTGCCACCGAACTCAGGAAGGCGCGGGCAGGCATGATTCTCTGGAGATCGTTGAATAACTGTGTCCAGGAAAGCTGGCGGCGATTGATCTGCCGGTTCCAATAATTTTTCTGCGCAGTTACGTCATGATTTTCCGGAAGGTTGGAGATTGCTTCCGCGGTCGCACGCTCTGTTTCCAGGTCCGCTATTTCAGCCTGTAATTGTTTAATTCGCTTGCCGGACTCGGAAGAATTAGAAAAGTTTTTCCACGCCAAGGCCATCAGCACCAACATAAGCAGTGCTGACACAGCAATTGCTATGCTCCAGCGCACGTAAAACTGACGCACATCTTCATACTTCTGCGAAGCGAGATTGATGGTTAGGCGCATTATCCCAGCAAAGCTCCCACAATACCCGCCATGGTGGCCGGCGCAACATTTTCACCACTCAGGTTCTGTTCGGTGCCAAGTTCCGGGGCCAGTTCCTGCACCTGTGCACCGGTCTGTTGATGGAGCAGCGGACCAAGTTCCTCCAGCGGAGCGGCCGCCGCCCACGTAAATCTTTTCAATATGCGCGGCAAAGGTATCTTCAAAAAAGACGATCGACGGCAACACGGCTTCAGCAAGGTCAGCCGTTGAAAAAATACCTCCATGCGGGTTATCCAGAGTGCGTACCAGGCGCAACTCATGTCGTTCTACCGCTGTAATTGTGATGTTCATGGGATCGACTTTCAAAATGAGCGTTGGACGCTCGCCATCCACGAGCCCAAGAGCCGCCAATGATGACGGCAGGACCACACCGGGCACATATCCAATATCGCGGAATGCCTTTTCGTATTCTTCAATGATCTCTCGCGGGGCCACGGCAACCGCTACCCTGACTGTTCCATTGGCGCGCGTGATGTCATAAGAAAGCGTCGCCTGATCAACATCAAAGGGAAGTGATTTCCTGAGGCGAAAACGAAGCACAGGATCGATTTCGTCGCGCCTGGCCGGCAGGGATTCAAAATCCAGCAGCATCATGCGAATCACCACATCCGGCAGTACCACGATTACGTCTTTGGATTTCCCGGCGACCGCGCTCAGAGCCCCGCTCAACGCGGTGCGCAGCGCCTCAGGATTCAGAATGTTAGGCACGGTCAATCCCGGCGCGATGGTGCCTTCGTTGAACCGTCGCGAGGTGAAGACTTCCAGACGCCGCGTTTTTTCGGAGGCGCGGGCGGCGATCACCCCTTCCGAGGTGATTTCACACGCCAGGCGTGGCCTGACCGTTTTTGGTTGCGAACTTGCCATTTTTATCTCGTAGTCTCGATGAATGTGACTTTATTTATTTCCTTCATCGTGGTCACGCCGGCCCTAACGCGTGCCAGCGCAGAATCGCGCAGAAACTTCATTCCTTCTTCGTGTGCGGCCTTGCGAATTTCAGATGATGGCCGCTTTTCCAGGATCAGCTCGCGAATGCGATCAGAGAGATCCAGCAGTTCATGGATTGCCGTCCGGCCATGATAACCGGTGCCGCCGCACTCAATGCAACCAGGTCCATCATAGAACCGCACTTCGCGCCATTCTGCCGGGGCCAAACCGAAAGTTGTCAGCTCTTGATCCGAGTAATGTACCGGCGTCTTGCAGTGGGTGCAAATCATTCGCACCAGCCGCTGTGCCAATACGCAGTTCAGCGCCGAAACAAAGTTATACGGCTCAACGCCCATGTTCAGGAAGCGTCCCAGCACGTCGACCACGTTATTGGCGTGGACGGTGGTGAAGACCAGGTGGCCAGTGAGGGCGGAGTTAATGGCGATCTGCGCGGTTTCCTGATCGCGGATTTCGCCCACCATGATCTTGTCCGGATCATGGCGCAGGATGGAGCGCAGCCCACGGGCGAATGTGAGACCCTTTTTCTCATTCACCGGAATCTGCGTGATGCCGTGAATCTGGTATTCCACCGGATCTTCAATCGTGATGATCTTGTCTTCGTCGGTCTTGATCTCGTTGAGCGCGGCGTAAAGCGTGGTGGTCTTGCCGCTGCCGGTGGGGCCGGTAACCAGAACCATGCCATAAGGTTCCAGAATGTAGCGGCGGAACTTGCGCAAGTCCTCTTCATCAAAGCCCACAACGTCCAGCACCAGGTTCCGGAACTTTTCGCTCATTGATTCTTTGTCCAGGACGCGAAGCACGGCATTTTCGCCGTGAATAGTGGGCATGATAGACACGCGGAAGTCGATGAGCCTGCCGCTGTACTTCACGCGAAAACGACCGTCCTGGGGCACGCGGCGTTCCGCAATATCCAACTCACTCATGACCTTAATGCGAGTAATGATGGTGGAGTGATGTTCCTTCGCCATCGGTTGCATGGCGAGAGTCAACACCCCGTCAATTCGATACTTTACGATTACGGAATCGCTTTCGGTCTCAATATGGATGTCACTGGCGCGCTTTTGCAGCGCAGTAAAAATTGTGGTGTCCACCAGTCGGATGATTGGGCTGACGTCAGCTTCCGTGGTGCCGGTGATGCGGTCAATGGTGATATTTTCATCGCCGCTTCCTTCGTCATCCCGGACAACGTCCAGCACAAAGCCTTCACTGGCTTCTTCCAGCACGCGCTGTGATTGCTCTGTCTTCTTAAGAATGTCACTGATCTGTGCCAGCGTAGCAACTTTGGTACGAATGCGGCGATTCAACAGCGAACCGATCTCATCGATCATCATCAGCTTGCTGGGATCGGCGATAGCAATGGCCAGCGTGCTTTCGTTCTGCTCCAGGGGTACAAAGTTGTAACGGAACATCAAATCCACTGGAACGGTCTTGAATAGCTCCGCATCCAGGTGGTAATCACGCAGATCCACGAACTCGCAGCGATAGCGCGCGGCCATGTCCCGCGCTTTTTGCTCGCTGCTTTCAACCAGGCCGTTGATCGGTGTTGTGGCTTCCATTGTTGTCTGGCTCTTTCGATCCATATCAATCCTACTGCTGTGCTCCCAGGGAGAAGATCGGCAGGTACAGTGAGAGGAGCACAATTGCAACTGTAATGCCCATGAATATCAAAATGACCGGCTCAACCAACTGCATGGCCGTGGAAAGTGAATTTTGGACGTCTTCCTCGTAGAATTCCGCTACTGAGTTCAGCATGGCGGGCAAAGCGCCAGTGGATTCGCCCACTTCAATCATTTCAAGCGCGAGGTCTGGAAAAAACTTTGTCTCTTCCAGGCTGAAGGAAAGCGCGCGGCCCTCACGGACGCGATTGGATGCGTATCCAACGTTGCTGGCAATCTTGAAGCTGTTAATGGAATGGCTAGCCGTTTCCAGCGATGGTACAAGTGGCAGGCCGCCGGAAAGCAGCGTGGAAAGCGTCCGTGAAAACATGGCAATCTGGTACTTCATCCAGATTTCGCCAAAGAGAGGCAGCTTGTAGCGAAGCGAATCCAGCGTTTTGGATCCGCTCTCCGACCTTACCCAGAGTGTAATGAGGATGCCCACGGCCAATAAGCTTCCGAGAATGACCAAATAATCATTCTGGATGCCGCGGCCAATACCCAGCATAAAGACAGTCATGGCCGGCAACTTCGCATTGAGCGAGCTGTACAGATCGGCAAACTGAGGTACCACGTAGGTCATCAGGAACGTCAGCATTACGGTGAGAGCGCAAATGAGCAGCGCCGGATACCACAGGGAAGCGATCAGCCTTTTGCGAAAGGAAACGGTGATCCGCTGGAATGAAATAAAACGGCCCAGAACTTCTTCCAGATTGCCGCTGCGCTCGCCTGCAAGCAAGGTGGTGGTATAGATTTTTGAGGTCGCTCCCTGGGCTTCAAACGCCTGAGAAAGAAGCTCTCCGCTCCTGACCCGTTCCTGCACGTTTTCCAGAATGGCCTTAAAACGAACGTTCTTCTGCCTTTTGCTGAGAATATTCAAGGACTTAAGGATGGGCAGTCCGGCTTTGATCAGCGTCAAAAACTGTTGATTGAAAATGACAAACTGGTCGGCTTTCAGGATCTTTTTGCGTGCTCTTCCGCCGACAGGCAGCAGGCCTCGCCGGGTCTTAACCGAGTAGACCATGAAGCCCTGTTGAACAAAGCGCTCCCTGATCTCCTGTTCAGAGACGCCGCTTTCAACTTGCTGGAGCACGTGACCGCGCTCGTCCGCCATTTTAACGAGGAATTCAGCCATGAAATGTGAATACGGGGGAAGCTCCGACTCCCTTACACAAGTCTAACATTCTACGAATTGTTAACTCTATTTAGTAGAATGGGGGGAACCCCCATTATTGCGCATTTTGCTGATTAATTTTACTAATTCTTCGGCTATCTAAGGTAACCGGGTAGTGATTTACTGGGTAACCTGACTGTCCTCGATCGTATCCACGCCGGGGGGTGGGGTAAAGCGAAACAGGCTGTCTTGCACAGGCACATTTTCCTCGATTTGAGAGAAGCGGAAATCGGTAATAGTGCTGTCAACCCCATGAATTACGATCCGGTGGATTTGGTGTGAGGGTGAAACCTCAAGCACCACTTCTGAGACCCGGTCTTTCATGATCTTTGGAATTCCACGCATCACCACATCGCCTGGCTGCAAGGGATTAAGGTCCGGCGCCAGGGAGAGGCCATCCAGTTCCTTTTCCAGCTTTGTTTTGCCCAAAAGATATCGCAAAGGCGAGCGGAGATCATCCAGGTTCTTGGCCGGAGTTTTCTTGGCCTGGCGGTCGCCGGTTACGTAAAAATAGGCGGTTTTGGAATCGATGAGAAACAGTTTTTCCCGAGGCACATGATATTCCCAGCGCATACGTGATGGCTTTTTAAGCCATAGGGTGCCGCTTTCTGTGCGAGAGATACCGTCACCCTTATAAATCTCAGTGAAAGCGGCTTTAAAGGTCTTGAGGCGGTTGTAATGTTCATCGACCGCATGGGCTACAACGCGCACGTCGGGCGTTTGAGTTCGTGCATTCAATGCGCATAAAAATAGCACTAGTGCCGCCGGAATTGAGTGCCGCAGTTTCATGAAATCCGCATAGTTTAGATTCAAGCAAAGCGCCGAAGGAATTTATTTCTTATTGCTGCGGTCCAGAAAGCGGTATTTGGATGGATTCTGCACGTCAACCGTTCCATCGGGCAGGAGCTTATATTCCGCGCCGTTAGGATCCTGCGGCAAGCCCGGTAGAACCCCTGCGCGCACCATATCCAACCATCTGGATGGCAGGGCGCCTGTTCGCTCACGATATATTTTCACACGCTGTTCTAATTCTTCAATATCTTCCTCTGCGCGTAGCGAGGTAAGGTGCTGGACGGCTGTGTCTTTTACCTGCGGGTCGATACTGGTGTCATAGACGGCTTTCCAGAGATAGATGGCAGTGCTGCGATCGTCGCCGTGCTCTGCCATCTTGGCTGCCATCACTTTCATCCAGGGCAGCGCTCCTGGAACCTCCGATCCCTTAAGAAAGGCAGTCGCGGCCGCTTTGTAGTCGCGGCGGTCAAGATAGTGAATGAAGCCCAACGTGAAATAAAGACGCCAGTAAGAGGGATTTTCCCGAATGCCTTTTTCCACCAGGGCCACTGCTTTTTCCGGCTGGCCTGCGCCTTCGGGCGGCGGCTGGCTTAGAAACAGAGAACCAAATTCGTAAGCGACAATCAGGTGCGGATCAAGGTCCGTAGTGATATCCAATAGTGGATAGAGCAAGTCATATCGCATGGACCGCTGGTCCATCCTTGTTGCCGAAATACTGGCACCGCCCGTGTCCAGTAAATATCGGCCAGCAAGCTGGAGTAGCCCAGGCTAAGGCGCTTCACCGATTTGCCGGAAGGCATGTACAGCACCTCTTCCAGCGTTACTTCTTTCCCGCGAAGCTTTTCCACCTGAGATCGGCACAGCACCGTGCCGGCGAAGAACACGATCAGCAGCATAGCGCAAACCGAGGTAGCGAGGTGATTCCGTTTCATTTGAGATTACGCCGCTCGAAAATCAGCACCGCTGCGGCCACGGCAGACGCGGAGTACAGCATGGCATACAGCGTGTTAAACAGGATAAGATGGCCGCCGATCCCCTGGTCATGGGCGGTTTGCGCAATCACATTGAGCGACGCGAAATTGGGCATGAGATAAGCGGCGGCACTGGCCAGCAATTTGGCAGCGCCCTTTGAGATGGCAGCGAAATTCTTCAGATCTTCAGCAAAAGTCCCAATCACAAACAGGGCAAAAGCAAAAATTGCGGAAAATATGGGCGATGAGAAAGTGGAAAACAGGACTGTGAGGGCCGTCACTATCAGGAATTGAAGCACAGTGAAATAAATGGCCACCAGAAGCAGGGAATCGGTCTTGTGCAGGCCGTTGGTGATCATCAAGGCAATGTAGAAACCCGCGGTCATCAGCGCGGTATTTACGACCAGCGTCATGATCAGGCCCAGGTATTTGCCCACGATGAATTCCCAGCGTCGCACCGGGCGGGAGAGAATCGTGTAAAGCGTCTTCTTCTCGATCTCCTTCGATACCAAGCCTATGCCAATAAAAATGGCGATAATCACGCCGAACAGGGAAATGGAACTCAGGCCCACGTTGACGAGAATCAGCCTCTCCATGCCGATGGAGATTTGGCCGAAAAGCGGGGCGCTTGCCACAAGAAGCAGGACAAAAAGAATCAGGTTATAGAGAACCCGGTCACGAATGGCTTCACGAAAAGTATTTAACGTAATGGCGGTCAGGCGAGAGATCATGAAATAACCATCTCCTGCTCTGCTGTCCTGGCCAGGAAATATTCCTCCAATGTGCCTTGTAACGGAGTGACGGAAATAAGCTTTGCCCGCTGCCGCCTCAACTCGTCCAGCAGGGAATCAAGGTTCTCACTGCGGACGATCCCACGCACAGTCTCGCCCGTAACGTGCGATTCGATCAGCGAACCGGATACCGCGGAAAGCATGCGTGCGCCGTCCCAGATCACTTCTGATTTGCCGGCTACGCTGGTCCTGATATCGTTGATGGCCCCAACACCGCGCAACTCGCCCTTGTGAATGATCGCTACGCGGTCACACAATGCTTCGGCATCGGAAAGAATGTGTGTGGAGAAGAAAATTGTCTTGCCCTCGTCCTTCAGCCCCTGAATCAATTCCCGTACCTCATATCGGCCCAGCGGATCCAGGCCGGACATGGGCTCATCAAGAAAAACCACTTCAGGGTCGTGGATAATGGCTTGCGCAATGCCAACGCGCTGAAGCATGCCTTTTGAGAACTTGCGCAACTGGCGGTTGCCCACGTCACCCAATCCCACACGCTTCAAGAGTTCGTCAATCTTCTGTGTGCGCCGTTCCAGTGAGACTCCGGAGAGCCGGGCGTAGTAATCGAGCAACTCAGGGGCGCTCAGGTAATCATAAAAATAGGGTTGCTCCGGCAGAAAGCCGATCCGGCGCTTGACCTCCGGATCCAGGAAACTTTTTCCAAGTATGGTGGCTGTACCAGAGCTCGGGGAGATAATGCTCATCAGCAGCTTTAGAGTCGTGGTCTTACCGGCCCCGTTGGGACCCAGAAAGCCGAAAGTTTCACCCGTATGAACCGCAAGATGGAGGGGTTTCAGCGCAGGCCGGATTTGCTTCTTCCAGAACCCAAACGCATAGTTTTTGGAGAGGCCCTGAATCTCTATAGCAAACATGTCAGTTAAGGCTACGTGATGCCGATTTTAGTGCAAATAATTGGAGCTCCGCAAGCGTTGTACACGTGATGACGTTACTGTATGGCTACGTACTTGGTGATATCAGAACAGTCGGCAACGGCCACGACGGCTGCGAGGCTGGCAGCAGGCGCAAGTTCCTTGCGCAGAACGCCATCGTTCATGCTGCAGTAGTTTTCCAAGCCAGTGCCTGCCCAACTGACCGGGCTTGTAGTTGTCCGATAATCAACAATCGGGGGGGCAGCGGATGTTGACGCAATGAAATAGTTGTATCCGCTTTTCGCGCAGGGCTGGGCCGCGCAACCGATAATCTCATCAACTAAACACGCGTGCGTGGCGTCGCAAGGGACACCCGGGCCTAATTTTACAAACGTGTCAGCGTATCCGAACGAGGCAAAGGTGGAGATGTAAGTCGCCTGTGAGTTGTTGATATTACGCAGGGTCGCCACTGCGGCTGACTGATTGGCTGCCATTCGCGCTCGGAGAAGATTTGGAATGGCAATCGCCGCGATGATCAGAATAATCGCAACAACGATAAGAAGCTCGATGAGTGAGAATCCATTGCTGTTGGCAATTTTTTTATTCCTGGGCTTCATACCCTTGCAATACTGCACTTTGAGTGCCAAGGTGATTCGGTTTAGCAGGTATTTGTAAGTTATTAATAGCAAGATGACTTATCTGCGTAAGCTGCTGGATGATTGGGCAATCTCTTGAAGAGAATGACAAAAATCGTCATCATTGAGGGGCCGGGCCTTCCTGTTTGAATTGAAAAACGAAAAGAGGCGCAGCTTGCGCCGCGCCTCCTCTTTTCTGGCTCATACCCTCCCCCAGGTACTTGCCGAAAATGTGCTTTTACTGCAAGGCCATATATGATCCGGCAGTCGTGTTGGGTGAAACGCCGAGCTTGGCGCAACCCGCCAAGACTTCAGGCGCGGCCAAAACTGTAGTCGAAGAGTTGAAACGGACCACCGCGTCCGGGTTGGAGCAGAAATTCTTGCTGCCCGTAGAGTTGCCAAGCGGGCCAGCGCTGGTGGTGTAGTCGGCAACCGGCGGCCCAACAACGGCAGCTGTCAGGAAATAGTTATATCCGCCCTTGGGGCAAGGATTGTTAGCGGCGCAACCAAGAACGTTGTCAACCAGGCAAGAATTGGCAGCTGTTGGGGCTACACAACCGGCGGCATCGGGGCCGAGCTTTGTAAAAGTGTCGGCATAGCCAGAAGAGACGTAGGTGGTCGAATATGTCACTTCGGCTGTGTTGATAGTGCGGATAGTGGCGGCCGCAGCCGAGTCATTGGCTGAAATACGGGCGCGCAGCAAGTTCGGAATGGCGATAGCGGCAATGATCAGGATGATCGCGACCACAATCAGCAACTCAATTAATGAAAAACCCTTTTGTTTGCGCATTTCTAAATCTCCTCTAAAATATGCAATCGCCGACTGGAACAATGCAGTTTCGGCTGTCATAAGACAGATTCCACTGTTCAAGTATGCACCTTGAGTGCCATCCCAGACTTTCCAGTAGATGATAAACCATTGTTCTTGATGCCATCTAAGTGGCTGATATAAATGAAGTTTAACAAAATACTGACAGCTGCAAAATGTAAAGAAGTGCAAATACTCGTCCCTGCGACAGTTTTTGTCATTCTTCCCTGACATTTCCTGTCGTGGTTTCCAGCAACACGGATATTCAACAAAAAAGGCGCGGCTCTCGCCGCGCCTCTCTTTTCTGGCTTATACCCTCCCCCAGGTACTTGCCGAAAATGTGCTTTTACTGCAAGGCCATGTATGATCCGGCAGTCGTGTTGGGTGAAACGCCGAGCTTGGCGCAACCCGCTAACACTTCAGGCGCGGCCAAAACTGTAGTCGAAGAGTTGAAACGGACCACCGCGTCCGGGTTGGAGCAGAAATTCTTGCTGCCCGTGGAGTTGCCAAGCGGGCCAGCGCTGGTGGTGTAATCGGCAACCGGCGGTCCAACAACGGCAGCTGTCAGGAAATAGTTATATCCGCCTTTAGGGCATTTGTTACCAGCGGCGCAGCCAAGAACATTGTCAACCAGACAAGAGGTGGCAGCTGTTGGGGCTACGCAACCTGCGGCATCAGGACCGAGCTTTACGAAAGTGTCGGCATAACCAGAAGAGACGTAAGTGGTCGAATATGTCACTTCGGCTGTGTTGATGGTACGGATAGTGGCGGCCGCAGCCGAGTCATTGGCTGAAATACGGGCGCGCAGCAAGTTCGGAATGGCGATGGCGGCAATGATCAGGATGATCGCGACCACAATCAGCAACTCAATTAATGAAAAACCCTTTTGTTTGCGCATTTTAAATCTCTCTTCCTTCTGGAATTCGGTTTTCGTCAACAAATTTGCGAGCGGTTCCTGGCAAATCGGACGGTCAATCTGTTAGTTCCAATATGCAGGTCGCTGGCCAACCCGGCACGAATTTTGAGGTAGTCTCTTTAACGCACTGATACTTATAGCTTTGCAGGAATAATGTAAACAAATGTTAAGAGGGCGAACACCTGTTATTTTAACAGGAAATGACAAAAAATGTCAGTGGTAATCACAAAGAACGGCATGGAGGTGTGACTTCGTGATGATCGGGTGTTCCGCTCAGATGGTGATAAGTCCCGATCCGCTCAGATCGGATTGGGCCGCCTATGATGCGCATCGAACAGCTTGAGTGCCGCTCACGCCAGCCTGGCTACGGTCAATAAATGGATGCTTACCTTAAATTCAAGGCCAGACGCACTCAACTAACTGGCCCGCTAAAAAGGAATGTCCTCGTCGGTAATCTCCGCTGATGCCGGCGCATGCTCCTCGGAATGTGAACTTCGCTGGTCAAATGACGCGGCTGCCCCTCGGGACGAACGTGCTTCATGATCGCCGCCACCTTCACCGCGGCCACCCAGCAGCACAAGGTCGCTGGCCACGACTTCAGTGCGATACTTCTTCTCACCGCTCTGCTTATCTTCCCAGCTTGAGGTCTGGAGCCGGCCCTCGATATAGATTTTGGATCCCTTTTTGACATACTCGCCGACGATTTCCGCCAGCCTTTGCCAAGCCACAATGTTGTGCCACTCCGTACGGTCTTGCCATTCGCCGGCTTTGTCTTTATAGCGTTCATTAGTTGCCAGGCTGAATTTGGCCACAGGAACGCCGCTGGGCGTGAATTTAACTTCCGGGTCTTTTCCCAGATTTCCTACCAGAATCACTTTGTTTACGCTTTTTGCCATAGAAGAAATTTTCCTTTACGAATGTTGGTAAATATACCAGCGGGCCACGATCTCTTGAAGATGCTCCAACAAAAAAAGCAGGCGGCTATTCTAGACCAAGCTCACGCATGCCCGCCATAAATCTGATAAAGCATGATGTAAACCACCACACCGGTGACTGAGACATAGAGCCAAACAGGAAACGTCCATCGGGAAATTCTGCGGTGGCGGTCAAAGCGGGCCTTCAATCCATATGTTAATGACAAAATCACCAACGGGACGACTGCAGTGGCGAGAATCGTATGCGAAATCAGGATCATGAAGTAGACCGGCCTGATCCATCCCTGACCCGGAAAATGCACTGAACCAACGTGGGCATGATAGTAGAGATAACTGACTAGAAAAACACTCGACGTGGCAAACGCAGCAATCATGCAGGCGCGATGCAGCTTGATTTGTTTGCGCGCGATTAGAGCCCGGCCTGTAGTAATTAAGACCGCACTGGCGCCGTTGAGAGTGGCATTCAGGGCGGGGAAAAGACTGTAATCGGTCATCTTCTTACGCCGCCGGAAGCGTGCGCCGCCGATTAGCGATAATGAATCCAGCCATAAATACTATCCCCGCAAAAAGCGCCAGCACACCAATGGACGGCCACAAGCTCAGCGTCGTCCCGTGGGTGGTAGCAGGGAAGAGCGTAAGGAGCAGCGCGTCCATGCCGTAGGTGAGAGGGTTAATGCGCATCAGCCATTGGATCCAGCCCGACGCGCCGCTAACGGGAAACAGCGCCCCGGAGAGCATCCACAGTGGAATCAGGAACAGATTGATAATCGCGTGAAAGCCCTGCGAGGATTCCATTCTCCAGGCAATCACAAATCCCAGCGCCGTAAGGGAGAACGCGACTAAAAACGTGACCAGCACCACAATCAGGAATTGCTCAACGCCTATTTTCAAGCCAATGAAAGGCGCAAATACCAGAAACAACAGGCCCTGAATGGTGGAGAGCGTTGTCCCGCCCAGGACCTTGCCCAGCACAATCCCAGATCGATGCACCGGCGCAACCATCACGGAAAGCAAGAACCCTTCGTTGCGGTCTTCAATTACTGACATCATGGTGAAGATCGAGGTAAAAAGCACGATCATCATCAACGCGCCGGGAAAGAAATAATTCAGGAAATTTCCCGTGCCCGTCGCGCCTTTTTGCAGTGACGTGCCAAATCCAGCACCGATCACCACCCAGAACAATAGCGGTGATACCACCACGCCGACCACGCGCGCCGGTTGCCGATAAAAGCGCACCACCTCACGCCACCACAGCGTAAATGCGGGCAGCAGGGGATTCACCCGTGTTCGGCGCCATACTGGCTCGTGCGACTTGCGATGATGTCATGCTTTGTGAATTCATCTCACTTATCGAATTCTGACCGATCTTCTCCAGATCAGTGGTTCTCAGTGTTTATCGGTAGTCAGGTTTGCTTGTTCTGCGCCTTGCTCTTGTTCCGTCCAGAACCTGTGGCCTGTGCGGCTGATAAAAACGTCATCCAGCGTCGGCTTGCTGATGGAAACCGACTGGATCGTTCCCGGCATGGCTTCCGCCACCGCCGTTACAAACTTCAATCCATCCTGAATTTCCAAGCGGACTTTTCCATCCAGCGCAGTTGTAGCAATCTTGAACCGCTCCTCGATCCGTTGCGCCAACGCAGCTGGATCCGCAGCCTCTAACATCACCACATCGCCGCCGATCTGGCTGCGCAACTCCTCTGGGGTTCCCAAGGCAACAATCTCGCCAAGGTTCAGGATGGCCAACCGGTCACAATGCTCGGCTTCTTCCATCAGGTGTGTGGTCACGATGATGGAAACTTTTTCTCGCGTTCGCAGTTCATCCAGGTAGAGCCACAAGTCGCGACGCGCTCCGGGATCAAGCCCAGTTGTCGGCTCGTCCAGCAACAGCACGCTTGGCCGATGCATAATCCCTTTTGCCAGCTCTACGCGGCGCTGCATCCCGCCGGAAAATGTTTCGACTTTATCTTTTGCCCGATCAAGCAAAGCAACACGTTCCAGCATTTCCTGAATGCGCGACTTTAAGGCTGCTCCGCGCAGCCCATAGAGATGTCCCTGGTGCCACAGGTTTTCCGCAGCCGTCAACTTTATGTCTACAGATTGGGATTGGAAGACCACGCCAATGCGCCTGCGAACCTCGTCTGCCTGCCTGATTGAGTCAAAGCCTGAGACTAGAGCGCGCCCGCTGGTCGGCAGCATGAGCGTGGAAAGGATGCGGAACAGCGTAGTCTTGCCACTGCCGTTAGGGCCAAGAAGACCAAAAATCTCGCCCGCAGCAACGTCAAATGATATGCCTTTCAGGGCCGTGCGTTTGCCGTAACTGTGGCGTATGTCTTCGACGCGAATCACAGCAGAACTGTTTTGCATGGCTCCTGTAGAAATCGTTTCCTGTAAAGCAGTTGCCATAAATTATGAATGCACCACATTCAGCATCATCAGGGCAAAAAGCAGCGGCAAATAAACCACACTGGCTTGGAGAAGCTGGCGGGCAAAAAGCCGTGAATCGGGTGAGGTCGTGGGGAGCTTAGCCCGCGCCAGCCGGAAGACAAACCATAGAAATCCCAGGCCAAGCACAAGCGCGCCGAAAAGATAAATCTTGCCGGTCATCCGCAGCAGGGTTGGAACCAGGCTTACGGAAATCAACGTGGAACAATACGTAAGCATCTGGCGGATCACGCTATGTCCCGCCTTATCGACCACCGGCAGCATCTTGATGCCGGCTGCTTCATAATCCTCGCGGTACATCCATGCGATCGCCTGGAAGTGCGGGAACTGCCAGAAGAAGACGATCAGGAACAGAAAGACTGCTTCAATTTCCAGCTTGCCACGTATGGCCGTCCAGCCAAGCAGCGGCGGCATGGCGCCCGGGAATGCGCCAACAAAAGTTGAAATCGGCGAGATGCGCTTCAGCGGTGTATAAAACGCCAGATACGTAACGGCGGTGCTCAATGCCAGCACGCCGGTAAGGATATTTGTCGTGAGTGAAAGATAAAGCGGCCCAAGTAAGGTCGCCAGAATTCCTGCCGTGAGTCCCGTGGCCAAACTCATTCTTCCTGCTGGCAGTGGACGGTTGCGAGTGCGCCGCATCAGCGCGTCGATTTTGTGTTCCAGGACTTCATTCAGCGCCGCGGAGCCTGCACAAGTTATGCCGATTCCAATCAGCGCATTGAGCAAAGTCCATGTCAATGACGACACTCCGCTTTTGGCCGCGCCCATGTAATAGCCGGCCCACGCTGTCATCACGACGAGCGAGGTCACACGGACTTTGAACAGTTGGAAGTAGTCGCCAAGCAGGGAATTCTTCTTCAGCACCACGGGAGCAGTAGCAGCCGTCTGCACGACCGTTGTCTCCTGCTCCAGCCTTTGTGGGACACTGCTCATGCCGTGGCCACCTCGCGCTGCCGATCAAATGGAATAACCGTTGCTGGATCTCCTGTGTGCCGATAGGCCTGAATTGTCAGCACCATGCTCAAAGCCAGAATCAGTGCGCCCACGGCCAAATGCGCGACCGTTACCGATACAAGAGTCATTGTTGGCTGCGCTTCATTCACGCCCTGAATCACCCGTACCACATAAGCGCTCACACCCAGAACAAGCTGCCCAATCAGGAGCAACAACAGCCATAGAGCAGGCCGGCGCAACTGAGGGATGTTCCCGTGCTTGGTCAGAGTCCGCAAACTCACGTACAGCAACAACACCGTAACAAACAATGCGTTGAGAATGTGGGGATAAAGTAATGCATGAACTATTTTGTGCGTCGGCCAGTGGTTTGATCCCATTGGGCCCCACTTGGTCCAGACATGGCGGAAGGCCGCACCCAGGATAAGCTGCAAATATAGAAAGCCGATCAGCATCCAGCAGTGCCGCAGCAGAGGTTTGGCATCTTTGCGGGTGATCTTTTCCACCGGTTCATCGAGCCAGCTTCGGCTGGTAAATACTGCAATCACCGCCAGCATGCAAAACATAGTCTGTCCAACAGTCGCGTGGGCCGTTGAGATGGCTGGCGGCAGAAAATTCAGGACTGTCAGTCCGCCCAGAGCTCCCTGAAAAATTACCCCCGCAACGGCCCCCAACGTGAGGCCGCGCATCCAGCGGCGCTTGTCCACGCGCCAGGTCCATATCGCCACAATGATGGTCAGAAGCCCGACAAACTCGGCGATCATGCGGTGCGTGTGCTCAAACTTTACCCCGCCTATCATTTTGGGGATCTTGAACAAATGCCCGAAGCTGGTGGGCCAGTCGGGGACGGCCAGACCGGCATTGTTGCTGGTGACCAGACCGCCGGCAATGATCAGCAGGAAAGCCAACGCGGCAACAAACACAGTAAACCGATGATGGGCGGCGTTATATGTGGAAGAGGTCAGAACTGCTCCCTGAGAGTACCCACTATTTTAGCATTTTGTTCTTTCTAAAATCCCGAGCGTCGCGAGGGAAACCTATAGCCGCATTGTTTTACTTGGAAAAGGATGAACCGCTAAGACATAGCTGGGATTCTGGGCCATTTGAGCAGGTTTTTTGCTTGCTTGTTCGTCACAATATGGATCCCTCACTTCGCTTCGGGATGTTAGAAAGATTTACTGCGCGGTCGACGAATAAACAAACGCCGCCTTCGCCGTCTCCCTCGGCCCGACTTTTACTTTCATTGTCTGCTCACCGAATTTCTCATGGACCGCCGATATTGTGTATTCGCCCGGAGGCAGATTCTTGATCGCAAAGCTTCCGTCGGTCGAGCTCACAGCAAAATAAGGGTTATTCATCACGTTGATATAAGCCCGCATCCAGGGATGCTGGTTGCACTGCACAGGGATCATCATTTCGGGGTTGGCGAAAGTCTTGGTGACTGGTTTGTCTGTGGGCGTTTGTGACTCATTGAATGGCGGATTTTTGCTCGGCATGTCATGGATGTTGTGGTCTGCCCTGTCGGTATTGGTGATCTTCAGGGGCTGCCCGGCCATGATGCCCAGCATATGCGGATTGTAGCGACAACCTTTCTGGTCGAGAACAACCGGCTCCGTTGGTACGGCAAAGTTGCCCTGCGGCAAGCCTTCCTTCACATAGACAAATACATTCGCCAGCTCGCCCCCATTTGCGACGATCACTTCCGCCGGCTGAGGCCCCGTGGGACATCCTGGATCGGCAGTCATGTCCAGCGGCTTCATCTTTGGCGGCTGACCTTTGAAACTCACGATGCCGCTCACTGTTCCCGAGGTAGCGGGATCAACAATGACCATTGCGGCCTTCGCCGCGGTTGCGGGCTGCTCGGAACCAGGCTGGGAATTGCTGCAGCCGGAAACCAGAATCAGCGAGATAAGTGCTGAAAAGAACAAAACCTTACCGCGGATAAACGCTGATGAACGCAGATCAGAAAAGTGCGAGAAGTTGACGATCCAAGCCATTGATTTTTATAGTCCCTCCCAATATCCAAAGTGTTGCTTTATCCGCGTGAGCCCGCATTTATCAGCGGTAAGGTTTGTTAGTCGCCAGTCGCAACGGCTACGTGTTCCATATTGGCAATCACCGCGTCGGCAAATTCGCTGGTTCCGGCGGTTCCACCCACATCGCGCGTGAGGTGCAACTTTTCTTTGTAGGTTTTTTCCAGTGCCGTGTGGACCTTGTCTGCGGCTTCAACTTCGCCCATATGGCGCAGCATCAAAACCGCCGACTGCAGCACAGCAGTTGGATTGGCTATGTCTTTGCCCGCAATGTCGGGCGCAGACCCGTGCACAGCCTCAAAGATCGCGCAGCGCAGGCCGATGTTTGCTCCCGGAACCAAACCCCAGCCCGCCGACGAACGCCGCGCACAGGTCAGAAATAATATCCCCGTAAAGGTTTTCCATCACCAGCACGTCATACTGGTAAGGATTCATCACCAGTTGCATGCATGTGTTGTCGATGATGTGTTCGCCATAGGTGATCTCCGGATATTCCTTGGCCACTTCGCGGCAGCAGCGCAGAAAAAGGCCGTCACTCATCTTCATGATGTTGGCTTTGTGAATGGCGTGGACGCGCTTGCGCTTTTCCCGTCGCGCATACTCAAACGCAAATCGCGCGATCCGTGTCGACGCTTTTTCGGTGATGATCTTCAGCGACTCCACCACGCCCGGCACCACTTCATGCTCGATTCCCGAATACTGGCCTTCAGTATTTTCCCGGACAATCGCCAAGTCAACGCTGGGATAGCGCGTGGGCAGGGAAGGCAGGTTGCGGATAGGACGGAAGTTGGCGAACAGCTCAAACTGCTTACGCAATGCCACGTTGATGCTGGAAAATCCGCCGCCAATCGGCGTGGTCACAGGCCCTTTCAGACCCAGTCCGGTTCGCTCAATGGACTGCGTCAGCTCTTTGGGAATGTATTCGCCATATTTGGCAAAGGCCTCAGAACCCGCGGCAAATTGCTCCCACTCAATTTTTACCCCGGACGCATCAACAATGCGCACGGCGGCATTTGTAACTTCAGGGCCGATGCCGTCTCCCGGAATCAGCGTAACCTTATGTCCCATAACTCCTTTATTCGCGCCGCGTATTCGTCGCCGCTCTTTATTTTGCGCTGGTCTTTGCTTTGGCCGGCTTGGTCTTATCGTCTTTGCTGTTGAGCAGTGACTCCAGTTCAGAGTGGAATTCGCCCACATCCTTGAAGTCGCGATAGACGGAGGCGAAGCGTATGTAGGCGACCTTATCAATCTGCTTCAGGCTGTTCATGATCTGCTCGCCCAGTTCGCTGGCGGTGCGCTCGCGCTCGGGTGAATCGATCACGTACTGCTCCACTTCATTCACGATCTGCTCCATCTTACCCATGGAAATGGGCCGTTTTTCACAGGCGCGCAGCAGCCCGGCCAGGATTTTCTGCCGTTCAAACTTCTCCCGGCGGCCATCTTTTTTGACAACCATGTAAGGGATTTCGTCAATGCGCTCGTAGGTGGTGAAGCGCTTTTCGCACTTCAGGCATTCGCGACGGCGGCGGATGGATTCGCCTTCTTTGCTCTCACGCGAGTCCACTACTTTGTCATTTTCGAACCCGCAAAACGGACATTTCATGTGTCTTAACCGGAACTCTCAGTGGGGTGTGGTGATTAAGATTGTAACAGGGGCGAGATAGGATCGCGATATCAGGCCTCGGGGGGCTAGACACGCGCTTGTTTCTGTCGATCATCGCTCTTGGCGCTGGTATTGCTTATCCTCAGACACACGCGGCGGGTACGGTGCACAGTTCAGTGCCGGTTGCCGCACAACCTTCAAACAGCTACGCTCTCTATCTTCCGTCAGGGTACTCTACGGCGAAGCGCTGGCCACTTCTGCTGATAAGCGACCCGCGATACTTCACAGCTTCGTCAGGTCTTCAAAGTTCCCGGGCCTTTCCCAGCTTCATCTCTTCACTGCATGTGAAGTTTGACCCTGTGTACGTGCGCTGATATATTCGATTTGCGGGGTGGAGCAGCCTGGTAGCTCGTTGGGCTCATAACCCAAAGGTCGGTGGTTCAAATCCACCCCCCGCAACCAACCTTCTCAATCACTTACATTGAATGGTCAAAATCGCGAGGGAACAGATTTTTGTTCTCCCTTGCTCTGTCTCCTTCGTTTCAGTTAATGAATCGCTGTCTTGATCCCGCTTTCATTCTTTCCGGCAGCAGTTTGCCGGCCGCCAAGGTGTTGGCGCGGCGTTTGGTTTCTACCGTGTGCGCTCGTCCGAGGCAAATAAGTACCTTTCGCACGGAAGTATTGGCACCCGTCTAGAGGGGGCTTTAGTACCCGGGTACTCCTTAAGACGGAGGTATTGACACCCGTATAGAAGGGACCTTAGCACCCGTGTACTGTTGTTGCCGCTGGCAATCTGCCCAATACTTAGTGCTGTCGGAAAATGACTGTCTAAGAGCTGCGTGGGGGTACAGAAATGAAAAATGGAGCGCATTTATCGGTTATGAGTGCTCTGGTTCTGGTGTTATCGTTTGGGACTCTCTCGGCATTACAAGCTGCGCCGGCGCAGGAAAGCAAAGACGCCGAACGGAAAGACACCAAAAAGACGGAGCAGAAAGCAGCCGCTGCCACTCCTGATCAGCAACAGATGAGGGACCTCGACGAACAAGTTCAGCAGACCAAATCAGACGTCCTCAGTATTGCGGCCGAGCTGAACCAACTTGAAGAAAAACTGCTGTACCCGTCAGGGACTCAGGTCGCGATATTCGTCGCATTGGCCAAAGGCGATGAATTACGCCTCGATGCCGTGCGGCTCCAGATTGACGGTCAGCTGGTTGCGCACTACATCTATAGCGCCAAGGAACTCGAGGCGCTGCGCAAAGGTGGAGTGCAACGGATCTATGTCGGCAACGTGGCCACGGGAGACCACAAGCTCAACGTGCTTGTGGACGGCAAGCTTAAGAGCGGCGGGGATTTCAACCGCACGGAGCACTTCTCGTTCCGTAAGGACGTAAAGCCAAAGCTGGTGGAACTAACAGTGGCCGGACCGGACGCCGGGAGCACACCGATTGCGATTGGAGAGCTGTAATCGATGCGAGTAAGTCGCCGCATAATCGGATTGGGCCTCGCCCTTGCACTGGCTGCCGTTCCCGCCTCGGCTCAGAACTACAAGCCGGCCGCAAACGAGAAGGCTGGGAACCAGAAGGCGTCTGGGACACAGAAGGACGATCTCTTTTTTGACGAAGCGTTCTTTCATGCCTACCAGGGCCAGTTTTTTGAAGCAATCCAGCGGCTCGACACTGAACTTGAACAGTACCACCGTCTGGACGAACCCGGACTCGATACGCTTCACCGCAACATCGGTGAAGCCGAATTCTCGGTCGGCGATTTCGAACTCGACTACCGCATGCACTACAAAGCTGGACGCGCCATCAAGCGGGTGCTTGAAGGCGCGGTCGATGAAGCTGTTCGAAACGAAGCTGCTTTCAGGCTCGCCCGCATTCATTTCCAGAAAGACCAGCTCGACGATGCATTGCAAGCGCTCGGACGGATCCAAGGCACCGTCCCCCCAAAGATAAAGAACGATGTCGAGTTTCTGCGGGCGAACATCTATATGGCGACAAACAAGCCGAACGACGCCATTGAGGTGCTCAACCATCTGCAAAATGATCCGAGCCTTGCTGGGTTTGTCGCCTACAACCTCGGAATCGCTCAGTTGCAGGCCGGTAAACAACAGGAAGCGGTGGAGCAACTGAACAAAGCCGGACAGCTTTCGGCAAATGATCCCGCTGGCCTCGCCATCCGCGACAAGGCCAATCTGGTTCTTGGCTCCATTCTTTTCGAATCGGGCAACTTTGATCGTTCAAAGCAGGCGCTCGATCGCGTCCGGCTCGATGGACCATTCTCAAACGAAGCTCTGCTGCGGGCCGGCTGGGCAGATACCTCGTCCAAACAGTTTGACCGTGCGCTCGTTCCCTGGAATATTTTGGCGGATCGTGAGCCGACGGATGTGGCGGTCCAGGAAGCACTGCTTGCCGTGCCGCATACATATGCCGACCTGAAGTTATACGGCCGCGCCGCCCTCACCTATGGCCGCGCGCTCGAGCAGTACAGTGGCCAAATCGAAAAAGTAGACGCATCCATTAACAGCATCAGGGAAGGGCGTTTTCTCAAAGCTCTGATCCGCGAGGAAAGCCGGGAAGATCAAACCTGGGTCATCCGCTTGCGCGGCCTTCCCGGTGCGCCGGAAACGTATTACCTGATGGCGCTCATGGCGTCTCACGACTTCCAGACCGCGTTGCACAACTATCTTGACCTCGAGGACCTGCGGTCGAAGCTCATGGGCTATCAAACCAGTCTTGAGGCCTTCGACGATATCATCCAACTGCGTAAAAAAAACTACGAGCCGCTGCTGCCGGAGATCGACGCCAAGTTTCGGGATCTGGATTCGCGGATGCGCGTGCGACTGCAGCAGCGCAAACAGTTCGACGAGCGCTTGCACGCCATGCTTACCGCGCCGCGGCCGGACCTTCTGGCAACCACAGACGAGCGGATCGCCAGCCAGCATATCGCACTCATCGAAAAGCAGATTGGCAACTCTGACAGTCCTGAAGCACTCGCGCTTCGGCAGCGCCTGGCGCGCCTGCGTGGTGTACTCACGTGGCGCGTGGAAACCGAGTACCCCAAGCGCCTGACTGCGGCATTTGACCACCTCAACGAATTAAATACCCAGGTTGACGCTCTCAATCAGCAGCACGAAGCGTTTGTCAGAACCAGGCAGGCGGCGACGCACAGCTATGTCGGCTACGACGCTCAGATTGCACAGCTCCGTAAACGCGTTGGCAGCGCGTTGAAGAATGTCGATCTCTTAATGGCCCGTCAGGGAGAGATGATCGAGAACGTTGCCGTCAACCAGCTTGAGGCCCGCCGGGACCGACTGCTGGCCCAGCAGATACAGGCTCGCTTCGGCGTTGCCGATAGCTACGATCGAGCTTCGCGCGCCGAGTCTGGCGCAGGGGGACGATGATGCTTCGACGCGCCATTCCAATCGTGGTTGTGTCGGCTTTCCTCGGCGGCTGCACTGCGCACCACAAGCCGGTTAATACCCAGGGGACGCTGGCAGACCTGCAAAAAGTGGCTCCGGACGTGAAGGACGCTGACACGAAGGAAAGCGTCGATCAGGCCATGCAGCAGTACCGAAAATTTCTTGAGGAATCACCGGAAACCCCGATGACTCCCGAGGCAATCCGGCGTCTCGCGGACTTGGAACTTGAGAAGGAGTACGGCATACACACCGGCGACGCCAAGCCGAAGCCAATGCCGGCTCCTGAGTCCGCTAAAGCTCCTGCGAGCAAACCGGCCGGTACGCCCAATAAGGCTGGCGCGGCTGCGAAAGCGGGCCGTGGAGAATCCGATCAGGAGTTCGAAAAGCGCACAACTGCGGAGAGCAAGATCCCGGCAAGCAGCAATAGTGCCGCCACGCCAACGGAAGTGCCAGGCTCTGACGCAGCCCCCAAAGGTCCTCTCGAGGCAATCGCGCTTTATAAGAAGCTGCTCAAGGAGTACCCGCAATATAAGGATAGCGATCAGGTTCTCTATCAGATGGCGCGAGCGTATGACGAACTTGGCCGCACGGAAGAGGCCATGGAAACCATGGAGCGCGCGATCAAGGCCAATCCGAACTCCGTGCATTTCGATGAAGTCCAGTTCCGGCGGGGTGAGTACTTCTTTACACGCAGAAAATTTCGCGATGCCGAGAACGCCTATTCAGCCATCACAAACCTGGGCGCGCGTTCCTCATATTACGAACTCGCTCTATATAAACTTGGCTGGACGTTCTACAAGCAGGATCTATACGAAGAAGCCGTGCAGAATTACATGGCGCTGCTCGACTATAAGGTTTCCACCGGCTACAACTTTGATGAGAAGCATGAGAAAGAGGACGAACGCCGAGTCGCCGATACTTTTCGAGCCGTCAGCCTGAGCTTCATGAACCTCGGCGGGCCGGATGCGGTCCAGCAGTACTTCACCAGCACCAAAAGCCGGTCTTATGAAGATCGCGTTTACAGCAATCTTGGCGAGTACTACCTGGCGAAACTGCGCTACGATGACGCGGCAAAGACATACAACGCTTTCATAACGCTCCATCCTTTCCATCCTGCTTCTCCACGTTTCAGCATGCGCGTAGTGGAAACGTTCACCAAGGGCGGATTCCCCAAGCTGGTTCTGGAGTCGAAGCGGGACTTTGCATCCAAGTACGGACTGCAGGCGGAATACTGGAAGCACAACAAGCCGGAAGAATTACCCGAAGCAATCGCTTACCTGAAGACTGACCTGAAGGACCTTGCGACGCATTACCACGCTGAGTATCAAAGCTCGCAGGAAGCAAACGAGAAGCTGGCGAATTATCACGAAGCCCTCCGTTGGTATGGCGACTATCTCACCTCCTTCCCGAAGGACGGCGAGTCGCCGACGATCAACTACCGGATGGCTGACCTTCTCTTTGAGAACAAGGATTTTGGCGACGCGGCCAAACAGTACGAGCGCACCGCCTACGGATACCCGGTAAACGTTCAATCGCCAGCCGCAGGTTACGCCGCAGTTTACGCATATCGTGAGCAGCTGAAGGTCGTCCCCAAGGAGAATCTGGACGCCGTCAAGCACGATACGATCGCAAGCTCGATCAAATTTGCTGACACGTTCCCGACCCACGCACAGGCCGCAGCGGTCCTGGGAGCAGCTGCCGACGATCAATACGAGATGAAGGACTTTCGCGCCGCCGTCACCTCTGCTCAACGTGTTATCGATAAATATCCAGGCGCAGGGACGCCCATCCGACGCTCCGCATGGATTGTGGTTGCGCACGGCTCATTTGAACTCGCCGAGTACCCGCAGGCCGAAAAAGCTTACACGCAGGTGCTGGCGGTTACGCCGGAGAGCGACGAGACGCACGCCAAGTTTGTTGACAACCTGGCAGCCTCCATCTACAAGCAGGGTGAGATTGCAAGAGACGCGAAGGACTATCGCGCCGCCGCCGATCACTTCCTGAGGATCCGCACGGCAGCGCCTACTTCCACAATCCGTCCGACGGCTGAGTACGATGCAGGCGGCGCACTGATTGAGCTGAAGGACTGGAAGGCCGCCGCGGGTGTGCTTGAAGCTTTCCGCAGCACCTATCCCAAACACAAAATGGCGGGCGAGGCCACCAGGCTGATTGCACGCGCCTACCGCGAGAGTGGCGAGTTATCGCATGCAGCCGGAGAGTACGAGCGTTTGGCGTCTGAATCCACCGATGAGACCGTGAAAAGGGAGTCGCTGCTTGTGGCAGGCGATCTCTATCAGCAGTCCAGTGCAAGTGACAAGGCGCTGGCCGCGTACCAACACTACGTTACAGATTTCCCGAAGCCGCTTGAGACGAACCTCGAAACCCGCTTTAAGATTGCCGAAATATACAAAACGGCGCACAACGACTCTAGTTATCAGAAAGAACTGATGAATATCGTGAGCATTGACGCAGCGGGCGGAGCGGAAAGGACCGGCCGCACGCGGACCATCGCGGCCCGTTCGGCGCTGGTCCTGGCGGAGCAGCTCTATCAGGCCTGCGTAGCCGTAAAACTCCGGCAACCGTTTGAAGCGAGCCTGAAAGAGAAACGGCAACGCATGGACGCGACCATCAAGGCCATGACTGGGCTGGTGGATTATCAAATCGCCGACGTGACGGCAGCCGCCACCTTTTATATGGCCGAGACCTATTTCGATTTCAGCCGCGCATTGAAGGAGTCGGAGCGTCCCGCCGACATGAAGGGTGCGAATCTGGAAAAGTTTGAGGCAGACCTCGATGAGGCAGCGTATCCGTTCGAGGACAAAGCTATCAAGGTCCACGAGAAGAACATAGAAATGCTGCACGCCGGCGTCTTCAATGAGTGGACTCAAAAGAGCCTCAGCAAGCTCGCCGAGATGGTGCCGGGCCGCTATGCGAAAAATGAAATGAGCAGCGGCTTCATCGGAACGATTGACCGTTACGTGTACCAATCGCCGTTAGCGCAGGCCGCGATCCAGGCAGCGGCAGCGAGCACCACAATGCCAACCAACGGTGGCGCGCCGGTCAATGGCGGTACAGCATCGACTAACGTCGGTAATACACCAAGTAACGGCAGCACAACGCCGAGCAACACAGACCAGACAACGCAACCGACACCGGAAGGCGGAACAGCGCCGAGCAAACCGGCCGCAACACACCCGGTGCCGATGGCGGACAACCAAGGAGCGGTGAAACATGCCAATCCGCAATAAGACTCGATCAATAAACGCGATTTTGTGCGCGATACCATTGCTTGTCCTGTTCCTCGCTCTGGGCTGCGTACCGGATGCCGAACGCACGGTGACAGCCAAGTCGGCGAAGACGAATTTGCCGCCCCCACCACCCCCGACCGCGGCTCTGGATTTCACGCGGGATGCAAACGGAGTCACAATCACGCAGCAGACGCCCGTCCCGGACGCGGTGCGCGCCCAATACGACGACGCGATGCGCATTCTCGAAGCGGCGCAATATGACCGCGCTATCGCCCTGCTGGTCAAGGTGACTGAACAGTCGCCCACAACAGCGGCAGCACACATCAATCTTGGCATTGCATATGCCCGCACCGGCGACCTGGACCACGCTGAAGCCAGCCTGAGCAAGGCGCTGGAACTGAATCCACACCACCTGGCTGCCTACAATGAGCTCGGCCTGGTGCAACGGCGCAAAGGAGAGTTTGCGAAAGCGCGCGCCAGCTATGAGGCGGCGTTGGCGCAGTTCCCCGACTTCCACTATGCGCACAGGAACCTCGCCATACTGTGCGATCTATATCTTGGGGATTACGCGTGCGCGCTGGAGCATTACCAGGCATACAGCCGGCTCGCTCCGGATGACACCGAGGTCGTGAAATGGATTGCCGACCTTCGCAAACGCACGGGCAAAAAGGAGAAGTCATGAAGAGATACTTGCTGCTTGTGTTGCTGGTGGCGACGAGTGTCGCCGCTCAGACCGACAAGACGCAGGATAAAAAGACGGGGGCCGAACCTGCTGCCGCCACAAAGAAGCACGTAAAGACCGAAGCAGTGAAGGCGCAGAAAGCAGCGCCGGCAA